>NZ_CP032157.1:7228792-7835990 GCF_003555545.1 Paraflavitalea soli | reverse complement strand
ATGCGTGAAGGCGTTGACAATCTACTCAACGCCTCTTTTATTTCATGACGGGAAACTCCTTCAGGGTTCTGAACAATGGCGTTTTATTTTTCTTTCCTTCGCGTATGGCCCAGTTGGCCATGGCATACAATACGGGCCTTAATGCCAGGCCCGACGGGGTAAGACTATAAGTAACATGGGGCGGCACTACGGGCATGGCCTTACGCTCGATCAGGTCATCTGTTTCCAGTTGCTTCAAATGCTGTATCAGCATCTTCTCGGTAATATGTGGCATGGCTTTCTTCAGCTCGCTGTAACGCTTACTGCCCGACAATAAATGAAACAATATGATCGGTTTCCAATAGCCGCCTATTTTCTCCATCACAAAGGTGACCGGGCACAATTTGAACACGGTTTGCTTATTCAACTGAATGGTAGAGCTCTCTTTTACTTTAGCCATAAGGATACACACTTTGGGGTAAGTACTGGTATAAAAGTAAGTATAAAGATACCTTTGTTCCTGCAATAAAAACTGACTAATTAAAGTACAACATATGAAGATCACTATCACGGGTTCATTGGGCAATATCAGCCAACCCCTTACCAGTAGTTTAACCGCCAAAGGACACCAGGTAACTGTCATCAGCAGCAAGTCTGAAAAGGTAACAGCCATTGAAGCACTGCAAGCAAGGGCTGCTATTGGCTCCGTAGAGGATATTGATTTCCTGGTAAAAGCTTTTGAAGGGGCCGACGCCGTATACACCATGGTCCCGCCCAATTTCAGTATACCCGACTACAACCAATTCACCCGGCAGGTGGGCGCCCATTATGCCAGGGCCCTTGAGCAAACCGGTGTGCAATATGTGGTAAACCTAAGTAGTTCAGGTTCGCCCCTCGCAGGCACAGGGCCGCTTACAGGATACCAAAACCTGGAAGCTCCATTCGACGTTTTGCCCAATACCCATGTATTACACTTACGGCCCGGCGGATTTTATTCCAACTTCTATGGCAGTATCGGCCTCATCAAACACCAGGGCATTATTGGCAACAACTTTGATGAAACAGCCACCATGTATCTATCGCATCCACAGGACATTGCCGAAGCAGCGGCCGATGCTTTGCATCAACTGCACTTCAAAGGCAGGAACATCAAATACATTGTGAGCGATAAAATGAATGGCAAACAAGCAGCTGCCTTATTGGGCCAGGCTATTGGCAAACCCGGTCTGCAGTGGGTACAGTTCCCCGATGAGCAATTGTTGGCAGCCCTGGTGCAAAATGGTTTTTCCCGCGATGCTGCCCAACATTATATAGTAGACATGGGCATCGCCATTCGTGAAGGCATCCTGGACAAACACTACCAACAAAATACGCATGAAGTAGTTGGCCAACGAAGCTTTGCTGATTTTGCCCGGGAATTTGCTTTCGCTTATAATTCCCATTGATAGCAACCATTAATGCCTGTTCTTAATGCCCGGTGAATATATTCTCGAGTTCTTCCAATGATTTACCTTTTGTTTCTTTCACTTTGCGCCATACGAACCAACACCCTGCTACACAAATTCCTGCGTAGATATAGAAGGGGGTGAAGGCGCCCATCTTCCTGGCGAGGATGGGAAAAGTAAATACCAGCAAGGCATAAGACAACCAGAGGGAGATAACGGCTACTGAGGTGGCTACACCCCGCACTTTATCGGGAAATATTTCTGATATGAGGACCCAGGTTACGGGTGCGAGGGACATGGCATAGGTGGCAATGGCGGCCAGTAGTGACCAGGCAGCTGCCGGTGATCTTTGTTGTAGTAAGAAAGCACTCACCAGGTATAAGACAGCCAGTGCTGCTGCCCCGAAAAGCATCAGGGGTTTTCGCCCGAGCTTATCTACCTGCCACATGGCCAGGAAAGTAAATACGAGGTTGATGATGCCCACGAATACAGTTTGCTTTAACTGGTCATCCTGACTAAAACCTACACTTTCGAAGATGGTGGTGGCAAAATTGAAGACCACATTGATGCCGCAGAACTGCTGGAATACTGCCAGGCCAATACCGATCACTACAGCAGGCAATACAGACTTTTCCAATACGGAAGCATAATTTACTTTAACCATGCTTTTCACGGTATTGGCCATGGATTGCATGGTATCTCTGGCGTAGTCGGTACCACCGATCCTGGAAAGAATATTGGCTGCTTTCTGGTCCCGGCCCCTGGTCAATAACCAACGGGGACTTTCCGGCAACCAGGCCACGCCTACCAGGAACAACAGGGAGGGTACCGCACCCAAGCCTACCATCCATCGCCAGGCGTCAGGTCCATGATCGCGCAATGAATAATTTACAATATTGGTAATGAGGATGCCGATCACAATGGTGAGCTGGTTGATAGCCACCATCCGGCCACGGATCTTTGCGGGAGCTATTTCTGCAATATAAAGCGGCGACAACATAGAAGCCATGCCTACACCAATACCGGCCACAAAACGGGCGCTGATAAACACGCCGCGGGTGGCGGAGAAAGCCATGGCCAGGGAAGACACTAAAAAGATGAAAGCCGCGATCATGAGGCCGGGCCGCCGCCCGTATTTATCGGCCGCTGTGCCTGCCACGATACAACCGATCACACAGCCCAATGCCAGTGATGCGGTGGCAAAACCTTCCCAATATTCATTAAAGGAAAACTGTTCTTTCAAAAAAGGGAGTGCGCCGGAGATAACGGCAAAATCAAATCCAAACAGGTAGCCGCCCAATGCGGAGATAAATGACAGGGCCAGGATATAACCGTGCTGAAATGGGTATCGCGTCGTTTGCATAATGGCTAAGCAGTTGTGATCACAAAAATGAGCTTATTCCATGCAAAGGACAATGGAAAAAAAGCGGTAAAAGATGGACTTTATTACGAATTGTGGTATCGCCGGGGAAGTTTAAGAAAGAGTAAACAATAAACTGCTGATCAAGGCTGAAACCTGATCACTGCATTGGGCGCCGGCCGTTCTTTCACAATTACCTTCTGTGCAGGTATCCACGGCGCTTTGCCAAACTGACTGAAATCGGACCAGCTGCCCAACAAGGTAAATCTTTTAAAGGCAAAGGGCATGCCTTCAGCCCCCAGTGGCGAATTGCTATTGGCGATGTGAAAGTGCAGATGCGGCCCGGTAGTTTGACCCGTAAAACCGAGCGCCGCAATAGGATCTCCCTTTTTTACTTTTTGCCCTGGTTTTACTTTGATGCTGCCCGGCTGCAGGTGTTCATAAAATGCGAAATGTCCATTGCCAATATCGAGGGAGATATAATTGCCGGTAGCTTTTTCGGAAGGCCAGGAAGGATGAGCAGACAAAGTTTTACTCTCCGGAAAATCATTCAGGGTGGAAGCTACTACCCCATCGGCCACTGCTATTACCGTGGCGCCGTAACCCAACCAATTCTTTATATCGTTTTCATCGCCGCTGGCATATTTTCCTTGCTCATCCATTTTGATGAAGTCGATGGCAAAGCGGCCGGGTATCCTGCTTTGACCATCCGGCGCATATACTACACGACGATGGCCACGCTCCCAGGCGGGATCGTATACGGCTGCCCAGGCGCCTTCTCTTAGTGGCGGGCCTATTACCAGTGGCGTAACTGGCTCATACCGGATAAGGGGCAAGGAGGCCGTGCGCAGGCCGGCCGTGGGATGGCGGATGGTTGTATAGGTAAGCTGGTGCAGCAGCGCACCGGCTTTGTTGCCCGGCGCCTTCATTTCCACATACAGGATGCCACTTTCGTGGGGAGGAAGGATCAGCTCCTGCGGGTCTTTGGTCTTCTTTCCCGTGCCGTATCGTTTCCACAGATCATCTTTCGTTATGATGCGCAGCCATGCGCTATCCTGGTTTGCTATATACAGTGATTGCAGGAACAGGGAATCGCCTGAACTATTCAACAGGTGCAGTTCATAATACATGGTTGGTTTACCACTGATCAACACCACCTGAGGATTGAACAGGCTCTTTATTTCCAAGGGCTCCTTTGGCTGTTGCTGTTGACCCCAAACTGTACTTACAGCAATGACTGCCAGTCCAAGAAGCATAGCCCTTATGCGTACAAACTTCATAGCACTAAATGTAGCGCCTTTCATTCAAGACGGCAAGCCGCTGGTAATACCTGCTCTTCTGTTTGAATGCTTCACCCCTGGGCCGTGCCTTATTGCTACCATTTTTCCAGATAACATATATGTAAAATATACAAAAAGCGTAGGTAAGCCGTAGATAAGCCGCCTCTTAAAGGGACAGCTTATCTACGGCTTATATACAGTTTATATACGGCTTATCTACGGCTTAACCCAAAACAAGTAGGCCATGTGGTATGAACCTGACCCCAACAAAAAGCCCCGCCGGACAGGCAGGGCTCCTATAAGAGATCGACTTATATACTATTTATACGACTTTCTTCCACAGGGTGTTAAATCCACCGGTCATGCCGTAGGGCAGCACTTCGGCGATCTTGCAATCCAGGGCCTGCAGGGCTTTTACCCGCTTGGTAACCATGGAGAAAGGGAATACATCCTCAATGAAGTTGGTCTTGCTGAAGCGAACGATCTTAAACCGGTTGGCGGCAGCCAGCTTTTCAAGGTCGCTTTGGGAGAAGAACTGCACGTGATCGAGGTTATCGGCCTGCGACTGTACGGTGGTACCCTTATAACCCAGGGTCCGCTTTACCCGGTTGAGGAAATTCTGCAACTTGGGATTGCTGCGGGCCTTCAACATCGGTTTGGTCACAAATACTTCCCGCGGACCTTTTCCGTTGGGAACGGTGACCACCAGGGTACCATCATCTTTCAATGACTTATAGAGGGTTTTCAGTAAAATTTCAGGTTGGTGGAGATGCTCCAGTACTTCACTGCAAATCACGGCATCGAACTGCTTGCCCTGGGCAATGAGGTCTTCGGCGCTGATCACTTCAAACCTTACATTGGGAAGAGTGTTTTTGCTGTTGGCCACTTCGATGGTCTTTTCGCTGATGTCGATGCCCAGCACATTATAGCCAAACTGGCCTAAGTGCCTGCTGATCACACCATTACCACATCCCACATCCAGGATGTTCCCACCCGCAGGAATGGCCTTTCCAAGGCTTTCCGCGATAAATTTCAAGCGTTTTATATCTGCAATACGCTCGTATTCATATGAAATTGATGACTGTTGCATAGAACAAAGTAACGAATGAGTTTGCAGGTATGCAATAACAAGCTCTTTTTTTTCTTAAATGATTGTAAATCAACTATAAATAAGGCCACCATAGCATATAAAAATATTACTATATAATCTATGGGGAATGGGTATTCCGGCACCGGTTTTTAAACAAAAAATACCTGTAGAAAGTTTCTTGTGCGACAAGCCTTCTACAGGTAAGTATTATCTATAGGATGGATGGAAACCGTTGGCCTATACTGATGCGATGCTATTTTCCGTTGGCATCGGCATTGTACCTGGCGGCGAAATATTGTGCTTCTTCCTGCAGTAACTGTAATACATCAGGAGGAATATTGTCGTTGTACTGGGTGCTCACATACTTGTATAGACTATTAAAGTCCATGTGGGCAGTGCGCGCTTCAGCAATAGCTTTCATACGGGAGGAAGTTTGTGGCGTAGCCGCTTCCAGAAACTTCTTTACTTCGGTACTTGTGATCAATGTCATAGGGATAAGCGTTATGGCATGAAAATACAACAAACCAACTTACCGGAAATGGATCACGTTGATATATATCTAAAAAACCGTGATTATCCGGGTACATACCCCGTAAAAAAAACGAGGGGTTTCCCGTAATCGAATGTCCTGCAATTGACTTGTTTATTATTCCCTGTCAAAAGAAGGAATACGGTACAACAAATGTAAGTGTAGTCCGATTCAGCTTTTGCTGCTGCCGGTAACATTGTTTTTATAGCTGTTGCGGATAGTATAGAGTGGCTTCACCATATAATAAGGACCATCGATATCGGCACCCGGTCTAAAATAATTGGAAAGGGCGCCAGTTTACCATCATAATAATAAGAACTATACAGGAGATTTTGCCATCCGGTTTTTTAAAAAAAAGAAGCGGTGAATGTTCACCGCTTCTTTCCATAGTATCTATATGAATGGATCAGACACTCTTTAGCCATCCCGTAATACTCATGCGTGGCCGGGAGGCAAGGGATACTTCATGTTCCAGTTCGCTGCTCTTGAAAAAGACGGCCCTCCCCATGGTGGGCAATATCTTTTGGGAACTATCCGCAGTGTAAATGATCAGCTCTCCCCCATCCTTTTCTTCCCAACCGGTGTTCAAATAATTGATCAGGGAGAACTTCCTGTCCTGGTTGTTCTGGAACTGGTCTTTGTGCCGGTGGTACTGGCTGCCCGTTTCATACAAGGCATAATGAAATTCATAGGCATTGATACCGGTATAACAGGTTCTGTTGAGGTAATCAATAAACTGCTCTACCTGGTCCAGGAAAGCCAATTCATGGATATCCTTGTTCTTCTTGTCGAGCCAGTATATTTTGTCTCCTCTTTTCTTCTGGGTATGATCCTTTACCACGCTGTTACCTATCCCGGCAGCATACATCTTCTGATCCCCGTCGAGGTTGAGTAAGTTTTGCTGCAAGTGGTCAGCTAATTCCTGCGTTAGAAAATGCTCACACAACCCAATCCCATTACCCATGAAACTATCGATCAGCGCTTCAAATTTGTCGTTCATCAGCCAAACACCTCCAGCTTAAAAGTTATACCACGGTATTACTTATGAAGGGGGCCTAAGGTAAGCATATTTAAATGATTTGTGAGGGTGAGCCTGTCCCTAAAGGGCGCCTCCTTAAGACGCCTTCGACAGGCTCAGGCTGACATTTCCTTATTGCCGTACAAAACGGATGGGCTTTATTGCTGCTCCTTCCTGGAATACCACCTGGTATACACCTGGCAGCAGTTTTTGCACATCCATCATTCTGGTCTGGCTACCTTTCTGCAACTGCCATTGCGCACGCATCACCAGTCTGCCGGTGGCATCATAGATGGATACAGGCAAGGTTATAGTGCCAGGTGAATACAGGCTAAAGATGGCGTTGGAACCTGTTACGGGATTGGGCGTCAATTGTATGGTCAAGGATTGACCCTGCGCACGATCCAATATAATAATGGAGGAATAAGTAACAGCTCCATTGCTTTCCTTCATTTGCAGGCGATAATATGCTTTACCTGCCGGAGGATCCTGATCGGGAAACTGGAAAGGATTACCGCAATCGGCCACAGTAGCCTGTACGATACCTACCTGGCTAAAGTGGATGCCATCTGCACTACGTTCTACTATAAAGCTGGTGTTCTCGGTGCAGGAAGCCTTCCAGTGCAGCTTATTGGCAGCAGGTTCAGTGATCCCTTTAAAATATTCCAACTTTACCGGCAAGGCAGCGTAAGCCTTACTGGCAAAGTAGAAAGAAGAAAAATGATCCACCTGTGCTGTATACACATAATCCAGGCCCCAGGTGGTGACGGTAGTCGTCAATGGCAAAGCTTTTGCGCCCACTTCGTTGGAGCAGGCTGCTTCATTCCTGAAGAGTGTAATATCGCTTACATTGAGGAGGCCCGATGCGGGAGTATTCTTCAGTGATTCAAATTCTGTTTTGCGTATGTAAAAGCGAACGCTCACTGGTGTTACCGGTTGATTGGTCACAGTAATGCTGATATTGCGATCCAGGTACAACCGGCCGGCTGCATCTTTTCGTGTAGTACCATTGTGGGTATAGAACTGAACAGTCACATTGCCCAGGTTATTGCCATTGGCATTGATCTCTGCTACTGCATATCCTTCCTCATCGGTAAAGGACACCCAACTGGTATTGTTGGTGGTATTGATCAGCGCCGACCCACCGGGTATGCAGGAACCGGGAGCGCCGGGTGCTACAAGTGCAGGCACAGCTGTAAGCTGGGTGTAGGTTGGATTAAAACCGTTGCTTACATTGAAAGCGGATTTCTCCTCATAACTATTCATCACCGGATCGTATTCATACACCACGCCGCCATCGTATACGTCACCGCCTGCCTGGGTGATGCCATACAGTTTATTATTCAATAGGGCCAGGTTTGCAAAGGGATATTTTCCTCCTGGAGCATTGAACACGTGTAATTTGGCATATACACCTGTACCAAGGTCATAGGAATACAATACGCCTTTGTCATCCAGCGAGCCACCCCTGTTGGTAGTACCGTAGAGCTTGTTGTTGAACACGACCACAGCACTTCGTGGATAACTACCCTCTGCTGAAGTAAAATCGTATAGTTTCTGGAAACCGTTGCCAGCCGGTGTGTAAACAAACAATGTACCTAAATTATCGGTCCCTCCTGCGGGAGCAGTGCCGTACATTTTTCCATTGTGCAGGGTGAGTGCGGATGCGGGCCATCGACCAAAGGCGCCGCCAAAGGTTACTTTTACCGAGTAGATGCCGGATGCGAGGTCATATTCGTAGAGCACACCATTGAGATTATCCCCTCCCGCTGAAGTGGTGCCATACAGCTTGCCATTGTAGTACACGGGTGTTCCATAAGGCATGATGCCTGTTTCCTGTACGAAATAATGCTTTACGGTATATTGATCATTGAGCGGATTGAATTCGTATAACACGCCTTCATTGCCATCATCATAATGGGTTACGCCATAGAACCTGTTGTTGAAGAGTATCATTCCTCCCTGATCCTCCACATTGCCGGTAGCTGTGGTCATATGGTGCCGGATGGAATAGGTGTGGGTAGCGATATCATAGGAGTAGATAACCCCTCTGTTGTAATTGCCTCCGGACTTTGTAACGCCATAGAGCTTGCCACTATAATATGTGAGTTTGCCAATGGGTAAATGGCCATTGCTGGAACCCAGGTCTATCCGCCTTTGATAGCCGTTTATATCGGGATCGTATTCAATGAGTGCCCCCTCGTTGTTGGCCCCTCCTTCGTTGGCAAACCCATACAATTTTTCATTGTACAGGCATAAAGTACCTACGGGGAAAGCACCGGAAAATTCCCGCTGGAAGATGAGCCGGGGCTGGTATTGGTTCAGCACAGGATCGTACCTGAACAAAGTGCCCTGCCCCATAGAAGCCCCGGAACGGGCAAGCCCATACAGTTTTTGATCATATACTACCATGGCGCCATTGATATAGCTGCCAATGGCTGGACTGAGGTCGATCTTTTTAGTCAATTGATTGGCCAGGGGATCGTATTCATAAATAACGCCTGCATTGTTAGCTCCGCCCTCGCGTGTACCGCCGTAGAATTTGTTACCATTGTTGAAGAACTTTACCATGCCACCTGAAGCCTCGCCGGCCCCGATGGAAGCCATATCGGCTTTCTTGTTCAGCACATTGGTGTTGAGATCGAAGCTGAATAAAATGCCGTCATTCAACTCGCCGCCGGCAACCGTTGTACCGTATAATTTATGTTGGTATTCCAGTAAGGGGCCATTGCGGTAATACCCCAGGGCATGGGGAAATTCGGCCAGCTTGGTATATACATCCGTTTCCAGATCGAAGCTATAGATCACACCCGCATCTACCCCTCCGGCGTAGGTAGTACCATAAATTTTATGATAGGCCACCGTGATGTTGGCCTCGGGCGAAATGCCGGGACCCTGAAAAATGTGTTTGATGGTCAGCACATTGCTGGTGGGATTGTATTCAAACAAGGCCCCCTTTGTAAGACCTCCACCGCCGATAATACCATACAGGAGACCGCTGTGGATCACCATGGTGCCCTCGGGTTCACGGAAGCCATAATCATAGAAGTCGATCTTTTTGGTATACGTATAGGTCACGGGATCGTATTCATAGAGGATACCCCAGCTCCGTTTGCCCGCATTGGCCAGCATTCCATATAGCTTGCCGTTGTTTGCAGCGATCAATCCTTCATCATAAGGCTGTCCACCGGGTGTAAGCACATTGAAAGCATCGTATGCCCGGATACCGGTGCCATCATATTTGGTGGTAAACAGGGTGCCCTGGTCATTGTTGCCACCCTTATCGGCAATACCCCAGAACTGGTAAATGCCCTGGGCCATATTGTTGCTGATGCAGACCAGCAGGCAATAAACGATCGTGTACATTTTTTTCATATCATCAAGTATTAAAGGAGCACCAAATTAGGAGTAGAGGCCTGGTTGATTGACGACCGCTTAACGGAAAGGGGATTTGGGTTAACGGAAAAAGGCAACGAGGCGTACAGGCAATAAGGCAACGAGGCAACAAGGCAATGAGGCAGCGAGGTAAGGAGTGAAAAGACATGAAAAAGGAAAGATGATTGTCAGAGAAATCCCGTGTGGCAGATTAAAGAGGGCATTAAAATGTTAGAATATAACGTGCTGGTGTTAAGTGAATATTATACTTTCCTTTATATTGCCCTGTAGCCTATCGACCTGTATAGAAGTCAATATATTGCGGGCCTTAAAAAAATAATCTCTATGGATTCAAGAAGGGAGTTCCTGAAAAAAGCGGCCTTGCTGTCAGGCGGTACCGCTTTCTTTAATACGTTGCCACCTGTTATTCAAAAAGCCCTGGCCATTAATCCTGCTGCGGGCAGCACTTTTTATGATGCAGAACATATCGTTTTCCTGATGCAGGAAAACCGCTCTTTCGATCACCAGCTGGGTATGCTGCAAGGAGTAAGGGGCTTTAATGATCCCCGCGCTATTCAATTGCCCGATAACAACCCGGTATGGCTGCAAACCAATAAAACCGGCGACACGTATACACCCTTCCACCTCAATGTAAAAGATACGAAGGTAGCCTGGATGGGCTCGCTGCCCCATGGCTGGACAGACCAGACGGATGCTATGAACAATGGCAAGTATGACAAATGGCTGGAAACGAAAAGGGCCCGCAACAAGGCATTTGGCGATATGCCGTTGACAATGGGTTATTGCGACCGCTCGGATTTCCCTTTCTATTACTCGCTGGCTGATGCCTTTACGGTATGTGATCATAATTTCTGTTCCAGCATCACGGGTACGCATCCCAACCGGCACTATTGGATGACGGGTACAGTGAGAGAGCGTAATGAAGCTGCTGCGGTTGCGCATTTGTGGAATGTGAGCAACTATGAATATCCTGAACTGGACTGGAAAACCTACCCTGAGCGGCTGGAAGAAAACGGCATCTCCTGGAAAGTGTACCAGAATGAGCTCACGATGGGTTATGGCCTGAAGGGGGAAGAAAGCGCCTGGCTCAGCAATTTCGGCACGAATATCCTGGAATACTTCAAGCAGTACAATGTACGGTTACATGCCGGTGGTATTGCCAATCTGCAAACGAAGAAAGAGAGTATTCTGAAGCAGATCAGCGAGCTGGAAAAACAAACCGGCGACGAAAGGAATACGCAAAGACTGGCGGCTGCAAAAAAAGTACTGGAACGTATTGAAGTGGCGATGACGAAATTCACTCCTGAGAGTTATGAGAAGCTGTCAAAGGAGTTGAAAGCCCTGAACGAAAAAGCATTCAGCACGAATACGAATGATCCATTCTTCCATGAGCTCACTTCTTTAAAGTATAATGATAATGGTACAGAAAGAACGGTGAATATACCAAAAGGGGATATTTTCCACCAGTTCAGGGAAGATGTAAAAAATGGCACCCTGCCTACGGTAAGCTGGCTGATGTCGCCTGCGAATTTCTCCGACCACCCGGGCAATCCCTGGTATGGCTCCTGGTATGTGAGTGAGGCCATGGAAATACTGTTGCAGAATCCGGAAGTGTGGAAGAAAACGATCTTCATTTTAACCTATGATGAGAACGATGGCTACTTCGATCATATGGCGCCTTATGTGGTACCCAATCCCTATAAGGAACATACAGGTAAGGTATCGCAAGGTATCGATCCCAAAATGGACTTTGTAACGAAGGAGCAGCAAACAAATCCTTCGGCCAATGCCAGCGGACTGCGGGAAGCTTCTATCGGATTGGGCTACCGTGTACCCATGATCATTGCTTCGCCCTGGTCGAGGGGAGGCTTTGTAAATTCGGAAGTATTTGACCATACCTCCTCTTTGCAGTTCCTGGAGAATTTCCTGGCTAAGAAGTTCAACAAGAAAATAAAAGAAGAGAACATTACTGAATGGAGACGCACCATTTGCGGTGACCTTACTTCTGTGTTCCGGCCTTATAATGGTGAGAAAACAGAAAGCCCGGTCTTCCTGCAAAGAGATCCATTTATTGAAAGTATTCACCAGGCACAGTTCAAAGAAATGCCTGCCAATTACAGGAAGCTGTCTGCTGCTGAAATTGAGCAAGTGCAAGCCAATCCCTTGCAAACGCCGTTGTTGCCCAAACAGGAAAAAGGAGTGCGCGCAGCCTGTGCGCTTCCCTATGAAGCCTATACAGACGGACAATTCAATAAGGCAAAGGGGCAATTTGAATTGACCTTCCAGGCAGGTAATAAAGTTTTTGGAGAAAAAGCAACGGGGCTGCCTTTCCGGGTGTATGCGGTAAATGCTTATGAAAATGAAAAGATGCGTGCCTGGGATTATTCGGTGAAAGCAGGGGATCGCTTACAGGATGAATGGCAGGTCAATCAATTTGATAAAGGAGATTATCACCTCCGGGTGTATGCCCCTAATGGTTTTTTCCGGGAGTTCAAGGGCAATAGCAACAATCCGCTGGTGACGATCACCTGTATGTATGAGCAAACAGGTAACAATAAACTCACGGGTAATATCGTGATCAAGATAACCAATAAGGATAGCAAAGCGCATACGGTGACTATCCAGGACAACCATTACAAGACTGGGAATAAAGTAAAGTCGCTGGCTGCCGGCGCCACCATCACTATACCCGTTAACTTATCATCCTCTTTCCAGTGGTATGATGTAAGCGCTGTGGTAAAAGGATATGAACATTTTGAAGAACGCTTTGCCGGCCACGTAGAGACAGGCGCGGTTTCAAAAACCGATCCGCTGATGGGCGGGGTGGTGTAGAGTAAACCAGACGTAGCGATGAAAAGCCTAAGAAGAAAAGAGAAAGGGCTGCAAATCAAAAATTTGCGGCCCTTTTGAATATAACCCAAAGCATTTATTTCTTACGACTACTTTTATTAGCCTTTATGAAGTCTTCAACCCAAGCGGGACATTCTTTTTCAAGTCTTGTAGCACCATTGGGGCCGGCAACTATGAATAAATGTGGTTTTTCAACATTCATTCTTATAATTCCCTGAGGATAGTTTCTTCAGAAGTTTTGCTATTCTGTTGAATGAGGAGCTTTTTACCGTTGGGATATTCGTGTATGAATTGATTGCTTTGCTTGCAGAAACTGTTCCTATATACCAAGGGCAGGTTCATGGTGGCTTTCTTTGCCAACGCTGTTTTCAGCGTCTTTTCCAGTTGAGCTGTCAAATCGCCAACAGAACAGTCTAAAATCAATATAGCTTTCTTTTTCGCCTGCATGAAGCATTTTTAAGTAGCACAAATCTAATCAATTCCCTGAAACCACCAGAAGCAATACCATAACATAATGGTAACCAATAAAATACAAACCAAACAAGATTCGCTTTATATTTAACACCGACAAATGTAATTTTTCAATTCACTGTGCTACTAACTGTATAAATTATTACCTTTTCTCTCTATAAAACAACTTCTATGGGACTGTTTGATTTTATTAAAGGCGAGTTTATTGAGGTCATTGACTGGGTAGACGACACTAGTGATACGGTGATCTATAAGTTTCCCGACAAGGGCAATAAGATCATGAACGGAGCACAGCTTACGGTGCGGGAATCGCAGGTAGCGGTGTTGATGAATGAAGGTGAGTTTGGCGATGTGTATATTCCAGGGCGGCATGAGCTGAGCACAAAGAATATGCCCATTACGACTACGCTGAAGTCGTGGAAATACTTGTTTGATTCGCCTTTTAAGGTAGATGTGTTTTTTGTGAGCACCAAACAGTTTACCAACCTGAAGTGGGGCACTTCCAATCCGATAATCGTACGTGATCCTGAATTCAAGCAGGTAAGGCTGCGCTCCTTCGGTACTTATACCATGCGGGTGATCGACCCCAAGAAGTTTATCAAGGAATTTGCAGGCACCAATCCGCTGGTACGGATTGAGGGTGTTAGTGAGCAATTGAGGAATACGATCGTGAGTAAGCTGACGGAAGGGCTGGCAGAAGCCGGTATTTCGGTGCTTGATCTGGCAGCCAACTTCACGGAGATCGGAGAGAAACTGAAACCGATCTTCCAAACAGAATTTGACGCCTGGGGTATAGAACTGGGCAAATTCTATATAGAGAATGTAACGCTGCCGGAAGAGGTAGAGAAGATGCTGGACAAAACCACGCAGTTGAATATGTTGTCGGATAAGCTGAACCAGTTCAACCAAATGCAGGGGGGCATCGCCATTGAAAATCTGGCCAATAATCCAGGTGCCGCAGGCACAGCTGGTATTGGCGCCGGCGTGATCCTCACCAACCTGCTGCAACAGCAGCAACAGCCCGCTGCCAATAACAACACCCCTGTTACAGACCCCAATGAAAAACAAAAGTTGGTGGACCTGCTTAAACAATTGGGTGAATTAAAAGCGCAGGGTATTTTAACGGAAGAGGAATTCAACCAAAAGAAAGCAGAGATACTAGGCAAATTGTAAACAGCTTTCAAGGGTGAGCCGCTTTTGTAAAGCGACCCACCCTTGTGATGATTTACCAGATCGATACGAGATTAATTCATGGAACAAGTACAGACAGCTCCCCTATTACTGTTTCCCTGTCCGGGATGTAATTCACAATTACATTTTAGTCCTAAGCTGCAGCAACTGGAATGTGAACATTGCGGCACCAAGGTAGCGATTGACAAGGCAACAGACCTGATCAGGGAAAACAACCTGAAGCAACAATTTGCCGGTGCTACAGATCCCACTGTTACGGTGGAACAGTTGGTATACAAGTGCAACCGCTGCGGTTCTCAATCTGTATTCACCACAGAAACACCCACTTTTACCTGCAGCTTCTGTAACTATGAAGCGGTAAACCCGGTAGCTTATAAAACGAGGATCATACAACCCTCGGGCATGATCCCTTTTATGGTGGACCGGCAACAGTCGCTGGCTATTTTTAAGACCTGGCTGGGGAAAGGCTGGTGGGCGCCGGGCGACCTGCAGCAATTTGCCAGGCACGATGCTTTGCACGGCATCTACCTTCCCTTCTGGACCTATGATGCGCAAACCAACAGCAACTGGAGTGGTTATGGCGGCCGTCATTATTACGAAACAGAATATTATACGGATAGTCAGGGCAACCGCCAGTCGAAGCAGGTACAGAAAACGGAATGGATCTACCGCAGCGGCACCTATGACCATTTCTTTGATGATGTGCTGATTGGCGGCGCTACAGAGCTCTCGCAAAATGAATATGAAAGCATTTTCCCCTATCAATTGCAGGAGTTGGTAAACTTTGATGCGAAATATTTATCAGGCTGGCAGGCAGATGTATACGACATTGCAGTGAATGATGGGTATGAGAAAGCAGAGGCGATCATGAAGGATGCTATTTATGAATCCTGCGCCGATCTTTGCCGGATCGATACGTATCGCAACTTAGAGGTAGATACCTCCTACTCCAACCAGACTTATAAGCATATTCTTTTACCGCTGTGGATATGCACCTACGCGTATAAAAGTAAGACCTATCATTTCCTGATCAATGGGCAAACGGGCAAGATCCATGGCAAGAAACCCGTCTCCACTGCCAAAGTGGTGCTTACCATCCTGGTGGTACTGTTGATCATTATTGCGATTGTGTTCTTTACGCAGGGGCAGTAAAGAAGTCTAGGGGTGACACCTTTCGTTTGCGTAACAGGGGAAAGGTGTCACCTCTGCACTATTATTTTTTTCCTATTGTCTACCCTACTCTTTCGCAGCTTCTTCAATGGCTTTCAATAATGACTTAGGCTGATCGGCGGGTACATCCTGTGTTACTTCCCAGATCATTACGCCTTTGAAGCCTTTTCTTTTGGCATAACTGGTTTTCTCTTTGATGAGGGCGGGCCCGTTAAACACCACCAGGTTGTGTTCATTGGCATCAGGGCCCAGAAAAGGAAACCAGTTAACAATTTCATTATAGGGCACCTGGTCGGCCAGGCCACCGGCATCGCTCTTAAATTTATAGCCATAGAAAGGAAGCCCGATCACCATTTGAGAAGATTTAGTATAGCCCTTGCGCTTCCAAAAATCTACGGCATCCAACACATGCTGGAAAGTAGCATGGTTGCCATAAGGACTGGCAGCCCAGGAGCCTGCCTGGTCATATACCATGAGTTGTATCCAGTCGGCATATTTCAATGCGTGTGCACTATAATATTCTCCACCCCATCCATGGGCCACGGTGGCCACCAGTAGTAATTGCCGGGCATGCAATAATTCGGACAGCACTTTCATCAACGCTTCAAAATTAGTAGCATTGGCATCGTCCCTGATCTGTTCCCAGTCCATATCCACTCCCTGCAGGTCGTTGTCTATACAGAATTGTACACAGGCGGCTGCAAACTTATCGCGGGCAGCTGCTGTAGCGGCCATTGCGGGTAAGGTTTGATCGCCACCACCACCCAGGCTGATGAAGCGGGTTTTACCAGCCGAGCGGGTCTTAAAGGTATTAAACGATGCCTGCTCTTCCGGGGTGAAGGCCAGGATGCTGCCATCGGGATTGGCCTTCACAAAAGAAAAAAATACATGAGTGAGCTTGCTGTAGTCGATGGTAGCACCATCCTTCCAGGAAGGCACGTATCCTCCGACCATAAAGGGCTCCTTCTGCGCCGTGGTTTTGGTACAGGACAGGAGGAGGAGGAATAGTATTGTATGGGTGATCTTCATAAGTGAATGGTTAACTCCGAAGCCTTTGCTTCGATAGCAGATTTCTCACTCCGCTGCGCTGCGTTCGAAATGACAAAAAAGGGTGATTCGATGACAGAAGGGGGACATAATCAGGGCTTTAATTCAACGCCCTGAAGGCTGTACGGAATAATGATTTGGTGGTATCGGCAGCATCACCGTCGATGTACCAGCCATACATACCCTTATAAGCACTGGCTTTAATAAAATCAGCCTTTTGTTTGATCAAGGGAACACCATTGTAATAAATGCCCTTGGCGGAATTGATAAACTCTTTGGTATCGGCGGTAGCATCAATGGCCAGAATGCTTTTATAGGATGCATAATCATAGGAACCCCAGCTGAGGCAATTGCCATTGGCATCGAGGTCGGTATACCGCAGTCCAAACACCGGAAATCCTACTACCACTTTTGAAGGGGCTACATGGAACTGCGCCCAGATATTGGCAGCTGTTTTCATAAAATCAAGCGAAGAAGCCTGCCCTACGGGTGCTCCTGGGCCTACATGCACCCCATCCTCAAAAGCCCGCACATTTACCCAGTCTACAGGTGAAAGATCGGGGTATTCCCAATGCTGCCATCCCGCGCCTGCGGTAATGGTAATGATCGCATTGGCCGGCAAAGCGGTCCTCAGTTCCTTTACGAATAATCCCAACGCCGTAAGGTTTGCACTATAGTTGGGTGATCCATTGAAATCGGTCATCATCACATCCACACCATCCATGCGGCTGGCCGTGATATAATTCTTTACCTGTGTTACCAGTCCGGCGCGCCTGGTAGCATCGCGGAGGGCTGTACCCATATCATCGCTTTCATACAAGGCCCAGCCATCTACGGGAGACAGTCTTCCAAACAAGGTAAGCAATACGGGTAGGCCCCGGATATGCCCCCTGGCCACCAACTCATCGGCCAACTGGTTGGCATTGCCCTTCGTGATGTCCAATACTCCATCCGAACTTACCTTACCGAGCTGCGCTGCCAGGTGTGTAATAAAGGGCCACTTTACATCGGCAGCCAAGCCATCATAACTGAGGTAACCCATCACCACCTTATTGAAGTTCTTACGCGTATAAGTAGCGGGTTTCACCAGCACCTGCGAGCTACGGGTAGAAACAAGTCCATTGAGTTCTACTTCCAGTTTGATGCTGTATTCACCGCCTGTAGTGGGTACAAACGTAAAACTGGTATCGTTTGATTTTACTTCATCATTCACTTTCCAACTGATCTTTACCTTGCCGGCGGGAGAATAAGTAAGTCCGCCGTATTTGGCAGAACCACCCTGATCGATGATGATGGCCTGGGGAAAATTACCCTGGGCATAAAAGATACGTGGATAATCTCCGGGACCGAATTCAGGATTATCGGCAATGTCTTTCTTACAGGCTTGCAGCAGCATGATACCTACCATAACGCCAATAACCTGTAGGATCAAAGGGACTATTCTTTTATGTATGATACGCATGTTATGTTGATTGATGATATTCAAAATGGGGGCTTTCGTGAACATTGGCCAGCTTTAGTCTACCATGGTGAGCCACCCTTGAAGGGCGACCCACCATGGATCTGTTATGGCATATCCCACCAAACCCTGTTGTTCCAATCGTCTTTGCCACCCATACGCGTAATAGCATCGCCTGCATTGGTAGCATTGAGTGACTTTTCAGATATGGGGTATTCCAAACGCCTGGGCATCTGGGTGGCGTCGGAATAACCACTTTTATAACCAGATGGCAATACAGGAAACCCACTCCTTCTGAGATTGGCATATGCTTCGGGGCCATTCAAAAAATAGGCTACCCACAATTGTGTATTGATCTGTTGTAACTCTTTGCCTGGCGCCAGGGCATTATCGGCTACGAACTGGTTGATGGCCGCATCATTGATGGCCGGAGCGCCGGGATAAATGGTCAACTGACGGCAGGCAGCCGCCATGCCATTTTTGTAGTGCTCCACTGCAGCCACGCCCAACTGGATATTGAACCGGATGGAAGCATCTGCCAGCAACAATTCGGTTTCCGCATAGCCCATATGCAGGAAGGGGGCATTGGGCGCTATCAGCCAGTTGGCTACCTGTATAAACTGTTCGTTGTTGGAAACGGGTACATTCTGCGCATCGGGGGTATTGATATAAATGGTATTCTGCCAGTTGTCCCAAATAAAATCTGCCGGTTTCACCCCAAAGGAGCCAACCTGTGCTTTTACCTGCTCCGTAATATCAACACGCTCGAAGGGCTTGAATGGCTTGTCGAGGTAATTACGGGCCAATACATATAAACGCGGATCATTGGTGTTTTGCAAATGGGTAATAAAGGTGCTGGTCATCCTATAACCGATGAGGTCGCCCTGGTTGAGTGCTGCGGATATACCGTTGCCCCGCAGATCAGTATAATCATTCTGTACATTGTCGTGGCGCAACATACAATTGTCTTCAGCAGTATTTATCACTCCTGCTGTGTAAGCCTTTTGTACTTCCTCTTTTGCTTTGGTGGGGTTGCGCTTGGCCAGGCGCAGGGCCAACCTCAACCGCAGGGAGGCGGTGAACTTTTTCCATTTAGACACGCTGCCTTTGTAAAAGGCATCGTTGTTGACCACATCCTTGCCTACATTGAAATTAGCAGCCGCCGTATCAAGCTGCTTAAAAAAGTCGGTATAAATATCTTCCTGCTTATCGTATTTGGGAGCAGATTTTCCTTTTGAATAAGCGCCGGAAGCTTCTGTATAGGGCACATCGCCATACAAGTCGGTTATACGCGCAAAAAGATACACCTTCATTACGCGGCACATGGCATTGAGGTTGATGGCAGCCTCATTGTGGCGGGTGCGCTCTTCGGCATCCAGTATATTCTTTATTTCATTTACATAGTTATCTTCCCACAGGAGGGAAGCATAGCGTTCCTGCTTCACATAAAACTGGCCATACTGGTTGGCCCAGGCGCCGCCTATTTGTCCTACCAGGGGCATGGCAAGGATCACGTTGAGCCTTTCCTGCACATTGAGATCACCGGAAAATTTTTGTTGGGCATAGCCCAGCTGAATAGCAGGATCGAGGTTGGCAGACTTGGTAGGGTCTGTATTAATGTCTCCAAATTTTTTACAGGATGTCACCAGCATCACTGCAAAACCCAGAAAACAGATATATTTTTTCATACCAGTTGTATTTATGTTGAGACCGTTTCAAGGCACCCTTCGACTTACTCAGGGTGACAGCCTGATAAGGACTTAGGTTTAGAACTTTACATTGAGGTTAATACCCCAGCTTCTTCGTCCGGGCAGGGAGCCATATTCCAGGCCCTGACCGTTGCCATTGTTATAATTGGAATCGGGGTCAATATTGGGTACGTTCTTATAAATGATGAAGGGGTTACGGCTCACTACGGAAAGGGAGATACCCTGTGCGCTTATTTTCTTTGACAGCCTGGCGGGCAGTGTGTAAGAGACTACGATCTCCCGCATCTTTACATAGCTGGCATCATAAATAAAGGGCGGCGCAATGCCTTTGTCATCACCATAATAGCCTGGCCAATAAGTATTGGGGTCAACGGGTTTGGTATTCTGGGTATATACCGGTTTACCGGAAGGATCGGTGCCTGTTTGTACTACGCCCTGGGGAACGTATCCTTTGGCATTGCCGGAAGCCATCCATTCATCGAGGGTCTTGCCAGCTGCCAGTCTTTCTTCTTCGGATTGTATCCATTCTTTTCTGCCGGCCAGGGTCATCTTGTGCTGACCACGTGTTACGGCAAACAGGTTGGTCATGGAAAACAGGTCGGCGCCGGTTTTGATATCAATGACAGCCGACAGGGAAAGATTCTTATAGCGGAAAGTATTGGTGACACCGCCTGTCCAATCCCAGGTGCCTTTGCCTACCGATACGCGTTCATCACCTGCCAGTGGCTGCAGGGTAGTAGGGTCGAGGATCACCTGTCCGTCGGGGGTGCGCTGGTAATCATAACCCAACATAGTGCCATAGGGCATATCGGGCTCTGCGATCACAGAAATACCCAGCCAGCGGGCATCGGAGAGGGTGATATAGGTAACCCCTTCTGCCAGCGACTTCACGGTATTCTTGTTGTGTGCAGCATTGGCTGCCACTTCCCAGCTGAAGTTTTTGGTGACTACGGGTTTGCCAGTCAGCAATATTTCCACGCCGGTGTTGGAGATGGTACCGGCATTGATAACCCGGGTAGCAAATCCACCGGAAAAGGGAATGTTCACAAAGTTGATCTGGTCTCTCGAACTTTGGGTATACCAGGTAAATTCAAAACCCAGGCGGTTGTTGAGAAACTTCATATCTGTACCGGCTTCAAAACTACGGGTGCGGGTAGGCCGCAACAGGGCATTGGGATTGGCTGCATTGGCAATATAACCAATGACCGTATTGGAAGGTTGTAGCGGGTGCAGTGCATAGTTGAGGGTTAGCTGGTAGGGGTCTGTATCATTGCCCACTTCGGCAGCAGAAGCCCGTACCTTGAAGTAGTTGAGAAATTTGCTTTTGATATCCAGGGCATCCGATACTACAAAAGAGGCGCCCAGGGAAGGATACCAATAACTGTTATTGGCAACCGGCAAGGAAGATGAGATATCACGCCGGATGGTGGCATCGAGAAACAGGTAACCGTGGTATCCGAGGCTCAGCGTAGAGTAAAAAGAATTGGTCCGCTTGCGGATATCAGTTTCGGTAACGGTATTGGTCTTAAAACTATTGAAAGCCACGGCATCCATCACCACCATATTGGTACCCACTTTAGCACTCCCACGGTTGCGGTAAAACTCCATGCTGCCGCCGATGTTGACAGAACCATCAAAGTGACCAAACTGCTTTTTCATGGTCACCAGCACATCGGCCGAAGTAAAGGAGAACCGGGTATCGGTGCCATCCAACCTGCCGGTAAGTGAACCTGGCGTAGAGGGCGGGCTGAATTTCTGAAAACCGAGGAAAGTGAAATCATTGTTGATCCTTCCCTGCAGGGAAAGCCAGTAAGTGGGATTATAGTTCAATTGCACGATGCTCATGAGCCGGTCTTTGCGGGTAATATTGCTCATGCGGTTGATGACCCAATAGGGATTGAGGTGATACTGACCACCTCCCCACTCTACATAGTTGCCAAACTGATCCTGGTACCCTTTCTCAAAGACCTGCTGGTCTACATTATTGGCCAGGCCTACAAAGTTGAAACCAATATTACTGGGATCATCGGCCAGGCCGGGCCTGTTCTTAACATACTCATTCATGTAAGTAGCGCGCACATCAATGTTCAACTGGCTACCCAGTTTGCTGGTACCACGAAGGGTAAAAGTATTACGGTTGAGGTAGCTTTTAGGAACGATATCGTTGTTGTACAGGTTGCTGTAAGAAAAACGGAAACTGCTGATCTCGTTGCCCCCGGTAAGGGCAATATTGTTGGCAAAGGTTGTTCCCGTGCGGAAGAAATTTTCGATGTTGTTTTTCACCAGGCCATAGGGCGCTGTACCACCATCGAAGGAAGGGATGGTAAGGTTGGGATCGAGCTTTGCCCCAAAATTGGAGAACAGGGTACTGCGGGAAACCAGTTGACTGGTAGGGATGCTGCCACTCATGCCTTGCCCATATTCGTATTGGTTATCATCGGCGCGGGTAAGCAGTGTTTCAAAAGTAGCTGTTGAATTGAGTTCAATGCCCAGGCTTTTGCGTGCCGATCCTTTGCGGGTAGTGATCATAATAACCCCATGGCCAGCCCGGCCGCCGTAGAGGGCCGAAGCTGCGGGGCCTTTCAGCACTGAAATGGTTTCAATATCGTTGGGATCAATAGCAGAGATCGCGTCGCCCAGGTCGAAACCTGAAGCATATTTATCGTTGCTGGAAGCGCCGTAGTTGGAATTGTCCATGGGCACACCATCTACCACATACAACGGCTGGTTGTTGCCAGTGATATCGGTGTTGCCCCTGATCAATACTTTGGCCGCACTACCCGGACCACCTGCTGTATTGCTGATGATCAACCCCGGTACCCTGCCGGCCAGGGTATTGATCACATTGGGATCGCGGGCTTTGTCGATGGATTCTCCTTTTACTTCTCCTATAGCGTAACCCAAGGCCTTTTTTTCTCTTTTGATGCCAAGAGAAGTCACCACTACTTCATTCAAATTTTTAGCGGAAGAGTTCAAGGTGATCACAGCTGGCTGAGCCAGGGATGCCACCTGCATCATCTTATCTTCAAATCCAATGGAGGTGAACACGAGGCGGCTTTGCACCTGGGCAGGAATTTCAAAATTGCCGTCCTTGTCTGACACAACGGTTATTTTTAATCGCTGGTTATTGATGCTCACCAGGGGTAAGGGTTCGCCGGTATCGCTCACCACTTTGCCTTTGAATACGGTATTGATCTCATCGCCGGAAGTGCTGATGGCCTTTACCGTTACCGTGTTGTTTTTTAACTGGTAGGTAAAACCAGCCAGTGTACATACTTTATCGAGCAGGTCCTTTAATTTGTAGTTGGCAGTTTGAAGGGTGATCTTTTTAGTCAGGTTGACTTTGCCTGCATCATAGGCAAAACGAACGCCTGCCTTCCGGGTAATTTCATTGAATACCTTTTCTACCGGTGTATCGGTAAAACCTATCTGCACCATTTGCCCTTCCTGGGAAATAGCCGTTAAAGGTAACAGTGAAAACAAAAGCATGACGGTGCTTTTGAGCAAAGTGAGGACTTTGCCCACAGCATGAGTTGTGTAGGTCATAAGCAGTTTGGTTTAAGCAGCCTGGTTAAAAGGCGATGTTGACTGTTTGGTTTTGGATCGTATATTTTAGATCATAGGTAAATTCCAGGGATGATAAAATAGATTCGAGCTGATCGGCCTTGAACTCCCCGGTAAAACTGATGTCCTTTTTATAGGTACCGATAACAAGCTTTTTATCAAAGTATTCTTCAATCACATTTTTGACCTGTTCCCAATTGGCATTTTTGAAAAGGACCATTCCTTTTGTCCAGTTGACGAGGGCGTCTTTATCAAATGTTGTCTTGACCAATTCCTGTTCGGAATGGTAGATCCCTTTTTCATAGGGCACCAGGTGAACCGCTGGCTGGCCTTCCACCTCTACTCTTACCTTGCCGGTGAGCAGGGATACGGTGGTAGGGGCTTCGTTGGAAGACTGGTGTATATAAAAGGAGGTACCAAGGGCAGTGGTACTTACGCGACCGCTGATGACGATAAATGGCTTATCGGGATTCTTAGCTACCTGGAAGAAAGCGGTGCCATTGAGCAGTACTTCTCTTTTTTTATTGTTGAATCCCGGTGTGATGCTGATGGATGAGTTGCCATTCAATATAACAGCACTTCCATCGGGCAGGGTTACTTTCCGGATATCCTGTTTGGTAACGGCAAAGGCTACAAAGTCTTTCTCCGGTGTAGGCTTGTTGCCGGCAGACTGGAAAAGGTACCAACTGGCAGCTACCAGGATCAACACAGCCGCGGCGGCAGGCCAGGCATAACGCAGGAATGGTTGTTTCTTCCGGTTCACCGAAATTATTTTCACTGTGGCGCGGTCTGCTTCCTGCTGACCGGCTATCATTTGCTGTAGCTTTTCCTGTTCTTCTTCCTTATTGATATGGACGGTTGTATGCTGCGTCCGCAGGGCAGCAAAGAGCTGGATGGCGCGCTGGTATTCCTGCTCCTGCAGCAGGCCCGCGGCTTTCCTGCTATTCCACAATTGAATGTCTGCTTCGTTTTGTTGCAGCAGGTAGTTTACGAAGGACTCGTTGGCCAGGAGATCTTCAGCAGTAAAATTCTTATAATCAGACATACAATGGTTTACAGGGGCTAAAAGGTATGCCTACGCCGGCAAATCACCACCCTGTATATATAAGATACCGGGGAGGAGGGATTTTTACCGTCTCAACCAGGATTTTTTTTGATTTAATGGATTGGGAGGGGGGAAAACATGAATAGTGAATTGTTTGCTTTGATACCTTTCTGCTTCGATAGCGGATTTCTCACTCCGCTGCGCTGCGTTCGAAATGAACAAAGAGAGATATTGCCGCTGCGTTCGAAATGACCAGGTCGGCAATCGGCAATCGGCAATCGGCAATACTTTTGCTTCGAAAGCAGGGGGCCTACTGTTTGTCAAATGCCTTTTTCAAAGCTTTGATGCTTTCGTGGATGCTGTTGTAAACGGTGCGCACAGAAATGTTCAGGCGGAGGGCGATATTTTCATAGCTCATTTCTTCCAGGAACCTGAGTTTGATAAGTTCCTGTTGCCTTTCGGTAAGATGGTCCAACAGGCGGGCCGTTCTTTGTTGGAGGAGTTCATATTCCTGCATCTCGATGAAGGTCTCTTCTACTGAGGAGGTGGCCGGCAAATAATCTTCGGTGGAGGAATGGATAGGGATTAGCTTTTGCCCCTGGCGTTGTTTGATCCGCAATACCCGGTTCTTGAAACAGGTAAAAAGATAGGCTTTGGGATGGTTGGCATCGGGCAATTGATGACGATTGGCCCAAAGGGCTGCAAAAACCAGGTTAATGGCATCCTTACTATCGCCTACACTACCAGAAAGCCGCAGGCCGTATTGGAGCAAATCATCATAATTCAACTGGTACAGGGCATACAAAGCTTTTTCATCACCATTTCGCAATTGGCTCCATAAAGCAGTATTAGTTGATGATGTCATATAGCGGCCCTGCGCCTAAAGTAATAAATTTCCGTCATCAATTACAAAAAAGCTTAAAGGCAACGAGGCATTGAGACAGCAAGGCAACGAGGGTTAAAACCTGCTTACCTGTTACGGGCTATTTTTCATGATAATAAGATTTGCTATCAGGCCTGTCCAACCGGTTTGGTGGGAAGCACCCAGTCCCTTGCCGGTATCGCCATGAAAATATTCATGGAACAGGATATGATCTTTAAAATGAGGATCGGTCTGCATCTTCTCATTGGCCCCAAATACGGCTCTTCTTCCCTGCTCATCGGGCAGGAATATTTTCAATAAGCGATTGGCCAGTTCTGTGCCTACTTCTTTGAGGGAAAGGTAATGTCCGGATGCGGTGGGATATTCTATTTTAAAATCATCGCTGTAATAAAAATGGTATTTGCGGAGGCTTTCAATAAGTAGAAAGTTCATGGGCATCCAGATAGGGCCCCGCCAATTGGAATTACCGCCATACATATCGCTGTCGCTTTCACCCGGCACATACTGCACTTTCAATTCCCCTCCATTGATATGAATGGAATAAGGTTGTTCCCCATATTTTTTGGAAAGGGACCTTACGCCGTATTTGCTCAGGAACTCGGTTTCATCCAACATCCGGGCGAGCAGTCGCTTCATCCGGTGACCTCTTAGAAGGCCCAACAGGTGCACATCTCCTTTTCCATCCTCATACCAGCGTGATACGAGCAGGGCAAGATCGGGCCGGTGGTCCAGGAACCATTGCATCCGCTCTGCAAAAACAGGATTGTTTTGCAGGGTCTCTTCAGTGATCACTTCTACGGCAAATAAAGGGATCAGTCCCACCATACTCTTGACCTTTAACTTAACGATGCTTTTGTTTTGCACCTTGATCTGGTCATAAAAGAATTCATCTTCCTCATCCCATAAGCCGGTATGCTCCTTACCCATACTGGCCATAGCGCCCGCTATGTATAAGAAGTGCTCAAAGAACTTAGTAGCCATCCCGGTATAGGACTTGTTGTGAGTGGCCAGTTCCAATGAAATATGCAGCATATTCAAAGCGTAAACGGCCATCCAGCTGGTAGCATCTGCCTGTTCGGCTGTTACGCCTTCAGGCAAGGGAGCGCTCCTGTCGAATACTCCAATATTATCGAGCCCCAGGAAACCACCTTCAAAAATATTACTGCCCTGCCTGTCTTTGCGGTTTACCCACCAGGTAAAATTGATCAGCAGTTTGTGGAACAGGGATTCCAGGAAGGTATAATCCTTTACACCTTTTGCACGGGCATCCTGGCGGAATACACGATATACGGCACCGGCATGAATGGGTGGGTTGACATCACCCAATTGCCACTCATAAGCAGGCAACATACCAGATGGATGCATGTACCACTCTTCCGTTAGTAGCAGCAATTGGTATTTGGCGAAATCGGGGTCTACCATGCCAAGGGTAACGCAGTGGAAGCCGAGGTCCCAGGCTGCATACCAGGGAAATTCCCATTTATCAGGTACTGACAGGATATGTTCGTTATTTACCTGTCTCCAATCGGCATTGCGGCCTTTCAGGCGCTCAGGCGGCGGTGTAGGCATGGCAGGATCGCCATCCAGCCATTGCTGCACTTTATAGGAATAGAATTGTTTGTTCCAGAGCATACCGGCTATGGCCTGGCGGTGCACCAGCTTTTCATCATCGCTGGCAATGGTATGCTGCAGGTGGCCAAAATAATCATTGGCCTCTCTTACTCTTTGGGTGAATGCCTTATCAAAATATTCAAAGGGGTTATCTGCATGCTTATCACTCAGCCTTAGACGGATGGTATATGATTGTCCGGCGGGTACTGTTATATCGAGATCGATAGCTGCTTTGGTCCCTTCCATGGCCGGGTTTACTGAATCTTTGCCATGTACCACATGATCGTTGATACCATCTTTGGGCCAGGGATTTTTGTTATCATAATTGTACAGCCGCAGGGTATTGGTCTCGTTTTCACAAAACAGGGTGCGGGCAGTTCCTTCAAAATGCAAATAAGAAACGGCGAGGTCCCTGTGTGAAATGCCAATGCTGTTTTCCCCTACTTTGTACATGGCGGGCTTATAATTATGCCTGCCCCAACTCCAGGTATTGCGAAACCATACGGTGGGCAATACATGCAGGCTGGCATCTTCCTGACCGCGGTTGTGAATGGTTATTTTGATCAATATATCATCTGTATCGGCCTTGGCATATTCCACCAATACATCAAAGTATTTATTGTCGTTGAAGATGCCAGTATCCAACAATTCGAACTCTTCTTCCTGTCGGCTGCGACGGGCATTTTCGCGCACCAGCCATTCATACGGAAATTCCTGCTGCGGGTACTTATAGAGCATTTTCATGTAGGAGTGCGTGGGCGTGGCATCCAGGTAGTAATAGAGCTCCTTTACATCTTCTCCATGATTACCCTCTTTATTGGAAAGGCCAAAAAAGCGCTCCTTTATACAGGCATCTCTTTTATTCCACAATGCCAGGCCGAAACATAACAATTGCTTATCATCGCTGATACCGGCTATCCCTTCTTCTCCCCAGCGCCAGGCCAGGCTGCGCGCCATATCATGGGTGGTATAGTTCCAGGCATCACCATTGGCGCTATAATCCTCCCTTACTGTGCCCCACTGCCTGTCGGATACATAAGAACCCCATCTTTTCCAGGCAGGATGTTGTAAACGTTCTTGTTCTGCATTCATGGTATTAAATTGAGCTGCGAGCTCCCGCTATGGCGGGACAAGTTATGAGCTACGAGCCGTTCGCTTTGACGATTCACGAAAGTCCTAACAAAGATAAGTGGCTAAGGTTGAAGTCTTAAAATAGAGGTACCTTTCAGGTACAATAACAGGGCTTTTATGGAAATCAATGCAGTAAGCACCTTCACCATTCAGAAAGTGCAGGCAGGGCAGGTATCAATATCGGATGATGTACTGGCCATTGAAGAGCCGCTGGAGATACAATTACTGTATGGACAGGAGCGTATACAAAGGAGCGTATCCGTTACCATGCGTACGCCGGGCAACGACGGAGAACTGGCCGCCGGCTTCCTGTTTACCGAAGGGATCATCCAACACCAACAGCAAATTGATTATATCTCTCCCACGTTTCCGGGGATGAACACCATGCGTGTAACCCTTCACCCGGAGGTAATGCCACGACTGCAACAGGCGGACCGGAACTTCTATACCACTTCCAGTTGCGGGGTATGTGGCAAGGCCAGTATCGACGCCATCAAAACTGTCTCCATTTTCAGGGACGAAGCAGATAGTCTGCTTATACCATCGGAAGTATTACATGGATTACCTGCCCGCTTATTAAATGAGCAGGCGGTGTTTGGCAGTACGGGCGGTCTGCATGCAGCAGCCTTGTTTACGAATAATGGTGATCTGCTTATGCTACGGGAAGATGTAGGCCGGCACAATGCGCTGGATAAATTGATTGGTACGGCTTTGCTGCAGGACCAATTGCCGCTGCACAATGTAGTGCTGCTCTTAAGCGGACGGGCCAGTTTTGAGTTGATACAAAAAGCTGCGATGGCTGGTATAAAAGTAGTGGCGGCTGTGGGCGCCCCCTCCAGCCTGGCAGTGGAACTGGCGCAGGAAAATGATATTACGCTGGTGGGATTCTTGCGCAACCAACGTTTTAATATTTATAGTGGCGGTAAACGTGTACAACATGGATAACAAGGAAACATCACCTATACCAGGGGCAGAAAACCCGACAATCTTTACGGGGTTGAAACTAGGCACTGTGAAAACAAGTGCTGCAGGTACACCTGCTGTGTTACACGCCTTGCAACATGTATTCGGCGAAGCCGGCCTGTTCAGGGGTTTGAAGGCGTTGGGAAAACTGAATCAGAAAGGTGGCTTTGACTGCCCCAGTTGTGCCTGGCCCGATCCGGATGATGAGCGCAGCGGTATAGCAGAATACTGTGAGAACGGCGCCAAGGCGGTGGCCGATGAAGCGACGGCTAAAAAATTAACCCCTGAATTCTTTGCACAACATGCTGTAGATGAACTGGCGGGCCTCACGGATTTTGAGATCGGGCGCAAAGGACGCATCGCCCAACCCATGTATCTTCCCAAAGGGGCTACGCATTACCAGCCCATCACCTGGGATGCTGCTTTTGAGAAGATCGCTGCTACACTTAATAAACTGGACTCGCCCAATGAAGCTATTTTCTATACTTCCGGACGCACGAGCAATGAAGCGGCTTTTCTTTACCAGTTGTTTGTACGGGCATACGGCACGAATAACCTGCCGGATTGCAGCAATATGTGTCATGAAAGCAGTGGCGTAGCACTGGGAGAATCGCTGGGCATTGGTAAAGGATCGGTGAAGCTGGAAGACCTATATGAAGCAGAAGTGATCATGATACTGGGGCAAAACCCCGGCACCAATCACCCACGGATGTTGACGGCCCTGCAGAAAGCAAAGGCCAATGGTGCACTTATCATATCGATCAATCCATTGCCCGAAGCGGGATTGATGGGCTTCAATAACCCTCAACAACTGAAAGGTTTGTTGAACATAGGCACACCACTCACCGATGTGTTCCTGCCGGTGAAGATCAATGGGGATATGGCCTTGCTGCAAGCACTGGAGAAATTATTGCTGCAGGCTGAAGAACAGGAACCCGGGACGGTGCTGGACCATGCTTTTATCGAAGCCAATACACTGGGCTATGCCGAACTTAGGCAACACCTGCAGCAGCAAAACATGGATGAACTGGTGCAGGCCTGTGGTATTGACCTGGTGCAGCTACAGGAAACAGCCACCTTGCTGAAAAATAAAAAGAAGATCATTGCCTGCTGGGCCATGGGGCTCACGCAACACAAGAATGCGGTAGATACTATTAAGGAGGTCGTCAATTTATTATTGCTAAAAGGCAGTATCGGCAAAAAAGGAGCCGGTACCTGCCCGGTACGTGGCCATAGCAATGTGCAGGGCGACAGAACGATGGGCATCTATGAGCAACCTTCTGCCCGCTTCCTGAAGTCTATCAGTGATAACTTTGGTTTTACCCCACCGCAAGCGCACGGCTGGGATGTGGTGGATGCTATCAAAGCCATGCACAATGGCCAGGGGAAAGTATTCTTTGCGATGGGTGGTAATTTCCTGTCCGCTACACCCGATACCCAGTATACCGCAGCGGCGTTGAGTAAGTGTTTACTCACGGTTCATGTATCCACCAAACTAAACCGGAGCCACCTGGTGCATGGCGAAGAAGCGCTGATACTACCCTGCCTGGGACGCAGTGATAAGGATACGCAACACGGGGAAGACCAGTTTGTAAGTTGTGAGAATTCTATGGGAGTAGTACAATCATCCAAAGGCATCCTGGCGCCTGTATCGGATGAATTGCTGAGTGAACCGGCCATCGTATGCCGGCTGGCCAAAGCCACGCTGGGCGATCGCAGTACGGTGAACTGGGATAAGTACCTGGAGCATTATGATCATATACGGGATGATATTGAAAAGACGATCCCGGGGTTTGAGCAATACAATGAACGGGTGCGTATACCGGGTGGATTTTACCTGCCCAATTGCAACCGGGAAGGAAATTTTGATACGGCCAGCCGCAAAGCACAATTTAATATAGCCTCACCTGCCTTACTGGTATTGGGCAAGGAAGAATTGCTGATGATGACGATCCGGAGTCATGATCAATTCAATACGACTATTTATGGCCTGGATGATCGCTACCGTGGCATTTATCAGGAACGCCGGGTGATCATGATGAACCAGGGAGATATGACGGCACGGGGCCTGAACAAGGGTGATGTGGTAGACCTGTTCAACTACCATGACGGTGTGGAAAGAGCAGCGCACCAATTCATCGTAGTGCCTTATGCTATTCCGGCGGGTTGTACGGCCACTTATTTTCCGGAAGCCAATGTGCTGGTGCCGATCAACAGTGTGGCGGATAAAAGCAATACGCCTACTTCCAAGCACGTGGTGATATTAGTAAAAAAAAGTAAGGCTGCCCATGCATGAGCAGCCTTCGTTATGTATAGACCCATTTCAGGATCAGGCGCCTGTGGGCCTGTCATAATCCTTGATGGTCTGTTGTATGAACAATGGCTTGAGTGTAAACCAGGCCAGCGCCGGGAAAAAGTGCATGGGCACTGTATAGCCGGGAAATAACTCCGGCATTTCCACGGTGAGGGGAAGCCTGGTAGCCAATGGAGCCAGTATGCTCACAAAGGTCAATATCGTAAACAGGAAGTTGAATACGATCTCTCCTTTGGCTTTTAGGAACTTAGTCAACAGCCAGTAGCCTATTGCTGCCAATACGCCACCCAATACCGATGCTGCCAAAATAGAAGTAGTAGCTGCCACGGCAGAGAAATCAACGCCCAGGGAATTGTAATACACCTTGGCATAGATCAGGGAGGCTACGCCCGCCAAAAGACCGGATACAAGGCCAAGCAAAAATGATCTTTTAAACATGTTGGTACGTTTTATTTTTTAGTAACAGGCACGTACACTTCAATCTTTATCACTGCTGCTGCTCCTGTAGCGGGTTTTCCAACACCATAATCGCTCCTGTTCACATTGAAGGTTCCGGAGAATACTGCCTCATTGCCCTTAGGCACAAAAGCAAAAGGAATGGTCACTTCTTTTTTCACACCGCGTATTTCCAATGTGCCGGTGGTTTGCCAGCCAGTGGCCGTTTTGGTGATCCTGGAGGAGTTGAATACGATCTGCGGATATTTCGTCGCATCAAACCATTCTTCGCCTTTGGCGTGCTTATTCTGCATACCATTACCGGTGTTGATCGATGCTACATCAATATTTACAGAAAACTTAGAAGTAGCCAGGTTCTTTTCATCAAAAACGATGCTACCGGTAAAGGTCTTGAAAATGCCGGAAGCATCTTCACCAGAGAACTTAATGCTGTAGTCTTTTTTGATATCCCAACTGCTGGCTATTGAGAAGGCAAACACTGCTGTAAGGGCCAGCAGTGTTGCAAAAGATAAAACGACTTTTTTCATCCGTACTTATTTGTTATTAAACTTGCCCGATGGAAGGCCCGAAGGTCTTTCATCTACCTGCTGATTAGTCTTTAATGAATTCAAAATCACCAGTGATGGTTACTTCGTCACCTAATGCAGCTGTAGGGAAGCCGGTAGCGATACCGAAATCTGAACGTTTGATAACGCCGGTTACTTTAAAACCAGCCATATCCTTCTTGCTTTGAGGATTAACGGCATTGCCAACATGAATAGCATCCAGTTCCACTTTCTTGGTTACGCCATGCAGGGTAAGATCACCAGTCACTTTGTAGGTCTTAGCGCCTGTCTTTTTGAAGGAAGTGCTCTTGAATGTGAGTTGGGGGTATTTGGCGGCATCAAAGAAATCGGCGCTCTGCAGGTGCTCGTCACGCATGGAGTTGTCGGTATTGATGCTCTTTATTTCAGCAGTCAATTCAACGGTTGCATCAGTAAAATCAGCACCGGGGTTGTTGAGTGTTAATTTGTAATCTTTGAAGCTGCCATTGAAGGTAGCAATGCCCATGTGGGTAACACTGAATCCAAATCTTGAATGCACATTGTCGGCTTTCCAGGAAGCGGCAAATGGTAAAGTGAATGATAACAGCGCGATTGCTGTAATCGCAGTAATTGCTTTGAACATTGGGTGATTGTTTTTGTTTTTTTAAAAAGGCTTCTTTTCAGTTTTTCTTTTTCCGTGACAAAAGTACTTACCTTTACTATACAAAAGTAAGCACTATACAAAAGTATACCGGTATATTTTTGTATAGCAATATACTAAATTTGTTCAATATGTCGACATTTGAGAAAGAGTTAAAAAATGTTAAAAGCTGCTCATCAGAATTCATCCTGGCAGTGAACGACACCCTCAATGTATTGAATGGCAAATGGAAACTGCCGATTATCGGAACTTTATTATTTGGTAAGAAACGTTTCCGGGAAATGGAGCGCTGCATACCCAATATTACTGCCCGCATGCTGTCGAAAGAGCTTAAAGAACTGGAATTGAATGGCATGGTAAAACGTACGGTATATGATACCATTCCGGTTTGTATAGAATATGAGCTTACGAAATCAGGCAAGTCCCTGACGCTTGTATTGGACAGTATGGCGGTGTGGGGATTGCGGCATAGAAAGATCGCTATGACCAGCGAAAAAGCATAGCCGTGCTGTGAGATCAAATGTTTCCATACCTACTTATTCCCTTCGTGAAAGAAGCAGTTGCGGGGTTGAAATACTCCGGGCCGATCATACCAACGCCGGTGAACCAACTGCACACGCTGCCCACCGTGATGAACATTATGTATTGATCTTCCAGGAAAAAGGACGCAGCCATATCATGGTAGACTTTGAGCAGATCGTTGTACAAGACGCTGCCATATTAAGCATCCTTCCCGGCCAGGTACATCAATCACTCGCTGCTGAAAAAGATACCATCGCCTGGTTTATAGCCCTCGACGTTTCCTGGATGGATGAAACCTTCCGCGCTGTATTTCAAAACGCCCCGCGTCAACGCGATCCTATCGGCATCACTCCCACCGACATCTTACAACTACAGGTCTGCATCACGGCGCTCCAGCAGGTATACGAGAGCAATGCCGATACGCCTTTCCATGAACATACGCTGCGGTCGCTCACAGCTGCGTGCATCAGCCTGTTTGCCGCCGCCTACCAGGAACCGGTGCAAGCCGGCGACCGGAAGGATGCGCGAAAAGAGATCATCACGCGGCAATTCCGGAGCCTGCTTCAGCAGCAATTCAAAACCATGAAAAGTCCTTCGCAGTATGCAGCGGCGCTCAATATATCGCCGGCCTGGCTCAATGAAGTGGTGAAAGAGGCCACCGGCTTTCCGGTGAGCCACTGGATCCACCAGGAGATCATACTGGAGGCCAGGCGAATGCTCTATTATACCGACAATACGGTGAAGGAAATTGCGCATTTGCTGGGCTATGAGGATCATACCTATTTTACCCGTCTTTTCAGCAAGCTAACCGGGCTCTCGCCGGTACAATTCAGGCAGAAATACCGCAAATAGTCCAACCTTTACCCGGATGCCTGCATTGTTACGTAAGGTGTTTTATCGTCACTTTGCCTTATGAAACACGCGGAAAAACAAGCACATACGCACGAACACGGCCATTGCTCACACGAGGGACATGACCATGGCGGCTCCCTGCATGTTCACCCTGTAGTGAGCAATATGCGGGTGGCGCTGGTGCTTAATGTGCTCTTTACTATTATAGAGTTTATAGGCGGATTGTACACGAATTCGGTGGCTATTCTTTCAGATGCCATCCATGACCTGGGCGACAGCATTGCCATTGGGGCAGCACTGGTATTGGAAAAACAATCAGGGCAGGGAAGAACAGACACGTTTAGTTATGGAAAGCGGCGGTTTTCTATTCTTGCAGCCTTCCTCACCTCCCTGATATTAATAGCTGGCTCCATTGTTATCCTGACAGAAGCGATACCTCGTTTCTTTGCGGTGCAAGCAGTAAAGACCACGGGGGTATTGTGGCTGGCCATAGCAGGCGTGGTGTTCAATGGCCTGGCCATCCTGCGGTTGCGGCAGGGAAAGCAACACTCGCTGAACCAACGGGCGGTTATGCTGCACCTGCTGGAAGATGCGCTTGGCTGGATAGCGGTATTGGTGGGCGCCATCATTATGTACTTTACACAATGGTATTGGATAGATCCCTTGTTGTCGGTTGGTATTGGCCTGTTCGTCCTTTATAATGCATCCCGGAATATTATGACTGCCCTGAAGATCTTTCTCCAGGCGGCTCCTGCGGGCGTCAATGCCCAGGCTATTGTGGCTGAACTCAAAAAGCTGCCCGGAGTTACAGGCGTTCACGATGTACATTGCTGGAGCATGGATGGCGAAAAAAACATCCTGTCTCTTCACCTGGTGGTCAATCCCACGGTGGATATGTCCGGCCTCAACGGACTGCTGCAAAAAGCACGGGAAATTACCAGGGCGCAAAACGTTCAGCATCCTACTATCCAGGTAGAAACGGATGGCAGCCCTTGCCACTTAATAAACTGTTGAGCTAACTGGCAGGCAATTGCCTCGGAATAATTATATTTATCATATGAATTGCCTGATCATTGACGATAATAAAATAGCCAGAACTACGCTGAAACAATTGGCCAGCCAGGTAAAAGACCTTACGGTTGCCGGAGAATGCAGCAATGCCATGGAAGCCTGGAACCTGCTGCAGGAACAGCCTGTAGACCTTTTGCTGCTGGATATAGAAATGCAGGGTATGAGCGGGCTGGAACTAACAAGAAACCTTGGTACTAAGCGTCCGGTGATCGTATTTACTACCTCCAAAAAAGACTATGCTGCAGAAGCTTTCGAGCTCAACGTGGCCGATTATATTGTGAAACCTGTCACCCCGCCCCGTTTTATACAGGCTATCGACCGGGTGAGGGAAATACTGGACAGCAGCAAAGAAGAGGTAAAGTTTACCGAGGACGAATTCATCTTCATACGTGACTCTAATATTGTACGCCGGCTAAGTCTGCAGGATATTCTCTATGCCGAAGCCATGGGTGATTATGTAAAGCTGTACACGCCCGGTAAGTTCTATGCCATTCACACTACTTTAAAAGCGGTGGAAGAAAGGTTACCGCCCGGCAAATTCCTGCGGGTGCATCGCTCCTATATAGTAGCCATCAGCAAGATCGAGACGATACAGGATGGGGCGCTCATTATCAATGGGAAGCCTATACCGGTGGCAGATGCCTATCGCAGCGCGCTGAATAAACGGATGAATATCCTGTAATGCGGAGGCAACCAGGCAATGAGGCAACCAGGCAACGAAGCAACGAGAAATGCCACCTTTAGATCAGGGTGAGCCGCCTTTGAAAGGCGCCCACCCTTTACCCGGCTTCGACAGGCTCAGCCTGACAACAGCCTTTGAAAGGCTGACATTAACCCCGACGACTGTTTTTCCTTTTTCGCCGATTGATTGTTCCCAATGGACGCCCGGGCCTTTTTCAGGCAACTATTCCGGTGCATCTTTACATCAGCAATTACAACAAATAAACAAAAGTTCTTTATCTATTTTTCATAAGCAGTTAGTTTTGGTTACGGCCCTGGTTTCTACCCGGGCCTTCTTTTTTTACACATGAAAATGCTTTTGATCATATTATTTATAGCAGATACGCTTTTACTCATCGGATTAGCGCTGCAGTTCCTTCGAGCGACGGATAAGGGCCGACATGGATGAGCATGACCTTTTTTAAACTACATTAGCATAATATTTACCAGCAATGACCAGTAAAAAGATCATTTATTATATACTGGCTGCCTTTATTGCGGGCAACTTACTGCTGATCTATCTGCAATACAATTCTGCCAAAAATATCAATGGCCTCATCAGCGGCAATGAGCGGCTGATGAATGAGTTCAAAGTGGACAACGAACTGCGTGCCCTTGAAAACGGGATCCATGCGATAGAAAATGGGGTGGTCCATACGATCACCACGCGCGACACCGTAAACATTGAAGGGATCGAACAGCAGGTAGCGGAGGTGGAAAAAGACCTGGGCATGCTGCAAAAGATAAATGACGATGACAGTTCGGTAAAATTCATTGACCAACTGGATGCCCTGGTTCGTCAAAAACTGGCCCTTAGCCACCAGGTATTAAATACCTTTCACAAGACCGGCAGGCAGGCTGCAGAAGCCGAGTTTGCGACTCCCGCCAACAGGCAGTTAACGCTGGACATTGCTGCCACCGCCCACAAGATAGACAGCAGCCGTCAACAACTGCTGGCGGCACTGACTGATGCCGTAGATAAAAATGGCAGTGAGGCCCGCACCTCGGGCATGGTGCTGATCATATTGGTTTTGATCAGCGGCGCTGTTTTATTCTGGTTCATCATCAATCGTATCGGTCAGCAAAACCAGTTGATCACGCAACTGGACACCTCCGAGAAGAAAGTACGGGAAGCAGCCAGGATCAAGGAAAACTTCATGGCCAATATGAGTCATGAAATACGCACGCCGATGAATGCGATCGTAGGGTTCACCAATTTGTTACAAAAGCGCGAGCTGGATACGGTGTCCAAGGGATATGTGCAGGCGATACAAAGGTCGGGCGACAGCCTGCTTACCATCATCAATGATATACTTGACCTTTCCAAGATAGAGGCAGGCATGATGCGTATTGAGCCTACCCCATTCAGCATACGGGAGCTGCTCTACTCGGTAGAGACGATGTTCCTGGAAAAAATAAAAGAGAAAGGGCTGCACTTCGTTACAGAAGTAGAAGAAGCTGTTCCCGACACCCTCAATGGTGATGCTACACGGCTTACGCAGGTGCTGGTAAACCTGATTGGCAATGCAGCTAAATTCACTCAAAAGGGAAGCATCGAAGTGATCATCAACAATGCCGGCATTAAAGACAATATAATATCCCTGGGCATTACGGTAAGTGATACGGGCATCGGCATTGATAATGATAAGCTGCCCGGCATTTTTGAACGTTTCCGGCAGGCTGAAGATTCGATCACCCGCAAATACGGAGGCACAGGGCTGGGACTTTCGATCGTAAAAGACCTGGTAGAGTTGCAAGGCGGGTCTATAGAGGTGACGAGTGAACCAGATAAAGGCAGCATCTTCCGGCTGACGATCCCTTATAAAATAACCAATGAGGTGATCAACAACAATAACAGGTGGAATACAACGCTGTTAAAAAGCACGGTGCCCGAACATGTGCAGATACTGGTAGTAGAAGACAATGAGATCAACCAGCAATTAATGAAGCATTTGCTTGGTTATTGGGGATTACAGTTTGACCTGGCTACCAATGGAAAAGAAGCTATCGAACAGTTACAGGGCAAACGCTACGACCTGATACTGATGGATATTCAAATGCCCGGCATGGATGGCTATACGGCCACGGCACAAATAAGACACACGCTACAATTGAAGACACCGATCATTGCCATGACGGCCCATGCATTGGCCGGAGAAAGGGAAAAATGCTTAAGTGCCGGCATGAATGAATATATCTCGAAACCCATTCACGAAGAAGAGTTATACAGGCTGCTCATCAAGTTTGCCGGTAATCACCAATTGGTGGCCCCGGAAAAGAAACTGATCTATCAGCCTACGGCAGGCACTTACCGGCATATTGACCTGGGTTATATGCAGGAGGTGAGCAATGGCAACAGGGATTATGAAAAAACGGTAACGGAGCAATTCCTGGAGATGATACCGGAAGACCTGAAGAGCCTGGAGCTTGCCTTTAGAAGAAAAGACTTCATCATGATACGGGTGATAGCCCACAACATGAAAACATCGGTATCTGTAATGGGCCTTACCGAGAAATTGCAGCCTTACCTGGATATCCTCGAACAGGAAGATACCGATGAAGATACTCTTTGGAATAATATCATGGCTGTGCAGCATGTTTGCATTCCCGCCCTGAAAGAAGCCCGCCATTTTTATACTACTTTATAATCAATCTCTTTTTCGCGCCTTGTCAACGATCGTTTCGGCCTATTGGCCGACTACCTGTTTATGGCAGATCTTACAGGGTGTAGCTTTATACCAGCATTAAAAATGACAACCATTAAAATATTAAAAAGATGAAAACATTAATTATCGCCACCATGGCCATCCTGCTTACTACAGCAACCTTTGCCCAGGCATCTGCAGATTATGCTACTGTTAAAAAAGATATGAAAGAGACCAATAAGGAAGAAGCATCCATAAAAAAGGAAAAGAGAGAAGAAAGGAAGGCGCTTCGCAAATTGGAAGGCAAGCAAGCAAGTTACCAGGCAAAACAGCAGTTTGCCGCGGATTTTGATAATGTGACCAATGTGGAATGGAAGAGAACCAACTATTTTGATGAAGCTACGTTTACAAAAGATGACCATACGATGACGGCTTTTTACGATTATAATAACCAGTTGGTAGGAACTACTGAAGTAAAAGCATTCACCGATCTGCCAGCATCCGCACAAAGCACCATCAACAAAAAATACAAAGATTACAGCGTTCAGAAAGTGATCATGTTCGACGACAACGAAGACAATGAAACTGATATGCTGCTGTACGGCCACCAGTTTGACGACGCAGATAACTACTTTGTAGAACTTCAAAAGGACAACAAAGCGATCATACTGCAGGTAGATATGCTGGGTGATGTATCCTTCTTTACCAACATGCCATAAACTATTTTCCCAGGCTGATACTTTTCATAGAGGTTAATTGTGGTTTTTCACGGCCCTTCCCGGTCATGCGGGAAGGGTTTTTTTGTTTTTATTAGAAATCGCCTCCGCTTACCTCTATCCATTTCACCCATTTATCGTTTTCCTTCCTGTAAAATGACAAGTTAACTGCTCCACCGCTTATTGTATTCCACATGAAAAAGTGCAAGAATATTGATCTATCTCTTATATAGATAGGCATAGTAAAGAAAAAGGCCTCATGTATAGAATTACTTATAAAAAAGCTATCCCTGGCGGCAGCACCCATTGCTCTCAATGAATCGATTATTTTCCTGTTCCTGGCACTTACAAATGCACTAATATCATCTACAGCTATCCTTTTGGAAATGGGGAATAAGTTATCATTCAATGCTGTAGTGAGGGATCTTTTCAGTTGCCTGATCAAAAATCTCCTTTCTGCTGCGGTTAGTACGATACTATCGGTACTATGAAAACCAATGATGCTTTTAATAACGGGCTTTGATAACTCTTTTACATGTAATTTAAGCACGCCCTCCAGAGGACGGTCAGCATAATAAATAGTTCCATGTCTTTGATACTTCCTTATTTGACTATGAATAAACTGACGATCAGCACTATCGGGCTGGGCCACGAGTTGGTGGCTAAAAAATAATAATACCAGGCAATTAATAACAGCTTTCATGCAAAGTGTGGTCTTGCAGGCTAGAAGCGTGGGACGGTCACCAATATTGTTTGTCAACCCAGGTTTAACAATTCCTTTAGGACTGTGGGAAGGCCCAACAATTAACCGGCTATAATTACCTTTGCGGCATGGAATATTTCAAAAAGCTACAGGAGCTACTGAAAATAGAGAAGGAAGAGGACAAGAGACTGTATCAGCAACAAGCAGAAAACCTATCGGTAACGGAACGCAGGGCCTATGGACTGACCTGGTATCCCATCGCCATACGGGATACGGAAATGAGCCGGGGCGACTACCTTTCGGTAGAAGTAGAACGAACTACTAACCAGGATGTTGTACACCAATTGCGCTTCGGGGCCTCGGCAGCGCTGTTTTCGAATCACAATGCCAAACAAGACCGTGTAGAAGGGGTGATCACCTACCAGGGTGGCAATAAACTCAAGATCACCTTGCGCACCGATGAGCTGCCCGACTGGGCGCGTGACGGGAAACTGGGTATCGACCTGTTGTTTGATGACAACAGCTACGATGAAATGCAAAATGCTCTTAAGCTGGCCATTACGCGCAGCGAGAAAAAGGAAGAAGGGCGTTTGATACAAATACTCGCGGGCGGACAGGCACCTACGTTCCGCACTGATCATTACCCTTACTCTATTAACCGGTTGAATGCCTCGCAACAGGAAGCAGTACATAAGATCGTAGCAGCAAACGAACTGGCCATTGTACATGGCCCTCCCGGTACGGGTAAAACCACTACACTGGTACAGGCCATCAAAGCACTGATCAAAGATGAGCCGCAGCAGATACTGGTGGTGGCGCCCAGCAATGCGGCTGTGGACCTGCTCACGGAAAAGCTGGCCGATGAAGGGCTCAATGTGCTGCGGGTGGGCAACCCGGCCCGTGTGTCGGACAAACTCATGCAACTCACGCTGGACAGTAAGGTGGCTGAGCATCCGCATATGAAAGAGGTAAAGCGGCTGAAAAAGCAGGCTTCCTCGTTCAAGGATATGGCGCATAAGTACAAGCGCAACTTTGGCAAAGCGGAAAGGGATCAACGCAAGGCGCTCTTCGATGAAGCGCACAAGATCATGAAAGAGGTAGAAAACACAGAACAGTACATTGTAAATGACCTGCTTACCCGCGCCCAGGTGATCACGGCTACGCTGGTGGGGGCCAATCATTACACGGTACGTCACCTCAAATACAAAACAGTAGTGATCGATGAAGCAGGACAGGCATTGGAACCAGCCTGCTGGATACCTATATTGAAGGGACAGAAATTAGTACTGGCAGGGGACCATTGTCAGCTGCCTCCCACGGTAAAATCAAATGAAGCGGCCCAGAAGGGTTTGACCAATACCTTACTGGAAAAAGCGGTGAAACTGCATCCGGAAGCAGTGGTATTATTGGAAGAACAATACCGGATGAATGAAATGATCATGGGTTATTCTTCGGGGGTATTTTACCACAACCGGTTGAAGGCGCATGAATCGGTAGCCAGTCATGTGCTGTTTGACACAGACAAGCCGCTGGCTTTTGTAGACACGGCAGGCTGTGGCTTCGATGAAAAGCAGGATGGCACAAGTACCACCAATCCGGAAGAAGCTGCTTTTCTGTTCAAGCACCTCACGCAACTGGTAACAACCCTGTCGGCGCATTACCAGCCCGCCGGTTTCCCCAGCATTGCTGTGATCTCGCCCTACAAACAGCAGGTAGAACTATTAAAGGAGCAACTGATACACTCCCCTGCCCTGCAGGTATACAATGGAAAGATCTCTGTCAATACGATTGACAGTTTCCAGGGACAGGAGCGGGATATAGTATACATTGGTATGACGCGCAGCAATACAGAAAATAAGATCGGCTTCCTTTCGGACATACGGCGCATGAATGTAGCCATGACGAGGGCCCGGAAGAAACTGGTAGTGATCGGCGACAGTGCTACACTTTCACAGCTGCCTTTTTATGCTGATTTCATTACGTATGCCGAGGAAAGGAATGCCTGGCAAAGTGCCTGGGAATTTGTAGATGCGTAATAGCATTAGAATGAATGCACCAATGACAGTCCTACAACGCCCTGTTGATAAAAAGGAGCAGCCATGGTGGCTCCTTTCTTTTCTTTTACGAATAATCTTTTAACGGTGGGATATAGATAATAGGCAAGGTCGGTGGAAAGGATGCCTATTCCGGCGCCGGCGACCACATCGCTCAGCCAGTGCTTGTTGTTGTACATTCGTAAATAACCAGTGGTGGCAGCCACAGCATACCCGGCCACCCCATACCAGGGCGATACTTTCCAATATTCTTTGCGCAGGAATTCTGCCGCTGCAAAAGCAGTAGCTGTATGGCCCGAAGGGAAAGAAGACCTGTCGGATTCATCGGGGCGCCATTGTTTACTGAAGCTTTTGGTAGCATATACGGTGGTACCCATTATTGCTGTGGAAAGGCCGTAAATAATGGTGCGGTCTCTTAAGTTATGTTCGCCTTTGATACCCAAAGCATTTAAGCCATATACGGCAGCAGCCGGAGCCCATTGTAAATAGTTGTCGATGTGTATCAGTTTGTGGGGCTGCTCCTCCCAAATCTCTTCCCTGATCTCTTTATTAATGGATTTAAGTTCTTTATTTCCAACGGAAGTAATTCCATAAGTAATAAGGGTGGCTGGAATGAGGAGCATACCTACAGGGAAAGCCTTTTTTACGGCAACGGGGCTATTAATGTTAACGACCCGAAGACTATCACTAAGGGATGAGCGTGGTATACCGGTGGTATCGAAAGATTGAGCTGATACGGTGAATACCATCAGGAGCATTACGGCCAGAAAACCCGGGAATAACTTGATCATTACTAGTGTTTTAAGGGATTAGAGATGGCTGATCAAATAATAACAAAGCAGTAGCACCGGCTGATGAAGGCTAAGGTAGCTATTGATTCTACAGAAATTTTAAAGCAGCGTAGTTTGCAGGAGTCTTACTTTTCCAGCATCTTCTTTAATTGCCGGATGTTCCGCGTTTTGCCTTCATTGAGTAATTGCTGGCAATAAGGGGTAAAAAAAGTATGAGCTTCCATGAAATGCAGGGAAAGGGCAACCCTGTTATCAAAATGCTTATGCAGCCTCGATTCCATTTCAAGCCATACGAGTTCATCTTTTATCCAGAAGTCCTCTGTACCCACATGCCAGGTATCTGCATCGCACAGTATCTGCTCCTCCACCGATGCAGGATGAACAGGCATTTTGGTGGCCAGTATACATTTTGTGATATCATCCAGGGTGGGCTGATCCATGTTTTTGGAAGTCAGGAACTCCTGCATCAGTCGTACACCTACTTCTTCATGTAATGCTAATTCGCCCAGCAAATGGCCGGTATCATGAAACCAGGCGGCAGCCACTACAATAAAATATTTGCGATCATTAAGCAGGTAGCGGGTAGCAATGACCTCGGTATGATGTACTACCTTCTGAGTGTGGGCAAGGTTGTGGTACAATAGCCAGGGTTGTTGATGTTCCCTGAACAGCTCTTCCACATGTACTTTTATTTCATTCAGCAGGGCCCTGGTATCCATAATCCGTTCCTCAAATTATTCTGATTGCTTTTTATTTTTCAGCAACCAACTGGCGCATTGGTAATAGGCAATTGCCTGATTAACGAGGCTATCATCGAGGTTAACGGTGCTGGCATTACCCGTTGCAAAATCAGGTTTGAATTGGCGGACGGTCTTCACAGGAGATTGCAAGACGAGCCTGCCATTTCTTAAATAACCCAGGCCCTGATAGGTGCTAATGAAGGCCCTTTGCTTTTCGGCAGGGGTATTCAATACATCCTGTCCAAAGAACTTCGATCTGTATTGGAACCTCAGCATACCGAGTATGGTAGGGGCTACATCAATTTGTGCCGTTAAAGCATCTACAGCCCGGGGTTGTAGTATTTTGGGTGCATAGATCAACATGGGTATATGGTAACCAGTTACGGGTAGTTCTACGCTGCCTGCGCTACCAGCGCAGTGGTCTGCCACAATTACAAATACGGTGCTATCAAACCATTTCCTGGTGGAGGCTTCTTTCAGGAACTTATTGATCGCATAGTCGGTATATTTTACAGCACCTTCTCTTGACTGGGTGGAAGGAGGAATATCGATGCGACCATCAGGGTAGGTATATGGCCGGTGATTGGAAACGGTCATGATCTGTGAAAAGAAAGGCTTGTGGGTCGCGTCATTGGAATCAAGGGTATGCAAGGCCAGGGAAAACAGGTCTTCATCGGCTACACCCCAAATATTCTGGTAATGCACATCCTGGGGTTTGATGGCCGATCGGTCTATGACGGTATACCCATTGTTGCCAAAGAAGGTTTTCATATTGTCAAAATAGCTATATCCTCCATAAATGTATTGGGTGATATAACCTTTGGAACGTAAAACACTGCCCAGGGAAAAGAGGCCACCATTGTCGGGCCGCTTTACGATGCTTTGGCCGGGCGTAGGCGGTATAGAAAGTGACAGGGCTTCGAGACCCCGCACGGTTCTGGTACCGGAGGCATAGAGATTGGTGAAAAACAGGGTGTGCGCTGCCAGGGAGTCGAGGTAGGGTGTAATGGTATTGGTATTTCCAAAGGCCTTCATGAAATCGGCGCTCAGGCTTTCCACACTGATCAATACCACATTGAGCTTCCTTTCCGGTTCGGCATAGACCACCTCTCTTTCAATATTGAAAGGATCATCACTAACAAAACGTGTATTGGGTAACTGGAGCTGTTGCTTCAGCAGTTTAAAGGCTGATTCGTCCGGCAGGGTTTTATAAAACTGGTAAAAGTCAAGTTCGTTTTGGGTGTAAGCGATGGCAAATTCATAGATGCCATTACCCGCCAGTGAATTGGCATATTCATTCCGGCTGAAATGACGCCATTTTTCGGGTACTGCTAAATAGGCAATGACTGGTAAGATCAGCAGGCATATCGCCAGCAAGGACCGTTTGCCAAAAGTTAATGACTGGTTAACGCAGGTCCTGACCAGGCTTCTGCTCATAAAAACGATGGCAATGGCAGTAATTATCAGCGCGGTCATGATCCAGGCAATGGGGTAAGATTCGTTAATATTACCCAATACTTCAGTGGTATACACCAGGTAATCGACCGCAATAAAATTGTAGCGGGAAGAAAACTCCTGCCAGAAAAACCATTCACTCACCGCATTTAACAGCAACAAAAAAGTAACCAGGCCCAGGCCGAAGTACAAGACGCCTGTACGCCAGCGTGTCCGAAAGTTGGGGACGAAAAACAGGAGTAAATAAATGGCAAACCGGAAAGCTATATAAGCTATGATAGCGGTATGCAACTGGGGACTGAAGTCTTTAGGTACTATATTGGTGAACAGCAAGAGTGAGAGCAGGCCTATAAAGAACAGGCTTACCCATGGGAGCATCTTTTTCTGGTAAATAAGGTTATTCTGCAACCACAGGTGCAGTACAAAAGGAATAATGAGGAAGGAAGCGATGGCGAGGTCGTACAGGAAGCCAATAGAGAACAATCCTGAAAACTGGCCAATGGTTATACCCGCTGAGGTGGTAGCCAATAAAAGTGCTATCCGGGTAATGGTAGATAGAATAACGTATAAACCGATAATGACCCAAATGAAGGAAAACCTGTTACGGAAGATCTTATTGTACATTCAATCTGTTGATTAGGGCAGTTTCTGTAATGGGTTAAAGCAAACCTACCTGGCAATTCTGTAGGAATTTTAAAGAAAACGGCAAATTGAGGGAATCCCCTATACGGGACTCCTGATAAATTTTATTGTGTGGGGGAAGGTCGGGCCGCTGTAAGGCAGGGCCGGTCAAAGATAAAGCCAATAAGTGTTAAAAAATGTACCGGTTTTTAAGCGTTTGGGCCACAAAATCTGGCAATTACATTTTGCCTGAAAGGTTACATACAAATGGGAACGGGGCGCTGTATTTGCGGAAAATGACCCTGGCTGGGTGCCTGCCGCTTCAAAGTTTCTTTAGGTTTCACAGCTTGATTTGCTCCATTAAGGCCGTTTACGATGATCTGAAGTTGGGCTTTTATTGGTAGTATTGTTGAGCATCCTATAGACCTTGGAGTATTGTTAAATAAAGCATTATCGGTATGTGGAAATACTATGCACTTTTATCGGCGCTTTTTGCCGGGCTGACGGCCATCCTGGCCAAGATGGGCCTCAAGGGGATCAGCGGCAACCTGGCCACGGCTATCCGTACGGTGGTCATTGTATTTATTTCCTGGGGTATCGTACTGGCAGCCGGTCAGTTGAAGGAAGTAAAAAGCCTGTCCCGTAATAACTTGTTATTTTTGGTGCTGAGTGGCGTGGCCACGGGGCTTTCCTGGATCTTTTATTTCAAGGCGCTGGAAACGGGGCCGGTATCGAAAGTAGCGCCTATTGACAAGTTAAGTGTTCCAATTGCTATCGGCCTGTCGGTATTGCTGCTGAAAGAGACGGTGGACTGGAAAACCATTGCCGGCGCCTTATTGATCGTAACAGGAACCATCATTCTCATACGTTGAGCATATGAAACTATTATTGGTAGAAGACGAACCTCTCCTATTGGAAGAAATGGAAAGCTACCTCACGGAGCAGGGATACCGTTGTGAAAAAGCAACGAATTTTGAAGAAGGGGAAGACAAGATCACGCTGCATGAATACGATGCGATTGTGCTGGACATTACACTACCCGGCGGCAATGGACTGAAATTGCTGGAACTCCTGAAGAAGCAACACAAGGAGGCAGGTGTGCTTATTGTATCGGCCAAAGACTCGCTCACGGATAAACTGACGGGGCTGGAACTGGGTGCGGACGATTATATTACAAAACCTTTTCACCTGGAAGAGTTGAATGCACGTGTAAATGCGCTACTGAGAAGGAAATCTTTCAGCGGCCATAACCGCATTTTAATTGACGACCTGGTAGTGGATACAGCTGCGCAGGAAGTGCGCTGGAAGAATGATATCATTGGGCTCACTAAGAAGGAGTACGAATTACTGCTTTATTTTATTGTGAATAAGAACCGGGTGGTGAGCAAGCAATCTATTGCCGAGCACTTATGGGGGGACCACTATGATATGGCCGACAATTATGATACGGTGTATGTACATACCATGAACCTGCGCAAAAAGATCACGGCTTTTACGGGTACAGATTATATTAAAACGGTGTATGGCATGGGCTATAAATTCATGTTGTCATGAAGCTGCTACACCGTACTACCCGGGACTTTCTTTCAGCTACGATTATCATATTGCTGGTCACGGGCATTGGCATGTACCTGCTGTTGCAAAAGGAAGTAACGGACGAAATGAATGAGCAACTGGCCTTCCAGGCAGCGCTGGTGGGTGAACAAGTGGCTACGGGGCAGTCGACCGGCTACCCCTTTGCCCAGGTTACCAAAACAATGGACCTCGTTGAAACGCCACCCATCTATGGGGATACGCTACTTTATGACCTGGTACAGCACAAAAAAGAAGATTACCACTATCTTGACCTGGTAAAAAGGATTGGCAGCGACAATTACCATATCAAGGTAATGACCACGTATATTGGCTGGGGCAGTTATTACAAGACGATCTTTTACCTGCTGCTGGCGGCCATACTCTTGCTGGCTGCCTCGGGTGTACTGATCAATTATTTCTCCAACAGGAAGATATGGAGACCCTTCTTCCTGAACCTTGAAAACTTAAAGAAGTATACGGTAAGCTCCCCCGCCCCACTTCAACTACAAAGTTCACCCATTACAGAATTCAAGGAATTGCAGGCAGCCTTAAGAGACCTTACGGACAGAAGTCACCGGGAATACATGGCGCTGCGGGAGTTTACAGAAAATGCTTCGCATGAGATGCAAACACCGCTGGGTATTATACAATCCAAACTGGACAGGCTGAGCCAACTGGATGTAAGTGAAGAAATGGCCAGGCATATTGTGGAGGCTAAAAGCGGCGTGGAACGGCTTAACAAAATGAACAAGAGTTTGCTGTTGCTGGCCAAACTGGATAACCAGGCATTTGAAGGGAAGCAAAGTATTGCCTTGCAGGAAGTAATAGAGCAACACCTGCTCATGATGGAAGATTTGTTTGCGGCCAAGCATATTACGATCAACACACGCCTGACAAAGGCTACGATCCTTTCTGATCCTTATTTGTGTGACGTGCTGGTTTCAAACCTGTTTTCGAATGCGCTCCGCTATTCGGGTCAGGACGGCATGTTGAATATTACGTTATGGCCTCATCAACTGATATTGGCCAATACAGGCGAACCGCTGGATTTCCCTTCAGAATTCCTGTTTGACAGGTTCCGGAAAAGTTCTAAAAACATTCAATCCACCGGCCTGGGCCTGGCCATTGTACAGCAGATCTGCCTGCTGAATGACTGGGAAATAAGCTACCGGTATGAGGACGGGCAGCATGTGTTTAGGCTGGGGTTTTAGGCAGCGGATGAGGTTAATTAATACATGTTATGGCGGCCGTTCGCTTGTGCCTGGTATCTTAAAAGATATCATGTGATGACCCTACAGTTGTAAGGAACTCAATCTGCGGCTGCCTCTCAAGACCACTATCATCCCTTTGTTGTTGGAATGATTTGAAGGAGGGTGTTTCCAACAGCTTTTTCTGGATCATTTCATTCTTGTACTGTGACAGGTGTGTAAAGGTTTTACCATCTGCTCCCTCAAAAACGGTATAGCGGAAATCATTGCCCAGGGTTTTGAAATCCTTCATAAACTGCTGAATGTTGTGCTTGTTGGTAGCTGCAAAACCTGGTTTTACGGTGTAAGTTACTTTTACGCTGATCATAATGGTGTGTTTTTAATCGTGAATTGTAAGCATAAAACACCTCAGCGTTGTAAAACGTGACAAGACTATTAGTGCAGTTTGATATTTTTTAATTTATCAGGATCTACCATGGAATAGATGCGTATTATTTTGCCCGTAACAGGCTCCAAATCAAAGATCTGACAGTTGACCAGTGTGTCGCCGTCATAAAACAAGAGGGCTGGCTGATGGTTAACAACAGACGGCTTAATTGTATTTTTTTGTTGGTAGGTCTGGAATACATAGAGCATGAGTTTAGCAGCCTCGTGCAAGCCCTGGGTGAATGGGCTCACAATTCTGATCTTTCCGCCGCCATCAGTAGAAACAGCAACGTCTTCGGCCAGCAGTTTTTCCAGGGATTTTACATCACCACTTTTGATGACGGCCATGTAGTTTTCCATGTAGGCATTGGCATTGAGGGATATTTCATCCATTGGTTTGACGGGTACGGTCAATTTGTTCTTTGCCCGGCTGAGGAGTTTGCGGGAATTCTCAACGGTAATAGAAAGTGCCTGGGCAATATCTTCATGGGAATAATCAAAGGCTTCTTTGAGTATAAAGGCGGCGCGTTCTTTGGGATTGAGGTGCTCCAGCAATACCATCATGGAATAGGAAATGATCTCATCGCGATTGATGCCGGTGTCGGCTTTTTCGGTGGCGATGGGCTCGGGTAGCCAGTGGGGATCGCCAGCTATGCGTTGTTTCTTTTTCCGGATGTTGATAGACTGGTTGATGACACCCCTGATGAGGTAATTCTTTTCATCGGCAATCTCCTTTGGCGGGGCAGTCATGTATTTCACCATCACATCCTGGATTGCATCTTTGGCATCTTCGGATGAACCGAGGATGTTGTAGGCATAGGGAAACAAAATACGTTGGTAATCTTTCACACAAGTTGTTTTACATGGATCTTCAAAAGGCTAAGCTACAATGTCTGAAGCACGATTTCTATCTAAGGATAGCAGCGGCCCTGCCATTTTTAGAGAAAAAGGCCGTTTTTTCGATAAACGCTATTAGCACCCTATTACTACCCTTCGACTACCCTATGACTACCCTACGACTACCCTTCAACTCCCCTTCCGGAGAAGGCCGTATTACCAGCAAATTTACATAGCCAGGGATGATATTTCAGATGTGTGTGACTGTTTTGACCATTATCGACTAAAATGACTGCTTTCGACTACATGGTGCTATGTGGGATTTCAAAGAACTGATTTATATGGACAGCCATTGGGAGCGGCGATATTTTTGAGATAGCATGATAAAGCAGGGCTGTTTTGTGTTAAAAACTGCTGTTTTTCTCTACTACGCTATTTTCATAGCTTATGTACGGCAGAAGTACGGCTGATCTACGGCTGATCTACGGCCAGACTACGGCTGGAGGTGGCCCGATCTGCTGTTGTTTTTAAGCCTGTCCTTGCTGAAACTGTTCCAATCCTGTCAAAAAATGAAATCTACTGTCGTAATGTCTTTTGCGATAAAGCCTGAACAAATTTAGCAAGGCGACGTAGGAAGACCAACGGTGATGGCCGGAAATGGCCGAATTGTCCGAATTGTCCGGAATAAGGGTTGGTCAGTTGCCACACAGACTATTGCGTCAATTAGTGTGCGGCTTTATGTTGCCGGTTGTTGTGTAGGCGCCACAATTCTTTGAACAGATCCTTTAGGTTTTCATACAGGAAGATGAGGTTGGCCCGTTCCGTGGCGCTGGAGTAGATGCAATGTTCACGTGTGAGAGCGGCCACCAGCCAGTCCCACAAATGCTGGTCTACTTCATTGAGGTGGTAGTTCTCGAAAAACTGTTCGAGTAGTTTCAGGAAATGTTGTTGGGTAAGTTCTGGCAATGCGGATGTCTTTCCGGGCTTTGTGCTTTTCTTTTTGCGGGTAGGCATAGACCTGATTAACGTGGTTAACAATTAGTGGTTAGATAGCGGATAAGCTATGCTGTTAAATCAAGTCTGTAGGGGAAACGAGCTGACCATTGTGTTTGATGGAAGTGTGAAACACATAAGGCTGGAACCTACTCATCCCTTTGTCCACGGGCTCTGACAAAGCCATGCCTTTCGGCACTGGTCACAAAGGAATATAAGCAGGCCCAACCCTATATGTAAATATAGCGATTGGGCACTTAACTTACGCTTGCGACCATTTGAACTGTCAGATTCGCGGAACAAGACTTGTAAGATGTGCCTGTGATTGGTTGGCGATATAAAGATATGTATTTTCCGATAATGACAACCATTTGGTTGTCTACTTTTTTTAAAAGAACAGCCACATTAGTGGATGGCAGAAAGACTAAGTAAAGATGACGCAAAGCTGAAAGACAAAATTGCTTCGCGATTAAAAGAGATAAGGGAAAGCACTGGCAAAAATAAAACAGAATTTGCTTACGATCTTGGCGTAGATAAACAAGTTGTAAGCAGACTTGAAAATGGCAGAGGTGCTACGATTTATACTATTGACAAGTATTGTAAAGTGATGGGCATTACTCTCAGCGATTTTTTTGATTCCCCTTTATTTGCCGAAGAATAAATGGCTGTGATACTAAGCAAAGTTGATTTGTATTAAAACAGATCACTGAACGATTAAAAGAATTACGTGAGACCACTGGCAAAAACCAAGTGGACTTTGCCTTCGATCTACCGCTGAAAGACTTTTTCAACTCCTCGTTATTCAAATAGCCTAGCCTCCTGCCTGCACCTACTAAACGCGAAAGCGCAGTAGCTTTTCTTCGGGTCTTGCCTGGGTCTGAGTCGTATCTTGTTCGGTACTCGTTCGGTACCCGCTTAGGCCGGCTCAAACCATGCCCAAAAACAAAACAAGCCAAGCCAGCATTCAATTCATCCCTAAGGTGCATGAAATGCGCTTTATCACCGAACATGCCTCGAACGAGACCCGAATATGGCCCCTGTCAAACCCCGTCCTGAGGTAACACTGGTGCTTGTTAAAATGTGACTTTAAATGGTTATTTCTAACTGAATATGACAGAATGTAACAGAACTTAACGGTTTGTGTTAGCCGCCTGTTGCTCACCCTGGCCAACTCTCTACCTTTAGGAAAAGAATGTTATGGCACGACTTACCTCCACACCTTCGTTTATTGGCACTTACGGACCTGTCACCGTATACTTCATGTTTGGGAAGTACTATATGCGTTCCCGCAGTTCACTGACCGGCAAGCGAGTTAAAAAAGATCCCGCCTTTCGCAAGACCATGCAGTATGCCGCCTTGCTGGCCAAAGCTTCGCCCATTGCATTGAAGGTATATGCATTGGTACCACTACAATACAAAAAACATAAGCTCCGCTGCAAGATCACCGGAGAAGTGATGACCTGGCTGAGGTATGGGTGGTCGGCCACGGATATAATGGAATACCTTTCTAACAAGTATGTTGGCGTACAACTGCCTGAAGAAGCTCCTGCAACGGTATTAAGGCCATCTTATCGCCGGGCAAGGCCAAGTGTGGGACCTGCAGCCAAGGGCTTATTTAAAAATATTCCTGCTGAACGGCCCTCTTTTGAATTGCTCCAATGGCGAAGGCGGGATAAACAATTCAGGCGGAAGGATCATAAAGAAAACTACACTCGTTATACGAATGCCCCAATTTTTCAACTTGATCCCTGAACCACGATTTGCTGGATTTAGGATATTGATAGGATTAATCTACCTGTAAAAAAAGACCTACTCCAAATGTTTTCAATTGTACTTTTTGTTTATCTTGCCTTTGCATTGACCAATAGTAGCATTCCTTTCGCTGGTCAATGATCCTCAGTGATTAAAAGAAAAGCACAGTAATGCACGGCTACTGTTAGCGCTCCGTGATTTCCCAATTTGATAAAAGAAAGCTTATTACCATGCCTGGCGGGTGGTAAAGTATTATTGGGCTATGTGCTAATAGCATGAGCCGATGTGAAAATGTTATGTACTGTATACATACGGTACCGTAAAAATATTGGCTCCCCTGAAGAGAAGATCCTCTTCTGCAAAAGTTGCCAAATAGATAAAAATGAAAAAATATCCCAACGATTCCGAAGGATGCAAAGAAACCCTCCGTGCAATTACGGCTATACTACAATGTGTACGTATAGCTTTGGATATAATAGTCCTATTAAGCATTACTCATTAGGAATTACAAAAAAGCCGGCCTCTAACCGGCTTTTTTGTTCCTTTCCGCTAAGACTGTCTTCCTGACAATGCCCCTTTCAATTATTTCTTCGTAAGTTAGCTTTGTCATTTTCCGTATGAGCTCCATCGCCCCCAGGGTGGTGAGTGGGCCGTTATGTTCGTTTTTACGAATGTAACGGATGATGGTTTGTTCTGTGCATTGCAATATGCCTGATAGTTCGCGCCGTACGGCGGGGGTATTCACTTTGGATAAAGCAATGACTGTAAGCTTCATATTGGGTCTTATGAGTACTGATCAAAAGTGACAATTACAGAGCAAATATAGGTCAAATATGACATTTTCAAACATTTTTTTACAATAATTAAAATAAAAACCTCGATTTGGGAGAAAGCGCAGAACAGGACGAAACTTTAAAACAGGAGCAGTCGGCTTCCAGGAAAGAGATACTCGCAGGTTTATTCAAAGAGCTTGATGACTTAGATATATCTATGGCGCAAGCAGCGCTTTCTATTGATTATAGCGCTGGTACGTTGCGTAATGAAAAAATGAGTGATAACCCCAGACAAAACGTAATAGACTATTTAAGTAAGTACATTACTTTTCAAAAGCAAATACGTGAATATTTCAAAAAACTTACTTCAGATGGCGCGAAAGGGTTGCGAGACAATTTCATCGTCAATGAAGACAAAGAGAGATATGAAATCAAGCAACGGGAAGAGACATTGTTGATAGCAAAAGAACACTATGCTTATTTTAAAGCATACGTTGAATACGAGATCGAAAAAGAGGTTAACGGAGATCCACAATTAAAAATGGAGAGGCTTAGCCGCATTGAGCAAGCTGCTGCAAAGCATATGCTTACTCCTATTAAGCATAAATCTTCAAAGAATACGATTTATAAAGAACGCAAAGGAACATTAAAGAAAAAAAATCCTGATCAATCTGCTCCGCCTGAAGAACCAGCACCGTAAGCACGGACCGCAGAGTGCAGCCCCTAAAGGGGCTGTGGTTAATAAAAAATACGATGATTGCTACAAAGCGGTAGCCCCGATGGGGCACAAATACACTTTTGATACGCTATGCTACAAGTCGCGTACACCTCCTAAAACTGCTCCCTCACCACTTTATCTTTTGGCACACCCAGGGCCAGGAGGGTTGTTTCCAATTCATCGACCATGGCATCGGGTCCGCAGATATAAAAATACTGGTTGAAATCCTGCACTTTCTCTTTGAGGTAGGCGGCATCTATTTTCCGGTTGTCGAATTGGGTGGTCTTTTCCTGTGTGAGGGTATTGATAAACCGGCTGCCCAGCATGGCGGTAAATTCATCGCGCAGAATAATATCCTTTTCGGTGCGGTTGGAGAAAATGAGCTGGCTATTGGCGAGCTGGTTTGTTTTGTGCAGGTGCCGCAGAATAGCAATAAAGGGGGTTATACCGGCCCCACCGGCAATAAAGGTACCAGGACCTTTATAATGAATGGTACCCCACACATCGTGTAATAGGAGTTCATCACCGGGCTGCAGCTTACCCAACTCATTGGTGACGCCGGAGTGGTCGGTGTAGATCTTGATGGTAAATTCAAGATGGGGCCACTCATTCAGGCAGGTAAATGTAAAAGGACGGCGCTCATTTTTCCAATCGGGCTTATTGATGCTGATCTCGGTGGCCTGTCCTGGTTCAAACTTATACCCTTCGGGCTTCTCCAAAGTAAAACGACGAACATTATGGGTAACAAATTCAGCTGCCAGGATCTTCACAATGTGTTCTTCTGCTGCCATATGGGTAATATTAATGTGTTACAAAGATAGTGGCCTCAGGCAGGGGAAAAGTTGTATATATCACTGCTTTTGTTAGCTGGATTGTGGCTGTTGTAGCTTTTTTGTGGCGCCTCTATCATTACGGTAGTACCAGTTCCGGGTGTACTGTCTATGAGTATCCTGCCCTGAACAATGGCTATGCGCCTGTTCATATTGCCGAGGCCAAGTCCTTTTTCACCATCGGTCAATACTTGTGCGGAGGGAATGAACCCTTTCCCATTATCTCCTACAGTGATGAGGAGTTTACCGGAAAAGCATTCGAGTTTCACTTCGATAGCAGTGGCTTCTGCATGTTTTACAATATTGTTCAGCAATTCCTGCACCACCCGGAATAACACCAGTTCGGTTTCGGGCAGGCCTTTACACCAGGACTCAGACATGTGGAACCGGGTAGTGTACAAGCCTGTTTTTTCCAGGAAATGAAGCTGGTATTCTATACAGGCAGCAAGGCCGGCCTCTTTGATAAAATCGGTATTGATGGTCTTGGCCACATTGCGCAGGTCCTGGATGGCTTTGGAGATGAGGGCTTTGGATTCAGCCAGTTTGTTTTGTGTTTCCTCCATTTTATAGAGGTCGATGGTGTTGATGTTGAGCTTTACAAAGGTGAGGGCCTGGCCAATATTGTCATGAATTTCCTGGCTGATGTGCTGCAATGTTTGCTCTTGTAATTCCAGTTGGGTTTTGAGGAGCTGGGCTTCCATCTCGCTGCCGGCCAGTTGTTGATTGTGTGTGTAAGACTTACGTGATCTCCTGATATATTTTACCAGGAAGACAATACTGCCTGCCGCACTTATAACAAACAGTGCAGCAGCTAGCAATACATTGATGATGTCGTTGACAGGCATAGGTGTTTAATAGCTAATAAACTTTCTCCTTGTGCTAACAGGACAATCAGGCTATTGAGGCCAATACAAACCGGGTATGCAGCGAATCTATTTTCGTAGGAAGGATGGGATAAAAGGAAGGTGGTACTAATGCAGGCCGAAGAATTACAACACTAATATAAGTGGATAATGCAATACATACAAACGTAGAACCACGGATTTTACACAATGGTGATGTAATCGTGGCCAACTGAAGCTAACAGAGGTACGAAAAGTGCCTATTACATGATCTTCGTCAATTTTTCAGGAGTGAATGGTTAACTATAACGGTCATTTCTCCAGGGGTAGGCGGTGCTGGAATAGCCGCGCTCTTCCCAAAAGCCCAATACATTGTGGGGTAAGAATTGGATACGGTTTATCCATTTGGAACCTTTCCAGGCATAGAGTTGCGGGGTGATCATGCGTACAGGGCCACCGTGTTCTTTGGGCAAGGGCTTGCCTTCTACGGTATGCGCCAGGAGTACATCGGGCTTGAGGGCTTCTTCGAGGGAAACATTGGTGGTATAATCATCATACCCATAACATAATATATGGGTGGCGTTGTCTTTGGGCTGCACAAGGGCCGCGAGATCGAGGAGGCGAACGCCCCGCCAGTTCATGTCAAGTTTGGACCAGGTGGTAACGCAGTGAAAGTCGGAGGTATCATCGGTTTGTGGCAGGGCCATGAAATCATCCCAGGTCAGTTCGGCGGGATGTTCTACTTCGCCATCGAGGACGAGCCGCCATTCGCTCAGGGAGATCTCGGGCTGGATGCCGAGATCGAGAACGGGCCATTTTTTGGTAAGCACCTGCCCCACGGGTACTACAGGCATACCATGGCGGTTGGGATTACCGGAGCCGAGTGGCTTATTGTCGGCCACAGAAGGGGTGGACTGTATCTTATCTTCAAAGCGGGCTTTGAGTTTCATGCGCGCCTCCACTACTCTTTTCAGTTTATCTGACTCTTCCATGTGCGGATGATTTGTATAAAATTACCCCTATTTTTTGAGACTGCAGGAGCAGCAGGGGATATGAGCAAGAGAAACGGTAAGATGTACAAGAAATAGCTGCGAGCTATGAGCTGCGAGCTACGAGCCATCCTGCGAAGCCGGACAAGTTGTGCGTCGAAAGCGGACTTCGCCATACATAGTTTTCACAAATCATTCTTTTAAAGACCCAATTCATGCAGCAGGCTATTCTACCCGCTACTGCTTTCCCGTTCTTTTGCGCCCATAATGAACATCAATCTTTTAACAGGAATTGTTAGCAAGCTTTTTTTATGAAAACATTTATTACATCGATCTTATTATTTATGCTGATGGCCGGGGAGTTGGCTGCACATCTTCCTAACGGGGCATGGGCTCCGCCTACCACACCCGCTACGAATGTGACCTTCTCGTCTATTGATGGCGACCGCATGGCGGTACAGTGGATAAAAGGCAATGGCGCCAACCGCATTGTCATTGCGCGTAAAGATGGGGCGGTAACGGCTACTCCCCAAAACGGCATCAACTATAATGCCAGTGCCACAATGGGTGCAGGCAATGAAATAGCGCCCGGGGAGTTTATCGTTTTTAATGGCACAGGCAATAGCTTTACGCTTACGGGTTTGACTGCCAACAATACGTATCATGTGGCAGTATTTGAATACAACGGCACGGGCGCTACGATAGAATACCTCGCAAGCAATCCGGCCCGGAACAGTCATGCCACTTTATCGGCCCCCACTATTCAACCCACCTTACCGGTGCTGAGTAATATCATCGGGCATTCGATGAGCCTTGGCTGGAAAAAGGGTAATGGCAGTGGCCGTGTTGTCATAGCGCGTGAAGGGGCCGCAGTAAATGTGAATCCTACAGACCTGGTCAATTATACAGCCAATAGCTCTTTTGGATCGGGATCACAAATTGGCAATGGCAATTATGTGGTGTATGAAGGAACCGGTGAATCAGTTGCGATAGATAACCTCAAACCCAGTACAACTTATTATTTTTCGATCTTTGAATACAGCGGCAGCCAGGGCTTTGTGTATGCTACTACCAACCCGGCGAGCATCTCAGGTACAACATTACCCAGGCCTACTGTGCCAGCCTCTGCTTTCTCCTTTACAACTGTTGAGGGAGACCGGCTGGGGATCAGTATGCAAAAAGGAAATGGAGCAGGCAGGATTATCATCGCCAAACAAGGTGGACCGGTAACGGCAGTTCCCGAGGAAGGGGTCGCCTACACGGGCAATACTACTTTTGGACTTGGACAAGAAATTAAACCCGGTGAATTTATATTGTCGAGCGGACTTTCCAATTCTTATAATGTATTGGGATTAACGCCCGGTACTACTTATCATTTTGCGGTATATGAATTTGATGGTTCAGGAACAGGAACGGCTTATCTTACTGCTACCGGGCTTACAGCTTCGCAAAGCACGGTATCAGCTCCTACACAGGCAGCTTCCAATATTAGTTTCAGCAACCTGCAATCCAGTGCTGTAACGATCCAATGGCAAAATGGCAACGGGGCCAAACGTTTGGTGGTGGTGCGACGCACAGATCCGGTAAACGCGTTACCGGTAGACCTTAAAACCTATTCTGGCTCTGCCGGATTTGGCAGCGGCGCTACTATCGGCGGCGGCTATTCAGTATACTCCAACAATGGCAATACAGTTACGGTATCTGGCCTGTCGGGTGGCACCACCTACCATGTGGCCATATTTGAATACAATGGCAGTACGCAACCTGTTTATATTACTACAGGCTATCCTACGGCTTCTTTTTCTACTTCACAGGCGCCTACACAGGCGGCTACCAATATGCAGTTTACCAATCTTGAGGGAAACAAAATGAAAGTGACCTGGCAGCCGGGGAACGGTAACAGGCGGCTTGTGATCGCCCGTGCAGGAGAAGCCGTGTCGTTCAAACCCACGGATAATACAAACTATACTGCCAGTCCATTGCTTGGTTCGGGTCAACAAGTAGCGCCTGGTGAATATGTAGTCTATAACAATGGTGGCAGCAATGATGTGACGGTAAGTAATTTGGTACCGGGTGTCACGTATCATTTCGCAGTATTTGAATGCAACAATATCAGTGGTGGTAATTATTATCTTACGAACGCTTACCTGGCCGGCAGTCAAGGAACGATCAGCGCACCTACCACCAATAGTACCGCACTCAGCTTTAACAATATTAACGGGAGTTCACTGTCACTCGCCTGGGTAAAAGGCAATGGTGGCAATCGTCTCGTACTGGCTAAAGCCGGCAGTGCAGTAGATGCAACACCGGCAGACCTCAGCAGTTATACGGGCAATGCCAGTTTTGGCACAGGCGCTCAATTGGGTACAGGCAATTATGTGGTGTACAATAACAGTGGCAATACGGCTACGATCACCAACCTGGAACCGGGCATCACATACCATTTTAAGGTATTTGAATACAATGGCTCTTCAGCGCCTGTATACCTTACAGCCGGCGCTCTGACAGGAAGCCAGACTACACTTGAAAGGCCGTCAGTAGCCTCCAGCGATCTGAACTACCAGGGTACTGAAGGCAACAAAATGACGGTGAAATGGACCATAGGCAACGGGGTAAGAAGGATATTGATCGGCAGACAGGGTGCCCCCGTTAGTGCAAGGCCGCAGGAAGGGGTTACATATACGGGCAATACTGTTTTTGGCAGCGGCCAGGAAATTGCCCCGGGAGAGTTTGTACTAAACAATAATATTTTCCCGGAAGCAGCTATTACAAACCTGCTACCCAATACGGTTTATCATTTCGCGGTTTTTGAGTATGATGGAAGCGGGGTCAATACACGGTACCTGACCAGTAGTTTTGCCGCGGGCAGCCAGGCAACTATCGGTCAACCAACGGTGCAGGCTAAAACGGTCTTATTTTCCTCAATTGCCAGTAACAGTATCAATGTGAACTGGACGAATGGCAATGGGGCCAGCAGGATGGTCATAGCCAGAAAAGGTGCACCTGTAAGCATTACGCCGCAGGACCTTCAAATGTATAGCAACAATGCCTCATTTGGTACGCCCAGCACACTGGTGGGACCTGAGCATTATTGTGTGTTTAAAGGTACTGCCAGCAATGTAACGGTGACCAATCTCACGCCGGGTACTACTTATTATTTTGCGGTCTTTGAATACAATGGGTTTTCGGGACCAGTCCACAACACATCACTCACGGCTGTGAATAGTGCCACCACACTCGGCCCTCCCACGGCTCCTGCCAGTACAATTACTTTTAGTAATGCGGGTGTGGGCACAGCGCTCACGCTGAGCTGGTCAAATGGCAGCGGACAAAAAAGGCTGGTGCTGGTAAAAGAAGGCACTGCAGTGGATGCGCTGCCTGCTGATAATGTATCGTACAGCGCCAATACCTTTTTTGGCAGCGGTGATCAGCTGGGTAATGGCAACTATGCTGTGCATAGTGGTACAGGGGATAATGTGACGATTACGAACCTGCTACCTGGAAAGTCCTATCATGTGGCAGTATTTGAATACAACCAATTTGCTACAGGACCTTTGTACCTGGTTAATAATCCTGCGCGTGCCTCGTTTAACGGATTCATGTTACCAGTGAAGCTACTTTCATTTTCCGGCACTATCACCAGCGATAAAGCTGTATTGACCTGGGAAACGTCAGCAGAAATAAACAGTAAGCAATTTAATATTGAAAGATCAGCGGATGGCAGTCAGTATACAACTATTGGATCGGTGGCTGCCAGTGGCAACAGTGATCTGGTGAAGACATATACATTTGAAGATAGGAATGCACTGGCTGTGGGATATTATCGCCTGCGGATGGTGGATGCAGACGGAAGGTCGGAATTGAGCAAGGTGATCAAATTGGAAAATCGCTCTTCTGGTCAGGTTTCGTTGCATGTTTATCCTACGCGGGTTTCTACCAGTGTGAATGTATCGGTGAATAGTAGCCAGCAGGAACGTATATCGATACAGGTATTGGATATGAACGGCCGGTTGGTGAAGAGGGAACAACGGGACGTGGTGAAAGGGGTGAATGTTATTACTTTGCAAGTAGCTGGCCTAACGAAAGGAATATATATAGTACATGGTGCTGTGGGAGGAGAGCCATTCAGTGAGCGGTTTGTGAAAGAGTAAGGGATAGGATTGGTTCAACTAAGAAGAGGTGACACCTTTCGTTTGCTACGCGGGCGAAAGGTGTCACCTCTTTTTGATAGTCGTTGTTAGTTGTTTTTCAATATTCCTGCAGGCACTTTACCTGTTGTGAAATCCAATCGGAGTAATTGAACCACAATGGGTGCTATATCGGTAAGGCTCATTTCATTGATGATGGCTCCCTTTGATATGCCAGGGCCATAAGCCACAAACCCTGTTTGTATCTCTTTGAAATCGGGGTAGTATCCGTGGGTACCTCCTTTGGCAGGCTTCACAATGGCACCGGTGGTAGCACCGCCAAAAGTTGTATTGTTGAGAGCGGTAATAGCCAGGGCCGCATTGGGATCGGCTCCTATTGCATCCAATTGTTTGCGTTCAATTATTTTAAAGAGCCTCTTTTGTTCTGCGGGTAAACTGTTGAGCAACTGGCGTACCTGGTTGAGGGTTTGAATGTCGTTCTTGTCTTTCAGGTGCAAAAAGGCAGAACCGCCAACACTAAAGAACTGGGCTTTCCAATCATCTTTCTTAACATCCTTCATGAGGCCATTTTGCGCCAGGATGACATTGGGCTGGAAAGAGTTCTTAAGGTCTACAAAACCATGATCGCCTGTTACAATCACCACTGTGCTATCCTGGATACCAGCACGCTCCAGGGCCTCCAGTATGGTACCCAATGCCCTATCGGCGCCCGCCACGGATCTTCTCACCAGGTGCCCATCCCTACCCTCTGCGTGTTCATAATGGTCTGTACAGGCCAGGTGCAAGGTGGTCAATGAGGGCTTATAGGTCTTAATGATATAAGCGCCCATGCGTGCTACATTTTCATCCATGATGAGCTCTTCCTTCACCATATTGAAATCGGCGGCTTCGAGTGTGCCGGTTGCTTTTTCCTGCAGTTCATTCCACAAGCTGGCAGGGGTAGTGCTAGCTGCAGTGATCTCGCGACGATCTGTCTTTAATTTGGGCGACCATATATCCGGCACATTGTAATCGATGGGTGCACCAACGGTAACGGGCCAAATGATATTGGCTGATCGCTTTCCTGCTTTGCGCACGGCATCGAACAACGTAGGTACCTTAATTGAATCATAGCTGAAATACCATTGCCCGCTGGCGCCATTGGGCTCAAAAGGAGCATTGTAATAAACGCCGTGTTTGGCAGGCGGTACGCCGGTAATTATAGTAGTATGATTGGGATAAGTAACGGAAGGGAATATACTATTGACCCCACGGGCGCAGGCGCCACTATCTTTCATCATGCGCAGGTTGGGCGTGCCCCAGGAAGCATCCATGTAAAAGTCGGGACGGAAACCATCGATGGTAACCAGCACTACGTACCTGGCTTGTTGAGCGCTTGCGCTTAAAGCCAGGCCACCAATTAAAAAGGACAGGATATATTTTTTCATAAAAACGCGCAATTTATACCAAGTTAATATGAAAAAAGGAGGTTTACGATAAGATAATATAGCGCATAATTATTTTTTCGGTTGCTTCTTACCCCATCTTTCTTTTACGTAGGCATAGGCTTTCTTTTCATCGGGCGCTACCGGTTGTGCGAACGCCAGGTAGCGGGTATAATATTGCCTTGCGAGGGTAGCATTCTTAAATTCCACTTCATAGATGCGGCCACAGCTGTACAAGGCCAGTGGGTTTTTGAAAAGATAGAAGGCGGTGTCGTATGCGGCTACTGCTTTTTTGAATTGTTTAGTGGCTTCGTAGTTCTCTCCGTACGTGAAATAATACATCTCAGCTGTTTTGGACAGGGCCTTACCCAGGCAAAGTTCCAGAAACTCATTGCTCTTTTCGTAGTTCTTTAGTTTGGCCCATGCTTTAGCTTCATAATAGTAAACAGCTTCTACTTCCAATCCAACGCTCATCATGTATTCGCATACGCGGATGCAATTTTCGTATTGCTGGAGATTATAATAGGCAAGCGCCACTTTGGTCAGCGCGCTCATGTTCACCTCAGTTATACTTATCAACCTTTCGCCTGGCGATAGGACACTGGGATAATCCTTTGCTTCATAAGCGTTCCTGACGCGCGACCGCAGAAAAGAAGGATTTAAAGAATCCCTGGCCAACCCAATTTCCAGCAGGCTATCTGCTTTGCAATAATCCTTTACATCAATGAGTACTTCTGTCAGCGATACGAGGTTCCTGGCATCACCCGGCGCCATGGTATAGGCCTGGTGGAGGAAGGTCAAGGCTGAATCTTTCAGCTTCTTTCGGCTTAGCAGTTCACCCAGGCTGCGGTAATAAGGAGCTGTATTGGGTTGCAGCCGGATGAGACGTTCAAAAAACTCCATGGCCAGTTCGGGGTCCCGGTTGTAATATATGGTAGCGAGGTAATGATTGGCAGTTACGTTGACAGAATCGTTTGCAAACATCTTACGATAGCATTGCTGTGCCGCTTTGACATTTTCGCTCATGTAATAAGCATAGGCCAGCAAACGCAGGGCCTGCTGGTTGGCAGAATCGCCGGTGACAGCCGGCTGCAGGTAGGTAATGGCATCATCAAATTGTTGTTCCTGGAAATAATCCATCACTTTAGTCTTATCGATAACTGAAGACTGGGCTGTAGCAGCCAACGCAAACAGGGTACAGATGATGCAGGATATTAAAGATCTATTCATAACGATATTGCTGGTTGAAATGAAAGGACCTGCGCAGGCACCACCAGTGCCTGGCATTGAATGGTGGTGGGATGCAGGCAGGGATTAAATCCATAAAAGAAAACTGATTTTTTCTTTTTAGCCACTATCTTTGCCTCCTTACAACTCAAGGGGTGCCTTGTTCTGCCTAAAGCGGAACTGAAAAACAGGCTGAGATTATACCCATTGAAAGAAGCAGGTAGTTGAGAACTGCTTTTTTCATACACCTGATCCGGATAATACCGGCGTAGGGAAGAGGAATAATACTTCCGGTGCGTATTGTGCGCATCTGTTGCTCCTTGTGTTCGTACGATCATTTTAACTTATTGTGTATGAACTTTTCGGAATGGATCACCTTACTTGGCCAGCAACTGGCCGAAACGCCTTTTATACAATGGATAGCGCTGGCGCTTGGCGTTTCGGAAGTACTTTTTGCCAAAGCCAATAAGATATGGCTTTACCCAACGGGCATTGCAGCTACAGGGCTTTCGATATTCATTCTGTTTGAAGCGGGCCTGTATGCAGAATGCCTGCTGAGTTGTTATTATATCGTGATGAGTGTATATGGCTGGTGGTACTGGATCAAGAAGAAAAATGAGCCGCCGGTAAAGATCGGCCGGAGCAGCCGGCAGGATTGGATGACGGTATTACTGATCGTGGTGGCAGGATTTGGGTTGCTGTCTTTTCTGCTGAAACAATACACACCTTCTACAGTACCGTACTGGGATGCCTGGGTGAGTGCAACGGCCTGGGCGGGTATGTGGCTGCTGGCCAAACGAAAAATTGAGAACTGGTTATTATTAAATGTATCGAATGCTTTTGCCATTCCTTTGCTGATGCACAAACAGCTTCCCCTGTATGCAGGGCTTACGTTGTTTCTTTTCATTGTAGCTGTGTTTGGGTATATCAAGTGGAATAGGATACTGAAGAAAGAATCCAGTATTCAGCATCCAGTATTTAGAAGCGCGGGAGCAGAGGCATAAGGGTGCTGGTTGCGGATTTAATTTTTAAGAACTACTTTTTATTTTTAGATAGTTGAATTGAACATTAATATGGCAGCACATCCATCATCTGTTATTGCGGCGGAGTTAACGAATACCATCAGGAGTTTTGCTGCGGCGGCTGAGGCGCTGAGGCAATTGCATCCTGTGCAGCTGGACATTATCTATGAACAGGGGTGGTTTAATCTGTTTGTACCCAAACAATACGGAGGGCTGGAACTGAGTTTACCGGAAGCACTTCACATAGAGGAAGCCCTGGCATGGGCAGATGGCAGTACGGGCTGGACGGTTACGCTGTGCAGTGGCGCCAATTGGTTTGTAGGTTTCCTGGATCCATCGGCAGCATGGGAAGTTTATAATGATCCGAAAGTTTGCCTGGCTGGCAGCGGCCGGGCTTCGGGCATTGCGCGGATCAACCAGGATGGTTATACCATTACGGGACAGTGGAATTATGCTACGGGCTCTTTGCACGCTACTGCGTTCACCGCAAACTGCATGATAGAAAAAGATGGGGTGGTGTTGCAAGATACCGCAGGTAATCCGCTGGTATATTCCTTCTGGTTCCATAAAGAGGAAGTAAGTATTCATAAAAACTGGAACAGCATTGGCATGGTAGCTACGGCCAGTCATGGATTTGAAGTAAAGGAAGTAACAGTACCTTCCAACAGAACCTTTTTACTTCAGCCTGGCAAGGCAGTTTTGGAACATCCTGTTTATCACTTCCCTTTCCTGGCCTTTGCAGAAGCTACGCTGGCGGTCAATTATTCGGGTATGGCGGTGAACTTCCTGGACCTCTGCGGGGAGTTGTTTGCAGAAAAATTAAGCCGACCTTCTACAAGCAGGTCCGCGCTGCCGCCACTGCGGGATATGCTGCAGGGGGCAGAACAGGAACTGCATACAGCCAGAAGCCTCTTTTATGCAGCCATCAACGCCGCCTGGGAAGCCATAGTCTCCACTCAATCAGTAGCTGATGAACAGTTGCGGGCAATCAGTCATACCAGTCGCAGACTGGCCACCATCGCCCGCCAGCAGGTAGATCAATTGTATCCATTTTGTGGGATTACTGCGGCCGATCCCTCCACCCCTATCAACCGGGTATGGCGCAATCTGCACACCGCCAGTCAGCATTCACTGCTGGTATTTCCACAATCGTAAATGTGTTTAAAACGACTTACCAAGCCTCCTAAATTAAGGTGAGCCGCCCTTCCCTACTGCACTTAGCAGCACCGCAGGGCGACCCACCTTGGCTTTTCCACCAGCTTACGTTGCCACATAATAGTACCTTTATTGCCAGATATGCTCCGGCATTTGTTTCTTTTTTTGGTAGCATAGGCTTTATTTGGCCAACAAAGGCCCTTGCCGATGCAGCAATCGTTGCAAAAGTTTCGTCTTACTAATATTGTCTACAATCACAGCATTCTTACAACCATTGGACAATACGAATCCTTGCTTCAGTCACAATTACTGTTATTTACTGAACCCGACGTGTGCAGCATACCCCTGCTCTTTCCGTACCAGACCGATTGCATTTAAACCAAAAACCATCATACAGGTATGCAAAATTGTAACACACGCAGGCATGCTTATGCCCGGTTAAGGATGACAAGGTTGCTCCGGATCATGCGGATGACAACCATTTTGCTGTTAACAGGGGCACTACATGCAACTGCACAAAACATTAACGGAACTGTACTCGATGACAAAAATGCGCCGGTGGAGGGGGCTTCGATCGTGCTCACCCCCGGTGACAAAGGAACGATGACGAACAAAGACGGTAAGTTTACTTACAGCCAACTAGCGCCGGGCACTTACAGCCTGGAGGCCTCTTTTGTGGGTTTTGAATCTCAAACCAAGGTAGTGACGGTAAACGGTACGGGTACTGCCACGGTAACTTTCAACCTGAAAGTAAGTGACACGAAAACGGAAGCGGCGGTGGTGGTCACCGCATTTGGCGTAACTGCGCAGAAACGCTCGCTGGGTTATTCCTTACAGGAGGTGAAGGCGCAGGCGATCACAGAATCGCACCAGCCCAACCTGGTGAATGCGCTGCAGGGAAAAGTAGCGGGTGTGCAGATCACGAATTCGGGCGGTGCGCCGGGTGCTTCTTCGATCATGCTCATCAGGGGTGGCACCTCGCTGAGCAGTAATAACCAGCCACTGTATGTTATTGACGGTATCCCGATGGACAACAGCACGGCTATATCGCAGGGCACCAACCTGCAAGGGCAATCGGCACCGCCTTCCAACCGGGCTATTGATATTAACCCGGAAGATATCGCCAGTGTGACGGTATTAAAGGGACCTGCTGCAGCGGCGCTGTATGGCTTGCGGGCGGCTTCGGGAGCTGTGATCATTACCACGAAGCGAGGGGTATCGGGCAAATCGGTGATCAGTTATTCGGGTACGGCCTCTTTCGATCATGTGAACAGGCTGCCTGATCTGCAAAGCACGTACAAACAAGGTGAGCAGGGTGTGTACAATCCGGCAGCCATTGGCAGTTGGGGGCCTACTTTTTCACCGGGGGAAACGATCTATGACAACCTGGGTAATTTCTTCAAATCGGGCTTTACGCAGCGACATGATGTTTCATTCAGCGGCGGCAATGACCGTACTACTTTCTATGCCTCGGGGTCTTATTTTGACCAGGATGGTATTGTGAAGAATACGGACTTTACGCGCAAGTCTTTCCGTATATCGGCGGATACGAAGCTGAGTGATAAATTCAAGGTAGGCGGCAATGCCAGCTATGCGCACACGGACCGCCGCTATGTATTACAAGGAAAAGGAGCAGGGGATGGCACCACAGGAACTACCACCAGTGGTGGCGGCACGATGCTGGGGGTTATCTTCTGGCCAAGGAATGATGACATGCGGAATTACCTCAACGCGGATGGAACGCAAAGAACGATCATAGGTACGGACAATCCTTATTGGGGTATTCAGAACAACCCGATCTCGGATAAGGTAGACCGGTTTATTTTTGTAGGCAGTGCGATCTATGATCCCTTTAAATTCTTAAACGTCACGTACCGGCTGGGGACGGATTATTATACGGACAATTTTTCCAGCATCCGGGCGGCGGGCACTACGATCCCCGGGGAAGAAAAAGGGGCTATCTCACAATCCTCGCGCAATAGTCAGATCACTACGTCTACGCTGCTGGTGACAGGAAAGCACTCGATCAAAGATATCAACCTGAGTCTTACACTGGGCAACAATATAGAAGTATTCAAATCGACTACCGGGTTCTCCTATGGCCGCAATTTCATTAACCCTACTTTCCCCAGTATCAACAATACGAATACGAATGACAGAAATGTTTCGCAAAGCATACAGCAACGAAGGATCGTTGGTTTGTTTGGTGATCTCAGTGCCGACTGGAAAGGCATTGTGTACCTCAATGTAAGGGGAAGGAATGACTGGTCTTCTACGCTGCCTGTAGACGCGCGTTCGTTCTTTTATCCTGCTTTCAGCACTTCGGTAGTCGTAACGGACCTGCTGGATGAACTGGGTGCCAAAGTTACGGGCAAGGTATTGTCGTATGGAAAGATCAGGGCTTCCTGGGCCAGGGTAGGTAAAGATGCACCGCCGCATGTGCTGGCCACTACGCTCTCGAATGTAACGAATACGTTTACGATCAACCCACGCGGTTTTATCCTGAATTCCAATGATTATTTTGGTAATCCTTCGCTCCGGCCTGAGTTTACCAACTCCCTGGAACTGGGTGGTGAAGTACGTTTCTTCGACAACCGGCTGGGTGTTGACTTTACTTACTACCGTACGCTTTCTGATGACCAGATACTGGCCACCCGCACACCTCCTTCTTCGGGTTCCTTCCTGGCTTACCTGAATGGTGGTTCGATCAGGAATAAGGGGGTGGAATTGATGATCAATGGTACGCCGATCAAACAAAAGGATTTCACGTGGCAGGTGGACCTGAACGTTGCCAAGAATACGGCTACCGTTGAATCATTACCTGGCGCCCTGGACCGCGTTGAGTTGTCTGACGCCTGGGCCGCAGGCAATGTGGCACAGGGTGCAGCGTTCCTGTACGGAAGTTTGTTTGGCATTAATGGCAATGTGTGGAAGCGGAATGCTTCGGGGCAATTGTTGCTGACGAATGCAGGATATCCGCAGGTACAATCCACCTACCAGAACATTGGTGACCGTAATCCGGATTGGGTAGGCGGTATTACGAATACGTTTACGTATAAGAATTTTTCGCTGGCATTTATGTGGGATGTGCGGGTAGGGGGCGATATTTATAATGCTACGGAGAACTACCTGGTGCGTTCGGGATTAAGCATGAAAACGCTTAACCGTGGCTCGACGATGGTGTTTGATGGCATTATAGAATCGAGCGGGGCCAAGAATACGCAACCGGTACTGCTGGACCAGAATTATTATCAAACGCTGTATCCATTCAATGGTTATGATTTTGTGGAAGATGGCTCCTGGTATCGTATGCGGTATGCTACGCTTACGTACAGTCTTCCCAAAAAGCTACTGGGCAAAACACCTTTCACGAATGCGTTTATCTCGGTAACGGGCCGCAACCTGATCGTGATCACGAATTATTCGGGTGTTGATCCGGAAGTATCGGGCAGTGGCGCAGGTGTAGGGGGCAGCGGCTCCTTTGGTTTTGACAACCTGGGCATTCCTGCTACACGTGGTGTGGATATCAGTTTGAAAATAACACTCTAAAACTTCGGATTATGAAAAGCATAAAAACTAAACTTATATATATCGTGGTATCGGTGGCCTTGCTATCGGCAGGCTCCTGTAAAAAGTTCCTGGATGTGAACAAAGACCCCAACAATCCTACGGAGATGCCGGCGCATAACCGGTTGATCGGCGCGATCACTACTACCAACGGGGCCTCGATGTGGCGGGGAGAGCGTGAAATAGCCGGGGTAACGCAATACGGGGTCACCAAACTACTAACGGGGACGAACCGCAATGCAGAGACCTGGCGTTTTACGGCGAGTTATTTCTTCTGGCAAAATGCCTATGTATTTACGATGCCCAATTGCGTAGACCTGATCGTACTGGGCAAAAAAGAGAACAACCTGCATTTTGCCGGTGCAGGCCAGGTATTGCTGGCCATTAACCTGGGTATGCTGGCAGATCAATATGGATCAATTGTAGCCAGTGATTTTTATGATGGCAATGCACAGATCAACCTGTTGCCCAAAATGGATGACGGGCCTACAGCTTATCGCTATATTGATTCGCTGCTGGCAGATGCGATCACCAAGTTTGACGGTCCCAATACTACGGGGCTGAACTTCAGCGGAGGGGATATCCTGTACCAGGGGGATGTGGCTAAATGGAAACGACTGGCCTGGAGCCTGCGGGCCAGGTATTTGAATCACCTGTCTAAGAAAGGCAGTCTGTACAATAGCGCCAATATCATTTCGGCCTGTCAGAATGGATTCAACGCGGATGGCATGGATGCGCAATTTGCTTATATAGCAGGCGCACAGCAAACGGATGAAAATCCCTGGTCGAGCTGGGGCGGTTTTACCTTAGCTACAGATCCCCGTTATTTCACCTGGTCGCAATTCTTCGTCAATGTATTGACGAAATTCCCGGTCACTGAAACGGCTTACCAGGATCCACGCATCAGTCGCATTATGAAACCTGCTGCCTCAGATGGACAGTACCGTGGCCTGCGGCCGGGCGCCGGATTGGCCGGAGGACAAGATGGTGGAGGTACTTTTACGAATGAAGCTGATTATGGTCCGTTTAGCAAGAGCGGCTATTATACGAATACGACCTCTCCTTTCCCTTTTATAACGTATTCGGAAGTGAAGCTGATACAGGCGGAAGCGAATCTGCGGGCGGGTAATAAAGCGGATGCGCTGGCGGCCTACCGGGAAGGGGTGACTGCCAATATGCGAAAGCTGGGTGTAACTGCTGGTGAGATCAATAGCTATTGGACGGCACAGGATGCGGATGGATTGACCACGCATTTTGATAACCTGACACAAGGGCTCAGTCATATTATGCGCCAGAAATACATTACGCAATGTCTGAACCCCGAAACCTGGGTGGATATGCGGCGTATGGATTACAGCACGGCGATCTATGGCGCATCGCTGAGACGACCAGCCAATATCAACACTGTTATTTTTGATGCGGGCAATCCGAATCAATGGATACGGGGCATGGTCTATGAAACGAATGAGCAGAACCGCAATCCGACAGCGGTGGGAGATAATTCGGAAAAGTATCGTTTGCTGACACCATTGTGGTGGGATACGCCGTAGGGAGAAGGTGTTAGGTTTTAGCTTTTAGGTATTAGCCTTTAGCGGAAAGAGGGGGTATCCAATGGGATATGCCCTCTTTTCATTTGAGAGATATAATTCGTAAGCCCTATTTTTGATCAATGGAACAGGCTATCAATACTGTGCAGTGGATCGTTCAAAAGAATGTAACGAGCCCCAATGATCTGGAAGGTTTAAGGGAAGCATGTAAGCTTATCAATGTGAATTGCATTGAGCTAAATATTATTCCCTTCACTAATGAGTTGCCTGCCTTTGAAATAAAGCCTTGCAATATATATTACGGGTCAACCACCTTTACGGGGCTTATTTACAATCATGTGCCTGACCGGAAAGGGCTGTTTTTTGATCCCCTTATTTTCTCCATGGAAAACTATATTGAGCAATGGGGTAAGCACATGCTCAATTCTGAGGCTTCTGTCATCACCTTTAAAGAATTAATGGAACGCGGGTATGATGGTGAAAAGATGTTGTTTATCCGACCTAATAATGATGATAAATCTTTCTCGTGTGAAGTGAGGATGTTTAGTGAAATAGCCGGATGGTACAAACAACTTGCAGCTATTGAGAATTCAGGTCTAAACCTGGATACTAAAATCGTTGTATCAGAACCCTACAATATTCAATACGAGTGGCGGTTATGGATCGTGAATAAACAAGTAATCGCTGCATCGAAGTACCGGGAATATTTTAAGCTAACCAAGGAGGCCGGCTGCCCGGACTCCGTGATAGCGTTTGCTGAAGACAGATGTGAAGAGTACACTCCCCATGATATTTTTGTAATGGATATCTGCCTTTGCGGAGACACGTATTATATTGTTGAATGTGGCTGTATGAATGGCGCCGGCTTTTACAAAGCCGATATTTCCACAATTGTATCCTATGTTACTGCTCACTTTGCAAAGAGCTGTCAATAGCGAGCTTGTGTTTGAGCGATCATTTACCTGGTGAGGCCGGCCAGTTGTCGGTGCGGAAGGGAGCAGCAGGCAGGCCAATGTTATTAATAAGATTACCGGGTGGATTATCGGCCCAGTTGTAACGAACTGCTACGGGATCTTTGACCTCATCGCTGGACACAATTATCTTCTTCCCTTCTATACGGGCTTTGGCCCATACAAATTTCCCATCGGCTGCTGCTATGCCAAAGCCACTCAAGGAGGGCGCCTGGGACATTATGGTATCGGTTTTGATCCGTAGCCCGTCTCCGGCATTCTTAAATTGTATGTGTATTTCATTTCCCTTTACCTGCATGGATTGATAAACGGGGCCTTCATATACCAGTGATTGCCGATAGACAATGGCCTTTGCAGCGAGGGCCAATCGCAGCCCCACATCGAGCTTATTGGTAGGATGTATATCTCTTGCATCACCAATATCGGTGGTTACGGCCATGCCGGTATTGGGTAAAGCAAGGGTTTTCTGCTGAGCCTCACGTACCCAGGCCCAATTGCCTTCGGACGGGGTTTTGGCCGCAGGCCTGTGACTGGTAAGCTGTACAAAGAGGAAAGGAAAATTGCCCTGCCCCCATTGCTGGCGCCAATCTTTGATCATACGCGGGAATAAGGTTTCATATTCCAGGGCATCGGAGAGGCGATCGCCATTACTTTCACCCTGGTACCAGATCACACCTTTCATTGCATAGGGGATCAGCGGGGCTATCATGGCATGGAACAGATTGGTCGGAGCACCAAATCCTCCATTGGGTGCTACAGGTGGCTGTGGTCTTGGGCCTATAGAATCTGTCAGCCATTTCTTATTGGCTTCCTGAAAGGCAGCCTGCTTTTGGGGATACTCTTTTTGTACGGTTTCGTAATTGTTGATGATTTCCTGCCGCTTTTTTATGTGGCGCGCCAATGCAGTATCCTGTTGAAGTCCTTCTACGCTTGTCCAGGCTTGTGCGGGGGTGCCGCCCTTGTAACTGCCGATCATTCCTACGGGCGTGTTGGTGGTTTTGCGTATCTGTTGTGCAAAGTAATAAGCGGGTGCAGAGAATCCATTCCAGGCCCATTTGGCGGCCATCACTTCAGGGGAACAAACGATCCACTTACCATTGAGGGAACCATTGGGTACGGGTGCTATGTCTTTCTGCCTGGTGAGGGAGGCAGCCATGGGCACATAGAAAAAATGGATGAGTGAGTCTGTAGCATTGGCGATGGCTTCAGCCCCACGGCTGTCTTTCTGGATACCAAATTCCATATTGGATTGGCCGGAGGCCAGCCATACTTCGCCTATCCAGATATTGGATATGATCTTCTCTTCGTTGTTGCCTTTTACCTTCATTTCATAAGGCCCACCCGCGGGGTAAGTGCCCAGCTTTACCAGCCAGGTACTATCGCTGCCGGTGGTAGCGGTAAAGGTTTTTCCCTTGAAGGAAATGCGGACCTTTTCTCCTGGTAGTGCACTGCCCCAGATGGGAACACGGATGTCGCTTTGCAATACCATATTATCGCTGATGATGGCGGGCAATTTCAATTGGGCCTTTGACAATAAAGAGGATAAACAGCAGGTAATTGCCAGCAGGAGGATATGTTTCATTTTGATGATCATATTATAGGGTTGGAGATAGTACAATTAAGGTTTTTGCAAGGCAGATTCCAGATCGGCCAGGAAATCGGGTTGGTTGCTGGTGAGCCTTCCGGTAAACTTCCATTCGCCACCCAGCTGAATGACTTTGATGAGGAAGTGGTTCCAACCCTGGTGCAACTTGAGTGCATCAGCTTTTGCTTTTCCATTGTCGATATCGCCATTGCGGATATTGTTGATGATCCTTTTTCCATTGAGCCATACCTGTACGGCATCATCGGCAGCTACTTCCATATTTACGATGGGTATATTGGGCTCAATAAGCAGGTCGTCGAGGGCCCTTGGGCTGGATACCCAAAAACTAAGATAAGCTACGGCGTTGTTTTTGGGGCCATCCATTTTTGCTTTGGCAAAATCTACCAGGCCGCTCTCCTCATACAAGAGGGTCCAGGGTTTGGCATCGACTGTTGCATTCAATTTGATGGCATCGCCGGCGGCGGGGTCAATGAAGTTTTTATCAGCCGCTTCCTGTAAGGATGTTATGGGGTAAGTACCAGACAACAATGTACGAACGATGCCGCCGCCTTTCAACAATGGTTTACCTGCATCGCTGCCGGTGCCGAGTGGCGTGCCCAGATTGGCCAGGAGCATGCGAATGGTTTTCTCTGCTTTGGCCAGGCGTGGCGCAGCTGGTAAGGTAGTTACGACCAAGCGCCCCTTCCCCATCCTCTTTGCGATAAGGACTGCGCCGGCAGGTTTTGCTTCCAGCCCGGACCGCAGCACCATGCCGGTTTTCGCATATTCGGGTTGTTTATTCCACTTTGGCCAATCTGTGGGGGCGGCTCTCAACAACACACGGCTTTGCTGTACGAGGGCACCACTCATGCCTTGTGTAGTGATCTCGGCGGGGCGCAATTCTGAAAAGTATAGATCGGCCAAACTGATGCCCCCAACAATGCTATCGAGTGGATCGGTGAATTTAATATGAGCAACGGATGATTGGCTGAATTTCACCAATGAGGTGGCTGTACGGTCTGTGACGATCAACGGTGCGGGCAGGAGTTGATTCAAAGCGCTTAACTTATCGTTGCTTACTCCCCATACCACTACGGTGCCTCCATTATTGGTTACTTTTTCTATGATGTCGCGGCTATCGGCTACAGGTGGATGAGCGCCATCAATGAAGAGGAGTTGGGGTATTGGGTCCTTTATATCTTTGGTGAATAAAACACCGGTTTGTTTGAGGGCTGTTGCCAAAGTACCACCTTCACCTGCCAATACCTGTACAGATTGTACCGGTTTCACAACAGGAGCAGCTGGAGTAGCGGGCTTTGGCGCCATCCATTTGCTGACAACTTTATTTGCCGCTGCATCGCGTATGGCGTCGAACAAAGGCCAGGTAGTGTACAATGGTAAGCCGCGATCATAACCAGGGTTGAGAGTAGAGCAATAAGGACCGAGGCGCTCGGGTTGTACGCCGGGCTGGCCTTCTTTGAAGTGGGTGAAATACACACCATCTTCCAATGTAGGCGGCCTGGTTATATCCTTCATACCAAAGGGCACAGGGGTGAGCCCGTACCATACCATGTTGAAAACGCTTTGGTATACAGCATTCCTTTCCTTCTGGGCGATGAGTGATTGATAGGATGAGGCGGCCACGCCTTCCATACGGCCCTTGAAATCTTCATAGGCACGATCGCCATTGGTAGCCGCTACTTGTTCGGGTGTGCCATAGTAAGCCATTCCGGCTTCTCCTACCCCCCAGGGTTTACCACTTTTCTTTGCGCGGTTCATGGCATCGAAACCACCATAGTGCACAATATACACAGGCAAATGTCCTTCTCCATCGTCTTCTCCATCGGCAGAGATCCATTGACGGGAAGGATCGAGCTGGCGGCATATATCGGCCCATACGCTGTAATACTTCACCAGGGTATCTTTCATACCAGGGGGATTGCGCATAACACCGCGCACGATGGGCATTACCTCATTGGATACGCTCCAGCCAAATACGCTTGGGTGGTTACGATCGCGCAGGATGAGTTCACTCAAATGGGTCCTGCTATCCTGCCAGTAGGCAGGATCATTGAGTTTGGGTCCGCCATCACTGGCCCATACGGCTGTCTCATCCAATACGAGGATGCCCATTTCATCGGCTACGTCGAGATAAAAAGAAGGATAAGGCTGCGCGTGCAAACGCACTGCATTGAGATTTGCATCGCGCATGGCCTTGTACCAGGCGGCTGCATAACGCCGGGTCATTTGTGGAATGCCCAGGAAGTGCCAGGAATCGCCCCGCATGGTGATGGCTGCTCCATTGAGCAATACCTTATCGTCTTTGAGGGTTACCTGCCGCCATCCGAAGCGGGTATATTTGTTGTCAATGATCTTTCGATTGCTGATGGTTTGTACTACGAGGCCATAAAGCTGGGGTGATTGGGGCGACCAATATTTAAGCTGACCTTGTACGTTAGCCACTATGGTAGTTTTGACCTGGCCATGAGCGGACACCTTGATGGTAACGGGTTTTATTTCCAAAGCAGGTTTGGCAGATAAGGTGGCAGTTGCCGCCATCCAGGGAAACACTTTTCCGGAAAGGGTGATGGTGGCATCGGCGGCGCCTTCATTTACTACGGTCAATTCAGCTTCGAGCAGGTTGGCTGCTACTTTGGGGTTCACGTATACATCAGCTACATGCACGGGGGGAAGGGCTACGAGGTAAACATCCTGCCAGATGCCGGCGATGTGCTGGCCCCAAAAAGAACCTGCCTGGTAAGTGCGGCGGCCATAATCGCTTCTTTTATCGAACAAGGATGCTTTGCGTACGCCTACCAGCAATTCATTTTCCTTGCCCGGTATAATGGCTTCGGTAACGTCGATATCGAAAGGCAGGAAGATACCGAAGTGGTTGCCGGTCTTCTTTCCATTGACAATGATCTCTGCATCGCCCGCTATCGCTTCAAAATGCAGTTGCATACGCTGGCCTTTCCAACCGGCGGGTACGGTGAACTTTTTCCTGAGCCATCCCATTTTGGCATTTTCCCAGCCTGCGGGATAACTGGGATAGGTGCGGAAGTCACCTCCCTGTGCATTCTTATCGGCGAAGGAGTTGACATTCCAGGGAGAAGGGATGCGGATGGGTGTCTTTTCCCAGGCATCGGTATTGACAGCAGTGAGGGTGGGCACCTTGTCGATGCCTTCTTTGAAGCCAGCCGGCAATGGCACTGGCTGGAACTGCCACGAGCCATTGAGGCAAAGGTCCTGGCGGAATGGTTTTTCCTGGGCTTTTACCCAGCTTTCGGTGGGGGCGAATACTTCTTTGTACTCGAGGTGTTGTGCGGGGCTGATCAATGGCAACATGGCAATCGCGAGGCATAGGGAGCGGTACGGGGTGTTCATTATTTTCATGCTTGTGTGATCTCAGTTTATAAAGTTAAAAGGGAAGATGGGCCGTACACTTGCAAGACGGTCCACCTTGTTAAACCCATTACAAAACAGCGGACGGCCTGGAAAAGCTTCCGCGTAAAAGCGTTTAGGTGCAAGTAAGGGTTGGAGGATTAACAGAAGGGTTAATAAATGCTTAATGGAGGAAATAAATTAGGAGTTAGGTATTAGCTGTTAGCTTTTAGCAGGTAGGGCGAGTCGGCAATCGGCAGTCGGCAATCGGCAATGCGCTTGCTTCGAGGAGGCGGCAGTCGGCAGTCTTTTGCTTCGACGTTTGCTTCGATAGCAGATTTCTCACTCCGCTTCGCTGCGTTCGAAATGACAACGTTGGAGGATTATTCTCCGTTCAACATGACAACCTTGGAGGAGTATTCTCCGTTCGAATGACAAGGAGGATACGTTGCATTCGAAATGGCAAAACGTGAAAAAGTGAGGGGCCTTCGCTTCGGATAGAGGCTTTCCTTCGTTAGAAGACTGGCGTGCTTTTTATTTATCAGTGTATCCAATGTTGAAGTAGTCGAAGGCGGCGGGAGCTTTGTTGTTGCCATAATGCAATAATCCCGGCCGGGGGCTGCGGTCCCAGGGTGGCAGGTGACGGCCATCGTAATATGGTTGATCGCCAGCTTTCAGTTCATAAAAGCCGGTACCTTCCCTACTCCAGAAGAAGCGGCATTGATAGCCTTCGCTTACCAGCATCCGCAAATGGGTGGTTGATTGCTTTAAGGTGGCTTCTGCCAATATCTTTCGCTGGTTGTTCTTTACTTCCCACAATTGCACTTTATTGCCCACAACACCAATGCCCACGGCCTGGTTGGCATCCCCATATAGTACCAGTCCTTTGAGGGAAGCATTGCTGTTGACCACTTTGGTATTGAGTTCATAATTTCCGGATACAGGACGCAGGGTTAAAGCTGTGCCGGCATGATTGCTGGTATCAGTGTTACCAGACAGGTACAGGTAGCCTCCTTTCAGTGTGGTGACAGGTGTGGTATGTCTGAAATCCCATTGCCAATACAACGGTAGTTTGGCAGTACTGAACTCATCCTGCATATAGCGGCTGCTTGCCTGACGGACATTATCAACCGGCTCCGGCACGTTGGCTGAAGGAGCTTTAGCATTTTTAAAGAGGGGCCAGCCTGTATATTCATTCCAAACGAGCTCATCGAGCATACCCTGCCTGCCGGTAAATACATCATCCTTTTTGCTGTAGGCATGGTACAAATAATAGAATTGGCCAGGGACGGTTTGTACGAATGTACCATGGCCCGGGCATTTCCAGTTGTCGTTTTCGCTAAGCAGGGGGTTGCCTTCGTAGTTCACGTAAGGCCCCTGTATGGTAGTAGCCCTGGCCACCCTTACATTGTAACTACATTTAAGTCCGCAACAACCACCGGCGGAGTAAAACAGGTAATAATAATTGTTCCATTTCATTAATGCCTGGCCCTCCATTCCCTGCCGGGCATCATCGCGCAACAAGCTAAAGTAGTCGCCTTCTTTTTTCAATCCATCGGCAGATAACTTACAGGCCAGTATTTCGATGGGCCGCTTGTCGAGGCCATAGGCTTTGAAGGTCATGTAGAGGGTGCCATTGTCGTTGAGCACAAATGCATCGATGGCTTCGTTGCCATGTTCGATGATCACGCCGTGATCGGTAAATCCTTTCAGGGGATCTTTGGACGTAGCCACACCAATAAAGGATTTATTATCACTTTTTCTTCTGGCTACATAATATACATAGAAAGTGTTGTTGTGGTAGAACAGTTCAGGCGCCCAAAAGGAGGAAGTTGTCCAGGCTGGTTGTTTGTTGAATATATAGCCTACTTGTTTCCAGTTCACGAGGTCTGTGGAAGTGAACAAAGGAAAATGGGGCGCCCATTCGGAAGAGGTGCCGATAGCATAGAAGGTATCGCCTACTTTTATGACTGAAGGATCGGCAAAGTCGCCGGGGATGACGGGGTTGGTGTAGACGGTGCGCTCCAGGGTGTCTGCCGGAATATTGTTTCCGGCAGCGTAGGTGCGCTGGAGACCGCTTGTCAATAACAAGCAAACAACTATGGAGCAAAGGTTCCGGAACTGCATACGTACTACCTTTTTAACATTAAGTGGTCATTCGTTGAGTAAGGTGAGCCGCCCTTTGAGGGCAACCCACCTTACTCAAATCCCTCGACAGGCTTCTTTAGCGCACAACCTCGTGGAGGATTGCCTCCCGCCTGTTGCGGGACAAGCTCTAAAGGGGCCAGCATACTCTTTCAACAAGCTCCTTTAGACGCCTTCGACAGGTTCCTTTAGATCAGGGTGAGCCGTCTGAAGGGTGAGCCGCCCCGAAAGGGCGACCCACCCTTCAGACGGCTTCGACAGGCTCAGGCTGACAGCCGTCAAGCTCAGGCTGCCAAGAGCATCCTATCTTCCCCACTGGCTATTGGGTTTGTTGCCCATCTGTATTTTCAGCACACCGCCTTGCAGGATATTGCTGTGCAGGAGGCAGGTGCTGGTATACGGTTTGCCATTCCATTCCACGCGTTGAATATAGATATTTTCAGGACTATTATTAACAGCTTCTATAGTAAACTTTTTTCCTGCAGGTAAATTAAGGGTGATCTTATCAAAGAGGGGGCTTCCGAGAACGTATTTTCCTGAAGCAGGAAATACGGGATAGAAACCCATGGAAGAGAAGATATACCAGGCAGACATCTGCCCGCAATCTTCGTTGCCAATGATCCCATCGGGCTGATCGTGGTACATGTCTTTCATGATGTGCCGCACTTTTTCTGCGGTTTTCTCTGGCTGCCCTACCATGGAATACAGATAAGTGATGTGGTGGCTGGGTTCATTGCCATGGGCATACTGACCGATGAGGCCGGTAAGATCGACGAGGGCATGGGGATCATGGGGCGGTACGAGGGTAAAGAAGGTATCCAATCTTTTGATGAATGTTTCCCTGCCACCCAATAACTTTTCCAATCCGGCTATATCATGAGGTACCAGCCATAGGTATTGCCAGGCGTTGCCTTCGGCATAATCATCGGCCCAGGGTTTGTATGATTTGATGGGATCGAAGGTGGGTTTCCAGGAACCATCGGATAATTTTCCTTTGAAGAATTGATGGGCAGGATCAAAGTAAAGTTTGTAGTTCTGGGCACGTTTTGAAAAATATTCATAGTCGGCGGTCTTGCCCAGGGCCTGGGCCAGGAGGGCAATGCTGCCATCACTGATGCTATATTCCAATGCCCTGGCCACGGCACGGGCCGACTTATCGGAAGGAATGGGTTGAAAATTCTTTACATACATCATGCCCAGGGAATCGGACATAGCTGTGGCCTTTATAGCTTCGTACATTTTCTCTATGTCGTACCCCCTGATGCCTTTCAGGTATGCTTCGGCTATTACCTGCAGACTGCTGATGCCTACCATGGTACCGGTCTCATTGCCCATGAGGTGCCAGATGGGCAGTTTGCCCTGCTGCTGATAAATAGCCAGCATGGTATTCATCATGTCGCTTACTCTCTCAGGATGGGTGAGTGTAAACAAAGGATTGGTAGCGCGGTAAGTATCCCACAGGGAGAATACGGAGTAATTCTGAAACTTCGAACCTGTATATACTTTCTTGTCGGCACCCCGAAAATCGCCATTGTGGTCATTGAACAAGGCCGGGTTGATCATGGTATGGAAGAGGGCGGTGTAGAATATCCTTTTGTCCTTTTGACTTTTGGACTGTATGCTGATGCGGGACAGTTCTTTGTTCCACTTATCATCGGCAGCTTTTGCTACTTTACTAAAATTCCAATGGGGTAGCTCGGCAGTTATATTGGCCAGTGCATTTTCGGGGCTGACGGGTGAAATGCTCACTTTCAGCTGGAGCGTAGCAGGGGCTTTGTCGAAACTGATCAGGCCTTTGATGGCTTTGCCCCTACCGCTATCGGTCTGCAAGGCCTGGTTATTGTCGTATACGTTGAACTGGCTAAGGGGTAAGGAAGAGCGGATGGCAAAGTAGAGCCACTGGTCTTTTGCCCATCCTTTGGAAAAACGACGGCCCAGGAGTGTGTATTCATCAATCTTTCTGATATAGCTGTCTGTGGTCTGATCATTAATGCCTTCCTTCAGGTCGATGATCACATGGGCCTCTTTGCCTGCGGGGAAATGGTATTGGTGGAAAGCCACGCGCTCTGTAGCGGTAAGCTCTACCTTAACATTGTAATCGGCTAAAGTCACTACATAATAACCAGGCTTTGCCTTTTCGGTGCTGTGGCTATACCGGGAGGCGTAGCCGCTACCGGGGGTTTTCTCTATGCCTTTGTCTGTTTTAATCGTGCCGGTATAAGGCATGATGAGTACATCGGCCAGGTCACCGATGCCAGTTCCGCTCAAATGGGTTTGAGAGAAACCGATCAATACGCTATCGCCGTAATTGTAACCGGAGCACCAGTCCCACCCTTTGTAAAAGTTATTGGGGCCGGGTTGAATGGCGCCAAAGGGAACGCTGGCGCCCACAAATACGTGGCCATGGCCACCGGAGCCGATGAGGGGATCGACGTAAGAAGTGAGGGATTGGGCGCGGCTGCTTAAGGTGGCCATACAAAGGAGGGCAATACTGGTTAAAAAATTTCGATACATGGTGTATGGTTTCGGGTTGCTCCGTAATCTGGTTGGCGTAACTAATTACAAGGTGAGCCGCCCTGCCCAGCTGCACATAACAGCACACAGGGCGACCCACCTAAGTGGCGCTATAGCTTTTTGGGAGGCGTCGTTTGTAAAGGCAGCTCTTTCTTCAACATGCGGCGGGCCTGGCCTGCGAGGAATAAATAATAATCCTCCGGGATGTCTTCTTCAAAACTCACGAAGGTGGATTTGCCTGCGGGTGGATCTTTTGATATCTTAAAGATGGCGGTACCTTCATCTATTTCATCAAACATGGCTATGTAGAGCATAGGTACTTTTTCCTGCAAGGCAGCGGTTACCTGCTTCCAGAAGAACTGTCCGCGGTTGCGGGGTATCTGGTTCTGGGGATTGTTTGGGTACATATTGTGCCAGGTGAAGCCGGGATAAATGACGGGCACATAATCTACTTTGTTGGCTGCGCACCAGGCCATGTCTTCCCTTACCCTTGTTTGCATCTGGTCGATGTTCTTTTCTGTAAAGCGACCCACAAACCAGGGCTGTATGATGTCTATCTGTTTCAACAATTGCAGGAAAGCGGTATCGCTCACAGCATCGCCCTGCAATTCGCGCCAGCGGGTGGGTACGCCCAACATCACAGCACAACCACCATAGTCGGGATCGTTTTTCAGGAAATCTATCACGGGTTTAATGTCTTCCAGTGTATACTGCCTGTCGCGGCCGGAGAAACCTACTCCCCATAAAGTGACGAGGGGCTTGCCATTGTGGTAAATATAAGGTTGCTTCTTCCCTCCTCTTGTCATCTTCATACTATCTACCAGGGCTTTCCAATCGTTGATGATGAGCTTGCTATCGCCTGCCCGCATACCAGAGAGATCGTACATGACGCCAATGGCCCTGCCGTATTTATCGGCCGACCTAAGGGCATTGGCCAGCACGGTATTGTTGTGGTGCAGGCTGCGGGTGCTTTTGAGGTTGCTCACAAAACGTTGTACAAACACGCCATCGAGGCCATACTGTTTCATCCATTTGAAATGGAGGTCAACGGTTGAAGCGTCATATGAGCTGAACAATTTAGCTGCGCTGCTATCGGATAATTTAAAGGGGGCATCATAGGTTATTTTATATTCCCTGGTATCGGGCCACATATCAAACTTACAGTTGCCATCTTCGAGTTTGCCTTTGGCTACGTAATGGTTCCAGCCCCTGCCGGCGCTATCGCCGGGGGCATTGAACCAACCCTGGTAGCCGGCCATCACCAATCCTTTGTAGCTGGGGTACACGGATGTTTTGCTGTGCTTTTGAGCGACAGCCATGCCGGCGGAGAAAAGAAAGAGTACGGATAAAATGTTGCGGTGCATGCTTTATGGTTTCGTGTTTCGCGTTTCTCGTTTTAGGTTGCCCCTACAGGGCAAAAGAATTTGTCTGCGTTCATTTCTACAAAGCGGTAACCCCTAAAGGGGTTATAACAGGCCCTTTGATAAGCTCCTTAGATCAGGGTGAGCCGCCCTTGAAGGGCGACCCACCCTTTGAAGACGGCTTCGACAGGCTCAGCCTGACATTCGGGTTATTAGAATCCACGGCTTTGTGCTGTGGAAACGCCCCAGGCTTTGTTGGGTTTGGGACCCATTTCCAGTTCCAGTTTACCACCAGCCATTAATTGGGCATGGGTAAACCAGGGTGTGGTGAGGGGCTTGCCATCGAACTTCGCGCTTTGGATGTATTTGTTTACGGCAGATGCTTTGTTGGCGATCAGGGTAAACTTCTTTCCATCCTTCAGGTTGATGGTGGTCTTCTCAAACACGGGGCTACCGATGGTGTATACCGGCAAGCCGGGTGTAACGGGATAAAATCCCATAGCAGAAAATACTACAAAAGCTGTCATCCCTCCCCCATCTTCATCACCGGGAATGCCAAACACATTGTCCTTAAACCAGGTGTCGAGCAGGAAGCGAATACGCTTCTGGGTCTTCCAGGGTGATTGGGTGAAGTTGTAGAGGTAAGGAATATGAAAGCTAGGTTCGTTGCCCATGGAATATTGTCCTACGTTGCCGGTGGCATCGGGAAACATATTCCAGAATACGTACCTGCTGAAGCCCAGTCCTTCGCGGAACAGCTGATCGAGCTTTTGCTCAAAAGCATCAGTGCCGCCCAGTAATTTCTTCAATCCTTCCACATCGTGCTGAACCTGCCAAAGATAGGTCCAGCCATTGTTCTCATCATAATAATCGCGGCCGCCTTTACCGCCATCTATCTTGGGATTGATATTGATCCAGTTGCCGGCAGAATCTTTGGGCATGAAGAGCTGCTCTTTATCGCTCCACAGGTTCTTGTAATTGTTGCCGCGTGCGTTGAAGAATTTGTAATCGGACTGGTTGCCCATATCTTTTGCCAACTCTCCTACTGCCCAATCATCATAAGCTGCGCCCAGGGTAACGGCCACGGCCTGGCGTTTTTCAAAAGGATGGACAAGGGAAACGGTCTCCTTTTCACCGGGATGGAGGGCGGGGAAGAATCCCCTGGTATGGTAGATATCATCGAGTACGGTTTTGGGACCATTGCGCCAGGGGATCATAGTGGCTTCGTTGGCATTCTTCTTCATGCCTTCATAGGCTTTGGCCAGGTTGAAATTCTTCAATCCCTTGCGGTGGGCATCGAGGAAGGTAACGGAAGAATGGAAACCATTCATGCAGGCATGGTCGCCAAACAACACGGGAAAGGTAGGCATCCAGCCGCTTTGCTCATACATGTGCACGTATGAATCGAGCATATCTTCTTCCTGTGCGGGGTTGAGGATGGTCCTTAAGGGATGATGGGCCAGGTAGGTATCCCATGACCAATCGTCTACATAGAAAGGGCGTTTGGTATCGTGTATCTTTTTATCAAAGCCACTGTAATACCGGTTGTCTTCGGTAATGTCGACCATCCTTTCATAACAACGGTAGAGGGCTGAGTAGAAGGTTCTTTTTTGGGCAGTGGTGCCGCCTTCTACTTGTATCTGGTTGATGACGGATGCCCAGGCTTTTTCGCCGGCAGTCTTCAACTGATCGAAGGTGGTGTTGGACAGTTCCTGGCTGAAGTTCTTTTTTGCCTGTTCGGGGCTGATGTAGGATACGGCATACCTGAACTCAATTTTACCAGGAGTGCCGGCAGGGAAACTGATCATTGTTTTGTTGGATGACGCACTGCCGGTTTGAACAACACCCAGTTGGTTGTTGGTGACGGTATGGGCTGTACCCTTTGCATTCAACACACCATAGAGGTATATTTTGATATCGCCGTGGTAGATTTCCATGGCCTCGACCTCTTTACCATCGGTAAGTTTCCAGCCAGTTCCTGCATTACTATACAGATCGAGCAAGAGGGCTTTTGTGGTAGCATTTGGAGCAAACTCAAAACGGAAGATGCCTGTTTTTTTGCCGGGTGCAAACTCCACGGTGATCTCCTCATCGATGAGGTAGGTGGAATAATACCAGGGGCGTGTTACTTCCAGGTCATGATCGTAGGTGAGGTCTTGTTTCCAGCTGTCAACGGTGACGGTTTTGCTGAAAGGTTTCATGGAAAAGGCCTCTCCCAGACGATGGGACACGACCAGCAGGGGAAAGCTGCTGATCTGATCGTCCATATAATCGGGTCGTATGGGAAACATGCGCATGACCTGGTTGGGCAATTGCACAGTAGGTCTGGTTGGTTGCAATAATGCACCAACATTACCGATGGTTGGATCGATGTAAGGGAGACCTGAGACCTGGGCCTGGGTAAGGGTCAGTGAAAAAGAAACCAGGAAAAAACAGCAAAGGATACGGCGGCTTACTGATGGTAACATCCGGGTACAGGAATTTATTTTTTGAATTGTGATTTGGTTATTTCCAGGTAACGTTTTCCATAGCTCAATGCGGGCTCCAGCTGGAGGTCTTCATCCCATTTGTTCCAGGAATCGATGAGGATGAGGCGGGTGGCTTCGCTGGCATTCATCTTGGCTACATTACAGAGCTTTTTGTACATGTCGCCATTGTCGGCCCTTCCTACAATGGGGTTGGTATTGGCCGGGTTGGTGATGGTGCCATTGTAGGCCGGGCTGATATCGGGAATGTAATCGACGTTGGCAGAATCCTTAAAATACTTCTTTGAGTATTTCCAGTTCTGATCGATCATTTGGGGCAGGAGGTAGAAGCGGTCGTATTGACTCACGTTGGAAACGAATGACTGATGAAAAATAGCGTCAACACCGCCTTTGTACCGGAAGATGTAGCGGGCGGGCGGCGACCACCGGTCCTGCATACCTGCAATGTACAGTTCAATACCCAGGGCTGTGAGGCGGGAACGGAGGGTATTGTACACGGTCTTTGCATCGATGGTATACAGCTGGTGGGCATTCATGATGTACAACATTGTCTTGCCATTTACTTTGAGGTAATTGGCATCCTGGAACCAGGCAACAAACTTCTCGATGTCCTTGCAGAACTGATCGAGCCTGAGGGCGCTGGTGTCGAGCATATTGGTAGCGGTTAAGGAATAGGAACCGGGATTGAAGTTGTACGCAATGGCAAACTTCATTTTGTTGTCGGTATTGGCATCGAGAAACCTTCTTACGAGTACGGAGTCGTTCCTATAGTTGTTCACATCTTTGATAACGGACCGAACCTGGAACACAAAGTAATCGAGCCCACCGGTGCTGGCGGTATCGATGTGCTTCTTCATGATATCGGGGGAGATATTGCCATTGGGTGACTGGTATTTACCTACAGTAGGCATTTCTTTGATATTGGCATTGAAGGTGCCAAAGGAATAATAGAAAGCGCCTACTGTATAATCGGAAGTAACGGGCACTTCGGGTATTTGATAATTGAGGAAGTAATCGTCGACGGAAGGACCATCATTTTTCTTACAGGCAAACAGCAGGGCTACGCCGATAGCAACGGATAATATATTGAAGTAGTTTCTTTTCATAAACCAAGCTTGAACGTTTAGGGTTTAAAAGTTGAGATGAGTGTATAGGCGACACCGGCGGCGGGCAGGTCTTCTACGTAATTGCCGTACCATTTTTGCATGTAGCGGGTGCTGTAAGCTACGGGCACTGCATTCCAGTCTTTGGTGGTGTGCTGTTTCGCAAATTTCAAGGGGATGAGGGGATCCACATCGTTCTGGAGTCCGCCCAATTTATCCAATCCATCCTGGTAACCTACGGGATTGAGGTTGATGACGGCAGTAGGATAACTGGCACGCATGGGTATTTCGATCCAGGGGGTTGCTATTGCAACGCCGGGATTGGTATGTGGCGAGAAATCGAGGGCGCGTGTGCGGCGCTGCAGGCACCATACATCAAAAGCCTGGTCGGGGAAATAGTTGAGCCATTGCTGTGTGTATATTTTGGCAAGGGGATCGGCGGCTATATCGGCGCGTACAATGCTTACATAATCGGTGAAGCCAATACCTACGGTACCCCATTTGATACCATCCCTTGCTTTATAGGCATCGCGCTGGGCATTGCTTATTTTCCAGTAAGCAAAGTTGGCATCGATGCCTTCGTTGTAGTATTGTTCGGCTGTTTTTGATCCACCCCATCCCTTTGCTGCGGCTTCGGCTTTCAGGAGTTGGGATTCGGCATAGGACAGGATGATGAAAGGTTGAACGGGGGATAAAAGGCCTGTGCTCGGATCTGCGGCCTGGTTGTTGGGGCCCCAGCCATATCCTTTAAGACGGGAGTAGGTAGTGACCTTTACGTTCTGTCCGAGTGGATCAATCAATCCATTAAGGGCTGACCATCCCGGTAATTTGGCAGGTGATTTGGGCCTTCCAAAATGAGGGATCCTGTAATCCACTACGCGCAGGGAATCATCATTCCTGCTGGGCATGGTATCTCTCAACAGGTACCTGTCGGCCAGGTTGGGTACAGAATCGAAGTAGGCATCGATACGGGGATCTTTGTAAGATCTGAAATGAACAAACAGGTAATCGTTCATTGATGGCGGATCGAGGGTATAGGAGTTGCGTTTGAAACGCTGGTAGTGGGGATTCTCATTACCGATCACATTCTCATAGGCCATTTTGGTGGTCTCTGTTTCGGCGGTGATGGTATTGGCCTCGTCGTTCATCACTTCTTTGGCGTGCTGCTCTGATACCTGGGGCAGGTTCTTTGAGCAACGCAAGGCTATCTTCAGGCGCAGGGTATTGGCAAATTTCTTCCAGTTGACAATGGAAGTAGCTGATGAGCCATAAATGGCATCATACACCAGCCTGTCCTGTGGTTTGGAAATATCTATTTTAGCCGCTGCATCTTTTAAGGTGTTCAACACATAGATATACACGGAATCTTCCGTATCGAATTTGATAGATGCCAGGTAATCGCGGTTGTTGGCCTGGCTTTGGGGTATAGGTCCAAAGGTGGCTACCAGGATAGAATACGCATAGGCTTCCCAGATGCGGGCTATCTGTACGCGGTTGTTGAAATCGGGCTGATTGCCATAGGTCAATTTTACCTGATTGATGGGTTCCAGCACATTTACATACATATTCTGCCACACACCACCTTCATCGGTACCATAGCGGGCACCGGCATTGACGAGGTTGGCCATATCCCAATAGCGGGTAAAATTGCTATTGTCCATGAAGTCGTTCAGCCGTTTAAATGATCCCTGGAGGGCAGCTTCGGGTGTTACTTCGGTGAACTGGGTAGGATCAATGTTCATGTCCTCAAAGTTCTTCGCGCATCCATTCAATATGATGGATGCTATGACAACTATTATCGCTATTAATTGCTTTTTCATTTTTCTACAAGGTTTTAAAAGTTAACTTTTACATCAAAGCCATACTGTGCATAGGGGAAAGAGCCACCTGACTCAATGCCCTGGGCATTACCCGAGGTGTTGGCCGATTCGGGATCAATACCGCGCGGTGTATTGCGGTAGATGAGCCAGAGGTTTCTGCCTACCAGGGCTGCGCGCACTCCTTTTATAAAACCATTTTTGAATACTTTGTTGGGGACTGTATAACCGAATACGAGTTCTGTAAGCCTGATGGCGCTGGCATCATAAGTAAGGTATTCTGTATTGTTGAGGGTATAGTCGCCAGACAGCAGGGCGGGTTCGGACCATACGTTATTGGGCTTGCCCACCTGCATGCGGCCATTCTTATCGAGGATAGCCACGTTATTGGCATCAAGCAAGGGAAAATAAGAAACAGCATACTTTCTTCCTTTTTTGCGATCATCGGCATAAGGTACCCGGATAGTACCTACCTGCTGGCCAATGCCCATTCTTTCATCTCCGTTTTCACCCAGGATATAATTGCTAAAGAACCATTCTTCGCGGCCTTCCAGGCTTTCAATGGTATTGCCATTGAAATTACCCCGACCATAAGAAGCAGAATACAGGCTGCCACCCCATTTCACATTGACGAGGAAAGAAAGATCAAAGGCTTTGTAACGAAGGGTAGAACCGATAGAGCCCAGCCAATCGGGACGGTAAACACCTACATATTTATTGACATCTGGATAGAGACGGCCACTTGCCTGCACCAGCATGGTATCGCCCACATAGTAAGGAATGGTACCCATGATGACGCCGTAAGGTTTGCCTACCACGGCATTAATGGTAGCACCCAGGTTGCTGCCGAGGTTGAGGGTGGGCACGCCATCAACCAGGGACATCACGAGGTTGTCGTTCTTTGACCAGTTGGCCCTTATGTCCCAGCTAAAGTTTTTCTTCCTGATCACATTCACGCTGGCAGTAAGCTCGATACCCTTGTTGCGCATTTCGCCTGCATTCACTACCCGCTGCTGAAATCCGCTTTCGGTAGGTGTATTGGCGGTAATGATCTGGTTGGTACTATTGGATTGGTATACGGTAGCGGTGAGGTTCACACGCTGTTTAAATAAACCCAGTTCAATACCGATCTCACGGGAAACTGTTTGCTCAGGTTTCAATTCATAATTGTTCAACCTGGTAGAGTAATTGAAGGTAGGGTTGCCGAGAAACAAGCCACCGTTGGACCAGTTGGTGGTCAAAGAATTGGGCGGGGCGGAGTTGCCTACCCTGGCCCAGGAGGCGCGTACTTTACCGTAGCTGATAAGGTCTTTGTTCTTGATGAAGTCGCTAAAGATAAAGCTAAGGCCTGCGGAGGGATAGAAATAGGTATTACCGCCTGCGGGTAAGGTAGAAGATTTGTCGGCACGGGCGGTCACATCGAGGTACAGGAAATTCTTATATCCTACGGTGGCATTTCCATATACGGAACCCACTTGTCTTCTTACGAGGCTTTCGCTGGCCCTTGGTGTGGTATTGGCATTGTGGATACTGGGCTTGTCATGCACCAGCAACCTGTCCATGAATGCTTCTCTTATCACTGAGTTGTAGGTAGCGATATTGGTAGCGGCATTGGCGGTAACGGTAAAGTCGGGGCCAAACTTCCTGTTGTATTGCAGCATGGCCTCGAAGTTCCAGTTGCGCTCGTCCTGCATGCGGTTGGAGAAGAAGCCATCTTTTTGTCTTAAAGAACCGAGCTCGCGGTATTCATATCCCAGGAAGGTACCGATATCGCCGGTGGCCTGTCCGCGGAAGCGCAATCCTTTGGCGAGCTCTACGGTAGCGGTAACACCACCGATGTAGCGGTTGCGGGTATCCCTGTTCTCATTTTCATAGAGCATCCAGTACGGATTTTCTACGGTACCAAAAGCACCGAGGCCTGGTGCATTGCCATTGGCATCTTTCCAGGGAGTCAGTGCAGCGAGGTTGGTACTGCGAGGCAGGTACACATAGGCGGACATAGGGCTGGACGGATTGAGGTTGCGGTAGGTGCGGTTCTTCATATCGTCCATGGTATATAATAACCTGGCATCGATGGTCACTTTGTTGCCCAGTTTGCGGGTCGCGTACAGGTTTAAGTTGTGCTTATCGCGCTTGTTCTGGTTTTGCAATACATCATCGCTTTTGGTATAGGTATAGGAAAGCCGGAAGGATGATACGGCATCGGACTTACTGAGGGCGATATTGGATGTATTGGTAAGGCTTGATTTGTAAAAGTCGGTGACATTGTTGGGCTGGGGAGAATAGCCGCCGGGCAAGGGCTTACCGGAGAAATCATTGTAGGGCTGGCCCAGCATGGGAGCCCCCCATGATCTGTCGTAAGTACCGGTATTGATGCCGCCGGTACCGGGGAATAGCTGGTTGGCACCGCCTACCAGTCTTCCGCCACTGCCTTCGCCATATACATTCTGGTAGGCAGGAAACTCGGTGATGGTGTACCACATCATATTCTGGTTGACGGAAATGCCGAGGCTTTTATCGCCAGGTTTTCCTTTTTTGGTGGTCACGAGGATAGCGCCGTTGGCAGCCATGGAGCCATAAAGGGCAGCTGCATTGGGACCTTTTAGCACTTCTATAGATTCTATGTCATCAGGATTGAGGTCGGCGGCGGTATTGCCGTAATCGAGGTTATTGCGTTCGGAAATATTGTTGGCAATGGGCACACCATCCACTACCCAAAGGGGCTGGTTGTTGCCGGTGATGGAGCCTTCGCCACGGATCACGACGCGGCTGGAAGAGCCGGGCTGACCGGTCGTAGTGACCTGGAGGCCGGCTACTTTTCCCATCAGTCCGTTGACAATGTTCACATCGCGGGCCTCGGTCAGGCGGTCGGCATCGACGCTCTGGGAGGAATAGGTAACGGACTTGGCCTTGCGGGTAAGGCCGAGGGCGGAAACGACCACTACCTCATCCATGTTCTCGGCAATGGGTAAAAGGGTGATCTGCAACAAAGGGGTGCTGGCGGATACAGGTATTTCTTTGCGGGCAAAACCGGAATGGGAAATAACCAGGATGGGGTTATCACCGGTTACATTCAGGGAAAAAGATCCGTCGGCTTTGGTGGAGGTACCTGTAGAAGTACCTTTTTGAACGATGCTAACACCTTGCATCGGTTTTTTGGCTTCGTCGGTAACAATACCCCTAATGGAAAGGGATTGACTGTAGGTTTGGGTACAAATGGCCAATAAAGCCATTACCAGGGGGAGGCAGAGTCGCATAATCGTTAGTTTAAATATAAAAGCAGTGTGTGTTGTGCCAGGCTGAGTTGACAAAACCCCGAACCAGGGTGAGCCGCCTTTGGAAGGCGACCCACCCTTTGATCAAGCTCAGCAGACACTATTGATAATACCGCTACAAATGTGGCATTGCGCTAATAATGAATGATTAATAAAAGATTAATGAGGTGTTTGGAGGAAGATTTATTTTAGGCAACGAGGCATTGAGGCAACAAAGGCAACGAACCGGAGAGGCGCAAAGGGTTGCTCCGATGGAGCAAGACACGTTTGATACGCATTGTTTGCTACAAAGCGGTAGCCCCTATGGGGCAGAAGGCACGTTTGATATGGAATGTTCGCTACAAAGCGGTAGCCCCTAAAGGGGCAGAAGGCACGTTTGATATGGAATGTTTGCTACAAAGCGGTAGCCCCTAAAGGGGCAGAAGGCACGTTTGATATGAATGTTCGCTACAAAGCGGTAGCCCCTATGGGGCAGAAGGCACGTTTGATATGGAATGTTCGCTACAAAGCGGTAGCCCCTAAAGGGGCAGAAGGCACGTTTGGGACGCGGGCGAAAACAGATCAGAGAGTTGACACCTCTATCATGCTACCTATATCATGCTTCGAGGATGGACTGGAAATCGTGGCTAAAGTCTTCGCCGTAGATGGCCTTGTATTCTTTGGCAAAGGATTCGAAGGCTTTTTTGGCGAGGGAGTGTTTGCCCTGGTGTACAAGGGCCTTGCACTTGATGGCCATGGCATCTTCATTGACGGGGTCAAAATAAAAGATATCGTTGGCCAGTTTGACCAGGAACTCGGGGTCGTCGCCAATGGCCATGGTGGCGGCAAAACTGAGGTAGGTATCTATGATATCGTTGGACACTTCAGCTTTGAAGGGAGCCAGCCAGGGATATTCCAGGTGGCTGAGGAAGGCGCCGCGCTGGGTAATGGCGGCCAGCTGGTTGATCTTTTGACGGGTGAGGCCTGTCTTATCCTGCACCACCTGCAGGTATTCATAAAAATCCACGCTGATCTTATCATACGCTATCTCTATTTTCCAGGCGCCGGTTTCATTGGACAGCTGACAATCGGGAAGCTTGTCTAATATGGATTTTAATTTGGCGATGTTGACTGACCGGTTGTTACGGGCACTCTGGGCGGATTTATCGAACCACAACATTTCGGTGAGCTTATCGGAACTGACGCCCCTACCCTTGCGTACGGAATGCAAGAGGATGATGAGGAACAATTCTTTTACGAGGGGGGTAAACTGTTTGGTGATATCGGCGCCTTCCTGGTCTACCACCTGCATTTCACCAAAGAGGTGGATTTCGGATTTTGGATTTAGGATTTCGGATTGCTGATTACTGGCAGCCTCGGGATCGGTTGGCGGGAATATGAACGCAGGCGATGGTTCAAGGTCGGGTTGTGAGGATACGGACCGAGACGGCCGCAGTTGTTTCTTTTTACGCCATTGGGTGAAGGCCAGGATTGCTCCGGCTAATACGAGCACAGGGAAGACCCAAACCCACCAGGGCCAGCCCGTACTGCTGCTTGTAGCAGTTGGTTCGCCTGGTCCCACGGGCGGCGCGGCCAATGTATATATATTAATGGTGTAGGTCCCATTGTTGTCGGTGGTAGCCTGCAAAGAAGTGACGGCTATTAATTGTTTGCTGAGGGGGCAGTAGAACAAGTCAGCAAAAGAATTGACATCCCGGAAAGAAAATGGGATGGTATTGCCTACGGTGGTATAAGCCGGGTCGTTGAGTGAACCCCTGAGCACCTGTAGCTGGCTGCTGTATTTATAATTTGGATAGGCAAGTCCATACCAGGTATTGGCTGGTTCATCGATGACCAGGGAATTGGCCATTACAAAATCTTCCTTACCGGGTTTTATCTCAAACAGTTTTTTGATGGTGCGTTTGCCTGCATCAAAGAACAGCATGTCGTAATAACTTTTGGGTGCCAGTATCTGTTGGCCTGTTTCGCTGCCATAACCGCCCAATAGATATATCCCATCGCCCTTTTGTGTGGCGCCTGCTGCCGCCAGGTACCTGGGTAATAATTTATCGCCGGTAGTCGCCACGGTACTCCAGGTGGCAGTGGGGATATGATAACGGCGAATGGTATCGCGGTACTGGAAGTGACCATAGCCATTCAGGATATAAATGGAGGTATCCAATGGACTATAGAATTTATTAAAATGCCAAAAGTCGGTAACGGGTCCGGCCTTGTATTTTTTGTCCCAGTCGTTTTGTGTGAAGTTGTAGGCGGTCACCAAGTGATGATCGAGGTAAATATTGTACAGGCTGCTGGTACTGTTGACAAACAAAGACTGATTGCCCCTTAGCAATAACTGTTGACCGGAGGGGTAAGCGGCAGCAGATAGTTCGCCCGTACGGGAGGAATAATTGTAGAGGGAATCGGAAGCTACGAGGTACAGTATACCCTGACCCGGATTAAAAGCAAAGCTGGGCGAGCGGCGGACGGTCAGTTGTTTTGCCAGGCGCCATTCATAATGGGTATTCCTGATCCAAATGGGATTGGTGGCGATGGCATCTTTACCGCTGATGGTTTCGATAGCGGCGGGACCTTCACGCTCATCCAATGGCCACCAGTACCTGGTTTCGCCAGCTTTGATGATCTTCACATCCCTGATCTTCATAGGAGGCACATCGGTGATCTTCGCCTGTTTGTACTGACTGGCGCCAAAAAAGAATTTGAAACAGTCGCCGGGTTTGAGGCCTATCTTATTTTGGATGAAGGACCTTTTTCCATCATTGAGTACTACCTGGTCATTCTGAAGATCGAACCGGAGGTGGAGCTGGTTCCAGCGGTAGAAGAGGCTGGTAGTATCGAGGGCAAAGGCAATATTGGTGAACTTCCCTCCTACCACGATCTTGAACTGGTTGCCTTCGGGACGTACATCGTACAGGAGGTCGATGTATTCCTGCTCATTCTTTACCACGCGGAGTATGTAACCAAAATAATCCCTGCGGGAGGGCAGTATGGTGAGGTCGAAACTGATCTCAAAATCATGTTGTGTACAGTAATCGGCTCCGGGCAGGAGTTCGAGGGAGGTTCTTTTATCCTGGATCACTTCATGGCTGGAAAACCCCAAACCATAGGATTGCGCGTTGGTGACGGAAGCATAAAAGGTATGGATGAATGCAAGCAGTATGTAGCAAAATATCTTACGCGGTCCGGTGTTCATTCAGTTGTTTTTGGCAGCATTTACTGTAAATATAGCGGTGGTTGGGGGAATAACAAAGTCGGGGGAAAAGCTGAGAGCTTTGAGCTGTGAGCTGCGAGCCTGGTGAGGCGTGTAATGTAAGCACAGCTTATGCTGACTAAGATCATCCGGGCAGGCGGCACAGGTCATCCGGCATTTCCGGACAAGCTGGTAGATTTGATTGCGGTATCTATACTTGTGGTTTAAAAAGATGTATGACACTTCTTATTAACAAAGAACAGCTTATCAGTGAACTGCAGCAGGCATTCAATACTGCCTATCCATTCCTGAAAATTGAGCTGTTTGCCCCGAAACATGGTTTACCGCCAGGACCTGCCGATCAAGGCCGGTTGCCAGGTAACCTTTCTTTACAGGAAGTGTCGCCTCATTTGCCGGATGGGGTGGTTGACCTGCCGGAAACGATGCGTATACAGGAACTGGAAGATATATTTAGTGACCGGTATGGGTTGCACCTGCAGGTTTTCCGGAAAAGTGGCAACCTATGGCTGGAAACCACGATGACGGCCAACTGGACGCTGAAGCTGCAGAATGAGCATGGGAGGGAGATTAGCTGTTAGCTGTTAGTGGAACAGCGTGGGGAGTCATGGGTGGGGAGTCGTGAGGCCTGAGTTGGGAATGGTTAATAGAGGAGGTTCTTTAATTTGTTGATGTCGGTGATATTGATCTTTCGGTCTTTGATGGTGATGAGTTTTTCTGCTTTGAAATCGCTGAGGGTAGGTATGAGGGATCCGGTAGGGGTGCCTGCCTAGTGGGCTATGTCTTCGCGGGAAACAGGGATGGTGGTTTGTGCAATGTTCTCAAGTATATCATCAGGATCATCTATTATCAACAGGATATGCATAGTAGTTAGACGCGTTTAATGTGCTTATCGCGCTTGTCCTGGTCTTCGGTGTGGTGTAAGTTCAGGAGGCTGCGTAAAAATGACTGCTGCGGGTTATTCAATAAGGGCGATGTGCTGGTAATGCAGCAATATCCCGGGCGCTACAAATTCCACGTCACCGCCTGTTTTCAATACTTTCTCCATGATATCTTCTATCACTTCCCGGCTGTTGAAGGGATAATCTTCTTCTACCAGCAATAAGGTTGCCCGCCGGTGTGTAGCTGCATTCCATACTTCTTTCATGCCGCTTGATAGTTTGCCCGCTTTGCGGGCATTGTCTAATTGGTGCAGGAGGCGGTCGTTTTTGCTATTGGCGATCTCAGGTTTCATGCAAGGTGTTTAAACGGTTAAAATTAACGGGTGGTGTATGGCATGATTATGATGGCGCTCATGCTGCCACCTGATCATGATCATAGAATACATAAAAAAACAGCGGGATGTGTGGCATTAATGCAACGGGTTCACACTATAAGGCATCATTCCTCCGTTAAATTGTTCCTTAAACTCTCCAACGTGTACCACAGTATTTTCCAGGACCAGGCCAGGAGGCCTGTCCTAAAACTATTCCGGGAAGCCCTGGATGTGACCTACGATCAATGGTCAGACATCAGCCGGTATGTATTTCAGAACCGGCCTGGCGCAGAGGAGTTGTGGTATTTCAATCCTAAGGTTGGGTGGCATATACGGATCAGGTATAATAAGCGGGTGATCGTTTATTGCATCCCCTGTGATCAGTTCTTTGTGATCCTGCTGGTGCTGGGAGAAAAGGCGGTCACTGAAGCGATGGAGAGCAGCATATCCACGCATACCAAGCAACTGATCGATGCGGGGGCCGCCCATTCGGAAGGACGGAGTTGTTATATAGCAGTAAAAGATGATGGTCCTGTAAAGGATATCAAGAAGCTACTGGCGATCAAGCTTTTTCTGAAAACTTGAGAAAACAGAATACAGAATTCAGAATACAGAATTCAGAAGAATACACGTTTGCTTCGAAGGGCAATCGGCAATCGGCAATCGGCAGTCTTTTGCTTCGACGTTTGCATCGAGGGGGTAAAGGGCCATTAGAATACACGATACAGCATACAGAAGAATAGACGATTGCTTCGAAGGGCTCCCGGCAATCGGCAATCGGCAGTCGGCAGTCGGCAGTCTTTTGCTTCGACGTTTGCATCGAGGGGGAAAGGGCCATTAGAATACAGGAACAGCATACAGAAGAATACACGTTTGCTTCGAGGGGATCGATGGATGCGGGTTAGGCTTCGGGGGATCTTGTACCTCTATTGTTCTCATAGCGGCCGGTCTTCTCTTCACCCGGATACGGAATACAATACCTTTAATTTCCTTCAGGTCTTGCGCAGGAAAAGGCCATTGGGGCGACAGGTGCACGGTCTCGCTGCTGATGAGTGGCAATACTCTATCGACCAATTTTTGTAAGGCCTGTTTGCTCGCTTCTACTTCCGTCAATTCTTCATAGGTGCCCCAGGCGATAACGCTTTCCCAATTGGTCCTATTGCTGAAATGATCTACTTCGAAACATATTTCGGGGTTGCTGCGCATCATGGCTACTTTCATGCCTTCATCTGCCCGGCAGCAGGTGTATGTGCCATCATAGGCATAACTAATGGTTATTTGACGGGTTGTGTAAATCAGTGCAAAGTATGATGCTGGTCAGGTTTAAAGGGGCCTGGTATGTAGTATCTTTGGTATAAAATCAGGCACCATGAAAACGCTCTTCGTGACCACCGATTTTTCTACTGCTTCGCACAATGCGCTTGAATATGCGCTTGGGATGGCCAAGGCATTTGGCGCGCAGGTAATCCTTTTCCATGCTTACGAGGTAGAGGTACTAACTGGTATCGACACTGCAGTGGTGGTGCCTGAGGAAGAGACCAGGCTGGCGGTACAGGACCGGCTGAAGCAACACCTGCTGGCGATACAACCCTCTACTGTACATATCCGCCTGCTGAATGCAGCGGGACCAGCGGCAGCTACGATCCTGGCAACTGCCCGGGAGCAAGGAGCGGATCTTATTATCAGCGGTATGAAACACGACCACAAAATGCTGCGGCAATTCTTCGGCAGTACGGTGACCGAACTCGCCAAACATACGAAGCTACCGCTGCTGGTAGTACCTGAATCAGCCAGCTACCAACAGCTCCACAAAATAGCGTTGGCCAGTGACCTTGTTCCGGAAACGGATGTACATACACTGGATGCGCTGGCCAAGATCGGGGAACGTTTTCACTCGAAGGTGTTCATCATTCGAGTGCTCCGCGACCGGTTTGATGAAGTATATGAATTGCTACACCGGCCTGCCAGACTGCAGGCACTCCCTCCTACCCTCGATACGCAATTTGCCTACACGCAACACAAAGATGTAACGGAAGCGCTGCAATTCTACATTCATACAGAAGGTATCCAATTACTCGCCATGGTACCGCATAAGCATACCCTGCTGGAGAAATGGTTCTTCAAAAGCACCACGAAAACGATGATCTTTAAGAGCCCGGTGCCGGTGTTGATATTGCCGGAAGGGAATGCGGAATAGAATATAGAATCCAGCATACAGCATCCAGAAGAATACACGGTTGCTTTGAAGCTTTTGATTCGACAGCAGATTTCTCACTACGCTTCGCTACGTTCGAAATGACAAAAAAAAGGGGGATTCGAAACGACAAAAAGGAAGATTCGAAAGGACAAGATGGTGAGGACACTGCGTTCGAAATGAAGGAAGGGAGATCCGAAATGACAAAGAGGTGGTTCCTTAAGCGGGGCCACCTCTTTGCAAAAATAATATTAACACTAATCCGGCTACTACCTAATAGATAAAAGCTACTACCTAAAACAATAGCCAATCACCAGCTTGTAAATCAGTTGGGGGATAAAACAATCAATACCTAACACAAACAGCCAAAAGCTAACACCTAACAGCCAACGCCTACAAACCTAGCTCTTATACACCCCTGGAGGCATTGTAGAGTTCGTACCAATCCTGGTTGTCGAGGTCGATGTTGAAGGCATTGACGATGTTGCGGATCCTTTGTTCGCTAGTGGTGCCAACGAGTGGCAGCGCTCCCAGTTTAACAAGCCAGGCCACAGCGATGGACTCCTGGTCGGCATTGTACTTCTTGCCTATTTCCTGGAGCTTGTTGCGTACGCGGATGGCCTTTTCTGTTTGCCCGATGGCAATTTGTCCGGCTGCCAGGGGAGATGACGCCAGGGGACGCATGTAACGCTGCTTGCTGTAATCGACCTGCCCGTTGTCGAGGGCGGTGGTGTTGAGTAAATTCAACTCCACATGGTTGGTGACCAGGGGCGTTTTAAGGTACGACGCCAGGAGCTGGTGCTGGAACACGGAGAAATTGACGACGCCTATATTCTTTACCTTACCGGATTCCTTCAACCTTTGGAGGGTGAGGGCGGTCTCTTCGAGGTTGGAAATAGGATCGAGGTTGTTGAGCAGGAAGATGTCTATGTAATCGGTCCTGAGTTTTTTGAGTGAGCTGTCGACGCTTTTGAGGATATGGTCTTTGGAGGTATCGCAATACCTGATGCGCACATCGGGCCGGGCGGGATGTGGTTCGAGTACGCCGCATTTCGTGAAGATAACGAGGTCTTCTCTTTTTACAGAGCCTTGTGCTATCACATTGCCAAAGAGTTCTTCACAGGCATATCCGCCATAAATATCTGCATGATCAAAGGTATTGATGCCGAGTTCGAGGCAAAGGTTGATGGTCTTTTCCATTGCCTTCTCTTTGTTGTCTACTTCCTGCCACCGGTAAAAACCATAAATAGCCGGTGAAACTTTTGGGCCTGCGTCACTTAAATAGATCTTTTTCATCTTGATGTTTAATACTGGTTAATATGGATACGTATCAGGGGCGGTAAGATAATACATTTCTACTAAATGAGTAGGGAGTGGGAGTTAGCTTTTAGGTGTTAGCTGTTAGCTTAATACACGTTTGCTTCGAAGGGTAGCTCACAGATGGCACGGATCTGCACAGAGTTTGTCTCGATGGCGAGGTGCAGTACACCGGTGCTAGTCTGGCTGGCGGACCTGGTCTTCGGCGGGCTGCTCTCCGTTGTGTTCGCTGTGTTCGTTATGTTCGCCGTGTTCGTTGTGATCGCTGTGTTGCTCTCCGTTGTGCTGGCTGGCTCCAGCGGTGGTAGCGGCGGGCAATGCGACATTTGACAAGGAGGCATTGGCGCCGGCATCGGACCTGACGGTGAGCATTTCGGCGGAGAGGTCATCGGCGGTGATATTGGTTCCGGACAGGGAACCGGCCAATTCGCGGTTAGGCTCCTGCACTACGCGATCGGCCTGTACGAGCCTGATGAGCTCTTCCATATTGCGGCGGGCGGCGGTAATGTACTCTTCATCATTGCGGATGGTGGAGAGGTATTTGAGGGCCTTCTCATCGTGGGTGAAAAAGGTTTTGGCGGCCCTGTCGGCCACAGCGGGGGTATACCCCAGCATCTTCATGGCATCGACGCCCAGGCGGAGGCTGGTATCGAGGGTTTCGCGGTAAATATGGAGCATACCGGCATTCATAAGATCATAGGCATCGTAGCGGTTGGAAGAACGCACGAGCATCTGCAGATCGGGGAAATGTTTTTTGATGGTATCGATGACCTCGAGGCGTTTCTTGCCATCGCCAATGGCAATGACAATTAGCTTGGCCTGTTTGGCGCCTGCAATTTCGAGGAGGTTGGCCCGGCTGGCATCACCATAATATACCTGGTAGCCGATACGGCGTAGCCAATCGACATTGTCGCTATCGGTATCGAGGATGGTGGTGCTGATGTTGTTGGCCCGTAAGAAACGACCTACGGTATTACCAAAATGGCCATAGCCTGCAATGATGACGGGATTGTTCTCGGCCTGTACATCGCTTTCTCGCACCACGAGGGTAGCGGCAGTAGTGGCGCATAAGCGGGGCACGATCAACTTTTCGTTGACCATCATGAGCAAGGGGGTGAGGGCCATGCTGAGGGCCACCACAGCCATCATGATATCGGTGGTCTCTTTGGACAGGATGGCCCCCTGGGCAGAAAAACTAATGAGTACAAAAGCAAATTCTCCCACCTGGCTGAGGCCTACGGAAAAGATAAAATTCTGGGCGGTGCTCATACGGAAGGCTTTGCCCACGATGAACAATACGATCATCTTGACGAGGATGAGGCCCAAGACCAATCCGAGGATAAGGAAGGGATGTGGCAGGATGAGCCCGAAATTGATGGACGCGCCCACAGCTATAAAGAACAGACCGAGGAGGAGGCCTTTGAAGGGATCGATATCGCTTTCGAGTTCGTGGCGGTATTCGCTGTTGGCCAATACGACACCAGCGAGGAAGGTGCCGAGGGCGGGGCTAAGGCCTACGGACGTCATGAGCACGGCAATGCCTACCACAAGCAGCAAGGCGGTGGCGGTAAACATTTCGCGCATGCCTGTCCTGGCAATGAGGCGGAACAAGGGACGGGTAAGGTAGCGACCCACCACGATGATGAACAATACGGACCCGAATACCAAGAGGGTTTGCGCCCATGCGGGGAGCTGGCCCACCATGCCACTGTTGTGGGTAGCAGGATGGTCGCTGCCTGCATCGGCGGACAAGAGGGGGAAGAGGGCCAACATGGGGATGACGGCAATATCCTGGAAGAGCAAAACGGAAAAAGAGCTTTGGCCGGCGGCGGTTTGCATCAGTCCTTTTTCCTGCAGGGACTGGAGTACAATGGCGGTAGACGACAGGGAAATGATCATGCCAAGGGCCAGGGCTTCGCGCCAGCTAATATTGAAGAGCAAGGTGATACCCATCACCACGATGGCGGTGAGGACGACCTGCATACCGCCCATGCCGATGATGGACCTGCGCAGGCGCCAGAGGCGGGAGGGTTCGAGCTCGAGGCCAATCACAAACAGCATCATCACCACGCCAAACTCGGCAAAATGCATCAGGTCCTCGCCTTCTTTACCGATGAGGTTGAAAACGGCGGGGCCCATGATGATGCCTGCCAGGAGGTAGCCCAATACGGAGCCTAACCCGAACCTTTTGGCAATAGGGACCATGATGACGGCAGCGGCCAGGTAGATCATGGCCTGGAATAAAAAGGAATCCTGCATACGGAACGATAATGTTTTTCTATTAGACTTTGTTGGTGCTTCCCGGGGGAGGCGGCGGCAATCGGCAATCGGCAGTCGTTTGCTTCGCTATTAGCTGTTAGCTTTTAGCCTTTAGCTGTTAGCCAATAGCGGTTAGCTATTGGCGGCTGGTAAGGAGGGGCCGATGTAACCGAGCAGGACCAGGGCGGTGAGGCCCCATTGGGCGGTGGCGTTGGTGGAGATATTTTCCACTTCCTCTACCGGGTTCAATACTTCGGGTCCTTTGAGCTGGTGCGGGACCAGGTTGGGATTGCGGATGCCCGCTCCCCCATCGAAAAACTCCTTCCAGGCGCGTTGGGCAAGGCGGTCGTCTTTTCTGCGGCGGGCCACGAAAGCGGTCAACCGGGCATGTGCCTGCTGCAAATTTAGCTTACCTAAGGCGGTTCCCAATGCTGCTTTTTGCTCTTCCTGGGAAGCGTTGTAGAGCTCGCAATATTGAAGCCACGCTTTTTCAAAGGCCGGAATGTCAGTCAACTGTATCAACTCGGCACAAATCTCTGCCAATCCGAACACGGCGTTGAGGTGGGAGGCAGTGGGGCGGGCTTTATCCATTAGTTGGAATTTGCCGGTATTGAGCTCCATATTGGCGGTGCCGGTAAAGAAACCATAAGGTTGCCGGCCGATGGTGCGCATACTTTGGAACAGTCTTTCGCGTATTTGCTCATTGCCGGTACGTTCCCATTCGGTGAGCCAGGCGGCGGCGATGGCGCCCCAATCGGTGCCCAGGGACACACTGGCATAGCCTTCCTGCGTGGCAGGCTGCTGGCCGACTTTGCGGCCGGGCACGATGGTGCTGAGGGTACGGTGGGCTTCTACCTGCTGGCGCATGAGATCGCCCACGCGCTCATCGGCAGTGAGGTAATAATAAAAGCGGCGATTGGCCACGGTGGAAATGCGGAGCTGCTTAGCGCTGCAACCCCAGTGCTGGACGTTGTGGCGGGAACCGAGGGGACTGAAGGGACCGAGGTGGTGGACATCGACCTCGCCGGTATGGCGGGTCATGGCTTCGGCCATGCGGAAGGTATCGGCGCGGCCGGTGTAGAGAAAATAATACCATAACCAGAGGTCGGTGGAGAGCTCGGAATTGTCCCAGGCAAAACCGCCGATATCGTATTTCCAGGTGTGGCGGTCCTTGTCGTAGGAGTGCATAACATCGCCATAGTTCCAGAAGCCGTACCAGTGGTGCTGGTCTACCTGCTGCTGGTAAAAATCGAAGTAAGCTGCAAGCTGGTCTTCGATGGCTTGCTTTCTTGCAGAAGGGGGCGATGGCTGGTTCCAACCGGTACCGAACACGCCGGCGGCAGTGTATACGGCGGGGGCCGCTACCAGGAAGGGTGGCTGCTGAAGGGCAGTGGCCAGGTGGGCCAACTGTTGATTGGAGGGGGTGGCGGGCAATACATGCAGCATTAATTCGCTGGTGCGGGCCACGCCTACGGGTGATCCGAAACCGGGTTCATAATCTTCGTAGGTAATTTCGAGGCCTTCGCGTTGTTTTTCGAAGGTATCCTGGCCCATGCCATCGTGGTAAAAACGAAGGTCCATGGGATTGGCTTTGGGCGCCCAGAGCCAGGCGGTGAGTGTAGCGGTTTCCGTGTGTGCATTGCGGATATCCAGCTGGGCGGGGTAGGATTGCCAACAGTTGCGGATACCGAGGGCGATGCCGCCAGTGGGGGAACCCAGGTAGACCATGCCCGATGATCTTGTGCCATGAGCAGCTTGTATCCATCCATAGCCCTCGCGGGTGCGCTTTTGGATATGGAAGGCATGTGGCGAAGCCTGCAAGAGGGTGTAATCGCCAAAGGCGGGAATGTATTGGAGGCGTTGGGCTACTGCTGCCGGAAACTGGCTGAGGGGCGGCGTGGCTTTACCGGCTGTTTGCGCCTCTGTGATGGCGTTGCCGGGATCGCGGCGAAGGCCGGTCAATCCGCGTACGGCTTCTGCAAAAATGCCCTGGGCTTCGCCGGTGAAGCGGATGTGGCGGTTGTGCAATTCTTCCTGCTGCATGGGCACGCTGAAGCGGATGCCGAGGCCACTGATGAAATCTTTTTGTTCGTCGCCATCAAAGGTGATGGTGTGGAGTATACGAATGGCATCGCTGTCCTTGTAAAAATACAGGCGCAATACAAAGGGCAGCCAACTGCGGTCATTGGTGCCGGTATGTTTGCCTTCTATTTTTACGACGGTCCTTATGGCGCCATTTTGTTCGAGGGTGATGGAAGCTATATTGCCGGTGAAGGATTCATTGGTGGCTGGTGTGCCGGGTTCGTTATCGGGATTGCTGCGGGTGAGCAGGATGAGCTTTCCCTGCTGTGCGATGGCCTTTCCATTGCGTGTCAATGACTGAATGAGGGTGGTTCCTTTTTTATTAATGGTGGCGGTGATGAGGCCTGTATTGATGGTAATGGTACCGGCAGCTTCGGTGGCCATGGGTGCGGGGTTGGTAGCGGGGGCTTTGGTGGTCAGCAATTGCAGGGGGCCGGTAACGGGTTGCTGCCAGGCGGCAGCGTGGGCGGACCATTTGAGGGAGCCATCAGGCCAGTAAGCCAGGGGCCATGACTGGAGGAGCAGTTGTGAGCCGCCGGTTTGCTGCAAGGCGAACGCAGTGTTTTTCGGTATAGCGCCTTTGGGCCAGGGCATACCCCAGGTGACACCACCGGGCAGGACGGGGGACTGGCCATCGAGCCATTGGAGGGGTATGGGTGGGGGCAGCGGTCCTTCTTCTGTACTTGAATTGGCCCAGGCTGGCAGGGTATTGACCAGGGGCAGGCCGGCAGCGAGTACCATGGAATGCTTAACAAAATGGCGGCGGGAAAGGGCAGGCTTTTTGTTCATCGTTAGTGTGCTTGTATTGGATGATGAACAAATGTAACGGGGGAAGGATGATTGACTGTCCTGCGGTATCGGGGGGCAGTGTGTACTTATGCTGTTTTTATTTAGTCGCGAAAGGCCCTTGTTTTGTCGCATTCACATGGAATGAAAAGGGCGGTAAGGGATAAATTTGTAGTATTCGCTTCATCTAAAAATACGCAGGATGGCTACCAAAACGATGACGGCGCCTGCCGCCAATATTGACGCCTATATTGCCGGGTTTCCGGCCCCGGTACAAAAGGTATTGAAACAAATACGGGCTACGGTAAGGGCGGCGGCGCCTGACGCGGAGGAAGCGATCAAGTATGCGATGCCCACGTTTATGCTTAATGGCAAGCAGCTGGTATTGTTTGCGGCTTTCAAAAAACATATTGGTTTTTTCCCGGCGCCTACGGGAGAAAAGGCCTTCGAAAAAAGACCTGGCGGGTTATAAAACGGGCAAGGGTTCGGTACAGTTTCCGCTGGACCAGGAGATGCCGCTGGGGCTGATCACCAAGATTGTGAAGCACCGGATGAAGAAGATTGCGGGGGTGAAGAAATAAGCTTCGAGCTGTGAGCTACGAGCGAATACACGTTTGCTTCGATAATCCCGGCAGTCGGCAATCGGCAAGGGATATACGTTTTCCATGCAGGCACAAGTACGCTGCCGCACAAGGCTAACCCTGCATACTTGCGCCGGTAACGAAATAAGTTTGGATGACAGTTCCTTGCACCAGGCTTTGAAAGTCCGAAAGTCGGGAAGACCGGAAACGTCCGGAAGTGTAAAAAGACATTCAGGTTTAATGTGTCTTCAAAGAGTTTTTTGTATCTTCATTTGATATGAATTGCAGCAGCTTATATCTTCATTTTATCTTCCTGCTGACAAGGACCGTTCAGCCTCTTTTGAACGCATATCGGCGCCCAACCTACATTTGAGCCTCCTCGTCTTACTATTGTCTTACTATTAGCAAATTATTACCTAACTACCGGCATGTCAATTTCGGTCAGGCAGGAGGAAACAATTATCCCAGGTCTGCCCCAGGACTACTCCTCCACCCTGAAATTCATTCTTATTTAACGGTTGAGGCCATTCGTAATGGCCCCACAGATCCGCCTGTGTTGGGCACCAGGTTGGTCCGAAACGAACCACCTCGAGTCTTCTTTGACAGACCATTTTGGTCATTTTAGTCATATCCGACCAAATTGACCATTTCCGGACAGGGGTGATTTGGAAAATGAAAAACAAGGAACGAGATTTGGGAAAGAAGAAAAGGCAGCGAGGCAAAAAGGCAACGAGGAAAGACAGAAAGGCAGAGAAGAAAAGCATCCCCGCCATGCGGAGGCGATGGACCAACAAAAGTATTTCCAATTCCTATTGATAACTATTAAAATCTATTTCTTATGGCAAAGTATGAAAGTGTTGTAACGATACGCGGAACGATCGATGACCTGACGTTTCGCCATACTGCGGAAGGTAAAATTGTGGGGAAAAAGACGGGGCCTACGCGTGAAAGGGTGTTAACGCATGAAAATTTTGAACTTACGCGTACGAATGCCCGTGAATTCAAGCAGGCGATAATGGATGCCACGCTATTGCGCCGGGCGTTGGGCGGTATGTTGGATGGTGTACGCTGTACTACGCTAAATGGTCATATGAACGGATTGCTTCACAAGGCCGGCCAGGCTGATAAACAGCATCGCTATGGCAGCCGGTGTGCGGCCGGAGGAGATGTAAGTGTACTAACGGGTTTTGATCTCAACAAAAAGCTTTCGCTGGATACGGTTTTGCGGGTACGGCCTACACATAGCCTCGATGCTACCACGGGTAAGATGAATATACAGATTGCTCCCTTCATTGCCTATAAGCGGAAAGGATATCCGAAAGAAGCTACACATATCCGCATGGTGAGTGGCGCCGTTCTGGTGAATTTTAGCAATGACAGTTATTCCAACAATATCCAAAGGAGTGAATTGCTACCGCTTAGCCGGAAAACGCCGGGAGCGATTTGCCTGGAGTATCAAATAAATGGGAAACCGGGTGATGTACTGGTTCAGGTAATGGGTATTCAACTTTATAAGCTGGTGGATGGAGAAGAAGTATTGGTAAAAGGGGGCGCTGTGAAGATACTGGAGGCGCTGAGGAAAGGCAACGAGGCAGAAAGGGAAGAAGGCAACGAGGCATCAAGGCACCAAGGCAACGAGGGAGAATGCGCTGAGGAAGAAAAAAGGCAAGAAGTGGCCCGAATACCTGAAACACGAATTGAGAGCAAATTACACGAAACAATAGAAGAATACAGTGAGGCAACAAGGCAAGCTGCCTACGCTGAAGGTTCGTCGGGCGAGGAACCTGCCTGCGGTGATTGCGCAGATCGGACGAGCAGGATATACAAAAGGCCGAGGCCTTTTCATATACTACAACTGGAGCGGCCGGCAATGCATGGGCAGTGGCGGCCACGAGGAGGATGTAACCGGCAAAGGCCTTTTCAAAAGCCGCGCACTGGGACCTGCGGACAACGAAAATGCGGCACTGCTCAATGCCAACCATACAAGAGAGGTACGCGCAACGAGATAATACTTCATACTAAAAAATGAAAAAATAACAGCAAAAGCTGCGATGCAGTGCCATGGCGGCATGAGCGCAAGGCCAAATGGAACGCGGAATAAATGCGCGGAATTCATCAGTTGCCCTACCAGTGACAGCTGGTGCGGGATGTGTCGATGAGAGGGGTACTAAAGCTTTATGCCGAACCATTTGGCGGCATTCCACGAAAGGAATATTGAATTGATGGTTCTGTATTCTTTATGCACCCATCAACTACCAGAAAACCGGTATTGCGGAATAGTGATTTCCAAGGATTGTCTCCAACAGTGTCACCCTATATTTTTGCGGAAAATTTTTCCTTTTAAAACGAAGTCATGAAAAAGATTGGTGTATTAGCTGGTGCTTTATTGCTTTCAATGGTTATGTATGCTCAGAATGGAGGCTATTCCAAAGGTGATAAATTGTTGAATATTGGCCTGGGTCTTAATTCTTATTACAGTGGTGGTATTCCTTTCGGTGCTTCTTTTGAAGTGGGCATAACGGATGATATCAGTGTGGGTGCAAATTTCGACTACCTCTCGCATAAGTATAAAGGATTGGGGGATTACAAATTCACGGCGCTGTATTTTGGCGCCAGAGGATCGTACCATTTCAATACGTTGTTGAATATCGACAATGAAAAGATCGATGTGTATGCCGGCGCTACGCTTGGATACCGCAGTTTCAGCTGGAAAGATGGTTATTCGGGTTCAGGACTTAAGTCGAGCTACGGCAGCGGCGTATACCTGGGTATCCTGGCTGGTGGTAAATATTATTTTTCGGAAAAAATCGGGGCGTTTGTTGAGCTTGGCGCTATAGGATCGACCAATGTCCGTATTGGTGTTGCTTTCAAGTTCTAGATCAACTTATTTAATAATGAAAGCCTGCAGGTGTATGCCTGCAGGCTTTTTATTGATGCCAGGATTGGCATCAGCAAAATATTATGTACTAAAATACGTTATGCAACAAGGTTGTTTTTCCAAAAGAAAATATTAAAACAGCTATCTTTGCTCCCGATGAAATTATTTGCTTTCATAATGGCCATCCTGATCATGATCATGAGCTGCACACCGTGTGCGGATGGGGCTGGCACTATGCAAAGCAGTAAAAGTGAGACCAAGCTAGCGGCGGTGGCAGAAAGCCACGATCACGGAGGAACGGCTGATGACTGTTCTCCGTTGTGCACCTGCGCCTGCTGTTCGGCCCATTCCTGTCCCCAATCGTTCATTACGGCCAATACGGCACATGCCGATAACAGTCTCTTAACACATGGCCACTATTACAACGGAACATTGATCTCGATCTCCTTACCTATCTGGCAACCGCCTCAATTAGTAGCTTAACTTAATCACCTGGCCCCCGTGTGCCTTTGCGGATACACGGTTATGCGCCGTTGATCGTTTCACAACATTTTATTGGTTAATGCCGCATTTGTTGGTTATGACCTCTTAAAAGTCATTTACCCCATCAGTGCGGTGCATAACGTACCATCAACGGCCCCGGGGGGACGCAGGGGCATACCAGGGATGCAGGTATCAAAGGCTAACGCCCTTGTGCTATTTACCAGCTTGTAATTGCTGCAACGGCAGGATGGCTGTATAGCTACTACCCTATTATATCACCTTACAGACAGGCTATGCTTAATAAAATCATACATTTCTCCATTAAAAATAAGCTGATCATCGGGCTCTTTACGCTAGGGCTGATCATCTGGGGCACCTGGAGCGCCAGTAAACTGCCGGTGGATGCTGTACCGGACATCACGAACAACCAGGTTCAGATCATTACGCTGACACCTACGCTGGCTGCGCAGGAAACAGAACAACTGGTAACCTATCCGATTGAACAAAGTATTGCCAACCTGCCGGACCTGGTTGAAATGCGCTCGATCTCGCGTTTTGGACTATCGGTGATCACAGTGGTATTTGATGACAAAGTGGATGTGTACTTCGCCCGGCAACTGATCACAGAAAAGTTAAAGGAAGCAGAACAAAAAATACCCAAGGGGATCGGCACTCCTGAACTGGGTCCGGTGAGTACAGGTCTTGGAGAGATCTACCAATATGTGATCCACCCGAAAAAAGGAGCGGAAGATAAATATTCGGCGATGGACCTGCGTACGATGCAGGATTGGATCGTAGCGCGGCAACTGTATGGGACGCCCGGCGTGGCGGAGGTGAATAGTTTTGGTGGCTTACTGAAACAATATGAAGTGGCGGTGAACCCGGACCGGTTGAAGGGTATGAATACGACGATGGGAGAAATATTCACAGCGCTTGAAAAAAACAATGCGAATACGGGCGGGGCCTATATTGACAAAAAGCCAAATGCTTATTTTATCCGGGGTATTGGACTTGTGTCCTCACTGGAAGACATTCGGCAAATTGTGGTTAAGAATGTGAGTGGTATACCGGTGCTGGTAAAAGATGTGGCCACGGTGCAGCTGGGCAACGCGATCCGCTATGGATCGGTGACGTACAACGGGGAAAAAGAAGTGGTAGGGGGCATTGTGATGATGCTTAAAGGGGCCAACAGCGCAGCGGTGGTGAGCCGGGTGAAAGAAAAAATGGCAACGATCCAACGCTCGTTGCCTCAGGATGTGCTGATAGAACCTTTCCTGGACAGGACGGACCTGGTAGACCGTGCGGTGAGTACGGTAAAGACGAACCTGATCGAAGGGGCGCTCATCGTGATCTTCGTATTGGTGGTGTTCCTGGGCAATATACGGGCAGGGCTCATTGTGGCCTCCGCGATCCCGCTATCGATGTTGTTTGCGCTGGGTATGATGCACGCCTTTGGCGTAAGCGCCAACCTCATGAGCCTTGGCGCCATCGACTTTGGCCTGATCGTAGACGGAGCGGTGATCGTAGTGGAAGCTACGCTGCATCATCTTGGATTACGCAAAACGGGCGGCAAGCTTACGCAGGCGGAAATGGATGTGGAAGTATTTGATTCGGCCTCCAAGATCCGCAGCAGTGCGGCCTTTGGGGAGATCATCATCCTCATTGTATACATACCGATCCTTACGCTGGCAGGCATAGAAGGCAAGATGTTTCGGCCAATGGCGCAAACGGTGAGCTTTGCGATCCTGGGGGCGCTGATCCTCTCGCTCACGTACATCCCCATGATGAGTGCATTGATCCTGCCCAAAACACGGATGACGAAAAGAACGATCGCTGACAGGATGATGGGCTTCCTGCAACGCCTGTATACGCCGCTGCTGACCAAGGCGCTGAAGGCCCGAAAGGGGATCGTGTTGATCACGGTTGCTATATTCGGCCTGGCTATCTTCTGCTTCAGCAGGCTGGGTGGCGAATTTATACCGCAGCTGCGGGAAGGTGACTACGCCTTCCATTGCATACTGCCACAAGGGACCTCACTATCGCAAAGCATCGAAACGTCGATGCAGGCCAGCCGGATCGTCAAATCCTTTCCGGAAGTAAAAATGGTGGTGGGTAAAACAGGATCGGCAGAAGTACCCACAGACCCTATGCCGCCGGAAGCATCGGACCTGATCATTGTGCTGAAGCCAGTGAAGGAGTGGACCACCACCAAAGACTACAATGAGCTGGCGGATATGATCAAAGAAAAACTGGAGGTAATCCCCGGGGTATTCTTTGAGGTGAACCAACCGATCCAAATGCGGTTCAATGAACTGATGACGGGGGTGCGGCAGGATGTGGCGGTAAAAGTGTTTGGAGAAAATATAGATACGCTGGCAGGCATTGCCAATAAGGTGGCCAGGATAGTGCAATCGGTGCAAGGGGCTACTGCTCCGCAGATAGAGCGCACGACAGGGCTGCCGCAGATTACGATCGAGTATGACCGGGCGCGGATAGCGGCCTATGGTTTGAATGTGGATGATATTAACAATACGGTGAGCACGGCTTTTGCCGGCCAGGCAGCAGGGGTGGTATTTGAAAATGAAAGGAAGTTTGACCTGGTGGTGCGGCTGGACAGCAGCAGCCGTTCTTCGATAGAAGATGTAAGCAACCTGTTTGTGGCCACGCCTGATAACAAACAGATCCCGTTATCGCAGGTGGCCACGGTACGGTTTAAGGAAGGGCCTGCACAGATCAGCCGGGAAGAGGGCAAACGCCGGATCGTGGTGGGTTTTAATATTTCAGGAAGGGATGTACAAAGTGTGGTGGAAGAGATACAGGGAAAACTGGACGGGGCGCAACTGCTTCCAACGGGCTATTACTACACGTATGGGGGCACTTTTGAAAACCTGCAACAAGCATCTGCCCGGCTGCAGATAGCGGTGCCGATTGCGCTGGTACTTATTTTCCTGCTGCTTTATTTCACTTTCCATTCGTTTAAAGAAGCGCTGTTGATCTATACAGCTATTCCGATGAGTGCGATAGGTGGCGTTTTTGCGCTGATGCTGCGGGATATGCCTTTTAGTATTTCTGCGGGGGTAGGTTTTATCGCGCTGTTTGGGGTAGCGGTATTGAATGGCATTGTGCTGATCAGCACCTTCAACCAGTTGGAAAAAGAAGGCATGACAGATGTATTCCAGCGTGTGTTTGAAGGAACGAAGACCCGGCTCAGGCCGGTACTGATGACAGCCACGGTTGCTTCGCTCGGTTTTATACCGATGGCGCTTTCTACGGGCGCGGGCGCAGAAGTACAAAAACCTTTGGCGACTGTAGTGATCGGCGGACTGGTGAGTGCTACTTTTTTAACCTTGTTTGTTCTTCCTATGTTATACATACTATTCAATAAAAAAAGAAGGGGTGGTAGGCAAGCAGTACCCGCAACCGTTATCATATCCATTTTATTGTTGACAACGCTTTCGCCGCAGGCGCAGCAAGGGGGTGGTACACGCATCAGTATTGACCAGGCGATTACAGGAGCGGGCCGCAACCTGCAATTTGAGATCAACCAACAGCAGATCACAAAAGGGCAGGCGCAGATACGGACGGGAGGGGCCTTGCCTAAGACGGGGGTATTTGCAGAAAATGAAGACCTGCGACCCAGTGACAGGGAAGGCATTTTGAAGATAGGGCTTTCGCAAAGTATTGGATGGCCTGGCTTGTACGGTGCGCAAAAGAAACTGTATAAAGAGCAGCTGAACTACTATACGGTCAATGGCCAGGTGGTGAATGCGGAGGTAAAGCGACATGTGCGAACGGTCTACTACCAACTATGGTATTTGCAGGATAAACAGCACTTGTACCAACGGCTGGACAGTATTTACGCCACACTGAGCACGGCTGCCATCATTAAAGTGAAAGCTGGCGACAGTCCCGGATTGGATAGCATTGCCGCCAATGTGCGACTGCGGGAGTTGCAGGCGCTGGCGCAACAAACGGCCACAGAGGTGGCGGTACAGCAAAGGATACTGATGCAATTGCTGAATACAGATTCGGTTTACCTGCCGGCGGCCGGGGCTTTGGAGAAACTGCCCTTGCTGACGGGTGGCGGGGATTCGCTGCATCCGGTGCTGGCGCTGCAGCAGCAACAGGTGAACATTGCCAATGCGGGCATAGTTGTTACGAAAAACAGTAACCGGCCTGAGTTTTCGGGGCGCTTTTTCAGTCAGCGGTTGTATGGCCTGAGTGATCCCTTCACGGGTTTTTCGGTGTCGGTGGCATTGCCCTTGTTGGGAACGGGTGCTACGCGCAATAAGGTAAAAGTGGCGCAGGCAGAAGTGGCGCTGCAGGAAAAGGAACTGGCTTATGCGCAGCAAGTGCTGTTGACGAAGCGGGACCAGGCGGTGAAAGAAGTACAGAAAAACGCAGCGATGCTTTCGTTTTATGAAAACACGGGATTGAAGCAGGCCACGGAGATCATCAAGGCGGCTACGCTGGCCTACCGGGCGGGCGAGATCGGATTTACGGGGTTATCGCAATACCTGACGCAGGCGATCGATATTCAACGCAACTATCTTGAAAACCTGAATGCTTATAATCATTCAGTCATCCAATACTATTATTACTACAACCAATAGCATAAAAATATTACAGATGAAAAGAATATGCTGGATCATTCCTATTGCGCTGATGGTTTTTACGCAACTATCCTGTAAGGACAAAACGGAAGTGACTGCAGGCAAAGAAGGGCCTGCAGGAGAACATAAAGGGGGACACGAAAACGAGAACACGGCCACCTTTACTGATGAACAGATCAAGAGCATCGGCATAGAGGTGGGCAAAATAGAAGAAAAGCAACTGACGGCTTCTGTGCGGGCCAATGGGGCTTTGCGGGTGCCGAATCAAAATAAAGCGCTCATCAATTCGCTTTACAGCGGAGTGGTTAAATCGCTATTGATACAACCCGGGGATATTGTAAAAAAAGGACAGGCCATCGCCACGATCGCTAATCCTGATTTTATCCGGATGCAGGAAGAGTGGCTGGCGATCGGTCCGAAAATGGTGCTGGCGGAACAGGAGTTAAACCGGCAAAAAGAGCTGAACCAGGGCAATGCCGGCGTGCTGAAAAACCTGCAGGCAGCGGAATCGGACCTAAGGTCGCTCACTACCCGCAAGGCTGCGCTTGAACAACAAATTGAACTGATGGGTATCAACCCGGCTCATCTTTCGAATGGAAAATTGATCTCTGTCTTGTCGCTACGCACACCTATTGGGGGCATCGTGAGCAATGTGTCGGTGAAAATGGGTAGTTATGTGGACGTAAGCACGGCGGTGGCAGAAGTGATCGATAACAGTCAGCTGCACCTGGATCTCTTTATCTATGAGAAGGACCTTCCCAAGCTGAAGAACAACCAACATATCCATTTTACGCTGACCAATAATCCCGGCAAAGAATATGATGCGCAGATCTACTCGCTGGGTTCTACTTTTGAAGATGAAAGCAAGGCAGTAAGTGTGCATGCTCAGGTGAAAGGGGATAAAACGGGGTTGATCGACGGGATGAACATCACGGCCTTGATCAGCCTGGATAAGGTGACTGCGCCTGCGGTACCGCAGGATGCTATTGTTACTTACCAGGGGCAGGATTATATTTTTATGGTGACGGATGGGCATCAGGGAGCGGAGGCTGACAAGGGAGGGAAAAAAGGAATCAGTTTTGAGAAAGTAGCGGTTGCGAAAGGGACGTCGGAAGTAGGCTATACGCAAATAACGCTGCTGAAACCGGTTCCTGCCGAGGCATTTATAGTAATCAAGGGGGCATTTTTTGTACTGGCCAAGATGACGAATGCAGGAGATGGAGAGCATGGGCATTAAAAGGGCACCTGTTTTGTTGTAAATACTTAATTCCAACTTATACGGTATTTTATGGACAAGATAAAAATCAACCTGGACGTTCTGCTACCGGATGTGCCTAATGAAAGGGATGGTTGTGTACAGCGAATAATTTCGGAATTGAAGGATACGAAGGGGATCGACAATATACATGTTATACCGGAAAAGGACGACAGGAAAGCGCAGTTCTGTTTTCATTATGATCCTTCGCTTATTTCGCTGGAGAAAGTACAGCAACTGGCAGAACAGGCGGGGGCCAGGATCACGCAACGGTACGGACACCTGCTGGTGGAAGTATCGGGCATCCGGCACCAACGGCAAACGAAACTGATAGAAACGGTGCTTCAGCAGGAGAAGGGGGTACTGTCGGTATCAGCCTCAGCAACGGGTGTAATAGCTATTGAATTTGACACGCAATCTATATCAGCGGGGAAAGTGTATGGCTTGCTGGAAAAGCAGGGACTGACTATTATGAACAGGCAGTCTGCCCCAGCACACCAAGTGGCTCCATTGCCCGCCGGGGACAGTAAACCTGGTAAGGAAAAACATGTGCATGGTGAAGGGGAGGAACACGATCATGAACATGATCACGGGGGGCACTCGCATGGCGGGATCTTCGGGAAAAATACGGAGCTTATTTTCAGTCTGACCTGTGGAGCGCTCATTGGGATCAGCTACGGGCTGTCTTTTCTCCCCGGCATAACTGCCTGGACACCCAATATACTGTATATCATCGCTTACTTTTTTGGAGGTTATTTCACGGCGAAAGAGGCTGTACAAACGGTGCTCAAAGGCGGGTTTGAGATCGATTTCCTGATGCTGGTGGCAGCCATTGGGGCAGCGATACTGGGAAGCTGGCTGGAAGGGGCTTTGTTGTTGTTTTTGTTTAGCCTCGGTCATGCGCTGGAACACTATGCCATGGAAAAGGCGCGGAAATCGATTGCGGCACTGACAGCACTGGCGCCTAAAACGGCCTTTCGCAAACAGGACGGCCAAATACAGGAAGTAAAGATCGAGGAGCTGAAGGTGGGTGACGTTGTAGTGATCAAACCGAATACAAAGATCTCAGCGGATGGTATTGTCATTGCAGGTAATAGCAGCGTAAACCAGGCACCCATTACGGGAGAGAGTATCCCTGTAGATAAAACGGCGGTTGACAACAAAGATATAGATCCAAAGGAGGCGATGAAACTGGATGGGAAATACCGCGTGTATGCCGGTACGATCAACGGCAATGAGGTGCTCGAGATCAAGGTGTCGAAAGCAGCTACGGATTCTACTTTGTCGAGGCTGGTGAAAATGGTGAATGAAGCGCAGACGCAAAAATCGCCGACGCAACAGTTTACGGATAAGATCGAACGGGTGTTTGTACCTGCGGTACTAATCCTCGTGACGTTGCTTTGTTTTGCCTTCCTGGTGATCGATGAACCGTTCGGTAAAAGTTTTTACCGGGCGATGGCGGTGCTGGTAGCGGCCAGTCCCTGTGCGCTCGCCATTTCTACGCCCAGTGCTGTACTAAGTGGTGTTGCGCGTGCTGCACGGGCAGGGGTACTTATCAAAGGCGGCCGTCCACTGGAAGACCTCGGCACGCTGACGGCCCTGGCTTTCGATAAGACGGGAACGCTTACGGAGGGGAAACCCAGGTTAACCACCGTGCAGCCTTACGGTGACCTGACAAAAGCAGGGCTGTTAAAGATGGTGGTGGCAGTAGAAAGCCTGAGTGATCATCCGATCGCCAAAGCGATCGTGCGGGATGGAAAAAAGCAACTGGGGCAGGAAGCCATACCCGGGGCGCATAGTATGGAAGCGGTGTTGGGGAAGGGCATCAAAGCCTTGCTGGGCAATGACCAGCTCTATGCAGGCAACCTGGCGTTATTTGAATCGCTTGACGGTACAAAGCCTTCTAACGAGATCATAGCGGCCCTACGAACAGCAGAAGCAGGGGGACAGACTACGATGCTGATCCGGAAGAACCAGGAGTATGTTGGCCTGATCGGGGTAATGGATACACCCCGCGCAGAAGCCAAAGAAACATTGGCGCGGTTACAGGAGATCGGCATCAAAAAAATGATCATGCTGACTGGTGACAACCAACAAGTGGCAGAAGCAATTGCGAAAGAGATCGGCCTCACGGATGCCATGGGTAGTTTACTGCCTGAACAGAAGGTAGCAGCCATACAGCAGCTGGCTGAGCAGGAAGGTAAAGTAGCGATGGTGGGTGATGGTGTCAATGACGCGCCTGCCATGGCCAAGAGCACGGTAGGCATTGCTATGGGGGCTGCCGGCAGTGATGTGGCGCTTGAGACTGCTGATATAGCGTTGATGGGCGATCAATTGTCGCTACTTCCCTTTGCGATTGGCCTGAGCCGGCAATCAAAGCGGATCATTACGCAGAACCTGGTGATCAGCTTGGGCATGGTGGCCTTATTGATCCCGTTGACGATACTGGGGGTTGCGCCGATCGGTCCTGCGGTGGCGGCGCATGAAGGGTCGACGCTTGTAGTGGTGGCGAATGCGCTGCGCCTACTGGCTTATAAAAATAAAGAGCAAACGATGTGATATGGTTTTCGCAGGCATTTACGGCCGGATTGTTGCTCAGGATACTTGAATTATATTAGCGCATTCAATCATAACCTATGTCATATAAATTACTTTGTACGCTGCTGGCGCCCGTTGTATTGATCTCCTGTAAGCCGGGTGAAAAAGATAAGGAAGGACCGGCCGCTGCTACCGAAAAGAAGACGGAACAATCCTCGGCCATCAATTGCTATGAATACATCAACAAAGCAGATACTGTTATCTTAAAACTGATCCATGTGGGAGATGCGATTACGGGGCTGTTGGTCTATAACCTCGATGGAAAGGACCTCAACAAAGGCACTCTCCGCGGCGGCATGCAGGGCAATATACTCGTCGCCAACTATACTTTTATGTCGGAAGGGACCACCTCGGAAAGGCAGGTAGCTTTCAAACTGGAGAATGGCAGTTTTATAGAGGGACATGGAGAAAGCTATACAGACCAGGATAAAGTACGCTTTAAAAATATTGATTCGCTGCAATTCGATGGCCCCATAAAGCTGGCTGAGATAGCCTGTAAATAACACCACCCTGCTGAGGCAAATCTTCTTTATGATCACATCATCAGACCCCGACTATTTAGATACCAAACTGGTGAAGCAAGGGGCAAAAAGAATGGATCCAGTGCTTCAACAGCTAGCCGACTGGATAACCGAACAATTCAACACTCCCGTACTGAATATCTATTACGACAAAATTGAGCCTGATAAACAACGACCACGGCTGAGAATCATTTTTGAGTTTGGGGAGGAGGTAGCCAGGTTTAAAGACCCTACGGGCAATTTTGATGCAGGTAAACAAAGTCTTATTGCAGCTCAGTTTAAACAAATACAAGCTGCTGAACCGGCTATGCACCGGGGATTTTTCAACTGGCTATTAAAAACAAGGCCGCCAGTACGATTTGACACCGCCCATGTAGTGGTGGTCTTTACGGCCTTCGAGCCCGTTGCCCGGGAAGCAGTGAATAGGGCGATTTCCAACGAAGCGCTCAAACATTTAAAAGAGGCGCTCGCCATGGAAAGTCTGTGGATCATATTGCGGGAATTTTCCACTTCAACAGTATTCTTTTACACAGACCAGCAACTGGAGCAATCCGCCACAGATGGAACCCGGGACCTTATCACCCAAAAGTACCGGAGCCTGTTAAAAAGCCATGACGAGTTTGATTACATTACACCAACTACCTGCATTTTGCTGTGGGACAGTAAAGAAAATCTTGACAAGAACTATAAGGGCAACTGGTTTTGGTATTCCAGGCGATAAAATCGTAACACAATAAACCGCCGGGAACAACAATTAATCGCCTATCTTTAGCGGAGTACCTCCCTATTCATCCTTAACACCACAAAACATACTACATGCAATTTACCGCGCAGCAAATAGCCGACCTTTTACAAGGGCAGATAGAAGGTGACGGCACGGTACTGATCAGCAAACTGGCCAAGATAGAAGAAGGTGAAACCGGCTCGATCTCGTTTCTGGCGAACCCACTGTACACGCCTTATCTCTACAAGACGAAGGCCTCGCTGGTGATCATCAACAAGGATTTTGAGCTGACGGCGCCGGTGACCACTACACTGCTGCGAGTAGAAAGCGCGGCCAATGCTTTTACGCAATTGCTGGAAATGTACAACCAGGTGAAGCTGAACAAAAAAGGCATTTCGAAGATGGCTTTTATTGCAGAAAGCGCCACGGTTGGAAAAGATATTTATGCCGGTGAATTTGCCTTTATTGGTGAAAACGCCAAAATAGGCAATAATGTAAAAATATATCCGCAGGCCTATGTAGGGGACAATGTGGTGATCGGCGACAATACGACCTTGTTTGCCGGTGTAAAGATCTATTCAGAAACGGTGATCGGCAAAAACTGCATTATCCATTCCGGTACGGTGATCGGTAGTGACGGCTTCCGCTTCAACCCGGAAAATGACCACAAGAAAGTGCCACAGATCGGCAATGTGATTATCGAAGATGATGTGGAGATCGGCGCCAACTGCGCCATCGACCGCGCCACGCTGGGCTCAACGATCCTGCGCAAGGGGGTTAAATTTGATAACCTCATCCATATAGCGCACAATGTGGAAGTGGGCGAGAACACGTACTTCGCTGCGCATGGTGTAGTAGCAGGATCGACGAAGATTGGCAAGAACTGTATGTTCAGCGGCCAGGTAGGCATTGTAGGCCACCTGCAGGTAGCGGACAATACGATCATCACAGCACAATCGGGTATATCGAAGAGCATTACCAAACCTGGTGAAACATATATGGGATCGCCGGCCTTTGATGCAAATAAATACCGGAAGGCCTTTATTCATTTCCGCAACCTGGACGCGCTGGTGCAACGGGTGAATGCGCTGGAGAGGCAGTTGAAGGAGGCGGACGTGAATCGTAAATCGTAAATCGGCAATCGGCAGTCGGCAATCCTTTGCTTCGAAAGCGGCAGTCGTTTGCTTCGATAGCAGATTTCTCACTCCGCTTCGCTGCGTTCGAAATGACAAAGAAGGAGGGATACGCTACATTTGAAATGAACAACCTTGGAGGAATACGCTTCGTTTGAAATGAACAAAAAAGGGAGATCCGAAATGATAAAAATAGTTAGCGTTACAACAGCCAACTCCCTTAACAGAGGAGTTGGCTGTTTTTATTAGGGCCTATTCAGCAGGATCGTTGGTAGTTGGTTTTTCCCCGTCGTTCAGTTGAATGTTCTTTTGTTTACCACGCAATTTGATGTTGAGCATTTCCACACCCAATGAGAAAGCCAGGCAGGAGTAAATAATACTCTTGCTGACCTCCTGGTGGAAACCACTGGCCACCAGCACTACACCTATTACCACGAGGAAAGACAAAGCCAGCATCTGCAGGGAAGGGTGTTTGTTGATGATGCGGGTAACGGGGCCCGCAAACAACATCATAACCCCAATGGACACTACAACGGCAATGATCATAATGATCACATTCTCTACGAGACCCACGGCTGTAAGGATTGAATCGAAGGAAAACACGGCATCTACCAGGATGATCTGTCCCAGTACGGCACCCACGGAGATGGCCGCTTTTTTGCCGGCGGCTTTGTGGGTGTCTTCATCTTCTTTCTTCACCAGTTTATGGTGTATCTCCAGGGTACTTTTTATGATGAGGAAAATACCGCCTGCTATGAGGATGAGGTCTTTCCAGCTAAGCCCGATGGGGCCGTCGGTAAGGCCTTTTACATGGGGTAAGGTAAACACGGCTTCTTTGAGGCCGATGATCCAGTTGATGGACAACAGGAGAAGCACCCTAAACAGCATGGCCAACAACAGGCCTGTATTGCGGGCCTTACGCTGCTGTGCGGCGGGCAGTTTGCCTGCCACGATGGAGATGAAAATGATGTTGTCGATACCCAGTACAATTTCCAGGAAACAGAGGGTTAAGAGGCTTATCCAGACGGCCGGATCAGCAAAGTCGGGCATCATAAAATTGTTCATGTTGTTATTGGTTTATTGACCGGCCGGGAGGGGTTCTTTTTTCTTTCTGGCGGTGATCATTTTAATGAGTACAGGGGCGGTAGTAATAATTACAATGCCGATAATGACCTTATCGAGGTTGTTCTTTACCCAGGCATTGTCGCCGAGCAGGAATCCTGCGGTTACAATGCTACCGGCCCAGGCGCAGGCGCCCAGGATATTATACAGGGTAAATTTCCTGGGTTCCATATGGACCATACCGGCTACAATGGGAGCAAAGGTACGGACGACGGGCAGGAAGCGGGCGATCATGATGGCTCCCCCACCCTTTTTCTCATAAAAAGCCTGTGCCTGGACGAGGTATCTCTTTTTGAACAGCCAGCTGTCTTTCCGATTCATCAACAGGGCGCCGGACCGCTTGCCGAACCAATACCCCACATAATTGCCAATAATGGCGGCTATGGAGATCAGCAGCACCCAATAAAGCAAATGCCATACGGGGGCTGTACCGGGCACGATGGTATGGGCGATGATCATACCGGTGATGAACAGTAAAGAATCGCCCGGAAGAAAGAAGCCTGCAAACAAGCCTGTCTCTGCAAATACGATAAACACTACAATATACAGGCCACCATGGGCCATGATCCAATCGGGATTGGTGAGGTTGTGAAACAGTTCGAGCAATGCGGACATAGTATTACTAATTTGATTGATCCAATATGGGTTGAAGGACAGTCCGGAAGTCCGAAAGTCGGGAAGTCCGGAAGACGGAAGTCCGTTAAACCCAAAGACAGCAAGCCGTGATGGGCGTCAATGGGCGAATTCGTATGAGATGAGGTATCAGAATAACGTATACCGGAAGAGGAAGGTATAATAGGCAGGACGGATAACAGTAGCCAGACCAGCTATGGAAAGATGGTCATTATCGCCGGTCCCAGTGGACCTGTGCGCTGCGAAGGGATTGGGTGAAGATTTCTTTATGCACTTGACCTTGATCTGCTTGCGGGCGGTGAGGTGCAGGTCGTTGTTGGGATCGGCGCCATTGTGCGACAGGGCCAGCTGATCGGTGGCATCGGTGCTGTGGTGCAGCCAATCTGTGTGATCGATATCCTGTGGCTGGGGAAGGTTTACCGAAGTGAAACTACAGAACAGGACAAACAGTAGCGCCAGCGTGCATAGTTGGGTGCGTACGGAGCTGTATTTCCAGTTCAGGTATATCTTATGGATGATGCTTTGTTTCATAATTCCCGGCGCCGCGAAAATAGGGCAAAAAGGGTTTTGAAACTGTTAAAGTGGGGTACGAAAAAGAGAGGCCTATCAAATGACAGGCCCTATGATGCAATGACAGTCTTGTGGTCAATAGCCTATTTCAATATCTTTTCAATCTTCTCCAGCTCATCGCTGGTGAATGCTTTGCTCTTGAGGCACTGTAAAGAATCGGATAATTGTTCCGGGCTGCTGGCGCCGATGAGTACGGAGGTGATGCGCTGGTCTTTGAGCAACCAGGCGAGGGCCATCTGGGCCAGGGACTGACCACGCTGCACGGCTATTTCATTCAACTGTTGTATTTGTTGTACACGCGCCGGGGTTACTTCTTCCTCTTTCAAAAAGCCATGGGCTTTGGCAGCGCGGGAACCAGCGGGAATACCTTTGAGGTATTTGTTGGTGAGCAGGCCCTGGGCCAATGGAGAGAAAGGAATACATCCTACGCCCTCTTCTTCGAGCACATCGAGTAAACCCTCTTCCACCCAACGCACAAACATGGAATACTTGGGCTGGTGAATGAGACAAGGAGTGCCTAATTGGCGGAGTATCTGAATGGCTTTACGCGCTTCCTCGGCAGGGTAATTGGAGATACCGGCATAGAGGGCCTTGCCCTGGCGCACGATGAGGTCGAGGGCGGCCATGGTCTCTTCGAGTGGTGTATTGGGATCGGGGCGGTGGTGGTAGAAGATATCTACATAATCGAGTCCCATGCGCTTGAGACTCTGGTCGAGGCTGGCCACAAGGTATTTTTTGGAACCCCAATCGCCATAGGGGCCTTCCCACATGGTATAACCAGCTTTGGAAGAAATGATGAGCTCATCGCGGTAGCCGGCAAAATCTTCTTTGAGGATCTTACCAAAATTCTCTTCGGCACTACCGGGAGGCGGGCCATAATTATTGGCCAGGTCGAAATGGGTGATGCCGTTATCAAAAGCGAGGCGTAATATTTTACGGGAGTTTTCGAGCACATCCACATGACCGAAATTGTGCCAAAGGCCCAGGGAAATGGCAGGCAACTGGATACCACTTTTACCGCAGCGGCGGTATTGCATGGTGCTGTATCTATCGGAAGCAGGCTGATAATTCATGGTTCCAAAGATAATGGCTGCCCCACCATTTTACAAGGATTAACAATTATTTCCTATCTTATACCGCTGGTTGCACCAGCCGGTCAACGCTATAGCTATGGATGAAAAGATTGAACTTACGATTACCTGTCCCTGTATTCACGCGAGAACTTTTCCGTATGAGCTGAAAGTATCGACGGGAAAGAAGCCTGCACAGGCAAGGGTGCAAATTGATTGTCCTTTTGGGCATGAAAAATCCTGCCTTAAACGTGTTACGATCGAACTACCATCGGGCATTGAACCGGACGCGGACGAACATATATTAAGGGGCGGCTAAACCATCACCACCATGAGCAACGAACAAGCAGGTACAGCACCAATCCAAATACAGGCCACACCTGCCAGGCCTACCGACAGCAGCTGGATAGACTACCAGCAAAAGGAAAAACAGGAAAGCATTAAAAGGCTGGAAGAAACAGCTAAATATTTATCGGGGCTCTCTTCGTTGAGTCTCTCGATCATTGTAGCAGTAAATGGTGAGGCATTGCGGCAAACGATGCGTTCAGCGCCCCGTTACCTCGAAATTGGTTCCTCGCTGAAGAATGGTGTGGTATGCTGGCTGCTTTCGATCCTGCTTACGCTGGCAGTGGTATTCCCCTTCCGCTATAAATACGTAGAGAACAGCGCTGACTCGATCAGGCAAATGAATAATAAGATCGGCCAGGTGAAATTCTGGTTATTGGTATTGGGTGCGCTGCTGTATATTATTGGCATCAGCCGGGTAACTTATCTCTACCTGTTCATCTCCTAAAGGATGGTATGCCACCAGATTTACTGATCGCCTATGCATCATCACGCACTTGTTTTTTCATCAACAGAAGCGGCCACACTCCGTGAGGCCTATGCCAGGCTACTGCACAAAATAGAGCAGGGTAAGCAATTGCACCCGCAATACCTGGCGCAGCTGCAGGAAATTATGCGGGGCTTGCTGTATGAGCAAAAAAAATTAACCTCGTTTTGGAAACAGGTGCGGAGGCATCCAAAGGCAGCTTATCATTTACATCTTACACACAAAGACAAATCGCTGCTGAACCTGCCCTGGCAAATGGCTATCGACCAGGAAACATTTCCCTTTGTGTATGTGTCGAAGGGGGCACCGGTAGAAAAAGCACTGCCTGTATACCAGCCGCAGGCAGGGCCGTTGAAAATACTGGTGATGATCTCTTCTCCGGTCAATACGGAAATAGACGAGCGCCTCAGCTACGAGGAAGAAGAAGAGGCCATTCTACACGCGCTGGAGCCTTTACGGGAAAAAGGGCAGGTACAGGTGCAGTTTACAGCCAATGGCAGTCTGCATTGCCTGGAACAACAGCTGGCATTACAACATTATCATGTGCTTTACTTCAGCGGCCATGGGATATATAAGTACCAGACAGGTTACCTGCAGCTGGAAAATAAAAAGACGCAAAAGGCAGAACTGGTAAGCGCCAGCGAACTGGCAAAAAGTCTTTCCAAAAAAAGAAAACACCTGCCGGCACTGGTGATACTGGCCAGCTGTCAAACGGCCCAGGGCAAACCGGACCAAGGCTTTCGTGGTGTAGCGGATGAGCTGATCGCCGCGGGTGTACCGGCAGTGATCGCTATGGCCTTCAGCATTACGGACCATTATGCCACGGTATTTGCGGCACAGCTGTACCAACAGCTGGCCTGGCAGAAGGCGCTGCTGCCTGCCTATGGCGCAGCACTAAAAGCTACGCAACAGGAAGAAACGAAGCGAATAGAGCAGCGCGGACAATATTATGCGCCTACGCAATGGCTGATACCACAATTGTATTATCACCAACAGGTGGATCATATTGTAGATTGGCAGGCATCACGGAAGGCAGACAAAGATGTTGTCACCCCGGCGCCGAAGAAGCATGGCTCTCTGACAGACCACAACTGGAACTACCGCTTTATTGGACGGCGGGCAGAAAGCGCTCACCTGTTGGCGCACCTGCACCAGCAAGGGCCTGTGCTGATACGCGGACTGGGGGGCACGGGCAAAACAGCACTGGCGGAACACCTGACCACCAGACTGATAGCCTATGATAGCACTTATCATGTTTTTGCATTTGATCTGCCCGACACGACGCTCACTACGATCAGGAAGGAACTGGAGGGGTATCTGAAAAAGCACACCGGAGCAAGGAGCAAAACAAGAGCTCCGCAATCTTATAAAGATCCGCTACAGCAACTGGACTGGCTGGTGCAAGCAGTGAGTAAGCTGTGTAAGCCGGTATGGATATTTGATGGTATAGATGGTTGTCAGCAGTCGATCGGGGGACCTTTACAGGTGGACTGGCTGTCCTGGCTGACGTTTACGCAGCAATACCTGCTGCATAAAACGGCGGTGATCTTTACGGGCAGGTATGCGGTTCCGGAGCTATCGGGTGTTGCGGGTATTGTACTGAACCAGGTATCGCTCCCGGATTTTTACCGGAAATGCCAGCAGTTTAGTTTCCGGCACCTGCCGCTGAAATATCCCGGCAGTACACTGATGCAAATAGCGGAATTGCTGTACAATGCGATGGGCGGGCATTACCAGGCACTGGTATGCTTTGACCAACTGTACCGGGCCCAGCCTAAACAAACAGAACAGCTGCTGGAAGAGATACGGCTGGCGGGCAATACGGAAGCAGGCTACCAATTGCGCCATCGGATAACGGTGCAGGTGCAGGCGATGCTGGATATGGAGGGCAAGCAACCTTTGTTTAGTCACCTGCCGGATCTGCTGAATGAGGAGGAAATGAAAATCCTTGTATTGATGGGCAATTTCCGGCTACCGGTAATGGTCACAGCACTGGACAGGCAGGACGGCCAAAAGAACCGGCTGCCGGTGCTGCGACGATTAAGGGACCTGGGGCTGATCGAAGAGAAGAGTCCGCAAAACGGACAGCCCTATAAAATAGGCGTTTTCTTTTTCGCCACGACACTGATCAGGGAATGGCTGGAGCATGAAGGGCTTACACCAGGCGGGTTGTTCTCGCATGAGAAAGCGGGTGATTACTGGTACTATATGAGCCGCCGAGTGACGCTGCGGCATTCGGACAGTACAGAAGCGTTCCGGCATTTTATGCTGGCGGAACATGGGAAAAAAGTGAATAAGGTGGGAGCCATGCTGAGCACGGAATATTACCGGGTATCGAAGTACGAGGAAGCGATGCACTATGCGATGGAGACTTACGGGGTAGCGGGTGAGCAAACGGACCCGGACGTATTGAATAACCTGGGACTGATGTTCAGGTTCTATGGCCATCTTCCTCAAGCCGAAGAGTTTCTTGAAAAGTTTTACGAGGCCGCACAGAAAAAGGGTGACCGGGAAAAGGAAGGGCATGCGCTGAATAACCTGGCTAATGTATTGAATGAACGTGGTCAACCTAATAATGCCACCGGGCTGCTGCAGGAAAGTATTGAAATAGCCAGGTCATTGGGAGATAAAGAAAGCGAAGCAGGCAGGCTCAATACGCTGGGACTGATCAAGGATGAACAAGGTCAGCCTCGAAAAGCAAAGGCGTTGTACCTGCAAAGCCTGCGCATACGACAGGCATTGGGCAATCCCTATGGGGAAGCTAAAACGCTATTGAACCTGGTGCATATTTATCTTATAGAAGATAAACAACAGCAGGCCATAGAAACGCTTCACTTTTGCCTGCAGGCATTCCACGAAGCGGAGGACAAACTGGCTGAAGGAAGGGTACTGCATACGTTGGGCACGGTGTATTGTGACCAGGGTGATCATGATAAAGGCATGGATTACCTGAATAAAGCGCTGACACACCACCGATCAATCGGGCATACGCCTGGTGAAGCGGATAGCTACCACAATATTGCCCTGATCCATATGGAGGCAGGCCGCTTTACTGCAGCGTTGGCGTCATTGGAAAAAAGCCTGTCGTTGTACCAATCGCTGAAGAACCGTCTACGCGAAGGGGTCACTTATAATTGCCTGAGCATCTTATACCGGGAAAAGGGGGATTATAAAAAGGCCATCACGATGGCAGAGCATGGGCGGACGCTCTTCATGCTGAAGATGCACATGCAGGGGGATAGTGCCTGCTCGTATAACCTGGGCATGGCTTACCGGGCGCTGAAAAAAAGGGACCTGAGCAAAGAATACTTCAAACAAAGTATGGATTCGCTGGTCATGTCGGAAGATCCGCAGCATAAAGAGATGATGAAGGCCATCCGGCAAATACTGGTACCAACCCAAAAGAAGGGGCCTGGGCTTATCACCCTGATGGATCATATGAGGGCTATGCGAGACAGTGGTAACCGGATCGGAGAAGCGGCCACTGCATATGAAGCAGCTATGTTATTTGTAGCCTTAAAGAGCTGGAAATTCTTCTGGGAATTTGCGCTGGAATGCTACCGCATTTATTCAACGACGGATGACGCGCATGGTATTTTCCTATCGACCAGGAGCCTGGGATTTGCCTTGTATATACAGGTAGATCCGGATGAACGGAAAAAGGGGTTGGTGCTACTGCAACATTGTCTCCAGGCAGGCCGGAAGGCGGGCTATGCGGGCACGGAGGATCTTGCTGCCTTTATCAATAAATATGAGGGAAGCAACAGTGGCTGGTCGATTAAGAATCTACCGCATAGAATGGGTGGATTAAAGGTACAAAGGTGAGCCGCCTTTGGAAGGCGACCCACCTTTTAGAAGACTTCGACAGGCTCAGCCTGACAGACCATGGTTATTTTTCGGCGAGCAGGGAAGTGATCAACTCTTCAAACTCTTTTTTGAATGCTTCGTAGTGCTGACCGGTAGCAGGACCATCATAACCGGTATGGATCTTGCGCACATTGCCTTTCTTATCAATAAAGATAGTTGTCGGAAATCCCTGCAGGGGCTCAATCTGGGGCAGGGTCTTTTCGGTGCGTTTGGGATCTGATACGGCCGCGGTAGTTACCAGGAAGGGATAGTTGACGCCCAGGCGCTTTTGGAAGGTAGCGAGTGATTGCTTAGACCTTTCAAAATCGGTGGTACGCTCATAAGCGAGACCGACTATTTCTACACCACGTTGTTTATTCTTCTTGTAATAATCCACCAGGAATTTGGTCTCATCCATACAATTGGGACACCAGGAACCCAGTATCTGGACCACCACCACTTTGTTCTTGTAACGCGCATCATTGATGGAAACTTTCTTTCCATCGGTGGCAGGGAAGCTAAAATTCAATTTGCTTTCACCGGGTCTAAGTTTCACGGCATCAAAACCATCGGGTAGTTTGGCTTTGGGGTCTTTGTGGGCCACCCATTTTTCAGTACCGGAAGCGCCAGCATAAAAAACGGCCTGGGTGATGGTGCTGTCGTTATCGAGCTTTGCGGTAAAGAGGTATACATGGCTGCCATCAAAAGCTGACAGCTTCAACGTATCGGCGGCAATGGCTCCTTCGAGGTAGCGGTAATCGCCAGTGGGTGTAAGGAAGGTGCCGGTTACTTTTCCATTGGCTGCCTGGACAAACTCTCCCACGGCCAGGGTTTCGTCTTTGCCCTCTCCAAACCTGGCGGCCCAGCGGCCAGACACATTGTAGGCGGGCCTGGCAGTAACGGGATAACGTTCTTTATTGCCAGGCAAGGCATAAAAGGGTATTTCGGAGCGGCGGTCACCGCTGATCTTAATGAACTTGCCTTCGAGGCTTCCATTGGGTTTGATGACGGTGGCAAAATGGGCATCGTAGAAAGGCATGGTGATCCACAGGGAATCGCCCTGCTGCCGGATATCATCTACCAGCATACGCTCGGAAGCATTGAGCACATATAAAACGGGTTTGCCATGGGGAGATGCCACCTCGAAGTTGAAAACGATCTGTTGACCGTCGGTACGCTGGATGACGGCTTTATAGATACCGGGACGGAGTTCGGCCTTTGCATGGGTAGCAGCACTGCTGATGATGACCAGGCTGCTTACCAGTAAGAGACTTAACAAGACTTTTTTTACGACTATACGCATGGAGCGAATTTATTGCATTTTGGTTAAAGTATCTCGTGGAAGGGTGAGCCGCCCGGAAGGGCGACCCACCCTTTAGACGGCTTCGACAGCGCTTCGACAAGCTCAGGATGACATTGCTCAGCCCCGCTAAGGCGGGGTAAACTCTGACAGGCTAGTACTGATCGAACCACAATTTGGTCAATAAATTATCGGGGCCCTGGTTGGTAATCGCATTTTCGTAGCTGGTAGCATTGAGGGCCTGTTCGGAACCGGGGTAAATGAACCGCACGGGTATTTTACCATCGAGGGTACCTGCTGCGCCAGCTGTCAACTGTGGATAATCCAACCTTCTCCACTCGGCAAATGCTTCGAGACCCTGGCCAAATAAAGCGATCCATTTCTGCTCACCAATGGACTTCTTAAAATTGGCTGCATTGAATTTAACGGTCGCCTGGGCTGTATAATTATTGATCACGGTAAGGTCGGTGATCGCATATTGATTGAAAGATGCTTTAATGGCCTGGTTGTACAGGTCTTCGGCATTTTCTGTGGTGAATCCCCTGGCGGCTGCTTCAGCACGGCCAAACAATACTTCTGCATAGGTCAGGATCACGGCCGGCGCGGTAGCGGTTGAAAAATAAGAACCTGGTTTGGATGTCTTTGCAAAACCAAGGTTATTAGCATCGCTGTTGGTCAACCCGCTGGGAACACCTACGTAGGTAGTAACAGTTGCGTCGGTGGGTTTGTTTGCAAAGATGGGCAGGCGGGGATCATTGAGGGCATAGAGTTTGTCGACCAGGGTTTTACCTATACGATAATCATCTCTTGTGTCGAACCAGGCAGCCACGGGGTTTTGCTGCGGCGGCGTGGTATAGGTAAAACGGGCTGTCTCATCGACGCTGCTGATCAATCCACCTGCATCATTTAACACTTCATTAATGACCTGCTTTGCTTTTTCGGACTCGCGGTCGGCAATACGCAGGGCGATGCGCAGGCGCAGGGCGTTGGCAAATTTCTTCCAGCGGGCAGTGTTACCGCCGTAGATGATGTCGCCGGCAATAGGTGCGCTGGTACCGGTAGTGAGTGAGGCACCGGCTGTTTTTAGTTCATCCAATAATCCGAAGTATACTTCTTTTTGTGTATTGTATTTGGGGGTGAGGTACTGGCGGATATCACCTGCTTCTTTGTACGGAATATCACCATAATTATCGGTGAGGAGGCTGAATACCCAGGAACGGAGGATGAGGGCTACGCCTTTGTAATTGGCGTTGGCTTTCTCAGCCGGCAGCTGCAAAATGGTGTTGAGGTTGGTAATGCTTTGGGCATAACCAGTGCCCCACAGGGAAGTGAAACTGCTATTGGAGAAGATATACCTGTCGGGCTCGGTATATTGGATCTTGGCCCAATGCTGGATGATGAGCAGGGTGGAATTGAAATTATTGGCGTCACCCCAGTAGAGATCGGACGTAATCTTCTCTGTGGCGGTGAGCAGGTAATCGGGCTGTGGATTTTCTGCTGCGTTGGGATTCTTGTTGATCTCTGCAAGGTCTTTTTTGCAGGAAATGGTGGCGAGGGAAAGACCTGCGATCAACCATTGGTATATATGCTTAGTCATGATCGTTCGATTTAAAAGTTCACATTACTTAATTAAGAGGCTTCGACAAGCTCAGCCTGACAAACGACAAGCTCAGCCTGACAAACCCGGCGCCAGGGTGAGCCGCCCCGGAAGGGCGACCCACCCTGAGCTATTTAAAATTTAACATTGATGTTGAAGCCATAGCTGCGGGTAGTGGGCAAGGTAAGGTCTTCCAGGCCCTGCGCATTGCCATTGGTAAAAGCTGTTTCGGGATCGATATTGGGAACATCTTTGTGGATGATCCACAGGTTGCGACCTACCAGGCTAACGGTAGCGCCGGTGAGGCCCAGTTTCCTGATCCAGCCCAGCGGCAGGGTGTAGCCAAACTTCAGTTCCCTGAACTTTACATAAGAAGCGCTGTACACAAACTCTTCCTCAATGTTACGCGCCGCCTTGTAGTATTGTGAAGCCGGGATAATGACTGCATTGGCATTACCAGCTGTATTGACACCTTTGAAGATCATGCCATCTTCATACACGACTTCGCCTGATGGCGGGGTAGCGCCTTTGGCGAGGCCCACAGTACCTTTGGACTTGTCGTTGCCGGGATAATAATAGTACAGTCCGCCATGGTCAGCATCGCGGCCGGGCAAGGTCATTTCCAGTACACCGGTATAGCTGCCGGTAGAGTTGGTACCTGCAAACAAGGAACCGCCAATGCTGGCATCAATGAGGAAGGAAAGGTTGAATTGCTTATAAGAGAAACTGTTGTTGATACCTCCTATCCAATCGGGGGTATATTTGCCCAATACTTTTTTGGAAGGGCTGGCCAGGGGAATACCGCTGTTGTTGACCACAATATTGCCTTTGTCATCGCGCTGGTAAGCATTGCCAAACAAGGTACCATAGGCTTTGCCCACAGAAGCCAGTACCTGGATATTCCTATAGGAACCGAGCACATAGTTTTGCAGGTTGCCTTCATTGTCCAGGCGCTCCAGTTTACTTTTATTGGCGGCATAGTTGAGGTCGATGTCCCACCGGAAATCTTTCACTTTCACAGGGGTCAATCCCAATTGTACTTCAATACCCTTGTTGTTGATCTTACCGGCATTGAGCAGTTTTTGTGTATAACCAGTGGTAGGGCTTACATCTACTTTCAGTATCTGGTCAATGCTATTGGTATTGTACAGGCTCAGGTCCAATCTTATGCGGCTGTTGAGAAAAGCTGCTTCTACACCTACTTCAGTAGAATTGGTACTTTCTGATCTGAGGTTGGGATTGAGATCAACGCCCGATGTATTCAACTGGGGATTGCCATTGAAGGGGGCATTGAAATTATAGGTATTGATCAACTGGTATGGATCGGCATCGGCGCCCACTTTGGACCATCCGCCGCGCACTTTCAGGAAGCTGAGCACATTGCTTTTGATATCGAGGGCATCGGAGAGCACCACACTGGCATTGACGGATGGATAAAAATAGGACAGGTTTTGCTGGGGTAAGGTAGAAGACCAGTCGTTGCGTGCGGTGACATTCACAAATGCATAGTTCTTATAACCCAGCTGTGCGGAAGCAAAGCTGCTCCAGGTGCGCAGTTTGGAATAGTAGTTGGAAGAGATGAGGGGATCGCGGGAATTGGTGAGGGTGTACACATTGGCTACGGCCAGCCTGGGGGCCTGCTGATCATTCTCTTCATAGGTCTTGGTACGTACGTTGCCACCGGCAATGATATCGAGGCTAAAATCACTGCTGATGTTCTTATTGTAACGCAGGGTGGCTTCGGTATTGTTTTCGGTAACGATGTAATTGGTCTCCTGGTAAGAACCGAATGGGGTGCCATTGGTACCGTAGGCTATTTTGGACTTGCGCTTATCATTGTAGTAATCACTACCGGTTCTGAAGTTGAAGGACAGGCCATCTATGATCTGGTAAGAGAGGTTGAGGTTGCCGATGAAACGGTTGCGCCGCTGGCTGACAGTATTTTCATAGGCCACCCAGAAAGGATTGCTGTAATAGCTGTTGTTCCAGTTGAAGGTATTACCGGCTGCATCCTTGTAATCACGCAGCTGATTGATATCTACCTGCCGGCCAAACCAGGTAAACTGGAGCATGGTGCTGGTGGCACGACGGCCTCCTGCGCCGGGCAGGTTGGGGGCATCATTGACTATATAGTTGGCGCCCACGCCTACTTTCAATTTGGGAGTAACATCGAAAGAGCCATTGAAGGATAAGTTGTTCTTACCTGCTTCGCTGTTGGGAACGATGCCCCACTGTTTTTCGTTGTTGTAAGAGATGCGGTAACTATATTTATCACCGGCGCCATCGAGAGCGATGCTGTTGCTGAGCAATACGCCTGTTTTGAAATAGTCTTTTACATTATTGGGATGGGCCACAAAGGGTACAGGCACGCCTTTGGAATAGAATTGGGGAATGAGCCGGCCATCCAGTTTGGGGCCCCAGCTTTCATCCACGCCGTCATTGATACCACCGCCTTTACCATCTACATAACTGAACTTGCCTTCAGCGCCCTGGCCAAATACATTCTGGTAATCGGGTAATATATTGACGCTGGAAAAGGTAGTGTTGGAGTTGAGGGTAACTCCGATACCATTTCTGCTCTTACCTGTTTTTGTTTTGATGAGGATGACACCATGAGCGGCGCGGGAGCCATACAAGGCTGCGGCATTGGGGCCTTTCAGTACGCTGATGGTCTCAATGTCTTCGGAGTTGAGGTCGGCTATGGCATTGCGGTAGTCGCGTGAGCCGCCGGCTCCCAACTGGGAGTTGTCGACGGGTATACCATCTACGATAAACAATGGCTGGTTGTTACCGGCGATGGAGGTTTCGCCCCTGATGACAATGCGGGATGAACCCATATCGCCTTGTGTGTTGGTGATGCGTACGCCTGCTACTTTACCGGCGAGTGCATTGACAATATTGGCTTCTTTGGCTTCGGATATATCCTTTGCTTTCAATTCCTGTGTGGCATACCCCAGGGATTTCTTTTGTTTGGAAACACCCAGGGCGGTCACGACCACGGCGTCGAGTGCATTATCGGAAGGGGTCAGTTTTACCAACACTCCCTCTCCATCCTGTATGCTATCGGCTGCTATTTGCAATGTTGCATAGCCCACATAAGAAAATGTGAGGATGGCCTTGCCAGTAATGCCGATGGTAAAGCTGCCTTTGGCATCGGTGGTGCTGCTGCCGGCAGCGCTGCCAGCCTGGATGGTAACGCCCGGCAGGGGCAGGTTGTTGGATCTATCCAATACAGTGCCCTGTACGATGCGTGTTTGCGCGGCCAGGGATGCCGGCAATACAATAATAATAGCCCATAAGGCAATGATCCTGTTCATTGTAACTTAAGATTGAATGTTAGGTATATGACAATATGATAGCTATGCTATCCATTGGATAGGCATGCGATAAAGCTGTACATCAATGGGTTAATTTCAGCAACAACAACGGGCGATACTGTAAGACGGGATATGCGTTTGAAAGCGCAGCTTCAAACGAAGGGGAGTTGGTGTAAGTGTAGTCATTTGTCTCATGGTATAGCTTTTTGTGACTGTTGGCTGGCAAGCGTGAACGATAACTGAGCAAAGATACTGGCAGCTGGTATTATCGCCAAATAATTCCTACTATTCTAGTAGGGTATTAAAAACCAGCATTTTCTGCAAGGCTTGATAGCTTGGGATGGGATATGTTATTTACCTGCTTTTTGTACCTGCTCGTGTTGTTGTAATTGCTTTACCTGGTTGCGTGCATCGTAGAACTTGATAATGTAGTAGATGAGGAAAGCGAGGAATATTTTTGACAGGATGAAAAGTACAAGAAAGGCTATACGCCAGTATTTGTGAACTTTGATGTGGCTGGTAGTAATTTCATAAGCAGGGATGTAGTTTGTATTACCATGAGCGTTGACGTTACGTTCGATCGGTGGTGGTATGCTATCGCCCCGTTTGAGGATGGGTAACCCATGTAAGAAATCCTGGAACTGCTGGCGGGTTTCGGGCGGCGGCGGGATTGACTGGCTGGCTGCAAATTGCTCCACCTGGCGTTCCACCCTGGCGAGGGCCTGTTGTAAATCAGGAGATACCAGCAGCAGGCGTTCGAACGCCTCTTTTTCTGCAGGCGCCAACACCCCAAACACGTAAGCTTCTACGCTGCCACTGTCTATGTATTCCTGTAGGTTCACTGAAGGTTCTTTTGCATGATGAGGAGGCTCTCCTTCAGAAGCCTGCTGATATCCTGCACATTTTTTTGTAGTTGGTTGGCCAATTCTTCTTTTTCTCTTCCCTGGAGGAATATTTCGCTGAACACGAGGCGTTGTTCCTCTGATGCCTCCTGGAGCAGGGAAAGGTAATAAGCATTCTTAGGCTGCCCATTGGCCGGCGGATGACCATTGGAAGGGCCTGACTGTTTCTTTTTGTATTCCAGGATCACTTTCCTGGCTTCCACCTGCATCCAGCAATAGACAGAGAGGGTAGAATTACAGGCTTCCTGCAAACGGGAGGCTAAGGCACCAAAGACAAGTACCAATACTTTCTCCGCTTCTTTCTTATCGGGGATGAACTGTAACACATAGCCATATAACATGGAGCTATAATTGTTATACAGAAAGTCAACAGCAGGTTCAACGCCTGTATTGAGTTTGGATTTAAGCGTCTCTTTAATAATGAGGGTTTCCAAATTGTAAAATGGTTTTCACAACAACTAATTTCATAGGTCGCTCCGCTTGTTGAAAATAAGTAATATTAGTTAACCTGATCAAAAAATAATCCATTAAATGCCGCTTTAAAGGCTATAATTATGCCCCACATTGCAAAAAGGGTGAATATACCTGTTCGTACCTGTCTAAATACCCGTTTCGGGCCAAGTATATAGTGGTTTTCCTTAGTAGGGACGGACATCCTGACCGGGCATTCAGCCAGTTCATCCATCAATAATGTCATTTTGTAGTGTTGCCTGGAAAGCTGAACAGGCAGTCCGGTAATTTTAGGTCTATAACACACTTAATTGTATAGCAACATGAAAAAGATTACCCGTATTTGGATGGTATGCCTGCTGGCATTGAGCGCGGTGGCATTTACCGTTGTAAAAAACATTTTTGATCAGCTGGACATTGCGGAGGAGGAAGCACGTGAATACATCTTTGACAATTTTAAGAGCAGCAATCTCTCCTTTCCCTCTTCTGCTGTGATTAAAAACCTGGCGCTGGGCAAAAGGGCAGGAGCGGTAAAGGAATTGGGGGATTATATCCGGAAGTATACCAATTCACCGGAGTTTGCCGCCGAATACAAGACGGTACGTGAGGGTGCCCGGCCTAAGAACCCTGCTGATAAGGAAGCAAAATTAAAGGCGCGGATAGAAGGGCTAAAACATGATATAGAAACGACGGAGAAGGATATGAAGGGGGTAACGGGTGATATGAAAAAGCTGTATGAGTCGACGCTGCAAATGCAAAAAACAGAACTGAAAGCCTTGCAGGATCCCAAAGACCCAAACCACAAGATGTACCTGATGGACCTGTCGGAGGGTGGTGAAGAAGGGGAGAAAAACTATAAAGAGGACCTGAAGTATTTTGAGCAGGAGTATCCTGCGCAGGTGAAGGACCTGGTTAAAAGAAGGTTACAGGAATTCCTTACGCTGACAGCGGATATCAATTTTGATGCGAAACTGGTAGACCGGGATGGGCGTAAGCGTTTTGCGGACCCTAAACTGGAAGCGAAAGACGAAAGCTGGAAACGCTGTTTCCGCAGTGGCCGGGAAACGATCGCGGCCGCCCGTAGTTATGCCCAGCAGTGGCTGAAGGAGTTGAATTAACGAGGTAAAACAGCGATCAGCTTCGCTGCCGCCTCTTTGCCGCTTACAAGGGCAGCTTCTACGGTACCGGGGTGAGGGCCTTCATAGAGGGCTTCGCCCGCAAGAAACAAGGTGTTTGACACAGGTTGTTGTAAAACCTGGCGGGCTGCCCGGGAAGGCAGCATATCATAAGAATAAGCGCCCTGGGCAAATGGATCGGCCCCCCAGTCGGTAATCTGTGAAGCCACCAGTTGCTGCTCAAGGAAGATAAGCGGCAAACCAAATATGCCTGCCAGGGAATAAAGGGCATATTGCAGCATTTTTTCGGGTGGAGTTTGGGTGAAGGAAGCGGCCTGGGGGCCATTGATCCAACCTGTGAGGAAAGGGGCGGGATGCGGGAGTTGTGTCCACCAGGTAGGAAATATCTCTTCACTGAACAGGAACCCCAGCTCCTTTTCATATTCCTGCCAGAAAGGCTGTTTAAATTCCAGGCTGATCTTGATGACGGCGCTGAACCCGATCTGACGGAAGGCGGTGAACTGCTGTTCGATAGCCGGGGTAAATCCGATACTGGCCTGGCCAGCAGGCTGCTGCCACACGCCGAGGGGAATGGTAATAATGACCTTACTGGCCTGGAAGGATTGTCCATCCCGGGAAATGGCCTCTACCCCACTCTCCTGCCAGCGAATATGTTTTATTGTAGTATTGAAGTGCAATAAACAGCGCTGCCTGATGCATTGTGCTATGAGGTAATCGGTAAGGCGCTCATACCCACCGGTGATATGGTATTGTTCTTCCTCTTCTTTTTCCCATTCGCTGCGCAAGGAGAGCACACTGGCTTTGTTGATATCGGCGCCATCATATCCTTCGGCAAAGCGCTGTACGGAACGCCGCAGCTCTTCATAGCGGTGTTCGGTGAAATGGGTGTCGAGGAATTCGCGCACGGTCATATCCTGTTGCAATGCCTGTAAGTGCTCCATGAGGGTATCCCATCCGTCTACAAAATGATCCTGCCGGTGCCAGCGTCCTTTGCGTACTTCAATCATACGGCCTTCCACGGGGGTATAGGCGATACCGGCTTCCTGTAATAACTGCAGGGTGAGGGGCAATTTTCCATGCACAAATTCGGCACCGGCTTCGACAGGCACGCTAAAAGCGGTGGGATGGAGGGTATGCATACGGCCACCGGCCCGGTTGCGTGCCTCGAGGATAGTAACAGGATGGCCATGGGCCGATAATTCGCGGGCAGCCATCAACCCGGCTGCACCTGCACCAATGATCAGAACAGATGAAGACATGAAATGAAGTTAATAACTAAACTTAACTAAATGGACATGCTGCAAAACTGCGGCCACTGGTGTGTTATTGCTTACCTGGCCGTGGCCGGAACTCCCTATGCTTTATCGTTGCGATAGCTGTTCTTCTGTAGTTTTTTGAGGAAAGCGCCCAGTTCACGGGTACGGTCGGTATTGAGGTAATCCACCTTTAGCTTCATCAACTGGTACCAGGCATTGGTATTATCGGGAGAGGCCCAAAAGCGAACGGGTTTGCCCAGGGCATGCGCGCCGGCGATCAGCTTTTGCAGGCTGTCCTGCTCTTTGGCGATGAGGCGGCCTTTGCCATTCCAGGTGGAATGTTTGGTAAAGCTGGCACTCAACAGGGCAATTTTTGACAGGGTGGCAGGGGTATAGGATTCACCGAGATTTCCATCAAACCAAATAAAGGCGGGGTATTGGTTCCAGGCGGCGGGATCGGGGCGACTGCCGGAGATCACGAACCTGATCTGTGTACAATTGGTAAGGGCGGGATATCGCTGCAGGACAGCCACCACTTTGGCGAGGGTGGGAACGCCATCTGTTTTGAGGTCGATGAGCAGTTGTAAGGATTTATTGTGATCTACATAAGGAAAGCCTTTATGCAGGTTTACTTCCTGGTTGAGGGGCTGCAGGTACAATTGTTCAAAGCTGGGACTGACGCCCGGTGTTGCGCTATCGTGGGCCACCCATAAGGTATCATTGATGAGGTGAAGATCGGCTTCCACGGAACCAAACCCTTCGTTGTAGGCTGCGCGAAAAGGGACAGGCTTTTCATAATCGTTGTGGGAATGGGCATTGGCCGTCGTATACACGGTAGGTTGGGCAACGGCCATCAAGGTATAACAACCAACCAAAGAGAGCAAGAGTTTTTTCATACCAGTAAGTTAAAGGATCGGCGCAAGATACTACCACCTGCCAGGGTATAATGAGGGTTGGAATTAATAAATTATTACTAAACCGGTTTCGAAGGCAAGCTGCGAGCTATGAGCTACGAGCAGAAAACTGGTAAGCTAATTTGGCAGCTTTTTTGTGGGAGGAGGTCTTTTTTCCAAAACCATTGACATGAAATATGTATTCCTGCTGCTCACCCTATGCAGCCTGCGCCTATCTGCACAAGACAAAACTGTTCAAGGCCTACGAAGTGAATCCAGCCGTACCATTAGCAAAAACACGTCTGATACCAGCAAGCGCGCCTGGAAAACAGGGGGCACTTTCAACCTGAATGTGAACCAGGGAGCATTGAGCAACTGGGCAGCAGGGGGTGACAAATTCTCGCTGTCACTGACATCTTTGCTGAACTTATATGCGCATTATAAACAAGGCCGTCATTCCTGGGATAATAGTCTGGACCTCGCTTATGGTATGGTGAATACCACGAGCCTGGGACAACGGAAGTCGGATGACCGGATAGACTTTGTATCGAAATATGGCTATGAGCTGGATAATAAGAAATGGTACCTGAGTACGCTGCTGAACTTCAGGAGCCAGTTTGCCAAAGGGTATGCCTACCCTACCGATTCCACCAAGGTACTTACCTCCAATGTCATGTCGCCAGCCTATATAGTCTTATCGTTAGGTATGGACTATAAACCGGTAGAGGGGTTTTCGCTGTTCCTTTCGCCGATCACGGCCAGGTGGGTCATTGTACAAAATGATTCATTGGCGGCTGTGGGGGCTTTTGGGGTAGATAGCGGTAAGAATGTAAAAATGGAAGTGGGTGCTTATGCTTCGGTGAACTGGAGTAAGAATCTTACGCCTACTACTTCCTATAAAACGAGGCTGGAGCTGTTTTCCAACTACCGGCATGACCCGTTTAATATAGACATATTCTGGACGAATATAGTAGCGGTGAAGGTGACCAAGCTGATCAATATGAACCTTTCTGTTGATCTGATCTACGACAATGATGTAAAGACGGTGAAGGCGGATGGCACGGCCGGCGGGGCTACGGCGCAGATCAAAGAGTTGCTGGGCGTGGGTTTCGTCTATAAATTTTAAAGCGGTCTTAACCAACTAATGCTGTTTATCTACCTGCCGGGTGGTATATTGCAGACTTATCAATTTTATGCACATGAGATATTTGTTGTTGGCCGGATTGATGGGCCTTGGTTTGATAGCGGGAGCGCAGACGAAAAAAACATCCGGCAACCCCCTATTTGAAGGCTGGTATGCCGACCCCGAAGGAGTTATCTTCAATAAGGAATATTGGGTATATCCTACTTATTCAGACAAGTATGAAAAGCAGGTATTCCTGGATGCATTCTCCTCTGGGGATCTGCTGACCTGGCAAAAACATGCACGGATAGTGGATACGGCCGCGATCAAATGGGCCAATAAGGCGATGTGGGCGCCGGCCATTGTAGAGAAGGACAAAAAATACTACCTGTTCTTTTCCGCTAATGATATCCAGAACAACAATGAAGCCGGCGGGATTGGTGTGGCGGTGGCCGACCGGCCACAAGGTCCCTTTAAAGACCTGCTGGGCAAGCCATTGCTGGATAAATTTTACAATGGTGCTCAGCCAATCGATCAGTTTGTATTCAAAGACAAAGACGGGCAATACTATATGATCTATGGCGGCTGGCGGCATTGCAATATTGTAAAGTTGAAGAACGACTTTACGGGTTTTGTACCTTTTGCAGATGGCAGCACGTTCAAAGAGATCACGCCCAAAGGCTATGTGGAAGGCCCTTTCCTATTTATCCGGGATCAGAAATATTATTTCATGTGGTCGGAAGGCGGCTGGGGCGGCCCTAATTATAAAGTGGCTTATGCCATGTCGAACTCACCGTTTGGTCCTTTTGAAAGGATCGGTACGGTATTGCAGCAGGATTCAGCGGTAGCTACGGGCGCAGGGCATCATTCGGTGATCCAGGTACCCGGCAAGGATGACTGGTACATTGTGTATCACCGCAGGCCGCTGGGAGAAACGGCAGCTAATCACCGGGTGACCTGCATTGATAAAATGGTCTTTGACAAAGATGGGCTGATACAGCCTGTGAAGATCACGTTTGAAGGGGTGAAGAGGAATAAGCTGAAGTGAAGAATTTAGAATACAGAATTTAGAATACAGAATGGCTCCGCGATTTGAACGTACTGACTAAAGTTTCAGAATACAGGTGACACCTTCGTTTGCGACGCCTGGGAAAGGTGTCACCTGTTGTAACAACCTGAAATAACAAACCCGCAGGTGCTGCATTTGCATTACCTGCGGGTTTTGTATTTGATCGGTGGACTGCGCTTAAAGAATGCAGTATTGGGTCTCTACTCTCTGTATTCTACTTCCGCTCCACTACATATCCATTAAAGGATATCGGTGTGCGGTTGTTGCTGGTGACCTGTAAGGTAGCGGAGCCATTGTTGAAGATGGTGAGGAAGAACTGTTGTACATCACTCACATCAGCGGGCTTGATGGTTACCTGCCAGCCTTTCTTAATGGTTTCGAGTTTGTAATCAAATTTGGTTGAATTGAATTGTATGCCTCCTTTGGTGGGATCGATGGGCGCCGAAAAAGCGCGTCCGAAATAAGGCAGGTCAGCTATGATGGTGTCCTTGCCCACTTTCACGGTATACTCTGCTGTAAGTTGCACGGTACGACCGCGCATGGGATTGGCACTTTGTGGTTTAAATACATAGCGCTGGGCATCTATCAAGGCCTTGGTGGCTGCAGCCTGTTCAGCTTTCTTGTCGGCTTTCTCGTTTTGCGCCATCAGTGTAGCTGTGAGTACCAGTGTTGCCACCAATAACATAGCCAGCTTCCTTGTTAATTGCAGTGCTTTCATACCTGTTGTCATTTTTAAGCATGAATAATATATAGCAATTTACGCCGATATAAATTCATGCCAACATGGTAAGAGTTGGCGATTTTACATATTAACGAATCTTTCAAGCCAGGCTCCGCTTCTTATCAAAGTATTAACAGCGCTGATGCAACCATTACCTGACGTCCACGGCATGGTCGGCCGGCATGTCCTGTCCGCTCCACACTTTTACGGCAGTCCAGGGTGCTGCGGGAGCAGCCCAGAATTCATCGGTTTCGGGCAATCCGAGTGGTAAGAAGATGGTTGTGCAGAGGTATACACTGCCTGTATTGATATACCCTTCGGCGAGGCCGGGCTGGCTACCATACAAGCCTATGTTGAGCCAGCCATCTTTGGTAAAAGTAGAAGCGGGTTCAAAGGTTTTATTGATCACGGCAGTGAGGGCGCTTCTAACCTGTGCCGGCGTTATTTCCTGGGGCAATTGTTTTCTCCAGGCCATATCGGCCAGGTGGTGGAAAGCGCCGCCGCGGTAACAAATGGAACGACCGGTAACGGGGAAAGTGCCATCGGTATTGATGAGGCGCTCCTGGATCACTGCATACCGTTTGCTGATCTGCTCGAACTTAGGTGCATACCAATCATAAGCCCGGGGATTGCGTTTGCGCAATACTTCGAGGATATTGCCCAGGTAGGGCTGTATCACATAGCTGTTGTAATAATCCCAATGGAACTGGGGACCATCGCCATAAACCCCATCGCCCAGATACCAGTTGCCGGCAAATTCTCGGATACCATACTCAATGCGCACTCCATCATAGTCGACCCCATATTTACAGAAGAAGGCTTCTATCATTCCTGAAAAGAGGATCCAGTTGCTATAACCCGGTACAATAGAGCGGGTGGCTTTAAAAGCGGCTATTACATTGGCCTGTACTTTGGGATCGAGGTGTTCCCATAACCAGGGGCAACGTACGAGGCCCAGGGCCATGAAGGAAGCATCAACCAATGGCTGACCACCGGTGAAACGCATATAATCTTTGTCGGCGGTATCTACTGCATGGGCGATGGCTTTGAGGGTCCATTCGCGGTATTGATTGCGGAGGGCCTGTTCTTCAGCGGTACCGCCTTCGCCGTTGAGCCAGGGGGCGATGCCTGCGAGTACCCTTCCAAATGCTTCGAGGTAAGCTACCTGGGCGCGGTTGGCGGCGTTGTCGACCTTGGGTGATAAGATCACGGGCATGTTTTGCCGGAGGGTGCCTGCCGCGAGGTTGGACAATACAGGCCGGGCGAGTTTATCGAGGTGGGCCAGCCATTGTTTTCTATCGTTGACGGGCTGGCTATTTTTCTTTGGGGTTTGTGCCTGTACTGCTATTGCGCACACAATACAACAGATCGCCAGGATGGTTCTTTTCATATGGTTGATTTGTGAGGCGACAAGATACGAAGGAATGTGGGTTCAAACCAGCAAGGTAAATAATCAAGTGTTAAGAAGACTTTTTTTTAAGACAACCTGTATTTCCATTAACCCAAACAAGGTATCCGTTAAGCGCGGCTTCCGGGAAGCGGAGCAGTGAAGCATTTTTGTGCCACAAAAAAACACCACCATGAAAAGGAAATTATTTTGTTCCGTACTCATTTTGCTTTCGTATGTATGTAATGCGCAGCCCCCTGTACAATTTGGCCCGAAGGCTGGTATCAATTTCGCTACTATGATCGGCAAAGAGGTCACAGGAGTTAAAACCCTTACCAGCTGGCATGCGGGCGCTGTAGCCAGTTTCTCTTTCAGCAAATTATTTATCCTGCAGCCAGAACTGTTCTATTCGCAGGAAGGCGCGCAGACTGGCGGTTTGAAATACGTTATTTCCTACCTGCGGCTGCCATTATTGTTCCAGCTTCATCATAGCAGTGGATTCTTTGTAAATGGCGGCCCTCAATTCGGCCTATTGGTCAGGGGAAAAGCAATCTATAAAGACACTGATGCGGAAGAAGATATGAAGCACATCCTGAATAAGTTTGAGACTTCGCTCGTAATGGGCATAGGCTATCGTCTGCCGGAAGGTCTGGGCATTGATCTGCGGTATGCGGCGGGATTATCTAACATGGGTGAAAACTCGTCCATCAAATTACACACGCTGAGTGTTGGAGTGAGTTACCTGATCGGGAAAAAGTAAGTGGTAGCTATTCAATATTACAAAAAAGTGTGGGCTGTCTTTGCAGACAGCCCGCACTTGAAAATATATGTAATAAGGTCATGCTTATTTAGCCAGCTCTTTATACCGTTTCATGGCTTCTACATAATAATAATCGCCATAGGTAAGGGGCACATCTACTTCGGATTTGGCAGGCAGGTGACCTACGCCATGCTCAATGATGAAACCACCATTAGTGCCCGGCGCTGCTTTGTAAGCAGGGGATGACAGGGAGCGCAACATGGTCTCAGCTGCACTGACATATTCTTTTGCTTTGGCATCATCCACATATTGCTGCAGCTCCAGGAAAGCGGAAGCCATGATGGAAGCGGCAGACGCATCGCGCAATGCATTGGGAATACCGGGCGCATTGAAATCCCAATACGGCACTTTATCGGCCGGCAGGTTGGGATGTGTTAAGATGAAATGTGCAATATGATTGGCCTGGTCCAGGTATTGTTTGTCTTTGGTAGCGCGGTACATGACGGTATAACCGTACAATCCCCAGGCTTGTCCCCTGGCCCAGGCAGATTCATCAGCAGCGCCCTGGGCTGTGCGTTTTTGTTGCACGGTACCTGTTTCAGGATTGTAATTGATGACATGGTAAGAACTATAATCGGGACGGAAATGGTTCTTAATAGTAGTATTGGCGTGGGTAACGGCTATCTTGTAATAAATAGAATCGCCGGTAACCTGTGTAGCCCAGAACAACAATTCGAGGTTCATCATATTGTCGATGATGACGATGAACTCGGCCTTTTTAGAATCCCATGACCTGATACAACCTACTTTAGGATCAAAGCGGGTGATGAGTGATTTGGCGCTGTTGATCAATATCTCTTTGTATTCGGGTTTGGATTGGATGCGTTCGGCATTGCCGAAGCTGCAGAACATCATAAAACCCAGGTCGTGGGTTCCTTTATTGTATTGTTCTTTTTTGAGGGGTTCCAATATCCTTACTGCTTCGTTGTATAAGGCAATGTCTTTTGTTTGCTCATAGAGATAGAACAAGGTGCCGGGGTAAAAGCCGCTGCACCACCAACCGGAATTGCTGTACTCGTGTTTACCGGTAGTGGGGAAATATGTTTTGGGAAACTTATCAGCAGGCAGGTCTTTCGCCAATATTTTATACTGGGCACCAGCATCTACAAATTCTTTATCAAAGGATTGTGCCAGGGCTTTGTCGGTTGAAATGCCGGCTTTCTTTGAAGTACTGCAGGAAAGGCCCGTAATGACCAGGGTAACGGATAAATAACTTAACCAGGTAATGTTACGCTTCATATATGCTTTTATCGTTTTTTGTTATCGTCAAATGTAGGTGATGGTTTCCATTCCAATACCTGTATGGGTTGGGGTGGAATATTTGCTTTGCCTTCGCCATCCACCTGCTCCACTTTTTGTACAAACAATTGCAGGATGCCTTTTTGTTTCCACCATTCGGTATCGTAAGTGGGTTCCCATGATCCTACGGACTCCGTGGTCAGGTCTGTCACCTGCCAGGCTCCTTTGGTGATATCATTCTTTATAGCCACGGATACTTTATCGTTGCGCTCTGCATCGCGGAATACCAGGGCGGCCGTTATGCGCCTGCCTGTACGCCATACCATGACCTGCGGCCGTGAAATGGGAATGCGTTTGGTACCACCTCCACTGAGGCTGAAAGGGGTAGTACGGAAGCCCAGGTCCTGCACCTGCCATTGCTTACCATTGGCATACACCACATGGTATTGCGGTACAGCGGAGCCTGCTTCGCGCCAATAGGTAGCTATATAGGGCATCCCTTTGCCGTCGGCATAAAGGGAGGTCTGGTTGATCAATTCACTTTTTTGGGGAATGCGGCAGGCATATTCAGCGGTGGCGGCGGTAATTGGCAACAGGTATTTTTCGCCGGTACTCTTTTCCCAGGTAAGGCCACCATCTTTTGAGCGGGCATAAGCCAAGTCGTGGTTGCTGGCCACATCAGGTGTTTCGCGCCATACCCAGGAGAGGTGCAGGGTACCTTTGGTATCCACACAAGCCTGCCAATAGGCATTGCGCTGTCCTTCTCCATCGATCAGGTTGCTGTGCAGGGACGACCACTTTTTAGTATGCCGGTCATATTGATTGATGACCAGGTTGCCCTGGCCTGATTGGCCATTGCGGTACAGGAATAGCAGGTTGCCATTGGGTAACTTATAGAACTCGGGGTAGCTCACCCGCTCTTCCAACTGGCCGGTCATGGGCATTTTATCTGTCAGCTCCAGGGAGCCCGGGCTACTGCTTCTGCAATAACGCAGGGCATTGTTGTGGTGATCCCAGGAAAGGTGGAGGTAACCATCTCCATCGACCATGAGGCTGATGGTATTGTGGGCATCTGCGGTATTGCCCTGGTAGGGTGTTCTTTTCAACTGCCATTGGGCGGCGCCCTGTTTTCTTTTGCCCAGTACTACATAGCGGTCCTGGTCGTAGAAAGCGGTGTACTGCCAGCCATCGTGGGTAACCAGGGAGTTTTTGCGAAACACCACCACATTGATGGAATTATTGGCCCAGCCATCGGCAATGGTGGAGTGCTTTACTCCGGGCACCGTTTGTGCCTGCACTATACCTACCGGCAGCAATATGATCAATAATATCCTAACTACCCTCCCCGGGAAATTCCCCATTAATTGTTTTTTAATCTGTTTTCGTTGGCAGGCTTTCGCCTTAGCGGCGCTAAAGTAAGGATACTGGTGGACATGACAGGGGGCTAAATGATTAAAACAGGGGGCAATTTGATATTTAGGCCGATTGCCTTTTTATTCAGCTCATACAGATTGTTGCCGCCGGAACGGATCAGGTCAATGATCTTGTGGTCATCCATTTTGCAGGAGGGTTACAGATATATATGGTCAAAAACGAAAAATGTCACCCTGAAAGGATGACATTTTCTACAATAATTTAAAATCAAGGGATTATTATTGATTATCCAGGGCATTGATGGCTTCCTGCACCTTTTCCCTGATGAGGGATTCGGAGAGCTGATCTACCTCTACGCGGGTAGCATCTTCATAATTCCATTCATTGTCCTTGTGAATTAAGGTGCGCATGGCCACTTTGCCTTCGGCCTCCATGGGGGCCAGGAGGAACATGCAATAGTTTTGGGTATCGTAGCGGATATCGAGCGATACATTGGGGTGTTCGCGCTCCATCCTGTCTACCTGCTGCGCGACGATGCCATACCTGTTGAGTGATTGTACACATTTACCAAAGGCGGGGGTAATGATCTGCTCCATCTTTTCGCGGAAATTTTTGATGAAGCTGGCGCGGAGGGCCTGATCATAGGGCTCCTGCTGTTGCTGCGCCGGATGAGAAAGCTGGTCAATACGCTGTTGTTCCATTCTCTTTCTCCTGCAAGCTAAAAAGTCTTCCCACATCATAAACTCAGTTGTTAATGGTTATAAAATGATCACTGGCTACCGGTAGCGTTTTCGCGAGGATAGAGGGGAGTCATGAACGCAATCGTTTGCATTTATGGGTCCTTTAAATTAGTATTTTTTTCTGACATAGAAATAGGCTTGCCCAGGGGCCAAATGTCAGGTTTTGTCCTGCAAAAACCTGCAACGGCATAAAAACTTAAACATTTGATAAAATAGCTGCTGCGACATCGTTACATTTGGTAACTAAGTTTGCCGCCATTATGAACTATCAGGAATTAGCCCCCGATGAAGGGTCATTACTGTTGCAGTTGCGAGCGGGGGACAAAACTGCTTTTGATGAGATCTTCAACCGCTTTGCCGGCCCGGTGCACACGTATATACGGATGCGCCTGAATGGGTCGGAAGAAGCGAATGATGTATTGCAGGAGGTATTCATACGCCTGTGGCACAAACGACAGTCTATTGTTATCCACTCTTCTTTCCGCAATTACCTGTATACCATTGTTCAGCATTGTATCAGTGATCATATCCGCGCTTCGCGGAGAAGGAAGTATACGCTTACAGACGATATGCCGGAGCAGGAGGAAGGAACGCCTCAGCCTGATGAGCAATATCAATACAAGCAGGTATATTATATGTGGCGCGGCGCCATGGAAAAACTGCCCGGTCAGATGCGCCGCATCTACGCCATGAAAATTGAAGAACAACGCTCGGTAAAAGAAATAGCCGCCGAGTTACAACTGAGTGAGCAAACGGTGAAGAACCAATTGCATACGGCCGGCCAACGCATTGTGAAGTTATTACGCCAGGTACAATTGTTTTTCCTGTAAGCCTATCGCGCTTGCCCCCACAATGGAATTGCCGACCAGGCAACAAGAGCGGCATGGGTCATTATCCCTCGCAATATGACCAAATCGTTAACTCCGCTATTTTCTTAAAAAAGGTCTAGTACCAGTTTCTCTCCACGAGCGTCTATTATACAAACCCGTTCTCATGCCCCGAAAATCACGGCAGCAACATACACCTAAAGACGATGAGCAATGGCAGCAGGCATGGGAGCAACCGGATGCCATGGACGCTTCTCGTAAAGCGGCCATGCTCCATACGATCCATCAACGATTGGACAATACCCGCCGTAAGAAAAAGCAGTTATTCTATATCGGGCTTAGCGCGGCTGCGGCCATACTGGTAGCGGTGCTCATTAAGCTACCCTGGAACCAGCAGGAAATGCCGGTGGAATCCTGGAAAGAGCTGGTGGCAAATGACAGTGCCCGCCAAATACAACTGGAAGATGGTTCTGTATTGTGGATGGCTCCCCGATCGGTGGTGCGGGTATATCCTGATTTCAGGAACAAGCGTACTACGCAGCTTGCCAAAGGAATGGTGTTCTTTAGTATTGCCAAAGATACCCGGCATCCTTTTTCTATTGCGGTGAATAACCAGCAGGTAACGGTACTGGGTACCCAGTTCACGATCAGCCGCCTTGATTCGGCTGATATACAATTGACGGTGAAGGAAGGGAGGGTATCCCTGGTTAATACAAACAGCAGCAATATCCTTACTGCCGGGCAACGTGTACAAACACGTAAGGGGAAAACGGCCCCTGTTGAAAGCGTAGATCCCGGGCTAGCTGACTGGTGGGCTCGTAAGGAAATAAGGCTGTACAATATATCATTGGAAACATTGATCCACTATATAGAATCGTATTATGGAGTAACACTATCGAAGGAACATACGAATCCGGCGATGAAAATAAGTTTAACCTGGAACATGACCTTATCCATGGAAGAAAACTTACAGGTCTTGAATGTACTGACAGGCTATAATATCCACTAACATATCATTGAATTAACCATTTGGTTCATCACTGCTGCTGGCGCACCTGGCACAGACAGCTAACCTATTGTCTATACTGTAATGAAAAAAACATGGAAAACGTGAAACTAAAAACACCTTTCAGCTTTTTGGTCCTGTTGCTTACAGCAGGTCTGCTACAGGCGCAAAGCAGTCAGCTCCGGTTCCGGCATGGAGCGGGCAACCTGGCCAAAGTAGTAGAAGATTTTGGCAAGCAATTCAAAGCACAACTGGCTTATGCCAATGAGGAACTGGCAGCGTTCAGGGTAACGGCTGGCAGTTATGAGGCGCCCACAGTAGGAGACTTATTGAACAAAGTGCTGGCACCGGCAAATTTTAAAGCTACGGCCAGCGGTAGCAGCTGGATCATCAGGAAATCTGAAACACCCCGGCAACAAACAGCCAATATGGTGTTGCAGGGCATCATTACAGAAGGAGATAATCCTGTGCCCAGCGCCACGGTCATAATCAAACAAGCCGGACAAGGAACAACGATTGCAGTAGCCGATGAAAAGGGGGCCTTTAGTAAAAAGCTTCCTTTGGCGGAAGGAACGGTGGACATATCAGCGGTAGGCTACCTGCCTTCCAAGAAGAAATTTGCCGCCTCGGAACAACAGTTATTGAAGATAGACCTGATCAAGGACGAAACGCAAATGCAGAACGTGGTAGTGACGGCACTCGGCATCAAACGTGCGGAAAGAGCCCTGGGTTATGCTACCACTACGGTTGATGGGAAGCAACTGACGGATGCTATGAGCGGCAACTGGACAGATGCGCTATCGGGCAAGGTAGCTGGATTGAACCTGGTACGTTCGAATGCCGGCCCTACAGGTACCAATAAGATCATCCTGCGTGGGGAGAACAACCTTACGGGCGACAATGAAGCGCTGATCGTAGTAGATGGTGTGGTGATCAACAACGGCAGTGGCCGGCGCAGCGCTATAGCAGGTGAAGAAACCTATGGCACGGGCAGTGATAATATGCCAGCCGATTATGGCAGCGGCCTCAATGATATCAACCCGGAAGATATTGAATCAGTGACTGTGCTAAAAGGACCTGGCGCCGCGGCGCTCTACGGCCAACGCGCTGCCAACGGCGCGGTGGTCATCACCACTAAATCGGGCAGCAATAAAAGGAAAGGCCTGGGTATTACTTTCAGTTCCAATGTTGCCTGGGAACAGGTGAACCGCTGGCCCGACCTGCAATGGGAATATGGTATCGGACTGGATGGACAAGCAGATTATGACTATGGCAGATCAGCCAATTCCTCTTCCAGTTCTGCGTACGGTCCCCGGTTTGACGGGCAAAAGTTCTTCCAGTATAACAATGGGCTGCAGGGACGGGATACGATCGCTACGCCCTGGGTACCTTATAAGAACAAGCTCCGTGAGTTCTTTGATGTAGGTAATACCATTACCAATACCATCAGTGTAGATGGTGGTACGGATAAGACCACGGCCCGCTTTTCGGTAACCAATGTGACCAATAAGTGGATCATACCTAATACGGGTTATAAGCGTAATACGGTATCGTTATCAGTCAATTCAAAAGTGAATGACAGGCTGCAGGTAAGTTCGAAGATCAACTATACCAACAAATGGAGTGATAACCTGCCGGGAGCCGGATATGGTAACCAGTCGATCATGTACTGGTATATTTTCTGGCAGCCCAATGCAGATATTGACTGGCTGAAGAACTATTGGGTAAAGGGCCAGGAAGGCAGAAAGATATTCTACCCCTATAGCAGCTTTCCTGAAAATCCTTATGCGATCGTCAACGAATTCATCAACAGCACGAATCGTCATGGTGTGACGGGCAATGTACAGGCTACCTATAACTTCACGAAAGAGTTGAGCATGATGTTGAGGACATCCATGGACTTTGGATACGACCAGCGTGCACAGGAACGTCCTTTTGATGCAGGTTCAAAATACCGCTATGGAAGCTACCGCACGCAGAATATCTTTTCGATGGAGTCCAGTGCTGACTTCCTGTTGAAATACACCAAAAGGATACAGAAGGATTTCGAGTTCTCCATCACCGGAGGCGGCAGCACGCTCAAGAATACCTATACACGTGATGAAACCAGGGCTGATTCACTCATCGACCCAGGCAATTATACTTTTGCCAATGCGGCCGGTCCTTTGATCACCCTGCCCTACAAATCGAAGGTGGTCATCAACAGTTTTTACGGTATCCTCACTACCAGTTATAAAGACTTCCTGTACCTCGACATTACCGGCCGGCAGGACTGGAACAGTGCGCTGGCCACGCCTCAGCGTACAGAAAATACGGGTTTCTTTTATCCATCGGCCAACCTGAGCTTTGTAGCCTCTGAAGCCTTTAAATTACCCAAGGACATCAGCTTCCTCAAACTGCGGTTCTCAGCCTCTAACGTGGGCAGTGCCCAAATGATCCCCTACCGGACGGCCTTCTATTATTCTTCGGCAGGCAGTTTGTATGGCGGCGGCCTGGAAAATCCGGGGGCACTGAATAACCCCAACCTGAAACCACTCAGAACGATCACGTATGAAGCAGGGGTTGCTATGAAAATGTTCAGGGACCGTTTGAGTGTTGACCTCGCTGTATATTCAGGTTATACCAAAGACCAGATCCTGAACCGCCAGCTGGACCGCGCTTCCGGCAACCAATATGCTGTGATCAATATCGGCAAGGTGGCCAACAAAGGCATCGAACTGGCACTTAACGGAACACCTATAACCTCGAAGGAAGGTTTCAAATGGACTACGGGTATTGTATTCTCGGCGAACACCAATATCGTAAAAGAATTGCCCGATAGCTCTATCGTGCTTCAAAATGGTCCTGTAGGCGGCGGTCAGATCGTAGCTAAAGTAGGCGGCAGCATGGGGGATATGTACGGAAGAGGTTATGTAAGGTCTCCGGACGGACAAGTTGTGTATGATGCACAAAGCGGTGTTGCGCTCATCTCGCAGGATGTTACCTATCTCGGCAATACGATCCCCAAATGGAAAATTGGTTTCACCAACGAGTTCTCGTATAAACAATTCCGGTTGAATTTATTGTTCGATGCACAATACGGCGCGGTAGGGCATTCACTGATGAACTACAAACTGGCGGAACAAGGTAAGACCACCAAGACCCTGCCGGGCCGGTACAGCGGCATCATCGGCAATGGTGTGGTAATGGGTCCTGATAGCAAGTACCGGAAAAATGATGTAGTTGCAATGGACATAGATGAGTATTACCGATCTCACTTCGGTACAGACAATGCGGAAGGAAATACATTCCGTACAGACTATATCAAATTCCGGGAAGCCAGGCTGGATTATAACTTCAAACCCAATCTTGTCAGAAAACTTGGTTTACAGCGCGCCACGCTTGGTGTATATGGCCGTAATCTTTTTATCTGGTCTGACTGGCCGATGTTTGATCCCGAATTTGGTACGCTTCTCGGCAGTGACATCGTACAAGGGTTTGAGATCGCGCAGTTTCCTTCTACCCGTTCATTCGGATTTAACCTTGTTGTTGGATTCTAATTCTTGAAACAATGAAAAAGACTATCAATAAAATTATAGTGGCAATAGTGCTGTTCAGTATGGCATTAGCCTCCTGCACCAAAGATTTTACGGAGATCAATACTGATCCCAACAATACGCCCAAATCGCAACCGCATCAATTGCTGGCGCCTGCACTCGTAGGGATCATGGGTTATAACATGCTGCGCAACCGCAACTTCAACAATGAGTTGATGCAGGTAACGGTGAACAGAAATGATGGAGAAGGCACGGTGTTCAGGTATGATTTCCGTTCCAACTGGTCTGACTATCTCTACAATGGCTGGTACCTGGAAATGACCAACCTGAAGGATCTGTACAAAATAGCGAAAGACACGCCTACACTCAACAAGTCGTACCAGGGCATTTCACTGATACTTCAATCCTGGGTATATTCCCTTATCACGGATACTTATGGCGACGTTCCTTATTTTCACTCGAATCTTGCGAAAGACTCGCTGCTGTTTGAGCCGCCTTTTGACAAACAAAAGGATATATACCTCGATATCTTTAAAAAGCTGGAGGAAGCCAACACGTTGTTAAATGGCGGGCCTGCTATTGTAGCCGCCAGTGATCCGGTATACAATGGGGATATTGCTAAATGGCGCAAGTTTGGCAATACGCTCTACTTACGGCTCCTGCTCCGCATTTCCGGTAAGGCAGAAGTAGCTGATATGGTTATTGCCAAGATCAAAGAGATCGTAGATACCAAAGCCTCTACTTATCCCAAGATCGCCAAGAACGATGAATCAGCCATCTTACGTTGGACGGGACAGGGTCCTTTTGTGTCGCCCTACCTCAGTGTAAGGGAACAGGATTTCAGGGCGCCCAGCCTGGGTAGTTTCTTCATTGAGCACCTGGCAGTGTGGAATGATCCACGCATCAATATCCCTGTTTACGGAACGGGAACACCCACTAAAACCAACCGGTGGGGTATCGCTCCTTCACAGGGCGCTTATGTAGGCGTACCCAGTGGTTACCTGCCCGGACAGGACCCTGGCCAAAAAGCATCCTTTTATTCCAATACCAATAACAGCGGCGCGGGTCCTTCTTTAATGACGGAACCATTGGCAGGTATGATCCTGAACTTCGCTGAAGTGAATTTCATGTATGCGGAAGCTGCCCTGAAAGGATGGATCAACGGTTCACCAAAAACGTTCTATGAGAATGGCGCCGATGCGAGCATTAAACTCTGGCTGCCCAACTGGCCAGATACAAGTACGGGCGTTCACAATATCCAGGAGTTCCTGGCCGCAGCGGATATTGACTGGGACGATGCCGCCAGTGTGGACGATAAAATGGAACGGATCCACCTGCAGAAATATTATGCGCTGTTCCTCACAGATATGCAGCAATGGTTTGAATATCGCCGCACGGGTCATCCCACCCTGCCGAAGGGTCCAGGCTTAAGAAACGGAGGTGTAATGCCGGCCAGGATGACCTACCCGGTATATGTGCAATCAACGAATCCTACGAATTATAAACTGGCGCTGGCAGAACAAGGGCCTGATCACATAGCCACGCAGGTATGGTGGCAGAAGCCGTGAGTCTCGAATAGCGAGTCGTGAGTAGGAAATAAGGATTGGGAAAACAAAATACAGTTTAAGAACAGTAGCAGTTACAAAAACAGTACAATGAAAAAGATCATTCTATATTCTTTCTTTTTGTTGTCATTAGCTTCGCTGTGGGGATGTAAAAAAGACAATTACCCGGGTGGAGCAATAAACAGCTTTATAGGCATTTATGATCTGAGAAATATTTATAAAGGACAGGATGTTACGTTGACCAAAGAAAATATGCTGGGCTCAACGTCCATCACGGGGATGGTCGTATCTGAACATTCGGGAGGAAACCTGCCTGCCGGATTGCTGGTCATACAAGATATGCGCCGGCTGGGATTGCTGCGGGGCATTGCTATTCCCATTGGCGCTGAAGCTGCCAACTATCACCCCGGCGATTCGGTGGTGGCCAATGTAGAAGGCGCCCTGCTCAAAAGAGTGGATGGCATTCTGCAGATCACCAACCTGCCGGCCAACGCCATCAAAAAAGTATCCTCCGGCAACAGTTACCTGGCATTACGCGTACCTATCAGCTTTATGCTGGCTAACCCGGCAGACTATGAAAGCGTTCTATCGGTGATCGTGAAAGGTGGTTTCGATCCCCTCCCCGCTGCGGGTGATGTACTCTCGGGCGATAAGCTACTTAATGATGGCTTTGGCAATATTACGCTGCATACAGCGGCCAATGCCAGTTTTGCCAACCTTCAGGCGCCTGTACTGGCCAATTTCTATGGCATTGCTTTCAATACCAACGGACCGGAAGGAACGCTGGTCCCACGCTTCCACCTGCGTACGGACAATGATGTGGTGGTATTGAGTTCTGTAATAGAAATACCGCCGGTCATCATCACCGGCTTTATGAGTGATGTGGCAGGCGGCGATGGTAATTATGAATACATTCAAATGATGGCCACAAAGGACATCAACTTTGCTACCACGCCATTTTCGGTGGTTGTTACCAACAATGCCAATGCTTCCAACCCTTCTGGCTACCCTGTTAATGGATGGGCCACGGGCAACCAACGTACTTTTAAATTCAATCTTACCACAGGCAGCGCCGCCAAAGGCAGCTTCTTCTATGTAGGAGGCACCACCAAAAGAATAAACGGGTCTGGTTCCACCAGTATGAGCACTTCCAACTGGATACGGACCTTAGATTATGTCAATAACAATGGAGATGGCTTCGGCGCAAAAACAGGTGGCTTGTTTGCCAATAGCGGCAATGCATCCGGCCTGGCTGTATTTGAAGGCACGGATCTGACCGGCAATTCCAAACCGGTAGATGTGATCTTTGTAGCCACGGGCGGTAGTTTGTATACTGCAGGGCCTCCTGCCATGGGTTACCGCATCACCAATAATGACTGGTATGATGTAAAGAACCCCATTACGCTGCAGGACCAGCCTTTTTACAGGCAAGGTTCCAATACGCTCAGTCTTACTTATGCAACGGCCGATCAGGGTTATTTCAACCTGCTCGGAGGCGAGTACAACCTCTCCCTGGGAAGGTGGACAAAAGCACGCACACAGACCAATTACCTCCTTACCAAACAATCTCCGGTAACAGAGATCGAAGGGGAAGGAGCGACGAAACTGAAATAATAGTCAATAAATAATATGATCACAAGAAGGAATTTTCTAAGAAACTTTGGTTTGGCAGGCGCCGCATTTTCTGCACCGGCAGCGCTTACTCATGCAGCCAGTACTTCGCTTATTACCGGACTTACCATTAAGGGCCGTGTACAAAGCAACGGCAGCGGCATAGCGAATGTGGCGGTAACAGATGGATACAGTGTTGCCACCACGGATAAAAAAGGTAACTATACGATCAATGCGCATTCTGCTGCTGAATTTGTATACATCAGTGTACCGGCAGGTTATGCCTTTCCCCATGATAAAGGTATTGCACAGTTTTACCAGGCGCTCACGCAAAAAGAAGGGGCTTTGAAAGCTGACTTCCACCTGGAGAAACTGACCACTGATGACACCAAACACAATTTTGTAGTATGGGCCGATACGCAGATCATCTCAGCCAAAGATGGTGAGCTGCTCAAAACCCAAAGCGCCCCGGACCTTCGCCAGCTGGTAGCTGGTTATCCCCAGGGCACTTTGTTCCATGGCATTGGCTGCGGCGACCTGGTATGGGACCATTTTGAACTGTTTGCGGATTACCGGGCAGCAGTGGATATTACGGGTGTTCCTTTCTTTAATGTTATCGGCAACCACGATATGGATATAGACGGTGGTTCAGATGATGTATCGGCTAAAACCTTCAAACAGCAGTTTGGCCCTACGTATTATTCTTTCAACCGGGGTAAGGTCCATTATATCGTACTCGATAATGTATTCTTTATCGGCACTGCCAAGAAATACATTGGTTATCTCACTGAAGCACAACTTCGCTGGCTGGAGCAGGACCTCGCGCTGGTAAAACCAGGCTCAACGGTAGTAGTGAGCAACCATATACCTACGGATACGGGTAATCAACGGAGAAATAAACTGGAAGAAGAAGCGATTGGCGGTACGGTATCGAACAGGAACCAACTGTACAAACTGCTGAAGCCGTTCAAGACGCATATCATGTCGGGCCATACGCACGTGAATGAAAAATGGGAAAAGGACAACCTGATGGAGCATGTACACGGTACGGTATGCGGCGCCTGGTGGACAGGGCCTATTTGCAGTGACGGTACACCCAATGGTTATGGTGTATACGAGGTAGATGGAGATGAGCTCAAATGGTATTATAAGTCGACCGGTAAAGAAAAAGATCATCAGCTGAGGGTGTATGGAAAAGGTAAGCTGGCCACTGCACCGGATGAAATAGTAGCCAATATATGGAACTGGGACCCCAAATGGAAAATAGAATGGTGGGAAGATGATGTGGCCAAGGGTATCATGGAGCAAAGAGTAGCACTCGATCCCTGGTCAATAGAACTGCATGGCGGGCCCCAATTACCGAAGAAGCACAAGTTTGTAGAGCCTACGCTCACGGATCACCTCTTCTTTGCCAGGCCTTCGGCCGCTGCTAAGAAGATCACGGTAAAAGCAACCGACCGGTTTGGGCAGGTGTTTACGGAGACGATGCAGCTGGTGTAATCTACTGCAGGCTCCTGCTGATGCCCATTTCCAGTCCGCGTAACTCTGCCAGTCCACGCAGCCGCCCGATGGCGGAATAGCCGGGATAGGTCTTCTTATGCAGATCATCCAGCATCTGGTGACCATGGTCGGGCCGCATGGGGATGGGCATCTTTCTCCGCTGCATGATGTGCAGTATTTCTTTGATGATGGTGTACATGTCGGCATCACCGGCCAGGTGATCGGCTTCATAGAAATTGCCTTCTGCATCTCTCTTGGTATTACGGAGGTGCAGGAAATGCACCTGGTCGCCAAAATCGCGCAACATCGTAAGCAGGTCATTATCGGCCCGGGCGCCAAATGAACCAGTACAGAAACAAAGTCCATTGGCTGGTGAATGCGCAGCGGCCAGGAGGTCCCTGGCATCCTGTGCAGTACTTACAATACGCGGCAACCCTAAAATACTATAGGGAGGATCATCGGGATGAATGGCCAGTTTCAATCCACAGGCTTCAGCTACGGGTACAATTTCCTGCAGGAAATAATACAAATGTTGTTTCAATTGTTGCGCATCAATCCCATCATAGGTTTTCAAGGCTGTCAATACCTGTTCCGGTGTAAACGCCTCATCGCTACCGGGCAGTCCCAGCATGGTATTGCGGAAAAGGGTGTCTTTCTCCAACTGTGTCATACCCTCAAACTTTGCTGTTGCTTTTTGTATGTCGGCATTCGTATAGTCCTTCTCTGCACCGGGTCTTTTCAACAGAAAGAGGTCGAAGGCAATAAAGGCGGACCGTTCAAAATACAGGGCCTTGCTTTTATCGGGCATCTCGTAGGAAACATCCGTGCGCATCCAATCCAGTATGGGCATGAAGTTGTAGGTCACAACTTTCAGGCCGCACTGCGCCACATTGAGCAGGCTCTCTTTATAATTTTCAATGTACTGCCGGTAATTACCGGTTTGCTTTTTAATGTCCTCGTGCACCGGCAGACTTTCAATGACCGTCCAGCTCATACCTACCGCTTCAATCATGGCTTTGCGGATGTTGATCTCCTCAACTGTCCATACCGCTCCCACCGGAATATGATGCAGGGCTGTTACTACGCCCGTACATCCTGCCTGTCGTATATCCCATAAGCTTACGGGATCATTTGGCCCGAACCAACGCATTGTTTGCTCCATTAAGATCATATAGTGAATAGTCAATAGTTATAGGTTATTATGTTTCCAGTGCCCGCCATACAACGGAATAAGCACTATTTTTACATTTAGTTCAGAAAATGCTTATTTTCCTTGATCAACAACCAGCTACGACAATGGCCGAAAACCGGGAAGTAACAATATACGACATCGCCAAACACCTCAACATCTCAGCAGCCACTGTGAGCAGGGGTTTGAAAAACAGTCCCTCTGTCAACAAGAATACCCGGAAGAAAATTGCCGAGGCTGCCGTAGAGCTGGGCTATCAATCCAACACTTTTGCCAGCAGCCTGAGAAGCAAAAGCACCCATACGCTGGGGGTGCTGGTGCCAAGACTCAACAGTTATTTCATGTCTTCCGTATTGGCTGGTATGGAAAACGCCGCCAACAGGCATGGTTACAACCTCATCATTGCCCAATCGCTGGAAGATGCGGAAAAAGAAAAGCTCAATGCGGCCACCATGTTCAACAAACGGGTGGACGGACTACTCATCTCCCTTTCGTACGATACGCAGAACATCAACCACCTGGAACCTTTTTTCAAACGCAAGATACCGGTGGTCTTCTTCGACCGTGTTCATCCGCACAATGCCAGCACTTCCATTGTCATCAACAACTATGGCGCTGCCTATAATATCACCAAACACCTGATAGACCAGGGTTGCCGTCGCATCATGCACCTGGGCGGCAATGTACTCAGGAATGTTTACAAAGAGCGATTCGATGGTTACCGGCAGGCGCTTAAAGACCATGACCTGTCCTTCAACGAAAAAATGCATTTTATCAGTACGCTATCTGAAAAGGCCGGCGCAGAAGCAGCTAAACATATCCTTAACCTGACAGCTGCCAAACGACCCGATGCTGTATTTTCGGCCAATGATACAGCTGCTGTCTATTGCATGATCGCTCTTAAAACGGCCGGCCTGCGCATTCCCGAAGATGTAGCTTTTGCCGGCTTCAACAATGATCCGATCAGCAAGGTCATTGAACCCAATCTTACTACTGTCGATTACTCCGGCGATACCATGGGCAATACGGCTGTTACCAACCTCATCAACCACCTCAAAGGCATCAGCAATCTTTATAGCACCAACTCCATCACCCTGCGGGCGGATATGATCATCAGGGCTTCTTCGCTGAAGAAAGGGTGAAGCCAAGAGGAAGCCCTTTAGCCGCCTTCTACAAGCTCCTTTAGATCCGGGTGAGCCGCCCCGAAAGGGCGCCCCACCCTTTAGACGCCTTCGACAGCGTTTATCCCGCTTCGCGGGACTCAGACTGACAAACGTTAAGGCTGACAGCTTCCTTTTTACGGTATCCTTTTCAAAAACTCATTGGCCCTGATCTCATCCAGGTTATTAACCGGGCGTTCCAGGTAATACGGGATGGGCATCTGGCTGAACTGTTGAAAATAAAGCAGGCAGGCATCTTTCCACACAAGGGCATCACTGCATTGCGTGCGCAGCTTACGTTGTATAGCTACGAAGCGACTGCTGTCAACATATGGCTGCACTTTGTCCCAGGTCTTTTGAAACTGCCGCACCTGCAGTATGCCTTTATCATAATGGGCACAGATCTCTTCCCACAATGTGCGCCCGCTTTTCATTTTATAATCCCAGGGCAAATGATGGAACCACAGCAAGAACATGTCCGGACAGGTTGCCGGATCGTTGAACTGTGCCGCCAATGGTTCACGGTACTGATCCACGGCATCACTGCCTTTTTTGGTACGATCAAAACCAACACCATTTGTACCTGCCTGGTGATAATAAGGCGGTGTCCAGTCTGCCCGCATTTTTTCGGGCGCCCACCAGGGGCCGGGGCCATAATGCCCGTTGGCAGACATAATATGATGCAACCCAAGCGGCGTCATATAGTTTACTACCGCTTCCCTGCTTTCGAGCATCATTCTCTTTACTGGCACCAGGAAGTTTTCTCTCCAGTCGGCTGCATAAAGCGATGACCCTGTTGTTGAAGGTGAGGCGGGTGGAAAGGTTTGTCTGATCCATTCATCGGCAATCTGTTCGCTTCTTAAATTATTGTTCCATGCCAGGCGTCCATAGGCATACCAGTTGGCCTGGGCAAAATGATGCCCACACCAATTGGTATCCAACCCTATATTGGATACGCCTGCAATAGCTGTATATTTTTGGGGATAGAGGCTGCCGTCGGTACAGCGCGCTACCGTGCTTCCCGGTCCTTCCTGGTAAGTATCGGATTGCAGGCATTCTTCCCACATGGTCGATAAAAAGGCCAGATGAGTAGAATGGCCGAGGTATTCCTGTGTTACCTGGAATTCAGTCATCACCGGCGTTTTCTTCATGGCCCCAAACAAGGGGCTGAAGGGTTCTCTAGGCTGAAAGTCTATTGGGCCGTTTTTTACCTGTATGATCACATTGTCCCTGAATTGCCCATCGAGCGGTACAAATTCAGTGTAGGCTTGTTTTGCCCTGTCTTTATCATTGGAGCTGTAGACGAAGGCGCGCCACATTACGATACCTCCGTAAGGGGTGAGTGCATCGGCCAGCATATTGGCGCCGTCAGCATGGGTGCGACCAAAATCCTGTGGTCCCGGTTGCCCTTCGCTGTTGGCTTTAACCAGGAAGCCTCCAAAGTCCGGTATCAGCGTATATATTTCATCCACTTTATCCTTCCACCATTTTATCACGGCAGGATCTAATGGATCAGAGGTGGGTAAACCTCCAATCACTTTGGGGGAAGAAAAATTTACAGAGAGGTATGTTTTGACCCCATAAGGGCGCAGTACAGCAGCAATGGCTTTCGTCCTGTTGAGGTATTCAGGGGTTAATACAGTGGGAGAAGCATTGACGTTGTTGATCGATGAGCCATTGATACCAATGGAGGCATTGGCACGTGCGTATTCCTGCCAGCGGGTTTTATCCTGCTCTGTCACGACAAACGGATCGTCCTTGCGCCAGAATATGGACATACCTGCATAACCCCTCTCCACGGTACCATTGAGGTTATCCCAGTGATTCAACATCCTGATGGCATAGGAAGGATTACAAATTTCATCCTGTATTCCTTCACCCGTTTGTTGCCGGCGCAATAGTTCATATACGCCATACAGGATCCCCCTATCTGTGGTGGCTTCTACTTCGTGTTGGGTAAGTCTGAATCCGTCGGTCTTGATTTTTTTATTCTTTGTAATGGAAAGGGTAACCGTAGCATTTGGCTCACCTTGCCATCCCTGTTGCAGTTCCTGCCTGGCGATGGCAAGCGTGGGTGTATTTTTTGAGCAGATGATCTTTACGGGAACCGTTTTTTGCGAACTGCGCAACCAAAGCTCATGACCTTCCTGTGCTTTCAGGACGAAAGCCGTAAAAACAAATAAAATACCGAGCAAGAGTGTTTTCATTATCTGGTGCTTATTGTTTGCTGCTTTACAGCAGGGAATGCGGATAAATATAAAAAAGATTGGTTACCCGGCGGGGCAGCCAATCTTTTTTGTGTGATGAGTATTAATTATAGCCTGGATTTTGATAGGCCACTTTTTCTTCGGCTGTCGCTTCCATGCCATCCAGCTGGCCTTGCGGAATGGGCCGGAGATAATGCTTAGGTTCAATGGTACGTGTAAATGTTTCGGGTGTATGATTGCCATAGGCTGCACCAGCAATCTGGTAGGTGCCAGCCAGTTCGTTCCATTTTTGCGTACGTACCAGGTCGAACCAACGATGGCCTTCTCCGAAATATTCACGGGAACGTTCGGCCAGGATATAGTTGATGTCGATGGTAGCAGGCGTGGCAGCAATCATCGCGGCACTGTTGTCTGCCACGAAGGCTGCATTGTTCTTGTTGGAGAATTTCCACTTGCCTGCCCGTGCACGGATCACATTGATGAGGTCGCGGGCGGTTCTGCCTGCTACAGTAGTGGCACCTTTCACGGCAGCTTCCGCCGCTATGAAGTAAAACTCAGAGAATTTGGCAATTTTGAATGGACGGGTGCTGGTAGCATTGGGCTGGCCTAGCCCTGTGCCATTATCCGTACGGTATACGCCCATTTTCCATAGACCGGGAAATAACACCCTGCTTATACCGAGGGGAGCGATCACAAAATCGGCCCTGCCTGGCATTACACCAGCGCCCACCGCATTGGAGGATTTGCCGGGGAAAGATGGCCCGGTAGGATAAACAAGACCTACTGCGTCTGTTTGATATTCCAGGAAGCTCAGTATGGGTTGACCGGGTGTAACCGGCATATCGTTCGCATTATAAAGCGTTGCGTTCGTAGTACCACCTTTGGGCCAATTAGCTCTATAAACAGTACTGAACGTGCCGTCATAACGGGAATCCAACGTTTTCTCTGCAAAGGTATTTATAAACACGCCCACCGGAGGAGCCATACGGGTGTATGGACGACCTAAAGCCTGAGCAGCTTCCCGCTGCACGGAACTTACAGCAATACCGGTACCGTCGGCATTGGGAGCGCTTCTGATCACCGTATAGTTGGGGGTAACCATCCAAACGGCAGAGTTCCTGCCATTTCCTGCTTCACCATCAAAGCAGGAAATACAAGCTCCATTGTAAAACTCACTTTCCTGTGTATGGTCGGCATACAAGATCATTTCCTTGTTACGGTCATTACCACCAACATGCAGGTCATAGAAAGTATTTTCCAGGCCAAAACTACCCGGCTGGTCGATACCCTGGTTAGCTACATCATATGCTTTTTGGAAATACCACGCTGCATCATGGGCATCAGGATCGGTCCTGGCGCTTTGTGGATAGGTGGGAATGTTGTTGGGGTTTTGTAACCACCAGCCATAGGTTAAATAGGCTTTCGCCAGGTAAAGGCGTGCTGCTGTTTTAGTAGCGCCCCCAACTACCCTTGGCGCAGCCGGCAAATCGTTTATCGCCTGCACGAGGTCGGGGAATATGGCTTTGGTATACACTTCAGGTACGGTGTTGCGCACAGATTTTCGTGAAGGGGCTGTATTAAATTTCAATTCTCCGGCGCCCAGGTCCAATGGCACACCGCCAAAGGTTTGCACCAGGAGAAAATAATCGAAGGCCCGGAAAAACCTGGCTTCGGCTACCACTGCAGCAGTGATGGCAGGCACCGCTGCCGCATTCTCGATAATACCACTGGCTGTATTGATATTGGAAAAAGCGGTAGTCCACAAGTTGTCGGAACGACTGCTGGCAGCCGTTAGGTTACCTACGCCACTGAGATCTGCATCTTTAAAATTGGCGTCGGCACTCTGGCCCCAGGTATATTCGTCGGTACCCGTCTCCAAGATATTGTAATAATAGGGTTGGCCATACAGGAATCGCAGGTGGGCATATTGGGAGGTGATACCGCCCAGCACTCCTTTCTCGGTCTTAAAAAAACCAGGTTCATAAAAACTGCGGGGCTTTTCCTCCAGAATTTTGCTACACCCTGAGAATAACAGCAGGAAGCATGCTGATACTATAAGCGATTTTATAAGCAGATGTTTCATATCTAATGATTTAAAATGTCAAATTAACGCCTACAATGTAGTTGCGGGTGGCCGGTGTATTATACCCTACGGTCAGGATACGTCTCAGGTTTTGACTGAGGTTTACCGACGCATTCTCATTTCCGAATGAGTTGGTCTCAGGATCCATACCCGATTCTTTGTGGAATGGCGAGAACAGGACAAAAGGGTTTTGCGCTGTAAAGTACATCCTCATTTTAACAGGCGACCTTTTAAGCAGGGTCCTGTTGAAATCGTAGCCCAGTGTAATGGTGCGTATCTTCAGGAAAGAGCCATCGAAGTAACTGAGGGTACTGCCATATTTGGGGTTATCACTGGCGATAATGCCACCTGGTTTGGGATACTTGGCGCCTGTATTTTCTGGTGTCCAGTAGTCTACATCTATATTGTTGCGGCGTCCGCTCAACAAATTAAGATAGCCATTTGAACCGTGAATGGTACTGAAGAGAATACCGCCACTTCTGAAGAAACCAACCACACCCAGGTCAAATCCTTTGTAGGATACGCGGGTATTGAAACCGCCCTGGAAATCGGGATCTACATCCATGATCTGCCTGTCGGCAGTACCGATCGCTCTCTCGGGCGTACCATCTGCTTTAAAGCCACCGGTATACTTTACCTTGATCATTCCTATGTTACCACCTGGCTCCAACACATTCAGGTATTGGTCTTCTTTTTGCCAGAGACCTATTTTTTCATAATCGAAGATCGCATTGATATTGTGGCCTACAAACCACCAGTTGCCCTCATCGCGGGTTTGCCCGGAAGCAAGCGATACCAGTTTGTTGTTGTTTACATAGACGTTAGCACCCATCTCCCAGGTCCAGCCATTCAGGTCGTCAAGGATGGTACCATTCAGCGAGAATTCGAATCCCTTGTTTTCAGTTGAACCAATGTTGGCTGTATAACCAGACACGCCGGAAGTGGGTGGCAGGCCCAGACCTAAGAGGATGTCTTCGGTCTTGGTGACATAATACTCAATAGTACCGGACAAACGGTTTTTGAGCAAAGAGAAGTCAAGGCCAATGTTCAAAGTCTTGGAGAACTCCCATCCCAGATTAGGATTGGGCAGTTGGGAAACAAAGAACCCTGTTGAATAACTGGTGGGCCCAAAATTGTAAGGCCTTGTGTCCAACCGGCCCAGGGTAGCATAAGGCGCAATCGCCTGGTTGGAGGTTTGTCCATAGCCGGCACGCAATTTCAGGTTATTGATAATGGGCGCGTTCCGCATAAATGATTCGTTGGTGATATTCCAACCCACCGATACAGCGGGATAGGTATGCCACTTGTGTCCGGGCGCCAGCCTGGAAGAAGCATCGGACCGCACCGTTGCCGAGATCATATAACGGTTATCATAAGAGTACATCACACGTCCCATGGCCGACATGAGGCCCCACAACTGGTAATCCTGGTTGGCAGGATCCACTGTTATTGCACCACTGGCCTGTCCCAGGTTATAATATTCAAGGGCATCGGCAGGGACATCTCTTGCCGCCACGTTTGACCTGTTGTATTTCTGTTGCTCCACAGAATACAAGGCCACTGCGTTGATGGTATGCTTACCAAAACTGCGATCATAAAATAACAGGTTTTCCAGTGTATAGTGCACTGTGTTCCTGTTATCGATAGAAGCAGCGGAAGGCGTAGTGGCAGTAAGTGCATCGCCCACCCCGGCGCCGGTATAAGCGCCGTTATTGGTTTGGATGTAATCCAATCCCAGGTTTACCCTGTACTTCAATCCATCCACCCACGGCGCTTTTACTTCTGCATAAACGGCATTGTAAGTGGCATAACCGCGTGTTTCATTCAGCCATTGATCATTATCCCTTAAGGCTTTCACATTGTCTTTTGTATAGATATACTGGTTGTCTACCGACATCCGTATGCCTCTTTTCAAAGTGCCATCAGCATTATACGGAGAGGAAATAGGCGTCATGCTTAATGTATTGTACAAGCCTACCTGACTCCCTTCGGTTTGGTTAAAATTGCTATTGGTGGTGAAGCCAACCCGCACATATTTACCCACCTGCTGATCTATTGAACCCCGCAGTGAATAACGCTTGTATTGCTGGGTGGGGATCACACCCTGGTTGAGGTAGTAACCTCCTCCAAAGTTGTAGCTGCCGGTCTCGGTGCCGCCGGAAAGGCTGATGTTGTGATCGGTTACGATGCCTGTTTGGTAGAACAGGTCCTGCCAGTCGGTATTGACATCGTTGGACTCATCCAGCCCGTTGGGGTATTGAATGGCACCAGGGGTAGCAGCGATCAGCGTACGGAGTTTTACAAACTGAGGTCCATCCATCATGGGATATTTGGCAAAGACTTTCTGTGCGCCAACATATCCGCTGTAGTTGATGCGGGGTTTTCTGTTCTTAGATCCTTTTTCTGTTGTAATAATTAAGACACCGTTGGCGCCCCGCGAACCGTAGATGGCCGTGGCCGAGGCGTCCTTTAGTACATCGATGCTTTTAATATCATTCGGGTTGATGTCGGCCAGTGATCCGATAAAGGGGATACCATCCAATACGATCAATGGATTGTTATCAGCGCTCAGTGACCGTGTACCACGGATACGGATCTGCATAGTAGCTCCCGGCCGGGTGGAGGTTTGTGCAATATCCACGCCAGCCATACGTCCCTGCAGGGCCTGTGAGATATTGGGCGAAGGCACTTCCCGCATTTTCTCTCCGCCAATGGAAGCAACAGAACCGGTGATCGCTTCTTTTCGCTGGGTGCCATACCCCACTACTATTACCTGGTCAAGATCACCTGTTGCGGTAGCCAGTCGTATATCAATGGTATTATTATCACCCACGGTAATTTCTTTGGTGGTATAGCCAACGCTCGAAACCACCAGCGTGGCACCCTTAGCTGCCGCAATGGAAAAACTGCCGTCTGCACCGGTATTGGTGCCGTTGGCAGTTCCTTTTACGACTATTGAAGCGCCCACAACGGGGTCTCCGGTGTTGGTTGTTATTTTACCCTTGACGGTATTTTGAGCGAATGCTTCTGTTCCTGCCAGACAGGAAAGTAAAAGCAGGAAAACCATAGCAGTCATTTTTTCCTGCAACAGCCTTTGCAGGATAAACCTTTTTCGGTTTTGAGTTTTTTTCATATTCATCGTTTTGGTATGTAGACTTTATGATTGTTATTGATGAGATGCCAGCACTTCAACAATGGAGATACCCCCGGCATGCCAATAAGGACCAATGATGTTTTACGGTGCCAGGGATAGTTGTGCGCAGCCGGATCATTGACAGGCGGACGAACTGCAAGTGCCGGAAAGCAAATGCCAAGCGGGAGAGTACGACGAAAATGCAATGGAAAAATGGGGTGCCCGACAGGCAATTAGGTTGTTCCATACAGCAATTTTTTTAACCAGAAATTCAATCGTTTGGCAGGCAAAGGGCTTACCTGCGGAAACGAATATAGGCAAAAAACATAAAATAGCAACCGATTGCATTTTTTTATTGCAAAAACTTGCCTTAACGCAAAAACCCTGATGACCGGGCTGAGAAGCCCGTAAGCAGGACGCCCATGTTATATAGTGTGTACCGACTCCCGAAAACAAATTACGCTGGTTTGATTTTTTTTGCGATCTTCAGCAACCGATTGCAAACATGAAACAGAAGAAAGAGGTTACGATCCATGATATTGCCAAAAAACTCGCCCTGTCGTCCGCCACGGTAAGCAGGGCATTGCAGGATAATCCCACCATCAACAAAAAAACCAGGATAAGGGTACAGGAAGCGGCGCGGTTGCTGGGATACCGGCGTAATATCTTTGCCAGCAGCCTCCGGAAGCAACAGACCAATACGATTGGTTTGATCGTCCATGAATTGAGAAGTAACTTCATTACATCGGTATTGGCAGGTATTGAAAGGATCACTTCGGAAGCGGGCTATGATCTTATCATTGCCCACTCTTCCGAAAGCTTTAAAAAAGAGGCCGCCAATGCAGCCAATCTTTTCCATAAAAGAGTGGACGGCCTTATTGCCTCCCTGGCATTCGATACCATCGGGCTGGACCACTATTCATTATTCCAGGACAAGGGTATACCGGTGGTATTCTTTGACCGGGTGGAAGAACGATCGGAAAGCACGAAAGTGATCATCGATAATTACCAATGTGGCTACCAGGCCACCAAACACCTGATAGAGCAAGGTTGCCGGCGGATCGTAATGGTGACTGCCAGCCTGGAACGCAACGTATATGTGCAACGTTTTATGGGCTATAAAGCTGCGCTGGCCGACAGCGGCTTGCCCTTCGATGAGCAGCACCTGCTCATCAAGGATCTCAGTGAAAAATGCGGAGTAGAAGCGGCGCGGCAGATACTGGACATGGCCCCCTTGCCCGATGGGGCATTTATCACCAATGATTTCTCAGCCGCCGTGTGCATGCAACATTTGAAAGAACAGGGCGTACGTATTCCGGAAGACATTGCGGTAGTAGGTTTTAATAATGATACGATTGGCAGGATTGTTGAGCCCTCCTTAACTACCATTGATTACCGGGGTCAGGATATGGGTGAGATTGCCGCCAGGAGCCTGGTCAATCACCTGCAGGGCATAACCAATATCAGGCATACCAATACCATTGTGATCCGTTCGGACCTTATTATCCGTAAGTCCTCTTTGAGAAGCGGCACTTTCTGACACATTATTGCATTGGCCCGGACAGCACCACTAAAAGAACCTATAGAAAAGACTATAAACCAAGTATACAATGACAGCAACGCACCCCAAAACAGCCATCGTGACCGGAGGGGGTTCAGGCCTTGGCTTCGCCATTGCCTCCACCTTTGTACAGAACGGTATTCAAACGATTATTGCCGGCCGGGATAAAAAGAAATTAGACGCTGCACAACAACAACTGGGTGAACTCTGTATCGCCAAGGCCTGTGATGTATCGGACCTAGCTTCCCTACCCGGCTTTGTACAACAGATCATTCAGACATACGGCCAGATCGATATTCTCGTGAACAATGCCGGCATCAATATGAAGAAGGATTTCACCGAGGTAACGGATGAGGATTTTCAACAGGTGATCCTCACCAATCTCACCTCGGTATTCTCGCTGAGCCGGGAAGTAGTCAAACACATGTTGCCCAGGCAAACCGGGTGCATTATCAATATCAGTTCTATGGCAGCACAATACGGCTTGCCGAAGGTGATTGCTTATTCGGCCAGCAAAACAGCTATTGATGGCATGACCCGGGCCATGGCGGTGGAACTTTCGCCCAATGGTATCCGCGTCAATGCCATTGCGCCTGGTTTCATCTATTCTGAAATGACGGCGAAAGCCCTGGACAGTGATCCTGAAAGAAAAGCAAAGGTCTTTGGCCGCACGCCCATGGGCATCATGGGACAAGCCACCGATATCGGGAACGCTGCATACTTCCTGGCCAGTGATGCGGCCAAATTTATTACAGGTGTTGTATTGCCGGTAGACGGTGGAAACAGTATTGGTTTTTAGTAACTGAACTATATGAAACAAAAACCTACATTAAGGTGGGCCGCTCTACGGCGCTGCCTGGCCGCGCGGCAGAGCGACTCACCTTTGAGTCTGAAACAATTATCACTCGGTATCACGCTCTGCCTGCTAACGATGGGCAGCTATGCCCAATCGCTTGTAGATGACAAACCTTCCAACAATACATTTTCCCTGGCGGGCGTGGTGATCTGTGTTGATCCCAGGGACGAAGCACTGGTGCAGCAGGCTGCGAAATGCCTGCAACAGGATATTGAAATGGTAACCGGTGTGAAGCCATCCATTTCTTCCGGCATCACCCAACAACCTGTCATCATCATTGGTACGTTGGCCAGCAGTTCGCTCATCAAAGCTGCCGGTAAAGAGCGTAAGCTCCCGCTGACGGCTTTACAAAACAAATGGGAAGGGTACCTGATACAAACAGCCGGCAATCGTATTGTGATCGCGGGCAGCGACAGAAGGGGCGCAGCCTATGGGGTATTTGAGCTGTCCAAGCAGTTGGGGATATCTCCCTGGTACTGGTGGGCTGATGTACCGGTAATAAAGAAAAAAGATCTCTATATAAAGAAAGGGGTCACGCTGACCGATGCCCCGAAAGTAAAATACCGCGGCATCTTTATCAATGATGAGGCCCCTGCGCTCTCGGGCTGGAGCAAGGAAAAATTCGGCGGCTTCAATCACCTGTTCTATGAAAAAGTATTTGAACTTATCCTGCGCCTGAAAGGCAATTACCTGTGGCCCGCCATGTGGGGCAATGCTTTTTATGATGACGATTCACTAAATATAAAAATGGCAGACAGGTATGGTATCGTGATCGGCACTTCTCACCACGAGCCACTGATGCGGGCGCATGATGAATGGAGGCGATACGGCAAAGGCAAATGGAATTATGACAGCAATGAAGTAAAACTCAAAGAATTCTGGCGCGGTGGCATGCAGCGGGCCACTAACGAAAAGATAGTAAGCATAGGTATGCGGGGCGATGGTGATGAACCCATGAGCCGGCAAACAGCCACTGCGCTGCTGGAGCGGATCGTCAAAGACCAGCGGCAGATCATTGAAGAAGTAACGCGCAAGCCGGCCAGCGAAACACCCCAGCTATGGGCGCTGTACAAAGAAGTGCAGGACTATTATGACAAAGGTATGCGGGTACCGGATGATGTAACCTTATTGTTGTGCGATGACAACTGGGGCAATATCCGTAAGTTGCCCAAGCCGGATGAGACGCCCCGGAAAGGGGGCTATGGCATTTATTATCACTTTGATTATGTAGGCGGTCCCCGCAACTACAAATGGCTTAATACGAATCCTATTGCCCGTGTATGGGAACAAATGCACCTGGCCTGGGAATATAAGGCCCGGGAAATATGGATCGTGAATGTGGGCGATATCAAACCCATGGAGTTTCCCATTTCTTTCTTTCTTGATTATGCCTGGAACCCTGATGCCATCGGTCCTGCTGATCTGCAACGGTATACGGAACGATGGGCCGCCCGGCAATTCGGTGCTGCTTATGCCAGCCAGATCGCCGACATTATTTCCAGGTACACCAAATATAATGGCCGGCGTAAACCAGAACTGCTGGATGCGAATACGTATAGTCTTGCCACTTATGAATGGGAAAAAGTAGTTGATGATTACAACGAATTGCTCAAAAAAGCCACTGCCATTGGCCAGGCACTGCCGGCAGCCAGCCAGGACGCCTACTTCCAACTTGTGTTGCACCCGGTAAAAGCCTGCGCCAACCTCTATGAAATGTACTACAACGTTGCGCTGAATAAGGCCGCTAATGCACATGATCTTCCGGGCGCCAATATATATGCGGATAAGGTGAAGGAACTATATGCCAATGATTCCATCATCACGGCTCAATACCATAGCCTCAACAACGGGAAATGGAATCAAATGATGAGCCAAACGCATATCGGGTATACGTACTGGCAACAACCAAACCGTCAATCCATGCCGGAAGTAAAGTATATGACTGGCACTAACGCCTCCAGGCTACCGGATGGCGGTGAAAAGGATGTAAAAGTTGCCTCCATACCTGCATCAGTAACCGGCCATGTGTTTTACGAGGTAGAGCTATCGGGGGTTTCTATAGGGGCGGATCATTATACCAGGGCGATCAACACACCGGATATTAAATGGCAGGTATTATCCGATCATGGACGTACGGGTGCTGCCATTACTCCATTCCCTGTTACTGCCAAACCACAAAAACCTGGCGGCAACTCGCCGCACCTGGAATACGATATCTATACTTTCGGTAAAGGGGAGGCTTCCATCAACGCCTATTTCTCCCCTACCCTGAATTTCCACAATACGGCTGAAGGACTTCAATATGCTATTTCTGTAGATGATGAGGCGCCACAGATCATTAGTATCAACAAGGAAGACAGTAATGTAAGGACCTGGGAGAAGTGGGTAGCTAATAATATTATTATCAAAACATCCAGCCATGTGATTTCCCAACCGGGAAGGCATGTTGTGAAGTATTGGATGGTAAGCCCTGCGGTGGTGGTACAAAAACTGGTTGTGAAAACAGGTAAACAGGAAGATAGTTATTTAGGTCCACCGGAAACACGTCTGAACCGGGATTAATAGGATTTTGTGGATTTAGTGGATACACCATTGCTTGCAATCAAATTATAAACGTATGAAGCCCCTTGCTTTTTTTTGCCTACTTACTTTACTACTTTCAACTGGTGTGCAGGCACAATTCAGAAGGATGTCACCTGCCGACAGTCTGCGTGTAGACAGCATCAACAAAGCCACGCAGCTTGATTATAAACGAATGTTGCAGCAATTGAACATCCCTTCTACGAGGCGTGGCCCATCGGGCAATCCACAAGCGCCTGATGCCGCCAATTCGGATGAAACCAAGGCCTCCCCCTATACCACCCTGCCCGACGCGCTGGTGCTGCAAAACGGCAAGAAGGTAACGGAGGCAACAACCTGGTGGAATAAACGCCGCCCGGAAATTGTGGAAGCATTCGATACCGCCGTCTATGGCCGCACACCTGCGAAAACACCCCACGTAGAGTGGGAGGTCGTGGCCACTACCCAGGAGATGGATGGCGATATACCGGTGGTAACCAAAAAGCTGACGGGTCATGTAGACAATGCTTCCTGGCCTGCGATAAAAGTAGCTATACAAATGACCCTCACCACGCCTGCGCAGGCAACAGGACCTGTGCCAGTGATCATGGAATTTGGTTTTGTATTTCCGCCAGGATTCAATCCGCCCCGCGATACTTCAAGGAAAGCCCCACCCAGCTGGAAACAACAACTGCTGACCAAAGGATGGGGATATGCCGTGATCGTGCCCACCAGCTACCAGGCAGATAACGGCGCCGGTTTAACGCAGGGTATCATTGGCCTGGTCAATAAAGGACAGCCACGCAAGGCAGACGACTGGGGCACGTTAAAAGCATGGGCCTGGGGCGCCAGCCGGGCATTGGATTACCTGGAGACAGACAAGGCAGTAGATGCCAAACGCGTAGGCATTGAGGGATTATCAAGATATGGAAAGGCGGCGCTGGTGGCTTTGGCTTATGAGCCCAGGTTTGCTATTGGGTTTATTGGCTCTTCGGGCGCCGGCGGCGCCAAGATCCTTCGCCGGGTATTTGGTGAACAAGTGGAGAACCTGGCATCTTCGGGCGAGTACCATTGGTTTGCCGGCAATTTTATCCGGTATGCAGGTCCGCTGACACCCAATGACCTGCCGGTAGATGCGCACGAGTTGATCGCACTCTGTGCACCGCGACCTGTATTCATCAGTGTAGGTTCACCCAAGGTAGAAGGGAACTGGATCGATGGTAAAGGCATGTTTGTGGCCGCCGTTCATGCAGGTCCTGTCTATACCCTGCTCGGCAAAAAAGATCTTGGCACTACCGAAATGCCGCCACAGGAAACAGGTGTGCTGACTGGTGAACTTGCTTTCCGGCAACACGAAGGTGGCCATACCACGGGCCCCAACTGGCCTTTCTTTATTGACTTTGCGGCCAGGTATTTCGGGCAGGGTACTGCTTCCGCCGCCAATACAAAGGGCTTAAAGGATTATTACAAGGACTTCTTCACCATGGGTGTTGCTGTTTCCCCGCGTGCTTTGAAAAGCAATGAAGCTTCCCTGGTCATACAACAGTTCAACAGCCTTACGCCGGAGAATGCGCTGAAGATGGGGCCTGTTCATCCAAAGGAGAAAGAATACAACTGGAAAGATGCTGACTCCATCGTAGCGTTTGCACAACGCAACAATATGAAAATGCGCGGGCATACGCTGTGCTGGCATAACCAAACCCCTTCCTGGCTTTTTATGGACGATAAAGGCGCGCCTGTGAGCAAGGAAGTATTGCTGCAAAGACTGAAGGACCATATCACCACGGTGGTAAGCCGTTATAAAGGGAAGATATATGCCTGGGATGTAGTGAATGAAGCTGTTTCGGATAAAGCCGGCGAATGGCTGCGCCCATCTCCCTGGCTGCAGATCATTGGTGAGGAATATATTGCCAAAGCATTTCAATGGGCGCATGAAGCAGATCCCAATGCCCTGTTGTTTTACAATGACTATAATGAGATCGGCGCCGTCAAAAGAGCAAAGATCATCCGGCTCATCCAATCATTACAAGCGAAAGGCATTCCTATTCATGGTATTGGCTTGCAAGCGCATTGGGCTGTTAACGAACCCTCCAAAGAACAACTGGACAGCACCCTGCAACAATTCAGCAGCCTTGGCCTTACACTCCAGATCACGGAACTGGATATATCTGTTTATCCCAAAGAACACGAAGCAAGGGCTAGCAGACCGGAAGATGCCAACACGGCCTTTACATCCGAACGGGAACAACAGCAATTGGAAAAATACAAACTGGCTTTCGGGCTGTTCAGGAAATACAGCAAACATATCAGCAGCGTTACCTTCTGGAATATTTCCGACCGGAACAGCTGGCTGGATAATTTTCCGGTAAGAGGCAGAAAGGATTATCCGCTGCTGTTTGACCAAAGCCTGCAGCCCAAGAAAGCTTTTTGGGAAGTGACGCGGTTGTAGAAACGTCAGCGCTTCACTTCCAGTTATTGCTCACATGCAGCAGGGCTTGTTCCAATATATAATCCTTGCTATGTAGTAGCCTGGCCTGGGTGAGGGTAACCGGCCTATCCAGTTTAACGCCCCCGCCCTGGCAAAACCCTTGTTCCATACCCCTTACGCCCACCCCTGTATAACTCACTTCTAAACCACCGGGCATGGTAAACCAGGTGATATTGCCGGTAGTGCCGGCTGTTTGCCGGCCCATGGTAATGGTATTGGGGCGTAGTTTCATTGCGGCGGCTACTGATTCGGAAAGGCTCTGTGTATGTTCATCTATCAAAATGATCATTGGCCCCTGGTATATCAACGCTTCTTTGGCGACTGGCGTAAAATAGAGGGGGCTTTTGATAAAGGTGCCCGGATAAAGATCCCAGGCATTGGATTCTTCGGTCAATTGGGTCTTTGCGGGAAAAAGAAATTTATTCAGTGCGGCGGTAACCTGGTAATTGGGGTAGTCGCGCATATCCCAGATCACGGCTTTGGCCTGTTGGATATCCTGAAACAACCGACGCAGTGTATCTGCCTTAGTGATACGACAAAAGCGAACGTACCAAATACCTTTTTCAATCTCCTCCCACCATGGTTTGGCAGGAGCCTGGGGCATGCGCCTGTATAGCTGCCAGGTATGGAGTTCAACGGGCCGGGTAATCACCTCTTTGTTTCTCCTGAAGCTTACCTGGATCACGGAGTCACCTACCTTCAATAATTCCTGGGCAATATTGCGGTACAGTGAAGCTGCATTGGTACCTGCAGTGACCGCCAACAATTCTTTTTCCCTGTGGCGGGTCGATTGTCCGTTAATAGTTAATATCTCATCACCAATACGGTAATCCCATTTCTTCGCAGTACTGTCATCGCAGGCAGCGACCAGGTATTTCCCTTCGATATAATCAATTCGAAATGGTGTGAAATAATATGCTTTGTCGGGCTCCTGTAAAAAGGCATGTGCATCTGGGAGCTCATGCACCAGCGCCCGAATGACATTCCGGTACTGTATGGAATCTTTGGCTGCGAGGAACGGACCGATGTACCGGGTCAACACATCGTGCCAGTTGTGCATGCGTTCTCTATGGGGGTAAAAATAAGTGATGGTATTCCAGTAGCGGAAGAGGGCCAGCAAACGCATGGGCCGATCGGGAAAGGCAGGTTTTTCATGTGCATCTTCGGTATGGATGATATGATCGAAATAGTGTTTGTTATAATACCGCGTTACGTACCGGCTGGCATCGGGCTGGTGGTACTGGTACAAACGGACCAGTTCGGTTTGCAGCCATTTTGAAACCCTGAATTCTTGTATGTCTTTTTCTGTGAAGATCCTTGCCAGCGAATCGGCTGACCAGTTGACCGGTGTATCGGATAGCTTTGCGGCAGGCAAAGACCGGAACCATCCTTCGAGCAAGGTATCGAATGCTTTTCTGTTTGGGACCTGTTCTATCAGTGTGACCATGCGTATCAGTTCTTTGTCCCAATCAGGCTTACCTTTAGCGGCAGCGGGATGATAATATTTCAACAATCCCCATACTTTGCCGAATGTTGCCAGTTGTGTAACCTGTTTATTGGTTTGGGCCTGGCTGCTGCAGGCCACGATGCAAAGCAATAGCAGGCCAACGATCTTTTTCATGTGTTTGATTTGCAGGCAAAATTGTGGCAGGAATAAACGTGCATGATTGTATTTTAGCCCAATGCCGGGGCCTGCCGGTTCAATGGCTTTCTTTAAATTGGGCGTGCAAAATGGTAAATTGGGCGAAATAACTCCCCCATTGCATGTACAGTAGTTTTAATTTGTAGCATGTTTGAAGGAACCAAAAACTGGAGCTATTATAAGAAGGTAAAAGTGGTGGAGCTGCTCTACTTTTTTATCCTGTTTGTCATCGTTCCCTTCTCAATGGGGGTGCAGATATTCGACCGGTTCTCTTTTACCCTGAGCCTTATCTTCCTTGAGCTACTACAGGCGCCTTCGATCCTGTTCTTTTATCGCTGGCTGTTGCCCCGCACGCTGTTCAATAACCGACCCTGGTGGTTTCTGGGATCGCTGCCATTCTATGTATTGGTGTATGAGATCAATATAAGGCTTGCTTATCTGCTGATGATCAACCTGTCCTTCATTCCTGAAAAATACCGTTCCAACCTCGCCTCTGTGGAGCCCTGGCATTGGGACGGCAGGCTGGTACAAAATATGGGGTATACGGTGCTGATCCTGCTCACCTCCATTGGATTTCTTTTTATCAGGGAATTGTTCAAGCGGCAGCATATGGTTGATCAGCTGCAATCGGACAAATTGCGCCTGGAGCTCGACCAGTTGAAATCACAGATCCAACCTCATTTTTTCTTCAATACGCTGAACAATCTGTATGCGCTGAGTTTGCAGGGTTCTCCGAAGACATCTGTTTCCATCGCCAATCTCTCCGGCATCATGCGGTATGTATTGTATGAAGCGCGGGAAGAAAAGGTATTGCTGGCGAAGGAGATTGCTTTTATGCACAGCTACCTGGAACTGGAGCGGATACGCCATAACGACGATAATGTTATACAATTCGGCGTACAAGGCAATCCTCATGGCATACTGGTGGAGCCGCTGTTGTTTTTACCATTGATCGAGAATTGCTTTAAACATTCACTTCATTACAAGATACCCGGCAACCAGGTACAGGTGTTCATGACACTGGATGAAGACGAGATCACTTTTCAAACGTCTAATCTCATAGCACCGCAAACAGAAGCAGTCCCCAGGGAAGGCGGCATTGGATTGTACAATGTGCGCAAAAGACTGGAGCTATTATATCCCGGCCGCCATCAGCTATTGGCGGCAGCCGAGGAATCAAGATTTATCGTTACTTTAAGTGTTCAACTAAATCCCCCTAAATGACCAGGTGCCTTATTATTGATGATGAACCACTGGCACGCCAACTGATGGAGTCGCATGTAAGGCAGGTAAAAAGCCTACAGTTGGTGGGCACCTGTGAAACGGCGCTCGAAGCATTCGAATGGCTGCACCGTGAGCCCGTAGACCTGCTTTTCCTGGACATTCAGATGCCGGGTATTACGGGCCTCAACTTCCTCAAATCGATCAAGCATCCGCCCAAAGTCATTTTTACTACTGCTTATATGGAATACGCTGTGGAAGCTTTTGAACTGGAGGCGGTAGATTATTTATTGAAGCCCATCACTTTTGAGCGATTCATCAAAGCGATCCAAAAAGTGGTGGCGCCAAAAGAGGTAGCTTCCCTTGCACAGGCGCAGGCCCCGGGTGATGCGATCTTTATAAAGGTGCAAAAGCGACTGTTACGCATTGCCTATCCGGATATCTTCTACATCGAAGGCTTTGGCGATTATATCAAAGTGGTGACGGCCAATGCGGTCCATACTTCCTACTTCTCCCTCAACAAGATCGGAGAACTGCTTCCTGAACAACAATTCATCCGCATCCACAAATCTTTCATTATTAATGTGGGGCATATCCAATTTGTAGAAGGCAGCCTGGTCCGAATACTCGATAAAGAATTGCCCCTGGGGGTAACCTATAAAGATAGCCTGTACAAAAAACTGGGGCAGGAATAAACTTATTCAAACAGCATCACAAACCCGCCATTCGGCAACAGCTCAATCGTTGTTGGTTTGCCCGCTGGTGAAGCAACGGCTTGCTGAACAAAGGACAGTGGTTCCCTGCCATCTGTAATGAGCGCCCCTTTCCTGCCACGCAGGAAGGATAGGTCGAGCTTAATGGTCTTCGCGGTGTTCTCGCCATTCAGGCCGGCTATATACCATTTCCTGCCCGAGCGACGTGCCACCACATACAGCTTACCGGGAAAGCCATCGAGGAAACGTACATCATCCCAATGGTTGGGCAGGGTACGTAAGAAGCCTTTCACATAATCCGGCACATGGCCCATGCCCTCGGGCGTCTCGGCATAATGTTGAACGCCCGATAAGAAGGCTACGGATAAAGCCAGTTCAAATGCGCTGGTGGTCTTACGTTCAATACGAGGAATTTTATACAGGCACATGGGCGTAAAGTCCATGGGATCGAAAGCATTGCGGGTAAACGGCAGCATGGTGCAGTGATTGGCAGCCGCATCTGCATCCTGCTGACTGAACGTGATCATCTCAAATCCCTTTACCGCTTCAGCACTCATGAGATGCGGATAAGTGCGCTGCCATCCACGCGGCACGGTGGCCCCGTGAAAATTGATCAGTAATTTATGCCGCGCGGCATCCTGTAGAATGTCCAGGTAATACTGCATCATGGAGCGACCATCGCCATTGAAGAAATCGATCTTCACGCCTTTGATGCCCATGGTTTGTAACCTGCTAAATACACTGTCGCGCGCTTCACGGGTAAGCAAGGCACTCTTAGGATGATACTTTGTGGTATTCCAATCGCCGGAGGAATTGAACCATACAATCAATCCTACTTTTTTGGCAGCAGCATAGGCTGCCAGTTCTTTTATTTTATCGTACCCGATGCGGGTATCCCAATCCACATCTACCAGGCAATACTGCCAATGCATGTCAGCCGCATAATCAATAAACTGCTTCTGCACATCATACACCACGGAGTTATCCTTCAAAAGGGCCCAGCTCCAGGAAGCTTTGCCCGGTTGAATAAAAGAATGATCTATGGGGATAGCAGGTGTTGCGAGGTCGGTACCCAGGGTAGATTCTGCTATTGTCTTTAAAGAGCCGATAGTGATGATGCGCCAGGGGGAATACCAGGGTAAGGTGGATTCGGGCAAGGATCCTTTGCCGGTAAATACTTCGCGCGTATCGGGGAAACCTATTTTATATTCTCCATCGGGCGCCGTGGATTGTAGGCGGGTAGCGCAGAAAGTGCTGTCTACCGCAGCTTCTGTGATCAGCACCCAGGTGTCCTGTTTTTTAAACAAAGCGGGGTATACCCATCCTGCTTTGAAGGGTGAAGCAGTAGCGGGTGAAATGCCCTGGAGGTAGTGCTCTTCATAGCAGGGGTATACATGCTCCCATCCACCCTGTGCTTCCTGCATGGGCTGCAGCCAGGCCTGTACATCACTTCCAAAATGCCAGGAAGTATGTTCGGCCGTAATGGTCTTGCGATCAGCCGCCGCATCGGGGAAATAATACCGGAATGCCACACCATCATCTGATACCTGGAAAATAATATCCAGCTTCTTACCAGCAGCATTCTGCAGGTGAATGGTCCTTTTATTGGCTCTGTAGACCATACTGCTCTTCTTGGCATTAACAGAGGTATAATTATCATTTACTTTTTCAACAGCGGATACGCTCTTCCATACCAGGCCATCGGTAAACTGCTCATCCTGCCGCTCTATACCCAACTTTGACTTTTGCAAGACCTCGTTACCCTTATACAGTACCCGGTACCAGGCCTGGCCATCGGTGATACCTGTGAATAACTGGATGTTTTTGTTGGGACTAACAACGGGGGTGCCCCCTTGAGCAGTTGTAGTAAGTGTGCTGGCCAGTAACACCAGCGAAAGGATCATTTTCATCATAGCACAAGCATTGAACTCGGGTGGCAAAACGCCGGTTAGGAAATTAATACCCGGAAGGTAGCTTTTTATTGTCAATTACACACTAAAAAAGCAAGCACCTGCAAAAGGCCCACCACTATAAACAAAAACAGGAAAGGGGATTCCCTTTCCTGTTCATTCATCCTGTTATATTGAAGCCGCCTTCGACAGGCTCAGGCTGACATGCGTTAGCTCAGGCTGGCACTATCAGCTTTCTCCTGAAAGAATATTCTGGTCTACCTGCTCTACATTCTTCTGGTTCTCTTTCAACTTCTTCAGTGTACGACCGTAGGCAATCTTGGTGATCAGTACAAACAGTACGGGCACCACAAAGATGGCCAGGGTGGTAGCTGCCAGCATACCGCCGAATACGGTCCAGCCAATGGTTTGGCGTGATACAGCCGCTGCACCACTGGCAAAGGCCAGGGGCAATACACCCAATATGAATGCCAGTGAGGTCATGACAATGGGACGTAAACGCAACTGCACGGCCTGCAGGGTGGCATGCACCACATCTATACCCCGGTCTACCCGCTCCTTGGCAAACTCTACGATCAGGATGGCATTTTTGGCGGCCAACCCGATGAGGGTGATCATACCGATCTGCGCATAGATATTGTTGGTGAGGTTGGGCAGCAGGGTCAACGTGAGGATAGAACCCAGCAAACCGATGGGTACTGCAAACAATACGGAGAAAGGTATTGACCAGCTTTCATACAAGGCGGCCAGGAACAGGAATACAAACACAATGGAGATCGCAAAGATGGTAGTGGTGCTATCACCTGCTTTGATCTCCTCACGGCTCATACCTGAAAACTCATAACTGTATCCTGCGGGTAAAACCTGGGCTGCTACTTCACGCAAGGCCTGGATGGCCTGGCCGCTACTAAAGCCCGGCTTGGGTGAACCGTTGATCTCGATAGAACGATAGATATTGTAGTGAGAGATCACCGAAGGGTTTTCTACCAGTTTGGAAGTCACCAAAGAACTCAGCGGTATCATATTGCCCTGGCTGTTGCGCACATAATAATTCTGGAAATCATTGAGCGATGAACGGAAGCTGCTATCAGCCATGGCCATTACCCGGAAGTTTCTGCCATACAGGTTGAAGTCATTTACATAACTACTACCCAGTAAGGTAGACATGGTGGCATATACATCCGATACCAGTACACCCAGTTTCTTGGCTTTCTCCTTGTCTACATCTACCTGGTAGCTGGGGGTTTTGGTAGAGAAGAAGGTAAAGGCCACACCGATCTCAGGCCGCTGGTACAGGGCACCCATGAACTTCTGTCCTACCTTCTCAAATTCCTGGATATTATCGGTACTGGTTGTTTGCAGTAATTCAAAAGTAAACCCGGAGGTCTGTCCAAGGCCCGGGATCGCAGGCGGGGCTATCGGCAGGATCCTGGCTTCTTTAATATCACCGGTCCGCTTCCTGATCTCGGCCATGATGCCGTCCAGCTGCAAACTCTTGTCCTTCCGGTCATCCCAGGGATCCAGACTCACGAACATGGTTCCGGAGTTGGATTTGAAAGAGAAGTTGATAATGTTCAGACCGGCCAAACCTCCTACTACTCTTACCCCGGGTATGGCCTGTACCCTGGCCATTACATCTTTGAGCATGGCCACACTACGGGTAGTGGAAGTACCTTCCGGCATTTCATAGGTCACAAACATACGGCCTTCATCTTCGGTAGGTATAAATCCGGATGGCTTGGCTTTGAACAGGAAGAACAAACCTACAAAGAGGCAGATCATCATGATCACCACATAGGGCGTTCCTTTGATCCACCTGCCTACCCCTTTAGTATAAGAACGGGTAAGGTTGCCAAACACCCGGTTGAACCAGGCAAAGAATTTCTCCAGTATGTTCTTACGGGCGCCTTCTTCTTTGGAAGGCCTGAGCATGATGGTACACAAGGCTGGTGTCAAAGACAGGGCCACAAAGGCTGAGATGATCACCGAGACGGCAATAGTAATGGCGAACTGCTGGTACAACCGCCCCACAATGCCCGGGATAAAACCTACGGGCACAAATACCGCAGCCAGGATAAGGGCAATGGCCACTACCGGACCCGAGATATCACCCATCGCTTTTTGGGTAGCTTCCTTGGGTGATAGCTTTTCGTGGTCAATATAGTGTTGCACTGCTTCCACCACCACAATGGCGTCATCCACCACGATACCAATGGCCAGTACAAATGCAAACAGGGTGAGTGTATTGATGGTGAATCCAAACGGAATGAAGAAGATGAAAGTACCGATCAATGATACCGGGATGGCCAGTACGGGGATCAGCGTAGCACGCCAGTTCTGGAGGAACAGGAATACCACAATGATCACCAGTATCAATGCTTCCACCAGGGTATGCATTACTTCGTTGATAGACACCTTTACTACAGAGACTGTTTCCAGGGGCACCGCATAATCCACATCTTTCGGGAAAGCAGCTTTCAGCTCAGCCAGTGTTTTTTGCAACCCATCCCAGGTATCAAGGGCGTTGGCGCCCGGCGCCTGGTAGATGAGGATGAAGGCGGCTGATTTTCCATTTACGAAGGCATTATTGCCATAATCAAATTTACCGAGCTCTACCCTGGCTACATCTTTCAGGTATACAACGCTGCCATCGGCAGGTCTTGTACGTACTACGATGCTTTCAAACTGGGCCTTGGTATTGATACGGCTATTGGTCAATACGCTGTATTCAAAAGCCTGTGCATTAGGCTGTGGGTTACCACCAATGGTACCGGCAGCCACTTGCAGGTTTTGCTCTGTAAGGGAGGCTGTAATATCGGCTGGCGTCATATTGAGCGCGGCCAGTTTTTTGGGGTCGAGCCAGATACGCATACCAAAATCATCACCACGGGTCACGATATCACCCACCCCTTTCACACGCAGTAAGGCATCCTTCAAATAGATGTTGGCATAGTTGCCCAGGAAAGTTGGGCTTCTGGTTCCATTGGGAGAATACAAGGCCAGGGCCACCATGATGCTGGGGTTACGCTTACGGGTGGTCAATCCCAACCGCTTTACCGCATCCGGCAGCGTAGGCTCGGCCACACTTACCCGGTTCTGTACATCGAGTGTGGCAATATTAATATCTGTTCCGATCTCAAAATTTACGGTAATACTGCTTTGACCGCTACCGGTACTGTTACTGCTGATGAATGTCATGCCCGGTGTACCATTCACCTGCGTTTCAATAGCGGTGGTCGTCGTTTGTTCCACCGTTTGGGCATCGGCACCTGTAAAAATACCTGATATAGAAACGGTAGGCGGGGTGATATCCGGGTATTGCGCAATGGGCAGGCTGTTCAGGGATATCAGGCCCACCAGCACAATCACGATCGATATTACGATGGCCGTTACCGGGCGTTTTATAAAAGTATCTGCTATCATTAGTTATCGTCTTTATAAGTCCTCAGTTCGAATAATAACGCTCGTTACTTCTTAGCAGGTGCTGCTCCTGGTGCTCCTGGCTGTTGTGGCGGTGCAGTGGTGATCTTAGCACCTTCGCGCAGGTTCTGCACACCTTGTACTACAATGGTCTCACCGGCCTGCAAACCGTCCTTGATGATCACATCTGTACCGATCTGCTTACCCAATACCACTTTACGCTGCGTTACCTTGCTGCTGTCAGCTTCCACATACACAAAGAAATCACCCAGCTGTTCGGTAACGGCTTTATAAGGAATGACCACCGTCTGTGTGGAAGAACTATTCTTCACGCGCACGGTAGCGCTCATACCTGCTTTCAGCATGTCTTTGGGATTGGGAAATATAAGTCTTGTTTTAATATTACCGGTCTGCGGATCAACGGCACGGTCTATCAGGCTGATAGAGCCAACATAGGGATACACATCATTACCAAAAGCAATCGTGAAAATTGAGTCTTTGGGTTTTGTACCCTTTTGCTGCATCTGTACATACCGGTAGAGTTCTTTTTGATTGATCGTAAAGTCGACGGCCATGGGATCATCAGAAGACACCGTATTGAGGATAGTGGTACCGGCATATATGGGGCCACCTACTTTTACCTGTGAGATGCCAATGGTGCCATCAAAAGGCGCCAGGATGGTGGTATACCTTACGTTGGTTTGCACAGCGCGGATATTGGCCTTGGCAGCCTCTACCTGTTTCTTCGCAGCTTCGAGTGCAGCATCAGCATTATCTACCTGTTGTTTGGCAATGGCATCCTGCTTGTCCAGCTCATGGTAGCGGTCGGCATCCTTCTGCGCTTTGATGAGGTTGGCTTCCTGCACCGCCAGCGAAGCGACTGCCTGCTGGTAGTTGGCTTCATAAGCCTGCTGATCGATGGAATACAAACGCTGGCCTTTCTTCACTCTTGCACCATCCTGGAAATAAATGCCGGTAATATATCCGTTTACCTGCGCACGCAATTCTACCTGGTTGAGGGCAGTAAGGGTACCCGGGTATTCATCAAAATAAACCGCATCGGTAGTAGTTACTTTGGTCACGGTAACGGGAACAGCCTGCGGCGTCTGAGCACCTGGTTGTGGTTGCTTATTACCGCCACAGGAAACCATGGCCAACAGGCAACCTACACTTGTAAAATATCCTATCCTTGTAAACAACATATGCTGAGATGTTTGATATTAATAATTGATTTGGCCCAATGCTTTTAGTACGTCTATCTTACCGGATAGTAACACGTATAAGGCATTATAATAGTTGATGCGGGCTGTACGCAGGTCTGATTCTGCATTGATCACTTCGAGGTAAGTTTTCACACCCGAGCGGTATTGCAGGTTGATCACATCATATACTTCCCTGGCCAGGTCCATATTTTCTTTCAATGCCAGGTAAGTGGCCAGGCTGCTTTTATAGACAGCCAGTGCTTGCGCATATTGTGAGTTGACCGAATTCTTCAGGCTGATCTCCTGCCAATCCAATGACTTCAGCTCCCACTCTGCCTGTTGGATATTGTACTTTCTTTTACCGCCCTGGAATATAGGCATGGATAAAGTAAGCGCTGCATAAGAGTTAGGATAGTTGGTGTTGTACAACTTGCTGAACTTATCATTCTGGAAATTGAAATTGTAAGCGCCGGAAGCGTATACATTGGGCAGGTAGCTCCATTTATTGTAGCGCACATTGGCCTGTTGCAGCTTGCGTTGGGTTTCCAATAACCGGAACTCTATGCGCCCTTTATAATCGGCCGTTTGTGTCGTATCCAATGTTATCTCCCTTTCCATTTGCAGGCTATCATATATTATGTCTATTGGCTGGCTGGTGGGGTAGCCCATCAATGACTTCAGGTATTCCCGCTTTGCGATCACGAGTTCTTCGTGCGTCTTAAGGAGGGCCCTGGCATTGTTCAGAGCGATGGTAGCCCTTTTGTAATCTGTCTTATCAGCCACGCCAGCGGTATATTGAGCAGTAGCATCTTTGAGGCTGCGTTCCAGGCGGGTGATGTCTTCATGAGATACTTTGATCTGTTGTTCAGTGGCCAGTACATCATAAAATGCTTTGGCCACATTGACCGCCACATCTATTTTGGTGCTGCTGGTATTCTGCTTTGCCAGATTGCGTACATCCCTGGCGCTGCGACTGGCCAGCAAGGCATCGCGGTTGAACAGGTTTTGGGTAAGGCCAAATTGCAGGGCGGAGGTATTGTTTACCCCCAGTTTCCTGGCCTCTCCACCGATCACGGCTGTTTGTACCTCGAAGTTGTGCTGGAACAGGTAATTGAAGTTCAACTGGGGAAACCAGTCTGCCAGTTTGCTTTTAATCGTTGTCTCTGTCGTTTCCTCATCGATCAATGATTGCTGGATCAATGGCTGCCGCCTGATGGCATACTGTATTACATTTTCCAGGGTCGCCTGTTGTAATACACTATCGCTGCTTTGCTGCTGTGCAGGCAACAAAAGGGGCATCGCTAACGCCAATAGGCATGCCTTGAGGATCTTCTTTTTTTCGGAAAGCCTTTCTCTATATTGGTTGCTCATAATGCACATTTATATTTCTAATATACCGGAACACGCAATCATTATGCATGGGTAATCATGGCTGCTTTTTCTATAAAAGCAGGGATGACTGGGGGCGTCAATCCTGGATAATACCTGCCTGAGAGTTGCAGGGACTTTTCCTGAGATGCTGCAAAATTATTAAAGTGCTTCGTAAAACAGGCAAATTATTTTGGTTCCCATCGTTATAATTTATTTGGTTACAGTATTTTATTACCGGGCGAACCAATCGTTAGACATTATTGTATAGGGGGCTTTCAGGGCCATCTACACCGCAAAGATGCGGGCACGAAAAGTATACAACAATGGCCATATTCAGGGATATGATGGCATTAAACCAGGGTTAAAGATTCATCACCTGCCGGGCGGCATTCGTTTTTTCTTCTTCGGTGTGGACGGGGTGCTCGGCAATCGTAAAGAAGAAAGTACTGCCCTTTCCGGGCGTAGATTCTACCCAGATCTCTCCTCCATGCAATTCAACGATCTTCTTGCAATGCGCCAGGCCAATACCCGATCCTTCATAATCGGACCGGTTATGCAATCGCTGGAAGATAATAAAGATCCTGTCGTGGTGACTGGGATCAATACCAATACCGTTGTCCTGCACGGAGAATTTCCAATACCCATTCCTGGACTGCACATCAATGCTGATCAAAGGAGCTACCCCGCGCCTTCTGAATTTAATGGAATTACTGATGAGGTTTTGGAACAACAATTTAAGTTCCGTAGGAAAAGCATTGACTACGGGCAGTTCGCCAACCTTAATGGCGGCCTGACTTTCCCCGATAACGGTATCGAGGTCAGACAATACCTCAGCCAGCATTACATTACAATTGACTGGTACAAATTGCTTCTCCCTTCCGATGCGGGAATAATCCAGCAGGTCTTTGATCAGTATTTTCATCCGGTCAGATGACTGGGCTATGTAGTCCAGGTACCTGTCGGCATGTTCGTCTAACATTCCCTTGTACTGCTTGCGCAAGGCTTCTACAAATCCGGTGGTAGTCCTTAAAGGCTCCTGAAGATCGTGCGAGGCTACATAGGCAAATTGTTCCAATTCCTTATTCTTACGTTCCAGTTCGGAGGTACGCTGCTGCACTTTGCGCTCCAGGGTGATATTTGCTTCCTGGATCACATCTGTCATACGCTCCAGCTCTGCGGCCATCTTGTTAAAATCGTTGGCCAATATGCCGATCTCGTCGTTGGAAAAGGCTTTTGCCCGGCTGCTCAGGTTGCCCAGGGTAACGGCCTGTGCAGAGTGCAATATTTCATTCAGTCCCTTCTGTATGCTTCGGCTTACAACAATGGCCAGTCCCAACCCGGTCAATTCTACGGTAAGCGCAATAATAAACAATATCTTCAGGATGTATTTTTCCAGCCAGCGCGAGCCTTCGCCCAGGGTGGCGGAGAACCTGTCTTCAAAAGGCGTGATCTTATCATTGAGGGGATCGATCTCCTCCAATATCGCATTGATACGCTCCGGAGACGGATTGGTAGCATTGATCTCCTGGTGCAGCTTGTTGCCGATGACGAAAAATTCGGGGATCAGGCTGTCGGCCGCATTCCAGGCCAGAATGGCCCGGTGGATATGATCTTCACTGTGGAATCTTCTGAAGAGTTTGATCATCCCCTCTACATCGTCGGGATGATTACGGCCTGCTATCAACCCCTCCCGGGCTGCCTGGAGGTCGGGTTTCTGTTTGCTCAATTCTACCAGGGCTTTATGATCGCCCATGGGTACTTTCATGAATTCTTTGAATTCCAGGTAATCGGCCTCATCCCTGCTGCGGCCATATTTAAGGAGTTGGTACATGGCATCTTTCTGGGCCTTTGACCAAAGCCCTTCGCCATTTACATAAGCCCTTACTGAAGAAAGTGTGTTGATGGAAAAAATAAGTGCGCCCAGCTCGAAGGCAATCAACAGGGCCATAATCCCTACCGTGAAGTACAGCTTCTTTGCAATCGATACGTTCCTGAACCACCGGCCGATGTGGATACCTTTCATGTTGAGTGATTTAGACGGGCCTTTACCTCAAAAAGGACATATAAGCGCCCGCTACTAGCAGTTATTACCCAAGAAATGTACGAAGATTTTACAAAGAAAGTTGTGGAACGACAGGAATTATGGCAAGGGGCACAAGGGAGGAGCACAAATGTGGAGAACTCAACAAATCACTATACCGTTATAGTATAAAAAAGCGGGTGGCCCGATAGTGACCGGTACCACCCGCTAATTATTGTCTTAGTTGTTTACGAGCTTCATAGACCCTTCATTGTAACGTTCTCCCGTATTGGGATACTTTTTCAGCAAGGCTTCAATGTCCTGCAAATCACCGGCTGTCAATACCACATCGGCTGCCCCTGCATTTTCTTCCAGGTACTTCCGCTTCTTGGTGCCGGGAATGGGAATAATATCTTCACCCTGTGCCAATACCCATCCCAGTGCCAGTTGTGCCGGTGTAATGCCTTTTGCAACAGCCAGTTCACCAAACCCTGCCGCGAGGCGCTGGTTATTGTCCCAGTTGGCTTCATCGAAGCGGGGCAGGGTCCTGCGGAAATCATCGGCTGCCAGCTGCGACTTATCCAGTACTGTAGCGGTAACCAATCCCCGGGCCAGCGGACTATAGGGTACCAGTGAAATACCCAATTCACGTATTGCGGGTAATATTTCTTTTTCAACGCCACGGGTTATCACCGCATATTCGCTTTGCAAAGCAGCTATAGGATGCACGGCATGGGCCTTGCGGATGGAGGCCACAGAAGCTTCGGATAAACCGAGGTAACGCACTTTACCTTCCTTCACCAGTTGCGCCATGGCCCCTACCATTTCCTCCACCGGTACATTGGGATCAATACGGTGCGCATAATACAGATCGATGGTATCGATCTTCAAACGTTTCAGGCTTGCTTCTACTGAATTCTTCATATGAGCTACCGAACCATCGAAATAAGTACCACCCCCTTCTTTCTGGCGGAAACCAAACTTTGTGGCAATGAAAACTTTATCGCGATTGGGTACCAATACTTTCGAGATCAGTTCTTCGTTCACTCCAAAGCCATAAACATCTGCCGTATCCCAGAAATTGATCCCCAGATCAAGCGCACGATGCAGGGTAGCAATAGATTCCGTATCATCCCCCGGTCCATAGGCAAAACTCATACCCATGCAACCTAAACCAACAGCCGAAAGCTTTTCGCCTGTGGTTCCAAGATTTCTGTATTTCATAGACTAATAATTTATAGCTCAAAGATACTATGGATTACAGGGCCTTGTTTATAAAGATCAAACGGATACTTATGAAATTCAAACAGGGGGATCGTGAATCGGCAATCAGCAATCTCTTGCTTTGACGTTTGCTTCGATTAGCAGATTTCTCCCTGCGGTCGAAATGAACAAAAAGCGGTCGAAATGATAAAAATGAAGAGAATCGACAAGGAAGAGGAGGGATCGGATAAAAAAAGCCAGTCACCGGTAAGCGGTAACTGGCCACAGATAACCAACATGATCTCTTTTATTGTGTAACAGTAACCACTTTAACATTTTTTACCTCCGATCCGTTCCTGACCTCTTCACTCGCTTTCCTCACCAGTTGATCACCAGGCTGCAGGGTATTGGCATAAATTTCAATCTTGCCACCGATATCACGTCCTTTCTTCACATCCACCCATTCCGCTTTATTGTTGGCAATACGGATCACAAATACTCTTTCGGTTGAGTTGACCAGGGCCGACTTGGGAATTGTTAAGGTACTGTCCCTTGCAGGAAAAGGAATATTTACTTCTGCGATCATGCCGGGCAATAACTTCTTATTGTTGTTCTCTACATCGATCTCAATGCGTTCTGAACGCAAACGGCTATCGAGGGCGCCTGATAAACGATTCACGACTCCTTTAAACGTTTCATTGGGAAGGGCTTTCACGGTGAATTGAACAGCATGTTTGTTTTCGAGGTAACCCGTTAATGCTTCCGGCACCGCCACTACCAGTCTCAGTTTTCGTTGCTCCTGCAACGTGAACATAGGGAATTCCGATCCTTTTCCCGAAGGACCTACATAAGCGCCGGGGTTGGCATTACGCGCACTGATCACTCCATTGAAAGGCGCTCTGATCTCCAGGTAGCTTTGAGTAATGGTCACCTCTTTATGGGCTGCTTTGGCAGCTTCCAATTGCGCCAGATCAGAATTTTTGCGGGCAGCCGCCTGGTCCAGGTCATTCTGAGATATGGTACCCGGCGTTTTGCTGGTCTCATACAAACGATCGTACTGCGATTTGCTGGCGGTGTAAATAGCCTCCTGCGACTTGAGCCTTGATTCAGCTGCCGCCAGCCTTGAATTGAGCTCAGGAGCTTCCAGCGAAACCAACAACTGACCCGCTTTCACTTCGGAACCCACATCTACAAACAGCTTTCTTACAAAGCTGTTTTCCTTGGCATACAGGTCTACCTGCTGCCACGCGATCAACTCTGCAGGTGTCTGGAACGAAGTAGATAATTTTTCTTTCTCCAATGGAAATACTTCGATGGCTGCGGGAGCCGGCGCTACGGCATTCTCTGTCTTCTTCTCACCGTGAGAAGAATTACAGGCTGTGGGGATGATGCCCCAACCGGCCAATGCCAGGAATAATATATGTTTTGATCTCATATGCTCTGTTTAAAGGATCCAGGTATCAGGTGTTAGCGGTTAGGTATTAGCTGTTAGCTTTTAGCCGCGACCTCAAAGTTCCTAATTAATTATTTATCTTATTTTACTTGCAAATTCTTCTCACCACTCACGGCTCCACATAATACTTACTCTCCTTATCCTCAGGGTCTAAGGACACTGAAACGGTAGAAGCCTTACCCTGCACCCAGGCAAATACCAGGGGTAATAACAACAGGGTGGCAAAAGTAGAAGCGATCAATCCGCCGATCACGGCCCTCGCCAGCGGAGACACCTGGTCGCCGGCTTCACCCAAACCGGCTGCCATCGGCACCATGCCTACTACCATCGCCATACTCGTCATCAAGATCGGACGTATACGCAAGGCGGCTGCTTCCCGTGCACTCTGCAAGGCATTACCATTGTGCTTGCGCAACTGTTCGGCATTGGTGATCAGCAACACCGCATTGGCGATCGACACACCTACAGACATGATGATACCCATGTAGGATTGCAGGTTGAGTGTAGAACCAGTGGCCAGCAACATCAGCAAGGCCCCCAGCAACACCGCCGGCACGGTAGTCAATACCACCAACGATACTTTGAACGATTGGAAGTTGGCGGCCAGCATCAGGAAGATCACCACAATAGCTACGATCAGACCTGATTGTAAACTATCCAGCGTTTCTGTTAATACCTGTCCCAATCCTATTGGTTCCACCGATAAACCACGGGGCAGTTCTCCCAGGGAAGCAATGGCCTTCTTTACATCGTCTGTAGCTACACCCAGGTCCTTATTTACCAGGTTGGCCGTTACAGATATGATCGGCATAGCCCCCAGGTTGTCGTTTTCGCCATACGTGGTATCTGCTTCAATAGTAGCCACATCACTCAGCACCGGGCGGGGCGCATTTCTCAATACCGGTATTTCACCAATGCTGTTGACACTCGCCATTTTAACTTCAGGCACCTGCACCTGCACACTATAACTCAAGCCGGCCTTTTCATCGAGCCATACATTCTTTTCCGTATAACGGGAAGAAGAGGTAGAGGCGATCAAAGAACGGGAGATATCCGACATATCTACTCCCAATTGGGCCGCCTTGATCCTGTCGATATTGATATTGAGGGCTGGATACTTTATTGGCTGTGCTATCTGTATATCACGCAGGTAACTGATCTGCTTCAGCTTATCCATCACTTTGTGCGCATACTCTTCATTCAGCTTTTTATTGCGGCCTGCTATCCTTACTTCTACCGGCGTGGGTGAACCCTGGCTTAGTATTTTATCTGTAAGCTCGATGGGTTCAAAAGATAACTTCACATCTGGCATAGCTTTCGCCACTTCTGCACGAATATTTTCCTTCAGCTGGTCCATATTCACTTTGTAGTCTTCCTGTAAGCTCACCTGCAATACCGCTTCATGCGGACCGCCGGAAAACAGGTAGATGGGGCTGGTAGAAAATTGGCCGGGGTGCTGCCCTATGAAAGCGGAGCTGATGCCAATATTTTCTTTGCCCACCATATGCTCCAGGATGTTTAATAACCTGATGGTCTTTTCTTCTGTACGTTCAATGCGCATACCCTGCGGAGCCCTGAGGCGCACCTGGAACTGTGAACCATTTACCCTGGGCAATACATCACGTCCGATGCTGGAGAGCAACCATACCACCGCCCCGATAGCCACCAGTAAAGTACCTGCGGCTACCGGTTTACGGAATCTTAACAGCCGGTCGAGGAAACGCATATAGCGGGCACGGAACTTTTCAAACCGCGTTAATTTACCATCCGTATTGGTATCTGTCCTTTCTGCCATGGCAGCTTTTAATTCCCAGTCTTCCTGGTGCCCCGCCGCCACCGGATGTTTGGCCTTATGGGGCTTCATGATCCAATTGGCCAGTACAGGTACAAAAGTTTGTGACAGGAAATAAGAAACGATCATAGAAAATCCGATAGCCAGGGACAAAGGCAGGAATAAGGATCCCGGAATGCCCTGCATGGTAAAGGCGGGTGCGAATACTGCCAGGATACAGAACAGGATCAATAATTTAGGGAATGCGATCTCTTTACAGGCATCCCAGATGGCCTTGGCCTTGGGTTTGCCCATATCGAAATGCTGGTGGATATTTTCAATCGTAACCGTCGATTCATCGACCAGGATACCAATGGCCAGTGACAGACCGCTAAGGGTCATGATATTGATGGTTTGTCCAAACAATTGCAGGAACAATACGCCGGCAATAATGGAGGTAGGAATGGTCAATATCACGATCAGCGCCCCGCGTGCATCGCCCAGGAACATCAGTACCATCAAACCCGTAAGGATGGCGCCGATGGCACCCTCACTTAACAGGCTCTTTACTGCATTCATTACATATACAGACTGATCAAACTCATAAGACAACTTTACATCTTCCGGAAGCTGTGCCTGGAAGGTGGGTAAGGCGGCTTTCAATTTCTGCACCACTTCCCAGGTAGAGGCATCCGCCGATTTGGCAATACTCAAATACACAGATCGCTTGCCATTTACCAGGGCATAGCCCATGGTAATGTCGGCGCCATCTTCTACCGTAGCCACATCTTTCAGGTACAGGTTCTGCACCCCGCCTTTGTACAGGGGCATATTCTCAAAATCTTTGACGGTCTTGATGATCGTATTGGACGGTGTTATGTAGTTATAATCGCCAATGCGCACATTACCACCGGGTGATACCTGGTTGTTGAGGCGCAGGGCTTCAACCAGCTGGTCGGGAGTAAGTTGATGGGAACGCAGCAATTCAGGATCGGCCTTAATAACGATAGTGCGGATATTACCACCAAATGGAGGTGAGCTCACGATACCCGGAATGGAAGTAAAGGCGGCCCGTACATATACATTGGCCATATCCATCAATTCATTGTTGGTACGGGTAGGGCTGCTTAGTACCAGTTGGCCCACCGGCAAGGTGGAAGCATCAAACCGTATAATAAAAGGAGGTTGTGACCCAGGTGGAAAGATAGCCTGCGCACGGTTACAGAAGGCACTCAACTCTGCGGCCGCCTGCGCCATATTGGTTTTTGGATAAAACGTACACTTCATCAGCGTAAGGCCCTGGGTATTCTTTGTCTCGATGGTCTTGATACCATTCACAAACAACAAAAGGTTCACATACTGCTTTCCAAAGAAAGCCTCCATTTGTGAAGGGGAATATCCACCAAAGGGGTGTGAGATATAGATCACCGGCAGGTTCATCTGCGGAAATATATCCACTTTGATGGTGCGTACGGCGCTGATGCCAAAAAACAATAACCCGGCTACCAGTACCAATATGGAGATAGGTTTTCGAAGTGCTGTTCTGATCAATCCCATGGTCTATAGGTTCAGTTAAAACTCGTTAAAAAATAAAGCAAAGTCTCCACTGGCAGCCGCTTTCAGCAACAAGGCCTGCCATACATTATTATAGGTAATGGCACGATCGGTCTCTGCACGGTTGAGGGTGTACAAAGCCTGCGTAACATCTACCATATTGGTAAGGCCGTTGGTATACAATACTGATTTCTGCAGAAAAGCATCCGAAGCAGCTTTTATCTGCACCGGCACTTCGCGGTAATTATCCAATGCATTTTTGATCTTGTTATCGGCCAGGGCCAGCTGGGCCTTCAACCGTTGATCGGTGAGATCGTATTCATCTTTCAGCGCCTGCGAAATAAACTTCTGGGCATTTACCTGCTGCTGCACCCGCAGGGGTGAAGTGAGGTTCCACACCATTCCTACACCCAGCAGGTAGTTATACCTGTTAGGATTGATACCAGAAAGATAATCCTGTTTGTAGTGATTCATGCCCTGCACGCCATAATCATAATCAAAACCGGATCCCCTGCCCTGAAATACACCGAACAAGGAAAAGGTGGGGTAACTAAACGTCCTGAAATATTTTGCCTGTTCATTGCTCAGGTCTATCCGCCGCTGATAGAATGCCAGCAAGGGATGTTGCTGGCGGCGGCTGCCAGAATCGTATAAGGCGGCTGGTATACGTGCTACAAATAAAGTATCGAGACTAAAGGTTTGTGCAGGCACTCCCATCAGGATGGCCAGTTGATTGGCCTGCTCCTGCTCATAATCCCTGGCGCGGGTCAACACGATGCGTGCGCTCGATACTTCGGCATTGGCCAGTGAAGAATCAACTCCGGCATTGAGGCCATTTTTTACGCGGGTAGTTACAATGCCCTGCAGGGCGATCGCCCTGTCGAGATTGTTTTGCCATGACTGGGTAAGCCGCTGGGCCGCCAGCAGGTTCATATACGCGGCTGATACCCTTATCTCATGCTGAAACTGTTCCTGCACCAGGTCGCTTTCATCGCGGGACACGGCCGCCTGTGCGGTCCTGATCTTTTCTTTGGCCCGTCCAAAAGAAAAGAAATCCCAGTTTACGTTGGTCAGGTAGAGGGCTCCAAAGGCTGCATGCCAGTTTTGCTCCGACAAAGGAGCGCCGGATGAGGCAGCATTGCTTATACCACGCAGTGCGTAGGAAGGACCAGTGGTTCCATTGACTGTTCCGTAATCATGCTGGAAGGATATACCGAGATCAGGCAGGTATTCTTTTTCACTTTGCTTAACGGTCGCTTTGGAGGCATTGACATAATTGACCTTGGCCTTGATAGCACTATAATTGTGCAGGCCCGTTTGAACTGCTTCCTTCAGCGTCAATACCTGCGCTTCAGCTACCTGAGCGCCAAGCGCAATACATATAAGCCCTAAGAGGTGAACGGGGTGATTTTTTGACATGCTTTTGCGAATGAATAACAATCAGATTGTGATAACCGTAACCACGAGGCAAGCTTAGTTGTTAGAGAAGAATAACTTTTATAAGAAAGCAAAGGTACCTAGCCCCAAAGGAAAAGCCATTATACATTTCAAACAAATAATTATAAAAATCAAACAACCACACCACGGAATGACCTGGGCGTCTGCAATGTTTGTTTCTTAAAGAAGTTGTTAAAATAGGCAGGATACTCAAAACCAAGACTATAAGCAATTTCAGATACGTTCCAGTTGGTATGCACCAGCAGGGCTTTTGCTTCTTTCACAATGCGGTCGGCGATATGCTCGGTGGTTGTTTTACCAGTGATCTCTTTCACTACCCGGTTGAGGTGGTTGGCGTGCACTGATAAGTTGAGGGCATAATCGCCGGCCGTTTTCAATTTAAGCACATGGTCCGGTGAGTCAATAGGAAATTGCCTTTCCAGTAATTCGATAAACAACGCAACTATTCTTGAAGAAGCATTGGTATGTTGAAAATAACTATCAGCAGGTTTTGACTTCAGGGCTTCATGGATGATCAGGTTCACGTAATTGCGCAATACCTCATATTTGTGAATGTACTCAGACGCAAGCTCCACCTGCATTTTAGCGAATATATCGCAGAGAAAATCAACCTGTTGAGGTGTTACAAAATAGATCGGATCGCCGCCTATTTTAAACAGGGGCGATTCCATGATACCTTCATTGCGGTGTGTGCGGTCGGCAAACTGGTGATCAAAGAGTACGAAATAACCTTCCTGTTGTGCAGAGGCTGCTTCCCAGGCATAGGGAATGGTAGGATTGGAAAACAACAAGGCTGGCTTATCGATCCTGATACCTTTATCGGCATAATACAACATACCCTCTCCTATGATCAGGGATATCTTGTAAAAGTCGCGGCGGTTATAAGGAGAATAAGTTTTGCAATAGAAATCACTGCGTTTGTAAACATTGAGGTGGCCCAGGTCCTGGCGCTGGTTCTGCTTATCATAAATAACACGGCCCGTTGCGCCTGCAGGACTGCCGATCCTTTTATAAAAATCGCTGATTGATTCTGCCTTGCCCATAATTCGAAATTATGAAATTCAAACAATGCCAGGATTAAAATGTTTATAAAATTAGACGGATTACCCAATTACTAAGATAGGCGGTAAGGGCTTTTCGACAGATGGGCAAAAGTCGCTAGGCTGCTTGTTAATCGCTTGTTATAACAATATCATTATTTTGCACTTATGCAGTTATTCATTAAGAACATGGTTTGCAATCGTTGTATCCTTGTGGTAAAACAGGTATTGGAGGCTGAGGGCCTGCATCCTAAAAATGTAAAGCTCGGAGAGGTGGAATTGGATACAGCGCCCACCGGTCAGCAACAGGAAGCCATTAAGACCCAACTGGCCTCCCTGGGCTTTGAGGTCCTGGACAACCAAAAGCAAAAACTCATTGAGCAAATACGGACTACCATCAGCCGGCTTATGCAGTCGGGCGACCTGGATGACAATCATAAGTTTTCAGCATTATTGTCCAATGCCCTGCACAAAGACTACGCCCAACTAAGCAAGTTGTTTTCGGAAGTAGAAGGCATTACCATTGAGAAATATGTGATCCTTCAAAAAACAGAGCGGGTGAAAGAACTGCTGATCTATGAGAACCTTACCCTGCAGGAAATTGCTTTCCGGCTTGGCTATAGCAGTGTAGCCCATTTATCAGCGCAGTTCAAAAAGGTGACAGGCATTACGCCTTCCGAATTCAAAAAGTTAAAAGACCAGCCCAGTCGTTAACAAACTACCCGGAATTATATAACTAATCAGCGAAATCATGTAACAGCCATCCGTGTCCCTGGCAATAGTTTTGTGCTAATAAATCACCTGCCACCACAGCTACTGCCAAGTGGTGCTTTTAAAAGTGAAAACAATGCATAAATTATTACCAGCCTTGCTGATCACGACATTCTCGGTTACAGCTACCTATGCACAACATGAACACCATCAGACCGATACGGTAAAGCCGGCGGCCAAAGCCAGTCATACCGGACATGACATGCCCGGTATGCACAAAGGCCATGACAGCACCATGAACATGGGTGTGCCCATGAGCCATGCTTTTTCATTAAACCTGCCCATGAACCGCAACGGTTCGGGCACAGGCTGGTTGCCGGATGCATCGCCTATGTATGGGGTGATGCTGCATTCAAAGAAATGGATGTACATGATCCACGGTAGTGTATTCCTTCGCTATAATAAACAGGACCTTGGCGACAAAGGCGTAAGAGGCGGCGAAAAATGGGACGCCCCCAACTGGCTGATGGCGATGGGCCAACGTAAAGTGGGCCAAAGAGGTCTGTTTCGTTTTAGCGCTATGTTTTCCCTGGATGCTGCCATTGCAGGCGGCTCCGGTTATCCCTTGTTGTTTCAATCGGGAGAATCCTGGAAGGGGCAACCCCTGGTAGACAGACAACATCCACATGATCTGTTTTCAGAACTATCCATTGGCTATACACATGCCATCTCCAAAAAGGTAGACATATTTGCCTATATAGGTTATCCGGGTGAACCTGCCCTCGGCTCTGTGGCTTTCATGCACCGGCCATCGGCACTCCCCAATCCGGATGCCCCGCTTAGCCACCACTGGAATGATGGCACCCATATTACTTTTGGCGTAGCCACCCTGGGCGTGCGATTGGATAAGTTCAAATTAGAAGCTTCTTCATTTACCGGTCGTGAGCCGGATGAGGATAGGTATAATTTTGACAAAGCCCGTTTTGATTCCTGGAGTGGACGGGTGTCTTACAATCCTACCGCCAACTGGGCTTTCCAGGTATCGCATGGCTACATCAAGAGTCCGGAAGCATTACACGATGATGAGAATGTGAACCGGACCACGGCCTCTGCTGTGTACAGTCTCCCTATGAAAGATGATCGCTCCCTCAATGTAACTGCGCTGTGGGGATTGAATAAAACAGCCGGTCATGATGGCGAACATGCGGTATTGCTGGAAGGAGCATTACAACTAAAGAAACTGGCTATCTATAGCCGCTATGAATATGTGCAGAAATCTACAGAAGAACTGAACCTTGATGAATCGGTATATGGCCATGATGTCATCTTCCCCGTACATGCACTAACTGCCGGCTTGAACTATACCGTGTTAAAAGCAGGCCCGGTACGCATGGCGCTTGGGGGACATCTTAGCTTTTACCGCGCCGATACCAAACTCGATGGGCTTTATGGAAAGAATCCTATTGGGGGACAATTGTACCTCCGGTTGTATCCCAACCTGATGCGGATGTAGGATGCAAGCTTAGAATATATTGATACCAGCCGTAAAGCCTGACCAGATCTTTACATGCTCACCGGAAGATAAAGATCGGATGTTCTGCTTGAACCCTTCGATCTTTTCCTTTTGATCAGAATAGTACAAGGATACGGACGGCCCCATAAAGAGGGAGAAGTATTTATTGAGCTTAAAGTGCAAGTGCATTTCCAGCCGGTTGAGCACATTGATATTGTCCCAACTGCCCAGGTAAACCTGCTGTGTTGATATTTCGGCATTCGCGCCCCAACGTTTATTCAGGTAAAATTCACGCCCCAGGCCATAACCAAAAGTATAGGCTTTATCATCTTTGGTAGGTTCGACTCCTGCCAGTAAAATACTGTACAACTTTGAGTTACCTGTTTTAAAGGCGGCATTTAATGGAAACACTTCATTGCCATACAGCGACAACTTGTGGTATCCCTTGAATATGATATTGATCAGGCCAATACTATACCCATCAGAAGTATCCGCAATATTGATAAGGCCGATCTGCACCCCTGATAGTTTTTTGGTATAGTTGATCACCCCGGCAATCTGTGCCCCCTTTACTTCCTGGAAATTCACGTTCAATATCCCCGCAATCTGGGCGCCATTCATCCGGCGACGGTTTACATTCAAAATACCGGCGAGCTGTGCACCGGTAGTATTGTTATTTGCATAGTTGCCAATGCCTGCAGCCTGCAGGCCATTCATACTCCCGCCCACATGGTTATATATGCCACTTAGCTGGGCCCCCACAAACTGTCGCTTCACAAAATTGGAAATACCGGCTGCCTGCACACCGGTTACACTATCCATCACTGTATTATGTATACCTGCCAGTTGTACACCATCCACCTGGCCACCCACCACATTAAACCATCCTGCGGCCTGCACCCACTTTACATCCTTTTTGTCGATATTGAACCAGCCTGCCAGTTCTACTCCTTTCACGCCGCCCGAATAGCCGCCCCATATATTTAATGAAATATGGTTAATGACCTGGCTGTTAAGCGGACCATTGGTGCTTAATCCCGGCAACAGGGAAAGCTGGTAGGGCCGCATCACAAAAAACTTCTTCAGGTTGATCGTCTGCGCCTTCTGCCAGGCAGACAAGAACCATTGTCCTGCTTTTGTTTTTTCTACCATGGCCGAATCGGTCTTCCGGTAAGTATACAGCCAATGGGTACTATCGGCTTTGCGTACTGCGATCACTATAGAGTCGGGTGCATCAAATGTGTAGGGTGTAATGGTGATGGTCTTATCAGATATCTCCACGGGCATGATAGCGATGGAAAGCTGCTGGTTGTATTTGGGTTGAATTATAATGGTCGTGTCTTCATACAGGTCCTTACTCACCGTCAGGGCCGCCTTATCGTACCGGCTCTTCAGTTTAAGTTTAAAGTAGCCCTCTTTGTTGGAGATAGCAGAGGCCAGCTGGTTCTTTTCATAGATACTGGCATTGCTGATGGTCTCCCCCGTTTGATCATCGAGAATATAACCACTTACAAAATATATCTTTTCATCACTTGCCGTATGGGTGGTGACCACCGATAGCTTAATGGGTGCTTTACGCAGGATAATATAATTACCACTCTCCCGATACTCATAACCTTCGGCAAACAAGAGGTCCAGCACCTGCTTCACGGTCTTATTGTATACTTTCAAGGTAACAAGGCTGTCTCTTTTGATGATATTGCTATTGTAAGAGAAATAGAAATTACCCTTGTTGCTTAATATCTCCAATACCTGGTCCAGTTGCTGGAGTGATACATCAATGGAAACGGTTCTGCCCAATACACTCTGCGCCGATGCCGCTAAAGAAAATAATAAAAGAGTTGAAAGTAAGACTGCTCTTACCAATCCTGCTGACTGCTTCATAACTAACTTTCTGAGTAGAATTATTTCAATATGATCAGAGAATCTTTAGGAGTAACGGTCATATCAAATGTTTTGGAAATAAGATCAAGAATATGATCAAGAGGTTCATTATGCAAAGTGGTGGTCCATTGAAGCTGTTTCTTCTCTTTGGATTCAATGACAATATTCACATCATAGGCTTCATTGAGTACCTGCACCAATTTCCACAAGGGGGTGTGATCACATACAAAGGTCTTATCACGATAATACTTGTAAAGCTGGTCCGTTACCTCTTCTTTGGCAAGCGTGGAGTCCGGATGGCTTACAGTGATCTTTTCTTTGGGCGTGAGGGCAACGGTCTGCTTACTGTTGCTTACCTGTACGGTACCTGTCTCAACGATCACTTCGGTTTTGGTACCGGTGGTCTTGATATTGAAAGAGGTGCCTGTTACGGTAACGGTAATACCATTAACATGTATGATGAATGGTTTCTTTTTATTGGGCGCCACACTAAAGAATGCCTCCCCTTTCAGTTCAACCGTTCTGTTTTTCTCATTGTAGGCGCCGGCATAACTAAGCGATGAATGCCTGTTGAGCGTGATCACGGAGCCATCGGGCAAGGTATCCACCTGACTGGCATTTACCGTTGCCAGGGTAACCGGCGTATCGGTACCTCCACGGCCTGAAAAGAAATAGATCATGGCTATCAGCGCGCCGGTGATGATAACCGCGGCAGCTACCCGCCAGGGATACAGCCGGCGGTTGAAAGAACGTACCACACCCTGCGATCCCATAGCTCGCCCATTGTTTACCCGCTGTTGAAAACGGTGCCACGCCCCTTCTTCATCTACCGTACTTTGAGCAGCCAGCACCCTGCTTTTATCCCATATCAGCTTAAAGTGCTCAAAGTACTGCTGGTTGGCTGCCCCTGCTGCTATCCAGGCTTCCACCTGCCGGCTTTCGCCCGGCGTGGTTTCCTGCAGCAGGTATTTTACCAGCAGGTCATCATTTATATCGTGTACATGTTCTTTCAAAGTTTTCTGGTTTACAGGTTTAGTAAGGACAGGATCAATAAGGGTAAAAATTCGATCAGCTTCAAACGCATTAGTTTCAGCGCCTTGCCCATTTGGTTTTCTACGGTCTTGATAGATAGTCCCAACCGATCGGCTATTTCCTGGTACTTTAGCTCTTCAAACCTGCTCATCTGGAATATGGTACGACATTGTTCCGGTAATTCCTGCAGGGCAGTACGCAAACGGCCTTCCAGTTCCCCCAGCAATACTTTCTTTTCTGCATTATCTGTATTTTGATTCATGCGCGCTGTAGCAAAGGACTGATAGGCCGATTTCACCTTCAGGTGCTTGATGTAGTTCAGGCTTTCATGATAAACAGCGCGGTAGAGGTAAGCGGTTAAGGAGGTTTGAATGGTGAGGTGTGCTTTACGTTCCCAGATCTTATAAAACACATTCTGCACCATTTCTTCGGCCATGATATCGTCTTTTACAATGGTACAGGCATACGCGTGCAGGTTCTTAAAATGCGATTTAAAAACATCTTCAAAAGCTGTAGTTCCGCTTTCAGTGCGCGACTGAATGCTGCCCGTATCGTTAACTGCCATTCGAACGATTTGATATCTGCCGCCAAATATAACTGCTTCTGCCAATTGCGCTTTATTATATGACAACTGGCAGAATCCTTACCCCTATTGGGTGCACGAAATACACGAATAAAAATGGATTGAACAAATGAAGTTGCTGATAATGTATTATTTAGACGTTAAATCGATCTACACTATGATCAGCGTGGCGACATTAATTGTTGATCCGCTGCATTTGCCGGTTCACATATTCCATGTATTGTTCACGGGCAATAATAGAGGCCACCAGGTGGTCGTGGGAGGTGGTAGCCTCGGGTGCAATATCATAAGCTTTTGAAGCAGGCAGGATGGTAGGATCGTTATTGGCGCGTACAAAATAGATGGTATCCATTTCGGTCATTCCGCCTTTATAATAGTTATAGAAAGATTCATGCTCTGTAAAGAAGCGTCTGGCCAGTTGCAGTTCATTTTGCCAAAACTTATAAATATCGTGCTGATCGTCGTCCGGGAGAAATAAGGCGGCTTTATATACGAGGGCATAATATTCAATGAGGCCGGTAAATTGAGGTTTGATGGTTTTGAAGAACCAGGCTTCTTCGGATTCGCTATGGAACCGGTAGGTGTGTAGAAGGGCTTGTAGCTTTTTCCAGTTCATTTCACAAGTCCGGAAGGCACATTCAATTTGCTCTTTTTCGGTTAGACTCTGTTGCCTGCAGGACTCCATTTCTGCCAACATCTTTTCGTACAAGAGTTTGCATTGTTCTCTCATAGATAGTCCAGGGGGATTTTATAGGGGGTATTAAAATGCTATGTCAATAAAAAAAAGCAGGGAAAGTAAAAACAATCCCTGGTTAACCAAAAGGTCACATGAGAAAATCTACTATTTGAAACAAAGGTTACTGTCATTTATTAGTTCTTCCCGGTTTGCCCGTGTCCCATCCCGGCAAAACCGGGATAAGGACAAAGCGGACATTGACATATAAGAAGAAACAAAACCCTCCTGGAAATTCCCTTTCCTGTGCATAGCCCTGATCTAATACAGGTTACTACAAACAACCGGGGAAGTCTTTTTAAGTGGTTACTAAATAATGCTGCAGGTAAGGGCATAAAAAAAAGCCCACCTGATGATAAGTCAGGTGAGCTTGAAAATATATAACAATGCCAATGGCAATGCATTTCAAAGCTGTACACAGACTTATCTATCTCTGCACATTACATGCAGAGCAGGAATTGGCACCTTCATTCTCCGCATCATGCACAATGTCTATACAGCATGAAACAAAAGAAGGGTTGCCAAGGCGTCATCGGGCCCGTTTTCCCTCAGCCTTTCTTGATAAGCAACACACAAAAAAGAACGAAGCAAATATATACAATCCATCTGTTTAAACAGAAAGCGAAAGAGTAAATATTTTGCTAACTGGTGTGGAAAACAGTAATAACACGAAATAATACGCCATGGAATTGTCATAATTGCCATTTGTCAAATGCGTAGCGCTTACATATTGGAGAGGTTTATACCCGATCGCTTAGTTTCTGCGCCTGCATTTTGTATTGAGAGGGTGTAAGACCTGTAAACTTCTTAAAAGATTTATTAAAGGATACCTTGTTGTTAAACCCCGTATCCAGCGCAATGGACTCTATCTTACTATCATCTCCTGCCGAAAGCATCCTTTTGGCTTCCTCTATTCGCAGCCTGTTCACAAAATCAGGAAAGCTTACCTCCATCCGTTCATTAAGCACCTGGGATAAATAATGAACGGAAGTGCCCAGTTTGTCGGCCACATCCTTTTGCATCAGATCACGCTGCAGGTATATTTTGTCCCTTTCTACCAGGGCCAGCAATTGCTCGCGGATCAGCAGGGCGGTGTCTTCATCCAGGCTGGAGAACTTATATTTCTCTGCCGGCTCCACCGGCATGGCCATCATGACCGGCGCCACCTGGTGAGCATATTGCACATTGAGGTAGGCAATGGCATAGATACCTATCGTAGTGAGTAGCTTAACCAATACCGACACATACAGGGAAACAACCGAAGGGATGTAATGATACAGTGTAAAGCCGGTTATCTGTACCACGGAATACGTAGCAAAGAACAACAATATCCACCGCAGGTAACGCTTGGTTTTCCGGCTGCTTTGGACAACTGTACCCCGGGAAGCATAGAGGTGGAACTTATAATAACACCAGGCCGTCATGCCAACAACATAACCCAGGCCTACCCAGCCGTAGGCAATAAAATTGGCGGCCACACCGGGGCCTATCATATACCTGGCCACCATCAATACGATGAAAAATGCCGTGGGCAGCCAGTACAGCACAGCCCGACGGGGCATAGCCGGCAGGCCAAAGCAGGCGCGCAGGTACATCAGGAGAAAATTAGCCGCCGCGGTGCCTACGATCCAGCCCGCCGTAACACCCGGATACAACGGGTGATCATAATAGGCGGAGATATTGGTAAGGATGAAAAAGAAGAGACTGATGGAAAACATCAGCACCAGCCAGGCCAGCAGCTGATTCTGAAGGCGATTGCTTTTATGCCGCCACAATACAACGGATAAAATGATCCCCTGCGTTCCCGCCATCAGGAAAAGGAATATAAACAATCCCGGTAATTGAGCCATTGATTCAGACATACGCCACAGGAAATGCCAGCTGTTAATAAATGCACCGCAATATTAGACAGAATGGACCTCATGTGCTGAACCAGCAACAGTGTTTTTTGACCGGCCCTGTAAAAGAAGCAACCTGCAACCGCGTTATTCGCCCAGCCAGGTCTTAAATCCATTCACCCGCTCCCGGCTGATCACAATATCTTCAGTAGCTCCCGGCTGTATCTCCACCTTCAGTTTACCATTGAACCAAACCAGTATCTTAGTGATAGCCCCATGACTGATGATGTATTTTCTGCTCACACGGAAAAAACGTTTAGGAGAAACCATTCCTTCAATCTCTGCAATGGAAAAAGGCACTACGTAGTCCTTATTATCAATGGTTTTTACAAAGCATAACTTTTCCCGGGAATAGAAATACCAGATATCTGTAACAGGAACGGATATAAACTGGTGGCCTTTCCGGATGAGAAACCGGTTTCTGTAAGCGGGGCCTCCCGTTTTCTCCGGACTGAGCAATTCCAGTAATTCCTGCAACTGGTGCGACAGGTTGGTGTTTAATGATGACGTTTCCTTCCGGGGAAAGAGTGGAACTATTCCTTCTTCTGCATGCCGGATTGTCATATCCGGTTTTGAACCCCGGCTTGTTTTTGCTGTGTTGATGTTATTCATGATGTTGTTTTTCCTGGCTCACCAAAGTTCCAAATTTGGTGCAGCAACCACATTTTCCAGGGTCAGAAATCCGTAAAGCATTATAATCTTTCACTTGAAATATGATCTTATGGCCAGAACCTGCGGGTGAGTCCTTGTATTACAAGAAGAACAACGATGGCTTCCTGTATTGCTATCGAAAAAAGCAGGTCTAAGTCATGTAGTCCTCCACCCTGGCGTGATGGTTATAGGGTGGCTACAGCAGCAAGGATCAATGACAAAATGACTTTGGGGCAAAAAAAAGCAGGTGGTAGAAACCACCCGCGAGTCACATGAGAAAAATTCTATACCGCAACTATTTTGTAGTGATCCAGGGATGAGTTGCGATAGGCATATACCGAAATCCCCGGAGTTCGTTTTTATCCTTCAGCTTTTTGCCGAACGGATTTGGAATAATGTAATGGCTGTTTGTGTAAAATATCCAGCAACAATTCAAAGATGTCTGCATCCCTATAATTGTACCGGAACTCTGTTTCCTTTACATGGAGGTACAGGGTATTGCCATTCAATCCCCTGAATTTAACCAGGCGGGCTTTCAACATGCCCCAGAACAGGTCGATCTCATCAATGTGCGATCTTCCTCTGGCAGCGCCGTTCATGCCGGCATGGAGCCTTAATAAACGTACATTGTTGAAATCTGCAATACCATTGTAGACGTGTAAATGGTGTTTTTTCAACAGATCTTCATCTGCTTCTACCCTGCCCTTCAACCAATCGTACAACCAACTGGTCTCAATACAAGGCATCTTGTCTGTGAAAATGTGTTCTTCCTTTTTGAAAATACCATAGAAAGATTTTTTACCGGCTTGTCCATTGCTTTCCGGGGTGTCATGTGCACCATTTTCCATGGGGAGAAAGGCAACATTACCATTGTGGTAACGTAGTGGATTTTTCTCTTCGCAAAACCTGGCAATGTGTGTGCGAATGAGTTTAAAATATGCGTTCACCGTGATCCGGCTTATACCGGAGATGTTAGCTATTTGCGTAGCGGTGAGGTCTTCGCAAAACAGTTTCAATAGCTCCCTCACTTTCCTCTCGGAAAGGTGGGCGCCTTTAAGGTATTTGTTTTTCATGGCGCTAGCTGGGTGGTTAAGTACGATACTCTACGTAAATAAGACAAATTTTATTATAACCGGTTTGTTAAAATATTATAAGCGGCCAATGCAGGGGATGTATGCGACAAAACCCAAATCTACTTATCATGAATAACCAACCAAATGGGTAGAATAAGGGTGGCTAAAACAAGAGCAGCCTGCTTATGGCAGTTTTTACTTTTTCAGGATCAGGCATAGCAGCTTGTTCGAGGTGTATATTCATAGGTATGGCCGGAATATTGATAGTACCGGTTATTTCTACGGGCGCATCCAGGTATCGGAAACAGTGGCGGGATATGCGTCCGGCCAACGCTTCAGCAAAGGAGTTTTGTTGTTGTTCTTCTGTTAACACCAGGCATTTGCCGTGTTTCGACACGGTGCTGAAAACAAGCTCTTCATCCAGCGGATATAAGGTGCGCAGGTCTACCACTTCTACCTGGCCGGGAAAATGCAGCGCAGCTGCCTTCGCCCAGTATACGCCCATTCCGTAAGTGATGATACAACAGGATTCGCCCCTGTTGATGGCGTCTTCACTCGCTTTCAGCACAATATTCCCCTTTCCCAGGGGCAGGATATAGTCACGGGAGGGTTCAAGGGTTTTGGCATCTTCAGTACCGGGCACTTTACTCCAGTAAAGCCCCTTATGCTCCAGCATAATTACAGGATTGGGGTCCAGGAAGGCGGCTTTCATTAAGCCCTTCATGTCTGCAGCATTGGAAGGATAGGCTATTTTAAGACCTTTGATGGACAAAAGTGTTGTCTCCACACTCCCACTATGGTATGGGCCTCCGCCACCATAAGCTCCAATGGGCACCCGGATAACGGTTTGTACCGGGTATTTTCCACAGCTAAGGTAACATGATTTGGAGATTTCTGTGACAAGTTGGTTAAAACCCGGGTAAATATAGTCGGCAAATTGTACCTCCACGATCGGCTTGAGGCCGACCGCACTCATGCCCACTGTGGAACCAATGATATAGGCTTCCTGGATGGCCGTGTTAAATACCCGGTGATCGCCAAACTGCTCAGCCAGTGTGGCCGCTTCCCGGAATACGCCTCCCAGGCGGCGCCCCACATCCTGTCCGTACAGGATGGCTTCCGGATGATCTTCCATTATTTCGCGGATGGCAAACAAGGCGGCATCTACCATCACTATTTTTCCGGAGGTATTGCTGCTTAGCGAAGAGTCATTCCGCTGGCCCTTTTCCTCCTGCACCGGTGTAGGGGCAAAAACAAAATCGCCCACGGTGGCGATATCCGGCTCAGGGGCCTGTATGGCCTGACTGAAATGCCCGGCCACCAGGGCAGCAGCTTCCTGCTCTATCGACTGCAACTGGGCTTCTGTGATGCCTTTGCAGATAAGCTGTTGCCGAAGGCGTGGAACGGGGTCATCCGCCAGGTGCTTTTCCAGGTCGGCAGCAGTACGGTAAAACTCTTTGCGTACGCCACTCGTATGGTGTCCCAGCAACGGCACTTTGGCCTGTACCAGATAGGGGGTACGATGCTGCCTTACATACTGCACTACGCGCCGCATATTATCGAAACTTTCCTCAAAATTACTACCATCGATACGTACGCGTTCCATGCCGGGAAAGCCGCCAGCGTACTCGTAAGCGTCCATTACCCGGGCCTCTTCTGCACTCACACTGATACCCCAGCCATTGTCCTGTACGAGGTAAATAATGGGAAGCTTTTTCAAAATGGCTACCTGGAAAGCCTCACTCACCTCCCCTTCCGTCATGCTGGCATCGCCCAATGAGCAGACCACCACCGGCAAATCGCCATTGGGACCTTTCTGCAAGCGCCCGGCCAGGTGAGCTTCCAGGTATTGGATACCCTGCGCAATGCCGGTTGTGGGGATCACCTGCATACCCGTAGCGCTGCTTTGGTGAATGATGCCGGGCTTATCCGGGCCCCGGTAATTCGGGTGCGAATAATATTCCCTGCCCCCTGTAAAGGGGTCATCCGCCTTGGCCAGCAACTGAAGCATCAACTGGTAAGGGGTAAAGCCCAGGCCCAGTAAAAGGCTCTCATCGCGGTAATAAGGACTAACGTAGTCGCAGGGTAATAACTGGAAAGCGGCGGCCAGTTGGATCGCCTCATGACCCCGGGAGGTGGAATGGACATATTTACAAACAGACCGGTTAGCCTCATAGATTTGGGCCATAGCGCCGGCTGTACACATTAAGCGGTAAGCTTTTAACAAGATATCAGGATGGATCATGGCAAGCAAACAATGTATGGAAAATAGTCAAAAAGCCATTCCGTTTTGGACGAAATGGCTTTTATTCTTATCATGTAATCCGTTCTTATTTAACTTCAACACTCATCAGGCTGTCGTCTTCAATAAAGCCTTCCAGCTCATCACCTACCACACACTCGCCTACACCGGCAGGGGTACCTGTAAAAACCAGGTCACCGATATTGACAGAGAAATAGTTGGAAATATATGCAACTACCTTATCGAAGTTATTGATCATCAGGTTAGAATTACCCTGCTGCACCAATTCCTTATTTTTATACAGACAGAAATTGATATCCTTTTTATTCTTGATATTCTGGAGAGGAATCCATTTTCCGATCACAGCAGAATTGTCCCAGGCCTTGGCCTTTTCCCAGGGTAGTCCTTTCTCTTTCAATTCATTCTGAATATCCCTTGCTGTAAAGTCAATACCTACGGTTACTGCATCATAATATTTACTGGCAAAGCGATCCTGGATATATTTTCCATTTTTGGAAATCCGCAATACCAATTCACATTCGTAATGCAATTCGTTCGTAAACTCGGGATAATAAAATGGCGTGTGTGCCTGCAATAAAGCACTCTTGGGTTTCATAAAAATGATGGGTTCGTCAGGAACCTCATTACCCAATTCTTTTGCGTGAGCCACATAATTACGGCCTACACAGAAAATTTTCATACTCAACAAAGGGTTTAACTGAGATAATTGTTTTCAAGTTTCATAGCCTGGAAAGGCAGGGGGTACAGGTACACAGGAATATCAGATACTAAAATTTAATACCCGGTGGGATATTATTGGCGAAAATAAAGATTGAAATTAACAAATCATAGTGGAAACTCCAATTTATTCGCTTCATTCATAGTCCTTTCGATACCAATAGTAGTAAAGCTTTCAATGATTTCAACACATTTCTCAACCTTTTGTTTCACGACAGGCAGCTCCGGATCATCCCATCGTCCCAACACAAAATCCACTTGTCTGCCTTTGGGAAAATTGTTCCCGATGCCAAAACGCAGCCGTGGATATTTGTCCGTCAAAAGGGTTTCCTGTATACTTTTCAGACCATTATGACCGGCATCGCTACCCGAACCACGCAAACGTAATTTAGCCAAACTAAGTGCCAGATCGTCTAAAATGACCAATGTATTATCCAATTGAACCTTTTCTTTATCCATCCAGTACTTAACGGCCTTACCGCTGAGGTTCATATAAGTGGTCGGTTTGACAATTATCAATTGCCTTCCCTTCCATTTCACTTCTGCCACTTCGGCCAGGCGGTCTACCCTGAAGAAAGCACCGTGTTTCCGGGCGAGGGCATCCACTACATCGAACCCAATATTGTGACGGGTACCCACGTAATCTGTGCCTATATTACCCAAACCAACGACCAGGAATTTTGACATGGAAAAAGTAATTAAAATAAGCAGTATGGCCTATACTCACAATGTAGTATTCATACAATATTGGAAAGATAAAAAAAGCCCGGAAGAGATACCGGGCTTTACTAATATAGATGAAAGATCTATTATTATTTCTTTGCAGCCGGTTTTGCAGCAGCAGCGGCAGCGGGTTTCGCAGCAGCAGCGGCAGCAGGTTTGGCAGCGGCCTTGGCGCCAGCAGCAGGAGCAGTAGCTTCTTCCTGTTTCAGCTGACGGGTCATTACCACAGAAGCAATAGGAATACGGGGGGAGTTGAGTATTTCATAATGCTCGATCTTCACGTCTTCTACCCGTACGTTGCCATTGAGTTCCAATGTAGTAAGATCAACTTCGATATTCTCCTTCAGGAACCTGGGGAGGGTCTTAACCTTCAAAGATTTGATCTTGGTAATCAGTTTACCACCAGCTTTTACACCAGCAGAAGAACCGGTAAACTTCAAAGGAATGGTAGCAATAACAGGTTTGTCCTGTACCAGCTCCAGGAAGTCGATATGCGCCAGTTGATCTGTAACAGTATCAAATTGCAGATCTTTCAGGATACACTGGTAGGTTTTGCCACCTACTTTAATATCCGCTAATAAGAATTCAGCAGTGTACACGAGCGATTTGAAAGCCAACACAGGAGCAGAAAAGTTGATTTCCTGTGTACCGCCGTAAATTACACTGGGTACCTGACCCTGAGAGCGGAGTTGGCGGGCGGCTTTCTTCCCGGTTCCGGTCCTCAGTTGGCCTTCAATTGTAATTGATTTCATTGTATTTAATTTAAGAATTTCCTTTTTGATGCCAAGCCTGGGGCTTATTTATTCCTCAACTGGCTGTGGATGAACAACCCGGTAATACTCCTGTTTTCGTAGGCATTTCTGATGGCCACCGCAAACAGTTCCGCTACACTCAGCAACTTGATCTTTGAGATCTTCTGCTTCAAAGGGATCGTATCACAAACTACCAATTCTTCCAGCACACTGTTCTCGATATTTGAGTAAGCATTGCCGCTCAAAACCGGATGGGTACACAAAGCTCTCACACTACGGGCTCCTTTATCTTTCAACAACCCTGCTGCTTTGGCAAGGGTACCGCCGGTATCACAGATATCATCTATCAACACCACATCCCGGTCTGTTACATCCCCGATCACCACCATACTTGCGATCTCATTGGCCCGTTTGCGGTGCTTATCACAAATCACCATTTCTGCGTTGAAATAAGTAGCAATTTCCCGTATCCTGTTGGCACTTCCCACGTCAGGGGCCGCGAAGGTAAGGTTTTCCAGCTGAAGTTGCTGTATATAAGGTATAAAAATGGCCGAGCTATCCAGGTGATCCACCGGAATATCAAAGTAACCCTGGATCTGTGGAGCATGTAAGTCCATGGTAATCACCCTGTCGGCACCGGCGGCCACCAACATATTGGCAATCATTTTTGAACCAATGGCCACCCGGGGTTTATCTTTCCGGTCCTGCCGGGCATACCCATAATAAGGGATCACGGCCACCACTTTGTAGGCAGAGGCGCGGCGGGCAGCATCGATCATTAATAGCAATTCCAACAGGTTCTCAGCAGGAGCAAAAGTGCTTTGGATCAGGAAAACCATGTCGCCCCGGATACTTTCCTGGAAAACAGGCTGGATTTCCCCATCACTAAACCTTGAAATTGTAATTTTTCCTAATGTAATCCCGTATTTTCGGGCTATTTTTTCGGCCAGGTATTGTGATCCTGTACCCGAGAAGACCTTGACAGACATTTGCATACCGCGTTAATATGCGGCGAAGATAAAGCGAAGGAAAGGGATTTAATAGTTACTGTGGAGGAAATTTTCCCTACAACTGAATTAAAACTGATATCCTGATACAGCCGCACAAAGCTTGCCAGCGGTATCAGGATATCATTTGCACCAGTGTCGCAACACCGGCCATGGTCACAAATGATTGGTAATTGTGATTATTTGGTAACTGTGAGTAAAACCTGCTTACCCGCACTGGCCGGAGCCGCAGTTTGGGCAGCTACTTCGCTTTTACGCACAATAGATGTCTTGGGATTCAGGACATGAAAGATGGCTGAGCAAATGAAAATGGAGAAGCAAAGCGCTACGCAATACATGCCTATGCAGAATAGAAAAGGCTGATAGCCACCGATTGCTAAAAAAGTAGTTTTCCGTTTCATGGGGATGTGGATTAACGAGTTTCGAAAAAGGATTGGATTTTCTTTAACAATAACGACAGAAAGGTATGCTTATTACCCGCTGTGGTTATTATTACAAGGCTGAAAATTAACAGAATCTTTCAATACATGCAAGCGAAGAATTACCCTATCAAAGACTGGGCAGAAGACGACAGGCCCAGGGAAAAACTACTTAGCAAAAGTCCCAATACCCTGAGCAATTCGGAATTATTGGCCATCCTGATCCAATATGGGATCAAAGGAAAGTCGGCCGTAGACCTGGCCCAGGATATTATGCGGTTCAGTAAAAACGACCTGAATAACCTTTTTAAGGTGACTGTCAAGGAGTTAATGAGCGTAAAAGGTGTAGGCATGACCAAGGCTGTGTCTATTGTGGCAGCATTGGAACTGGGGCGCCGCCGCCATGCCCTGGAATCTTTTGCCGGATCGGTGGTTACCAATAGCCGGGATGTAGCCCAATACCTGCGTACGCTTTTGAGGGACCGTCCTTCCGAGGTATTTGCCGTCATGTACCTCAGCCAATCCAACAGGATCACCCATTTTCATATTGTAAGTGAAGGAGGGATTACCGGCACTATTGCGGATCCCCGGCTCATTATTAAGCAGGCGCTGGAAGAAAATGCCGTCAACCTGATATTATGCCATAACCACCCTTCCGGTAACCTGCAACCCAGTGCGGCCGACCAGTTACTCACGCAAAAGATCAAGCAGTCCGCCCTTTTGTTCGACATCAAAGTGCTGGACCATATCATCGTGAGCGAAGAAGGATATTACAGTTTTGCTGATGAAGGCACTTTGTGAGTGCAGGACCAATCCTCCACTCCTTAAGCTTGTGCACTGGGACCACCGAAATTCAGGGGCAGTTGTACTTCCTCCAGGTCCTGTATTTTACCGTTGAGGGATTCAAAGCGGTTCACATTCTCCGTAAGGGCTTTCATAAACCGCTTGGCATGCTGAGGCGTAAGGATAATGCGTGATTTTACCTTGCTTTTGGGAGTGCCAGGCATTACATTCACAAAATCGATAACAAACTCCGCATGTGAGTGTGTTATGATGGCCAGGTTGGCATATACACCTTCGGCTATTTCTTCGCTGATCTCTATATTAAGTTGGTTCTGCTGCTGATTTGCGTTATCCATTGCCTATAAAATTAAGCTGTAAAAGTAGGATAGTTTGCGGTGGCAGCCAAAGCAAACAAAACAGGCTGACCTCATACCGAGACCAGCCTGTTTTGTTATGAAAGAATTTACCGGCGTTTAGTCAACGTCCCAGAATATCTTGGTATCAAATGCACTGATGGCACCCTGGGCCTTTACATTGGCCTCATTGCTCGACTCTTCCGTTTGGGGATAGAAAAGACGGGAAGGTCTCTTCGCGCCAACAGCAGCAGAGGCTGAAGCAGGTGTTTCCGGGAAATTGGTACGGCGGTACTCACTCCAGGCTTCCAAACCACCATAATGCACCAATGCCAGCCATTTTTGCATCCAGATAGCTTTCAGCTTGTCAGTGGAAGCCGTCCAATCGGCCAGGTCTTTGCCACTGGTCAATAAGGTCGTAGCCGCAGATGAAGCCGTTCCTGTAAGGCGGAAGGATTCTTTAACTCCCTGCTCATAATATTCCTGGGCAGTTAGCGGCAGATTTACAGCGCCTCCATAACGTTGTTTGGCTTCGGCCAGCAGCAGGAAGCTTTCAGCGGCTGTAAACAATACCATGGGTTTATTAAATACGCCACGAACAATCTGGGCGGGCCCGATGTACGAAGAGTTCTGGGCAAGGTAGCCTGAGCTCGCACCAAAAGGAACCGCCACATAATGTTTGAGCGTATCTCCTTTTGCACTTACACCCGGGTTGCTCTGATTCTCCCCTCCTGCTGCATAGAACAGGCGTTTGAGACGAAAAGTGTCATTGGAAGCTTTCATCACATCAAAGAGGAATACAGTAGGACGTGGATAACGACCCAATGGACGCACCGCATTATTGGCCTGGTATCCCCAGCGGTCATAGAAAGGATTGGTCTTTCCATCGCTGGCAATGTATCCGGGATTGCTGGTCACATCCTGGCCGGCAGCCAGGAACCCTTCTGTTACGGCTACAGCCTTGTTGATCTCGGCAGTAATATAACCATCGCGGCCGGCTATTTTACTTTGCCTGATCAGTAAACGCAGCTTAAGGCTATTGGCAAAGCGTACCCAGTTGGTGGCGTTACCTTTAAAAATAATATCGGCATTAACACCTGCAGCACCGAACACATTTGCTTTCACATCGGCAATGGCCGCATCCAGCAACTTGATCAGGTCTTCATAAATAGCCTTTTGATCATCAAACTTGGGAGCCAGGCTACCAGTTCCTTTCAAGGCATCGGAATAAGGCACATTGCCATATACATCCACCAACTGTTGCATGATATAAGCCTTCATTATTTTGGCAGGCCCTTTCATATAGGGCTGTGGCTGCGCATGATCATCGGCCGTATCAATCACATACTGATAATCTTTCAGGATATCATACCAGGTATCCCAGAAGTTGAAGTTGGTATTGTTAAAGATATATTGAAATTGAGACGGGCTGATGATATAGGTGCTGGACTGTGTCCACTGCCCGCTCCAATAAGAACCAAGCTCATTGGGATCAAGTACAGCAGCTGTACGATTGGCCGCTGCCGTGAATACAAAATCCGGTGTGGAAGTAGGCAACTGATTGGGGTTGGTATTAATATCCAACCACTTCTTCTGGCATCCACTCAATGCAACAGCAATACAAAGAATGGGAATTATTGAATGACGTAGTTTCATGATCACTTTGTATTTAGCAGTTATTTAAAAGTCAGGTTTACGTTGATACCATATTGACGAACAGGTGGTGTTTGGCTGGTATTATTGATACCTAAACCATTACCTGTAGTAAAGCTGTACTCAGGATCTGTAAAATCGTTCTTGGAATCTACAATAGTAATCAGGTTACGACCATATAATGAGATACTGGCGCCGGCAAATACTTTTGTCTTGGCAATGAAGGCAGCGGGGAAGTTGTAAGACAGGTTGATATCCCGCAGCTTAATGAACCAGCCTGGAACGGTGAAGTTCTCAGCAATAAGACGATAGTAATCTACCCACAGAGAATATTCGGCCTCAGCAACATTTACGTTGTTATTCGGAACAAATTTGCCCGTACCATCATCGTAAGCTGAATTGGGGAATACATGTGGTGCGCGATCAGCTGTCCAGCCACCGGAACCGGTAAAGGTCATCTGACGGCCAAGGTCACTATAGATTACATTACCACCACGGTATTCAAAGTTGACAGCCAGGGTGAAATCCTTATACCCTGCTTTGGTACCCCAGCCAAGAATATGCTTAGGTAATGCGCGACCGAGGTTCTTTAATGGCCCCTGAGAAGGATAACCTGTGGTCTTATTTACAATTACCCTGCCTGAAGCTTCATCACGCACATAAGAAATGGCCTTGATCGAAGGGAAGGCTTCCTTGTTGATCACATAAGATCCGGCATAAGAATAACCGCTTAACAGGAAATCATTAACACCAGGATACAGTTCGATCACCTTGTTGTCGTTCTGAGAATAACGAACGCTGAAATCCCAGTTGAAATTCTGATTACGGATGATCTGTACTTTCAGGTCTGTTTCATATCCCCAGTTCCTGGATTTACCTACGTTCAAACGAAGGTTGTTATACCCTGTAGAATTCGGTATCTTAACTGTGATCACCTGATCGGTAGTCGTTTGTGTATAGTAAGTAAAATCCAGGTTTACACGGTTATTGAACAACTGGAACTCTCCACCTACTTCAAAAGAATTTACTTTTTCAGGTTTGAGGTTATTGTCTGGCAATACATCACCAACGGTCAAACCAACTGTGTTGCCATAAGGGAAACCACCGGCATTGGGATAAGTAAGGTCAAGACCGTACAGTGGAATATTATCAGCTACGTTCTTGCTGTATCCTGCGCGCAGCTTTGCATAATCCAATACGCCGGTTTGAAGACCAGGGATCAGATCAGTTAAGTTGGTAGAAATGTCCACTCCATAGTAAGGGTATTGATACAGACTGGTTGAACGGTTTTCCTTGTAAAACTTGGAAGTTCCATCCAAACGGAAGGTACCGTGTATAAACACCAAGTCTTTCCATCCTGTTAATAAGTCGGCATAATACCCATATTTCCGGTATTCCGTGTTGCCTTCACCACCGCCCAATTCACCCTGACGGTTAGCTACGTTGTTAACGCCAGGCACGACAATGGAACCAGAACTTACTTCCACTGTCTTCGTTTTCCTGTCGTACAAGCTAAAGCCCAATACACTTTTGAAACTCCAGTCGCCAAAATCTTTGTTCATCTGTACCTGGAACTCATTGTTCACAATGTTCTCAACAGCATTCATATCATACACGCTGCCGGCAATATCAGTACCTGTACGGGTGATGCCTTCGCCATCATCCTGATCCCAGGGATCGGGTACATAGGCTTTAGTTTTGGCCCAGGCGCTGTAAGAGTATTTTGCCACCGTATTCTTCTGGCTGCGGGTATTGTTGAGGATACCCAGTTTATTGTACAAATTCATCCAGCTGAAGATCTTATAGTTCAATTCCACATTTCCGGTAATATTGGCATCACCGTATTTGGTACGGTCATTATCCAGGCGGAAATAAGGGTTGGTAAAATAATCATTGTAATAAGCATTGGGGCTGGCAAATTTGTTGTTTCTCCAATCCCTCAACTTAGATAAAGGAATGTGTGCTGCCTGGTTGATCGTTTCATTATAGAAATCGAAGGTGGTACGATCATAATTGGCTTGCACATAAGCCAGGTTAAATCCAGCCTTCAACCGGCCAGACTCATGAGCAGCAGAAAGCCTTACACCGGTACGGCGGCTTTTGTCTTCGGGTACAACACCTTGCGCCAGGTTGTTCTCAAGAGACATATAAAAAGTGGTATTATCATTACCACCACTGAAAGAAACCTGGTTATTGGTAGTGAGGCCTGTATTCCAGATACGCCTTCTTTCGCCGGCAATCGCAGAATAAGGTAATTCATAAAAGCTTCCATCTTCCAACACACGGCCAACAGGGCGCATAGAACCATCATATTGGTCACCAAATTGCTGGTTCTCATAAGAGCGCCAGTTATCCTTCATACGGTCGAGGTAATTGGGCTTCCAGGCACCGGTACCAAAGCCGGCTGCATAGTGTGAACCACTACCATATTTGTCCTGGTATTCGGGCAGGAAACTGATCTGTTCAATATTCGTGGCGTTACTGTAAGTAACTTTCATTTTGCCTTTTGAACCCTTCTTTGTAGTAATAACCAGGGCGCCGTTTACACCATCAGATCCATATAAGGTAGCAGCCTGTCCACCTTTAAGGATTGAGATGCTTTCAATGTCGTTGGGATTCAGCAGGTTCAGCATAGTAGCCGAGCCGGGCGGCATGGGCAATCCATCGATCACTACCAGGGCGTCGTTGTTACCTGTCATAGAGCGATAGCCGCGCAATACGATTTTCACTGCGGGGTCTACCGAGTTGTTGACGTTGAAGATAGCCAGGCCAGACACTTTGCCCGATAAGCTTTGTGCTATTTGCGGCGACCTGCCCACCGTAATATCTTCGTTGGTTACCCTGGCTACTGAATAGCCTAATTCCTTGGGTCTCCGGCGAATGCCCTGGGCCGTTACAATCACCTCATCCAATGATTTATTTGATTGCAAACCAGCCGTTAACGTGAGGTTATTACCCACCGCCAGTTCCTGCGCGTCATAACCGGCAGCGGTTATCACCAACACATCGGAGGGAGAAGCTTCAATAATAAAAGTGCCATTTTGATCAGCAGAGGATCCTGTAGTTTTTCCTTTGATCCTGATAGTGGCAAAAGGGATGGGGATGCCTTTTGCGTCTGTGACTTTACCAGTGACTTTTCTGGATTGGGACAGTGCAGGTAATGCAATGACCACCAGCACTGCGAGCAGTGATAGAATTTTTCTCATGTGACTGTTGAGTTTTAGTTTAGAACGGTTTAAAAGTAGGGAATTTTTATACTTTTAAAAAAAAATTAACAAATATTAATTGCGTGCCAGCGAAATACGATTCGTTTATTCATGGCTTTGCTTTCCTGTATTACCATTTTCAGCCAAACCGATCGCACCCATGCAAAAACCTGCAATCATTCCCTACCTAACAGTAACCAATAGACAAAAATGATAATTGAAAAGCTGCAATAAAAATCAAATACTCCCGGAAGCTGATCACAAAGTCACTAATGCGTTTGTATTGTATTATGCAAAAAGGAGTTAACCTCAAAAAAAAATGCCCCTGTCAAACAGGGGCATTCTATTATATAATGGCCTGAACCTTATTAACGGGCGCGGACATACTTCCATTCTTCGTTTATGATAGAACGGATATTGTTTGGCGGAGCAGGATTAAGATTGGCAAACTGCTTCATCCAATAAATGATCTTTACCGTCTTGGTCGCTTCATCATACGCATTAACGCCACTGGGGTCCAGTTCGGCAGAACGTTTGTTGCCACCTGACATTTGGCCATAGTAGTTCGTTACACTGGCTATCTTATCAGTAGCAGGATCAAAAGTTACTATAAGACCGAAACTTCCGTACAGTGACCAGTTCTGCGCACCCAAGTCCCAGATGGGCACACAAGGTACACCCTGGTAGGTTTCGCTAACTACCACACACTGGGTAGCACTTAATGTTTGTAGACTGTATTCAACATCTACACCATAACCACCGGGGTCATCATAAATACCAGTAAGGTTAGGATTCACCAGGTCTGTCATCGTACCTGAAGCTACATAAATTCCATCCCATTTATTTTTGATACTGATGAGCACCAGCACATCCTTTTTCCCGGTTGTAATGGGCTTACCGCCTGCGTCACTGATGGTAAAGCCTAATGCATACTTTTTGGACAGGTCCCATTTGGAACCATTCAGCTTTATCGTAAATTCCTTTGAAAACTCACCAGCCCCCATGCTCATCTGATAAATGCCACTGGCAAAAGGATTACCTGGATCTAAGGTGTACAGGCTATCGGGCAGTTTCTCATAATCAGCGCTATTGGCTGCATTGTAAGTGGCAATGAGCGTAGGGTTGGGCGTTAATTTAACGGTCAATGGCGTATTCAGCTCAGCTCCGGAATTGGCATCTTTACGCAAGCTGAATAACTCCACCGTTCTTATTTCAGTAAAAGGTTCAAAGAAGATCGCATTTTGAGGCGACTCCAGTAATTTGACAAATGTGCTTCCCTGGGTAGTAGTATCATCTACTTCGTCCTTGATACAGGCAGTGAACAACAGGGAGATCCCTACCCCCAGGAGCATTTTTTTGAGTATGTTGAATTTCATATACATTCAGTTTTATTGGTGTTAAGGTCGGGGTTATTGATCCCACCATACTTTGGAATCTTGCGTATCGCCGCCGGGCATAGCCGCCGCCACTGCTTTTACAACAGCATTATTCGTTCCGTATTCATGGTCCCCAAAAGTCATGCGACGAACAATTTGTTTGGAAGAATTGGTGGCATCAGGAGCAGGGACCAACACAGGGAATCCCGTTCTTCTCCATTCACTCCAGCCTTGTAAGCCATCGGGATAAGTAGCGATCCAACGCTGCGTAGCAATTTGTTTCAGGTTGGCGCCTGTTCCGGTAGGTGCAGTAAAGGCCACGTTTGTTTGCGTAAAATAACCGGCAGCAGGAGCAGCCAGTTCCCATTGAGCAAATGATGCTTTGATACCATCCTGGAATAAAGTTTGTGCATTTTCGGTAGTCCATCCGCGATCAGCGGCTTCTGCACGTGCTAGTAGTACATTTGAAGCACTTAATATGATTACAGAACCTGTTTGCAGTCTGTAAGAACCCCGCAGTATGCGGGCCCACCCTGGGTTAGCAGCAGTAAATGCCTCTGCTTTGGTTCTTTCCAGGCCATAAGGAACACCAATATTGGAGCTTACATTGTAATCGGGCGAAGCCGGCAATTCTGACTTGCCGCCAAAAGCCACCTGACGACCATCACCCAAAGCGCTCATCATGTCGGTCATGGTTTTACTTTCAGCCACATCCTTTCTTCCATCATACACGCTAAAATAAGGGCATTTAAAGGCATCGCCGGGGTAAGTCACTTTCAGGTTGTCCTCATTGGTAGTAATGATCCCTCCCGGAGCAGTCAGCGCAGCTTTCAACTGCGTAGCCGCATAGTCACCGGCGCCAGGGAACCTTTTGGACAAACGTAAAGCCATTAAGATCCGCACGGAATTGGCAAACTTTTTCCATTTGGCCACGTTACCGTTGGCGACCACATCCCCACCAAGAAAAGAATTATCCATAGCCGCAGCAGCTTCTGTTAATTCTTTGATAACACCTTCATAAATGGTTTTTTGCGGATCGTACTTCGGATTGGGGTTTCCTTTCAACGCCTCGGTATAGGGCACATCGCCCCAACGGTCAGTTATTGTCCAGAATATATAGGCTTTAATGATGCGGGCCAGTTGCTTTTGGTTGTTCGTAGCATCCTTAAGCTTGGTCAGGTATTCACAATCATATAAAACACCGGCGTACTCATCCCTGAAATCAGCCTTCGGCACACTGTACAGGGAGGCATCGGTATATTGTGTTTCAGAAAAATACTGGCAATACAATCCACCCCTACCCTGGGCTGCATACCCTCCGAAGCCCGCTGTGATGCTGGTCAGCAAAGCACTGGGGATGGGTGTGCCGGTAGTACCAGGATTAACATTGGTATCTCCGAAATCTTTTAACTTATTACAGCTTGTCATTACAACCAGTGGCAACAGCAGTACTGGTATATATTTTTTAATGTTCATGATTTAACGCTTTTAGGATAATCAAATTAAAAACCTACACGAAGGTTAAAACCAATACCACGTGTTCCGGGCAGGTTACCCGCTTCACCACTCAGGCTGCTGATCTCAGATGGATCAAAGTCTTTGGTTTCAGCATAGATCAACAACAGGTTCCGGGCTACGATAGAGAAATTGGCCCGGTTGATCCACTTGTCAATACCCAGCTTTTTTAAAGGGATATTGTAGCCTATGGATAATTCACGCAGTTTCACATACGTAAGGTCATACACAAACTCATCGAAGGTCCTGTTGTTATACATGTTATGATAGTAGTCCTGTGCTTCCACGTAATGGTCTACAGGTTTACCATCCTTATCTACACCAAATATGTGCATGCCCCCGCCATCGGCTACCGCATCACGGATAGGATTGCCTTTATCGTTCACTGCTGCTGTGCGGGCAGTAAGACCGGAATAAGATCCCCACATATCAGACAGGGAGAAGAATTTACCACCCTTCTGATAATCGATGTTTACGTTAACGGTGAAATTTTTATATATTTCAAAGTTGTTCTGGATACCACCGGTATATTTAGGCAGTACGTTTCCATAAAACGTTTCGGCCTGAGCAACATAAAAACCATCGTCGTCCAATACAGGTTGTCCATTGATACGTTTGATACCACTGCCGAAGATCTGCCCCCATTCTTTTCCTTCTTCATGTACCAGGATGGGCCCGGTAGTTCCCCACAAACCTTCCACGGAGATGCGCTTAACCTGGTCGGCTATTTTTACGACCTTATTTTCCAGCAAGCGTCCCCAGGTAGCATTGACCTCCCATTTGAAGTTAGGAAGCCAGAAGGGACGGGCATTAAATTGTACATCAATACCTTTTTTAGTGATCTCACCCGTATTGATGAGGATGGAGGTAAAGCCGCTGGCGCCATTAACCGGTACCGAGCGGGGAATGTTTTTTTCTGTACCATCCCAATAAGTAACACCGATACCAATACGGTTATTCAGGAATTTCAGGTCAAGGCCAATTTCTTTCTGGGCTTTCACAGCACCACGGATGGCAGAGTCCACCAATTCATTGGGTGTGCTCATCAGGAAATTACTTCCCCATGGATTGGCGCCCACCCCAAACTCAAAACCCGGATAACGATAAGCTCCGAATGTAGTGGAAGTGGCACCAAGGGCTTGTGGTATCTCACCCCAGGAAGCCCTGATCTTACCATAACTCAAAGCCGGCACCTTCAGCAGGTCGCTGAATACAAAAGAGACACCGAATGATTTGGATAATACATCGTTGTTATCCGGAGGCAATGTAGAAAACCAGTCGTTGCGCAAGGTGAAATCTCCAAACAGCATATTGCGCCAACCGATATCACCTTTTACCAATATGGCTTTGTATTTTTCTTCTGTTCTGCCATTACCAATAGTAGGTCTTCCTTTTGAATTGCTGACATTGAAGAGATCAGGCACATTCAATCCGTCCACTGTACTGGCAGAGTTGCTTTTGGAGATCCAACGGAAGAAGTCCGTTCCGGCATTGATACCAAACTGGAAATCATTGAGTTTTTTTGAATAGCTGGCCATTACCTCCAGGTTTTCCCGGTTGGAATAACTTTCACTGGTGCCATAAAAACCTTTACACTCAGGACAGTTACCGGTAGTTTGTGTACCGCTGGTCAGCAGGTTGGAACTGTATTTAGATTCACCCCAGGTAGTGTTTTGTTGCTTACGGTAAGTACCTCTTATGCGGAGATCGTTATTGATCTTATAGGTAAGCGAGACATCGCCATACAGTCTATCGAGACCATCGTTGTTTCTTACCAGGTCGGCCCAGGTATAGAAATTATACCAGTAGTTACCAGCATAGAAAGCAGAAGGATCATCGGATTTATAAGAAGTAGGATCATTGTGGTTCCAGCTGGCATAAATGCCTTCCGGTGTTCTCAATCCTCTCAGTTCTTTCATGATACCCATATCAAGATCGCGGTGAAACCACTGGTTGAAGGAGCCGGTGGATTGGTTGGAATAACCGTCATCAAAATCACCTTGTCTTTTTTGAGAAATATAATTCACGTTGGCGCTCAGCGTAAAATGCTGGTTCAGGTCCATGGCTGCATTCACATTGAGGGTATGTTTTTTAAGCCATGAACTGGGCAATATACCTTTCACGTCTATGTTGCCATAAGACACGCGCAGGTTCATATTATCCGTAGCTTTAGAGAAGCTGATGGAGTTATTATAAATGGAAGCCGTTTGAAAATAATCTTTTCCATTATCCGGTTGAGGATTCAGTTTGGCTGTTTTAAAAGAATAGGGTGTTCCTTCATACCAGGCATACCAGGGAATATATTCCTGTCCTACCATACGGGGCCCCCAGCTGGCATCATCAGAGTAGTTATGATAATATTTACCATCCAGCGCTTTCCAGGCATCCGGCTGGCCTGGTTTCCATACATATTGTGTCAGATCGGCATTACCGCCACCAGCATAGGTATTCTGGTAATTGGGCAATATGTAAACCTGCTCAAATTGGGCGCCTGTATTAAGATCAACGCCAATACCTTTTGCATTCTTCTTCGCCTTTTTTAAAGAGATAACAATGGCGCCGTTAGCTCCCTGTGAGCCGAACTGGGCTGCGGCAGCAGGTCCTTGCAGCACTGTAACATCTTCAATATCATCGATGTTGATGTCATTGGCGCTGGGTAAGATGGTACCATCCACTACGTAGATGACACCCTCATCACCTCCCAGGCCAGATGCTCCACGTAACCGAACATTACCCACGTTACCTAATTTGGCGGTAGACTGACCACGAAACTGGAGGCCGGATACTTTACCGGCCAGGGCACCATTGAGGTTTGTTTGGCGAATAACGTTCAGTTGTTCATTACTAACCACTTGTGCGTTGTAGGAAGTAGAACGTTGTGTTTTTTTCGTGTTGTAGGCACCCGTAACAACGACCTCAGCCAGGGCGTTGTTATTTTTTGCCAGGGTAATGGCCACGACGTTGCTGGCCCCTACCGTAACTTCTTTGGTAGTAAGGCTTTGTGCAGAAACTACTAAAATGTCGCCTTGCTTAACTTTTGCGGAGAAAGAGCCACTGGCATCGGAGACGAAGGCAACCTTGGTGCCCTTGATCACAACAGTGGCGAACGGAATGGGATCCCCTAACTCATCGGTAATCTTACCGGTGACAGTTTTGGTTTGCGCATATGCCAATACTGTATACAGTACCAGCACTGCGAGCAGTGTTAGAAATTTTCTCATGTGACTGTAATTTTTAAAAATGTGAACCGACGTAAATATAGGAACTTTCGTATAACCTCAAAAAAATGTTAAAATAGGATAGGAGCACGAAAAGGTAGACAAACGGGAAAAATAAAGTGCTGCAATGCTTTTCATGAAAAGTTTATGTGCCGGAGTCCATGAGTAGGGAAATATCTATGAACGTCAACATTTTATAGATCAGTTGCTGTCTGCGCCGTACAGATATATTTGACCATTTCGGGTGCACATTGCTGCGAAAAGTTGGGGTCCGGACCTGGCCATATTAAAAAAGCCGGCTGTAGAGAACTACACCGGCTAATTACAGTCACAAGAAAAAAAAAGAGTTAGGGATGTTCTACCCAGGTCTTGGTGGTCAGTTCATCAGCACCCTGACGCTCAAGCACTATATTGTAGTTTTCGCCATTAAGATCTCTTTCAGTAGTAGGGTAAGCCTGTCTGCGGGGAATTTGTCCGCCGGAAACAGGTGCAGCACCCGGAGCGGGGGTCAACACAGGATACCCTGTTCTCCTCCACTCTGCCCATGATTCATAACCATTACCGAGGTAGCTGGCTATCCACTTCTGGGTTTGAATAAGCTCTACCGCTTTTGCTGGATCATATGCTACAGCAGGCTGGGTAATGTAGGTAGCGTAACCGGCAGCACCAAACTGATCCATGGAAGCTTTAATACCAGCGAGGTAGAAAGTAGCTGCTGCTGCTTCACCACCTGGTATCCAACCAAGGTGGGCTGCTTCGGCCTGGGCAAATAGCACCTGTGCATAAGTAGTCACCGCTGCTTTGGAATTTTGCTGCCTGAATGCTTTCCCGATCAACGATACATTGCCGGGTTTATCCACCGTACCAGCTGCATAGCCTACAGGTGAAGTAAGCCCATAAGGCATACCTACATAAGTACCAGTGGCTGTAGTATCTGCAAACACTGGCAGGCGTGGATCACTCAATGCTTTCAGCTTGTTGACCATTGTTTCGCTGATCGCATAGTCGTACCTTTTACCAACAACATAGTTATTGTACCAGGGATTTTGGTTATTGGCATCACTCAGGTAATAATAGAAAACATTGGAGGAATTACCTGATAGACCGCCATCGGTAAAGGCGGCTGCAAATTCTGTTTTACCAGTAGCAGGATCAGCTTTGGACAAACGCAGGGCGAGGATCATACGGATCGACCCGGCCCACTCTTTCCACCAGTCCATATCACCATCCAACAGGATATCACCAGTAGGACCAGCACCAGCATCAATTCCGGCTACTGCATCCTTCAATTCCTGGAAGAGCGCTTTGTATACATCCTGTTGCTTGTCGAAAGCCGGCGTAATATCTTCCAGCTTTTTCAGCGCAGCAGAGTAAGGGATATCACCCCAGCGGTCGGCCATTTGCATAAAGATATGCGCCTTCAGTATCCGGGCAGCTGCTATCTGATTAGCATTTGATCCACCGGCTACAACATAAGGCTTGCTCTTTGTATCGGCATTAGTGTTCAGGTCAATGATCGTTTGCAGGTCATTAAGGGGACCATTATACAAAGCATTGTAATCGAATATGCGGCTGGAATAACGTGAAGCGTTGGTATAAAACACTTCAGACAGCTGCTGTACATACAGCAACGGGTCGGCCGCAGTAACTGCACCAATACCTGAGCTTAATCCGGCACGGATAGCATTGGTGAACAATAAAGTGGTATTGGGATCAGCAGGATTGTTGGGATCCACGTTGAGATCACCAAAATCGCCTGGTTTCTTACATGATGCCACTATTGCAGTGATCAGTAAGCAGGCGGTTATATACTTGACAATATTTCTTTTCATAATTCTCTCTTTTAAATGGTTAGAACTGCAGCTTCAGGTTAAATCCAAGGGTGCGTGTACCTGGCAACTGACCACTGTCGAACCAGGGTGTTTGCAACTGAGAAGGATCGATTCCTTTTACTTTGCTGTAGATGAGCCAGGGATTCTGCGCGATGATGGAGAAGTTGGCATTTTGAATAGCCAGCTTCTGGTACCAGCGCTTAGGCAGGTTATACCCAATTCTTACTTCACGCAATTTTACAAACGTGGCATCATACACCCATTGTTCCCACAAGTTAGAAAGTACAGACTCATAGTACTCTTTGGTATCGAGGTACACATCATTGGGCTTACCATCTGATTCACGTACACCATCTACACGTACGCCACCACCATCAGCCACATCATTACGCTTGGGAATGCCTTTATCATTATTACCTACAGTAATATTAGACAGGCCTGAACCGGCATTTTGCATGCTGGTCAAAGACATCAGCTTACCACCTTTTTGAAAGTCAATGGAAAACCCAAGGGTAAAGCCTTTGTAAGTAAACTCATTGTACACACCACCGGTATAGTCGGGCAAAATAGAACCCAGTTCCTTATTTTGCTCGATAAGTGGATAACCATCATCATCTACCAGAATCTTTCCTGCCTCATTACGTTTGTAACCATCACCTACCAACACACCATAGGATTCACCTACACGTGCATTCACAGAGATAGAAGGAGAACCTACGAATCCGAAAGAAGAACCCTGACCGGCAGGATTCACCACCAGGTTCTTGCTATCCATATACAGCTTCTTCACCTCATTGCGGTTAAAGCCTATGTTGAAATCAATATCCCAGGTAAATTCTTTGGTCCTGACGGGGGTACCACCAAGGCTGATTTCCACACCATGGTTGGCAATATTACCAGCATTCACCAATGCAGCGCTATAACCGGTAGTACTTGGAATAGTCAGGTTAATGATCTGGTCTTTGGCCTCACGGCTATAGTAGTTGAAATCAAATCTTACCCTGTTCTTTAAGAACCGGAGTTCCGTACCTACTTCATAAGAAGTAGACAAGGTTGGCTTCAACACGCTATTGGGAATAGAATTGGGAACAGTGAGTGTAGGATAAGTATCATAAGGAGTTCCTACAGTGTAAGTCTGGTAAATATTGTAGGCATCAATATCAGACCCTACACGGGCAAAAGAAGCCCTGACCTTACCAAAACTCAGGATATCATTCTCCGGCAGCAACTCGGTAAATACAAATGAAGTGGCTACACCACCATATAAATAAGAGTTATTGCCCTGGGGTAATGCAGAAGACCAGTCGTTCCGGAGGTTGAGGTCCAGGAACACCATATTCCTCCATCCCAATGAAGTATAGCCATACACGCTTCTTACTTCTTTGCGGTTTTCAGTGTTGTTGGTTGTTGGCCTGTTTTTGGAGGCAGCAATATTATAATAACCTGGAATAGTAAGGCCACCTGCCGTTGCTTCATTTACATAGTTGGAATAATTGGTCCTTTTCTCTGCATAAGCACCAGCCCTCAAAGAAAAGTCGCCAAATTCATTGTCATATTCCACACTACCCACGAAGTTCAATTCACGGGTATTATTCGTGTAAGTTCTGTAAGCATCCAGATTCAGGGTATTGGAGGCTACACGGCTGTTGTAGTTTTGATTGTATACATCAGCCCTTGCCAATATGGAAGCCCTCAGGTGAGAGTTGAATTTATACGTACCGCCGATATTACCGTAAACACGCTGACGTTTGTTGTTGGTCAGGTTTTCATACACTTCAGTATAAGGATTGTCCCAATATTTAGGACTGGTATCACGGGGACCATTGATGTTCCAGGAAGTATAGGAACCATCTGATCTCTTATACCTTTTCAACTTAGCTATTTCCAGGTTACGTTGAAACCACTGGTTGAAAGAACCGCTGGTTTGTGTACCGTATCCTTCAGCTGGTACATTGAACAGGTATTCATAAACGTAGTTGATATTGGTATTGATCGTAAACTGCTTGGTGAGATCGATACTGTTATTGATAGACAGCCAGTTTTTGGATTGGCGGCTATTGGGTGTAATACCTGTGCGTGCCAGATTGGTAAAAGACACCCGTGTATTGGAATTATCAGTAGCTTTTGAAAAGGCCACATTGGTATTATAAGCAACACCCGTATTGTAGAAATCACGGATATTATCCGGTTGCGCTACAAAAGGTTTTTGCTTTGCATAATCCGGATCTTCAGAATCCCAGGCATACCAGGGGGCATAGAGTGAACCGTCCATACGGGGACCCCAGCTTTCATCAGCAAAATAATCATAGTACTTGGCGCCATCCATCGCTTGCAAAGCAGGAGCATCGGTAGCAGGGTTGTACTTGAATGTATACCAATCCTGTGAATAACCACCACCATATTCATTCTGGTATTTAGGCAAAGTAGCCAGTCTTTCGAAAGTAGTACTCTGATTAAATTCCAGGCCGATGCCGGCGTTGCGTTTGCCTTTCTTGGTAGTGATCACAATTACGCCTTCAGAACCACGCTGACCATATAAGGAGGTTGCAGCAGGTCCTTTCAGTACAGATACAGATTCTACATCATCCATGTTGATATCCCGGCCATCTGTGGGCACACCATTCACTACATACAGTGGGTTGCCGGTACCAAGGGTATTTACACCACGGATACGAACTGTAGAAGTACCAAATTTAGCGCCAGAACCACCTAATACCTGTACACCTGCGATCCTTCCGGCCAACGCTGTGTTCAGATCCACCTGTTTGGTTTGTGTAAGTTTGTCGGCCTGGATTTCCTGTACAGCTACACCTACAGATCTTTTAGACCTGGAGACGCCCATCGCAGTTACCACTACTTCCTGCATGGCTTCGGCATTGCGCAGGGAAACGTTGATAGCACCAGTGGCGGTTACTTTTGATTCCCCATCCGTATAGCCTGATGCACTGATCACTAAAATCGCGCCTTGTTGTGCAGTGATGGAAAAGTTACCGTTAGCATCGGCAGCAGAGCCAGAATTGGAGCCTTTGATCTTGATAGAAGCAAAAGGAATGGGGTCTCCCTTGCTGTCTTTTACCTGGCCGGTCACTGTGCGGGTTTGACCATGGGCCATAACAGCGCACATTACCAGCGCTGTTAGCAGCGATAGAATCTTTCTCATGTGTGATTTTAATTAATAAAATAAAATGATGCCGCGAACCAGAAGGTGATTTAGGGTGACTGATACTACAATTTCAGACCAACCATCTTTCCTCCGAATTTTCGGGAACTAAGGCAACGCAATTAAAGAAAACGCTGTTTATTTAAGAGTTTGTTAACTCACTTTTAACCAGCTTTTAATTCAGGTTAACGTGTAGTTAACACGAATTAACATGTAAAAGTATTCTTGCACTAATTTTTATGACATCATGAAACTCAATCCCAGTGAGCTTTTCAGAAGATTCAAAAACACGCTGCTCCAGGTAACGAACACACTAAAAAAGTTATTTTGCTTTTCTAACTATATAGAATACACTATTATTCGTCTTATATTTTAAGAGTATTTTAATTTACCCGTTAACGAGTGATTAACATAAGCTGGAGCCTGAATTCTGTCTTTTTTCGTGTGCTCATTTCGTCAAAACCACTACCAATAAGCGTCTTCTCCGGAAATAAAAACTGTGCCAAACGTAACCACACCACGCAGTCTACCTTTCTGGCACGCTTACGGAGCAGGATGGAGGATAGGTTTTGCTTGCAATTAATATAATACCGGAGCCCTTTGCCAATAAATTGTGGTATGGAAAAATAATATTGTACATCCTGTTCGTACGCATAGATGCGCGCATTATAACTGTCTGTTTCGAAAAACTGTATCCGCATATTGGCCGAGAAAGAATTTTTAGGTACATAAAAGACTTCTGTGAAGGCAGCAAAACCTTTTTCAGCGTTTGCTGCAGTACCGCCCTGGTACCATACCAGCTCTACCCTGCTCTTCAGCACAATAGCAGGTGTTGCCTGAAACATTACCTGCGTACGCCAGTTTTGCCTGGTGGCTTTTATCACAGGCTTTAAGGGGCCTTCGTCGTCTGTACTGTTGGCAGGTTTGTGTTCATGCCGGTAACGGCTTGACAGCTCTACCCCTTTATTAGGTTTATACAGTAATTGTAAAAGATATTCGCCCCCATCCCCCGGTGCATTAACCCGGTACTTCAGCCAGGGAAACCGGAAGCAATCGGCATAAGCATCCAATTGCCAGGAGGGTGATGGGCGTAGACTGAGGCCGCCATACAATCCCTGTTCATTACCCGGCAAATAATTTTCGGTAAAAGCATTTCCCTGCAGGGCCTGGTAATCCTTATCCATCCGACGGTATACAAGCGCCATATCAACTTTGGGATCAAGGCTCATCAGCATGCCATTCAATAGTGCTTTGTTCATTTGCTGATCAACAGCCGCCTCTCCATATATATGCAGGTTGCGGTGGGTAAAGCTGTAATCCACGCTGTGGTTGCCCCAATGCTTACCTTCTACGGCAAAAATATCATAGGGCGCTCCCGATCGCTTAAATGACTTGGAAAACGCGTATTGAACGGTATTGAATCCGATTTGCCAGCGCGGGCGGCTATACCGGATATTACCACCAGTTGTGATCCGCTCCAGGTTTTGCCGGTCGTTGAGTTCAGCCAGCGTACGATGATACCCGGAAGTCAGCACAGAAGTGATGCTGTCATTGACCAGGTTGGCGTCCAGTTTGCGGAAGGAGGCAAATAAAGTAGTTTCCCAATTCTTGTGTTGAAGGGTAATGCCTGCGCCCCGGTGAAAATAATATTCACCAGCTGCGCTATAGGGTCTCAGTACAGGCCCCTGGCGTTTTACCTGTAATACAGCAGCGCTTTTTTTAAAGGCCAGGCTTTGCCAGTGTATGAGCCCCTGCCCCATGTTGACAGTAAAATCACCCAGGGCCAACGCTTTTATCTTACCCAGCTTACGCGCAAAAAAATGAAAGGAGTAAAAATCAATCCCTGCCTTAGACGATCCGCTCAATAAGGATTCGCCGGCATCCTTATCGGCCGTTATACCATATTGAAGCAGGTTATGGTAGTTATAGCGATACCGGGAGAAAACACGGACAGGACTACCCTGGTAATGATCCTTATCGGGCGTAAGCGGTGGCTGAAACCCTTTTGCTTTTTCCAGCACCTGCGAAGCCCTTAACAAAAGCGAATGAGTACCTGCCACCAGCCGCCTGCCAAGCGGTGCGGCAGGATCTTCGCCCGTGCCCAATATTACGAGTGGCAGCAATTGCCTGATAGTATGTACATCCCAACCCGGAATGGCCTGCAGCTCATGTATACTTACCAGCCTCCCCAACAAGCTGCGGTAACGCAGAAAGTTGGCTATTTGTAAGGCATTCAGCAGGGGCAGTGCTTCCAGATCGGCCTGGGTAGCCGCATTAAGATCCAGCGGATGACGGCGCAACGATTCCAACTGCTGCCAGTAGCTGTCATCTTCATTCTCCATTTCGGTGGTTTCGGCCTGGTTTTCCAATTGCTGTTCTTGTACAGGCGGTGGTTCCTGCGCAAATGCTCCATGGCACAGTATTACTATAACGAGGCTAAGCAGTTTTTTCAATCGGCGTGTTCTTTAGTAGTAGTAAAAATGAGCAGCAGTCCGGGTGTGACCCCCAATTGGGGATGATAGCTGCCCGTAATATCGGCACGTATGTTTTTCCAGGCCCAGCCGGCGCCCAGCCAGGGGGTGGTAGTGGAAGTGGCAATGCCTGCACGCATAAAAAACCGGTGGTCAAGGGCATAGTGGATACCCACCTGAACATTCACCGCTTTGTTTTCTTCTTTTATAATATCAGCGCTGACCAATAATTTTTCGGAAGCCTCATACCCACCTCCAACTTTATATACCCAGGCCATTTTTTCCTGTTCCAGCTTTCCATACTTTCCGCCGGAAGGATTGAAGATATGCATGCCTATATGCACCTGGTCGGTAATATGCCAAAGGGTGCCTATTTCAACGATCATTGTGCCGTCGCTGCCATAGCCTGCCGCCCGCATCATGGCATAGTTGAATTGTACTCCCAGGTCTACCCGTCCCAGTTTTTTGCCATAGGCAAGGCCTACCTGCGATTCATTGTACTCGCCCGATCCGAGGTATTGGGCGGAGATGCCCCATCCGCCCAGCCGGGTGGGCAGGGCAACGATGGCGTTGTAACTGTTTAGTTTTTCCTGCAGGAATCTTTTTTCAGCATATACCCCTCCTCCAGCCTGGGACAGGCCGGCCAATGCGGCCTGGTTGGCCATACAGGAAAAAACATCTACAAAGTGGAAACTATAGGCTCCCTGGCCTATATAGGGCGCCGCCTGTGGATAGCGGAGCGATTGTGCACTGGCCGGTGATACGGCCAGCCAACAGCAGGACAATAACCAGTACTTCAAAGTGCCTGGCAGGCAATGGTTTTTCAAGCGATTAGTTTTGGATTTGAAAAACTAACGTAAAAATGTACAAAACAGATTTTACCTTTGCGCCATGCAAATTTTAGACGGGCAACTTGTATCACAGGCTACCAAAGATGAATTACGACTGAATGTAGGCCAGTTAAGAACGGAAGGCAAGAAGATACCTCACCTCGCCGCTGTGCTGATAGGCACCAATGGCGCCAGTGAAACCTATGTAGGCGCCAAAGTGCGTACCTGCGAAGAAATAGGCTTTAAATCTACCCTGATACGCCTGGACGAGGATATCAGCGAGTACAAACTCCTCAATGTTATTGCAGAATTAAATGCCGATCCGGATATCGACGGCATCCTGGTGCAGCTTCCGCTGCCCAAGCATATCTCTGATGAAGAGGTGATCAATGCCATCGATCCTTCAAAAGATGTAGATGGATTTCATCCGATCAGCGTAGGTAAACTGGTGCAGGGCCTGCCCACTTTTGTGGCAGCAACCCCACACGGCATCATGCTGATCCTGGAGCATTATAAGATCGATACAAAAGGCAAACATGCCGTAGTAATAGGCCGCAGCAATATTGTGGGTCGTCCCATGAGCATTTTGCTTAGCGCTAATACCAATCCCGGTAACTGTACGGTAACGCTTTGCCACTCACAGACCAAAAACCTGAAAGAGCTCTGTTTGCAGGCCGATATCATTGTAGCGGCCCTGGGCAAACCTGAATTCTTAACCGCCGATATGGTGAAGGAAGGGGCTGTGATCATTGATGTAGGTATTACCCGCGTGCCGGATGCCTCCAAGAAACGTGGCTATGCTATTAAAGGTGATGTTGATTTTACCAATGTATCACCCAAATGCAGCTATATCACCCCGGTTCCCGGTGGTGTAGGTCCCATGACGATTGCGGCGCTGATGAAGAACACCTATGCCGCCTGCCTGGCGAAGAATTAGGATTGTTTCCCCTCGAATTTGTCACAAAATGAGCCTTATTTCGGCTCCAACTGACTCAAAATCAGACAGTAATGCTATGCCTTAAAGTTTCCGAATTGCACTGGGCTTTTTCGCCCAAGTGCGAATTTGGCCTCCATATCCTTGATCCTGTGCCTATTATGTAACCCTCGATTGCACCCGGATGCTACCCCGACTTGCACTGTACAGGCTAGGTCAGTGCAAGTCGTAGGCCTACGCAGTGCAATTACCATTGGGCGATCGGGCAGTGTGGGTGCTCTGGCTTCTCCAACAAACAGGAATATTGTAATTTTGCGCCCTATGAAAGTAAGTGCAGCACCGGCCGTGATCAGTTTACCCGTCATGGAATCCTTCTACACCATTCAGGGAGAGGGCTATTACCAGGGCAAAGCAGCCTATTTTATCCGCCTGGGTGGCTGTGATGTGGGCTGCGTATGGTGCGACGTAAAAGACAGCTGGGACGCTTCCAGACACCCACAGCAAAGCATTGATGAAATAGTATCAGCCGCTGCCGCCTATCCGGGCAGGATGGCCGTCATTACGGGCGGAGAGCCCCTTATGCATAACCTGGACACCCTCACGGCAGCACTGCATGAAGCTGGTTTTCAGACGAATATAGAAACGTCTGGCTCCTCGCCACTTAGTGGCGAATGGGACTGGATATGCCTCTCCCCAAAAAAATTCAAATTTCCCCTCCCGGAGATCCTACCCCTGGCACATGAGCTGAAAGTGGTGATCTTCAACAAAAGCGACTTTGCCTGGGCCGAAAAATATGCCGCACAGGTATCTCCCACCTGCAAACTATACCTGGCGCCTGAGTGGGACAAATCCAAAGAAATGACGCCCCTCCTCATTGAATACATTAAAGAAAACCCTCAATGGGAGCTATCGCTCCAAATACACAAGTACATTAATGTGCCTTGACGGTAATGTGCATGGGGTAGATTAAATTCTGGCATCTTTTTTAGCGCTATGTCCGGAGAATTCATGACCCTCAGTCCTGGAATCGAAATAATCCGTTGTCTCTTACGTTTTTAACAATTGGTAATTATCTTACAGGTAGAAAATACCGTCTAGGTATAAAGACCGACTGAAACAACAAAAACTTAGCATGAGCATCAAGCGCTTCTGTACCATATTGTCATTTCTTTTTGCTCCGGCGTTGATCATGGCTCAGCAATATGATCCTGCCAAAGTGAGCAGAAGAGCGGTAGAATTGTATGAACGAGCGATCCGGAAAGCCCAGGACGACGACTTTAAAGGAGGTATTCTCCTGCTGAAAGATGCGGTGAAAGTGGAACCCCGTTTCCTGGATGCCTACCTCTCTATTGCAGGTATGTATGGCGAAATGAAGGATTACCAGGGCGCCATCGAAAACTATGAGAAAGCCAAAGCCATCGATGCGGCCTACTTCCAGGATTACAACCTGCCCTTCTCCATCAACCTGGCCGGCAAAGGTGATTTCACCAAAGCCCTGGAAGCCGTCAAAGAATTCCTGACCATCACCAACCTCAATGAAAAAAGCCGGCAGGCCGGCGAGTTTCGTCAGAAAAGCTACCAGTTTGCAATAGAATATGGTAAACAAAAAACCTTGTCTGATTATAAGTTCGAGCCACAGAATATGGGCGATAGTATCAATTCGGTGGTCTCCGAATATTATCCTGCGCTCACCATCGACGGCAATGAACTGATCATTACCCGCCGGATCAAAAATTACAACGAAGATTTCTTTGGCTCTACGCGTGTAGATGGCAAGTGGTCCAAAGCCCGGCCACTCGAAGGCAATATCAATACGGATGCCAACGAAGGCGCACAAAGCATTTCACAGGATGGACAATGGCTCATTTTTACGGGTTGCAATTTTCCCGATGGATATGGCAGTTGTGACCTGTACATCTCTTATCTCACCATGGATGGATGGAGTGCGCCGGTAAACCTCGGCAATAAAGTAAACAGCGATGGATGGGATTCAGCGCCCACCTTATCGCCCGACAAGCGCGATCTGTACTTTGCCAGCAAACGTAATGACGGCTATGGAGGCAGTGATATTTATGTAAGTCATTACCTGCCCAGTGGCCAGTGGACGGAAGCCGAGAACCTGGGGCCCGAAGTCAATACTGCCGGCGACGAAAGCTGTCCCTTTATTCATGCTGATAATCAAACGCTGTATTTCACCTCCAATGGCCACCTGGGATACGGAGGGGATGACCTGTTCATGATCAAAAAAGGATCCAAAGGCACCTGGGGCAAAGCCATTAACCTGGGCTATCCCATCAACACCATTGAAAATGAAGGCAGCCTGATCATTGCAGCGGATGGCAAAACGGCCTATTATGCCAGTGACCGCAGTGATAGTAAGGGCGGACTTGATATTTATACTTTTGAATTGCGCAATGATATTCGTCCGGACCGCACGCTGTGGGTGAAAGGAAAAGTATTCGATAAGAAAACGACCAAAGGTCTTCCGAGTGCCATTGAGTTGACCGATCTCGCTACACAGGAAGTGATGAGCAAAGTGCAAACGGATGAAACGGGCAATTACCTCGTTACCCTGCCGGTGGGCAAAGACTATGCGTTCAATGTAAACCGTAAGGGTTATTTATTTTTCTCCGATAATTTCTCTTTGAGCCAGAAAGTGCCTGACTCCACGTACCATATCGATATTCCCCTGCAGCCGCTGGAGGCTAATGCATCCATTGTGCTGAAGAATATATTCTTTGATTCCAAACAGTTTGACCTCAAACCTGCCTCTACTTCGGAACTGGATAAACTATTCCTCTTGTTGCGCGACAATCCAACGATCAAGATACAGATCGGCGGGCATACGGACAATGTGGGCAAACCGGAAGACAACCTGGTATTGTCCAACAACCGGGCACAGGCTGTCGTGAAATACCTGGTGGGTAAAGGCATTAATGCGCAACGCCTCAGCTTTAAGGGCTTTGGTGCCACGGTGCCTGTAGCTGATAATGCTACAGAAGAAGGCCGTGCGCAGAACAGGCGTACTGAAATGAAAGTGATCAGCCACTAATCATGCAGGTATCGCTTAAAAGCAGTCCTCACATATTGAAATATTGCATATATTCATAGCCTGAGTTCATGCTATGAAAAACGACCTGTTATATCAGCTTGCCCTGGGGCATGTGCCGCATATCGGCCTTGTACATGCTAAAACCCTTGCGGAACATTTTGGCACGGCTGCCGCCATATTTAAAGCACGCCCTGCCCAACTGGAAAAGATAGAAGGCATTGGCGCTGTAAGAGCGGCCGCTATTCATCAGTTCACGGGTTTTGAAGCAGCTGAAAAGGAGATTGCCTTTATTGAAAAATACAAGATCCGGTCACTATTCATCACTGATCCCGATTATCCACAACGCTTATTGCATTGTTACGATGCTCCTACCCTGTTGTTTTACCGGGGAGGCGCCAACCTCAATGCAGCGCGTGTAGTAGCCATTATCGGTACCCGCAGCCATTCGGATTATGGCAAGTTTATCACGGAAAAGTTGGTGAGAGAACTCTCCGAAAAGGAGGTCCTTATTGTCAGCGGCCTGGCTTTTGGCATCGATGCACTGGCGCACAAAGCAGCTATCAGGAACAGCCTGCCCACTGTAGGTGTGTTGGGCCATGGGCTGGATACGATCTATCCTGCGCAGCATACGCAACTGGCCAAAGACATGATCAAACAGGGAGGCGGGTTGCTGACGGAGTTCTGTAGCAATACGAAACCAGATAAGCACAATTTCCCAGCCCGCAACCGCATCGTAGCAGGCATGAGTGATGCTACCATCGTGGTAGAGACAGGCATTAAGGGAGGCAGCATGATCACTGCGGAGCTGGCCAACAGTTACAACAAGGATGTATTTGCCTGGCCCGGTAAGGTGACGGACCCCAAAAGCGCCGGCTGCAATTACCTCATCCGAAGCAATAAGGCCATGCTGCTTACGGATACACAGGAATTTATTGAACTGATGGGATGGGCAGATCAGCACCGGCGCGCACCTGCTGCACAGCAAGACCTGTTTGTGGAGCTGACACCTGATGAACAAAAACTGGCGCAAATAATTGCCCAACATGAAACGGTGCATATTGATGAGCTCAATCTACACAGCGGTCTCAGCAGCAGTACGATTGCTGCCGCAATCCTTAATATGGAATTACAGGGCCTCCTTCAATGCCTGCCAGGAAAAAGATATAAATTGACCAGGTAAATAGTGTATTGCGCTATTAACATTTTACTAACTTTCTGCCAGAAAACAATCAAACCCTTTGTGAGCAAGGGTTTGCGAAGATTTAAAAAAAATCTTTTGGAGCATATTGAACTGTTACCCTACCTTTGCACATGGCAACAAGAAATACCGCACTCCGGACAAATTCCCCCAGTTCAAGTAAGTTTTTTGGTGAAGGTTTAACGTTCGATGACGTTTTACTGGTTCCTGCGTATTCGCAAGTATTGCCCCGCGAAGTAGACATCCGCACCCAACTTACCAAAGCGATCACCCTCAATACACCCATGCTTTCTTCTGCTATGGACACTGTAACAGAAGCCAACCTTGCTATTGCCCTGGCACGTGAAGGCGGCCTCGGTATCCTGCACAAAAACATGAGCATTGAAAAGCAGGCCGAACAGGTACGCAAGGTAAAACGCAGTGAAAGCGGACTGATCCTGGACCCTATTACCTTACATGAAGAAGCTACCATCGGCGATGCCCTGCGCCTGATGAAAGAAAATAAGATCGGTGGCATCCCCATCGTCAACAATGGAAAAAAGCTGGTAGGTATTCTCACCAACCGCGATCTGCGCTTCGAAACAGCTCTCGCCCGTAAAGTAAGTGAAGTGATGACAAGGGAATTGATCACGGCGCCAGAAGGAACTGATATGAAAAAAGCTGGAACTATTCTTCGCCAGCACAAGATTGAAAAATTACCGGTCATCAGGAAGGATGGTACGCTGATTGGCCTGATCACCTACCGCGATATCCTGCAACTGCAAAGCTATCCCAACGCAGTAAAAGATTCTTATGGCCGCTTACTTACCGGCGCAGCCCTGGGCATTACCCGCGACCTGCTCGACAGAGCCTCAGCCCTGCAACAGATCGGAGTAGACATTGTGTGTCTTGACAGTGCGCATGGTCATAGCAAGGGTGTTATTGAAGCATTGAAAGCGGTTAAAAAGAATTTCAAAAAACTACAGGTAATAGCCGGTAATATCGGCACAGCGGCCGGCGCCAAAGCATTGGCAGAAGCAGGAGCAGACGCCGTAAAAGTGGGCATTGGTCCCGGTTCTATCTGTACTACCCGTATTGTAGCGGGTTCAGGTATGCCGCAGATCACCGCCATTATGGAAGCAGCCTCTGTATTGCAGAAGAAAGGCATTCCCCTTATTGCAGATGGTGGTATCCGTTACACCGGTGATATGGTGAAGGCCCTGGCGGCCGGCGCTAACCTGGTGATGATGGGCAGTGTATTTGCCGGTACGGAAGAAAGCCCTGGTGAAACCATCATTTACGAAGGAAGGAAATTTAAGCAATACCGCGGCATGGGTTCCATCGGCGCGATGAGCCAGGGCAGCGGCGACCGCTACTTCCAGGATGTGGAAGATGATGTAAAGAAGTTTGTTCCGGAAGGTATTGAAGGCCGGGTAGCCTTTAAGGGCAGCTTAAGTGAGATCGTTTACCAATATGTTGGCGGCCTTCGCTCGGGTATGGGCTATTGCGGCGCCAAAGACATTAAAGCATTGCAGCAGGCACAATTTGTACGCATTACCAATGCAGGTATGAAAGAAAGCCACGCCCACGATATTGAAATTACACGGGAAGCCCCCAACTACAGCAGATAGTTAACTGATCACCAGGTTGACAGGTTGATAAGACGCTTAACAGAGGTCTTATCAACTTGTTAACCAGTTAACTTTTCAACATATCAACTTTACTCCTTCTTTTATTATCTTTCGGGAAATTACGGTCCATGCCATTATCCAGGGTTGTATTGATCTTCCTGTTTACGTTGTTCCTTTCACGCAACGCCTTTTCTCAAACAGATTCCTGTAACCTGCAGATCAGCCTGCTCACCTGCAGCCCGGGCGCAGAGTTGTATTCTACTTTTGGACATACGGCCATACGGGCAAAAGATGCCGCCACGGGCATGGATGTAGTGTTTAATTACGGCACTTTCGATGATAGCGATCCTACTAAGTTTTATTGGGATTTTACCCGGGGGTTAATGCTGTATACCGTTTCAGCGTATCCGTTCAGCGATTTTGTAGAAGAGTACAAACGCGAGCAGCGGGGTGTTATTGAACAAGTGCTCCAGCTATCCTGCGCCGAAAAAAAGAAGCTATTCAATGCGCTGCGGGATAATGTGCAGGAACAAAACCGCCACTACTATTATTATTTCCACCAGGACAACTGTACTACCCGCGCCCGCGATATGGTGGTTAACAATACGGCGCAGCCTGTTGTATTCAGGAATATCTTGCCAGCCAAGATTCCCAGCTTCCGCAACCTGCTGCACAACTACCTCGATAAAGGCCATCAGCCCTGGAGCAAATTTGGCATTGATATATTGCTGGGTGCTAACCTCGATAAAAAGGTTACTAACCAGACGGCGATGTTCCTGCCGGATTACCTCCTGAAAGGATTTGACAGCGCCAGCACGGGCAATAAGCCACTGGTAGCGTCCACACAAACTGTTCTTACCATCCCATCCCATCCCGAAGGGGAGGCCAGCTGGTTCACACCCTTTGTATTGTTTGCCGCTTTATTCATATTTATTACTGCTCTATCGATCCTAAAAGGCAATTCGTCGTCAACCCTGTTACGGATCTTTGATATTACCTTTTTTTTGCTGCTGGGTTTATTGGGGGTATTGCTGGCCACCCTTTGGCTGATCAGGGTAGATACAGTTTGCCGTAATAACTGGAATCTCTTATGGGCATTGCCCACCCACCTGCCCGTGGTATTTGTCATGCACCGCGGCAAGAAATGGGTAAAAACTTATTTCCAGGCAATTTGTGTGCTCACTGTACTATTGGGCGCCGCCTGGCTTGTATTACCCCAGGCATTAAACCCTGCTATCATTCCTATCCTTGGCCTGATCCTTGTCCGGTCATGGCATCGTCGTAAATAGAAAAAACATTTCCCATGGCAGCAACCGAGAAGTTCATAGATATTGATGGCCGGCCACTCTTTTACCAGGTAACGGGAGCCGGCAAACCCGTGGTTTTGTTGCACGGCTTTGCAGAAGATAGCACCATCTGGCAGCACCAGACAGGTGTGCTCCAGGAACATTACCGGTTGATCATACCCGATCTGCCGGGAAGCGGCCGGTCGGGCAGCAGTGAGGATATGAGCATGGAAGGGCTGGCAGCCTCGGTAAAGCAGATCCTGGACGATGAAGTACAGGCTGGTGAGTCTTTTGTAATGATCGGCCACAGTATGGGAGGATATGTAACCCTGGCTTTTGCCGAAAAATACCCCGAACAACTGGCAGGCATTGGCCTGTTCCACTCTACAGCCTATGCCGACAGTGAAGAAAAGAAGGCCACCCGGCAAAAGGGCATAGAATTCATGCTGCAGCACGGGGCGGCCCTGTTTATTCAGCAAACCACTCCCAATATGTTCTCTGCTGCTTTTAAACAGGAAAAGCCGGAGGTGGTAGGGGAAATTATTGACCGGTATTCCAACTTTTCTACTGAATCGCTCGTACAATATTACAGGTCGATGATGGCCCGTCCGGACCGGACAAACGTATTGGAAAAATCTACCTGGCCTGTATTGTTCATTGCAGGTGAATATGATACAGCGATACCAGTGGATCATGTGATGCAACAGAGTTACCTGCCTTCGTTGTCATATATCAATCTGCTCCAACATTCCGGCCATATGGGTATGCTGGAAGAGCAGGAGGCAAGTAACAAGTTCCTGCTCGATTTTCTGGCAGGGCTATGAATTTGTTCACTAAACTGCTGTAGGGAGCAGGCTATTACATGAAGAAATTCTTTTTAATATTTCTATTTCTATCCTGCCTTATCCAGCCATTGCTTGCTGCACACGTAAGGGGGGGAGAAATGTATTACCGGTACGACAGCCTCAATTCTACGGCTACCATGTCCCGGTACATTGTTACCTTAAAATTGTATGTGGATTGTAATGCCCAGGGAGGGCAACTGGAGACCGTACAGCCGTTTACGGTGTTCAGCCGGGCTGATAACTCGATGTTCATGAACTTTAAAGTGAACCTGTCAAGGTCGGAACGGATAGTATATGACCCCAATTCCAACCCCTGCATCAGCAATCCACCCCAGGACGTTTGCTACCTATTGCGGTATTTTGAAACAACGATCGATCTGCCCGTTTCAGCTGCGGGATATACCATCGCCTTTCAGCGGTGTTGCCGCATACAGGATATTAAGAATATGCCGGCCCGTAGTAATGACTACGGAGCTACCTATAAATGCGATATTCCAGGTACTATTGCCGGCGTAACCCGCGCTGCCTACAAGAATTCCAGTCCGCTTTTTAACCCTAATGATGCTGTGGCCATTTGTTTTGGATCGGCCTTTACCTTCGATTTCTCGGCCAACGACCCGGATGGAGATTCAATTGTTTACCGGCTCTGCAATGCCTACAATGGCGGCGGTCCGGGAAGTACCGGCGGCGCCAGTTGTTTAACCTGCGCCCAGCCTGATCCTTCCGCCCCCCCACCCTATAGCTCCATTCCCTACCGGTCGCCTTATAGTGGATCGGCTCCATTGGGTTTCAATGTATCGATCAATAGCGCCACCGGGTTACTGTCGGGTACAGCACCCAGTGTGGAAGGGCAATATGTAGTAACGGCCTGCGCTTATGAATACCGGGACAATATCCTGATCAATATACACCGGAAAGATATCCATATCCGCGTGGCGGATTGTATACCCCTCAAAGCATTGCTGAAGCCTGATTATTCGTATTGCGATGACTTCCTGGTGACCTTCAGGAATGAACAGGTAAATCCTGCCAATTCGGTGTATATATGGCAATACGGAGACAATACAAAAGCAGATACTACATCCGATGTGGAAGGAAGGGTGCAGCACTTGTTTGCTGATACCGGCACCTATACCATCAAGCTGAAGGTAATATTGGCCGGTCAGTGTGTAGACTCTACTACTACGCTCGCAAAAGTATACCCGGGCTTTTTTCCCAATTTCAGCATTACAGGTACCTGCCTGTTAAAGCCCATTCAGTTCAACGACCTGACCACCTCACGGTATGGCTTTGCCAGCAAATGGCGATGGAATTTTGGTGATGAAACCACCCAGGACGATACATCACATGTGAAATCACCTTCCTGGCAATACAGCACGATAGGACAAAAGCCGGTAGAATTGATCGTGGAAAGCAACAAGGGGTGTATAGACACCATTACGCTGAATGCAGATATACGCGATAAACCTCCGATCACCCTGGCCTTTAAGGATACGCTTATTTGCAGTAATGCGCTGGTGCAGGATACGCTGCAGCTGCATGCAGCAGGGAATGGTATATTCAGCTGGACGCCGCTGGTGCAAATATTACGTACCAATACACCCGATCCTTTGGTATTTCCCAAGACCACTACCACTTATCATGTGCAGCTGGACGAGAACGGCTGTATAAGTGAAGACACGGTACAGGTACGCGTGGTGCCGGTTGTTACGCTTGAGCTGGGCGGGCCCATCACCATTTGCCTCACTGATACTATCCAGTTAAGACCAGCGGGGGATGGGCTTAAATTTACCTGGAGCACCAATCCATCACCCAGCCCGATCAGTGATATTACTGCCAAAAATCCACTGGTATCACCTACCGACCAGTTCACTACGTATTCGGTGGTAGCAGAGATCGGTAAATGTTCATCGAGGGATGATGTGCAGGTAAGAACAGTGCCTTATCCTACCTCCAGGGCAGGCGGAGATACCACCATCTGTTATGGTGATACAGCCAGTCTCCATGCTTCTATTATTGGTAACAGGTTTGAGTGGGCTCCCATCAATACCTTAAGTAATCCCAATATACTCAATCCACGTGCCTTCCCGCGGATACCCACAAACTATGTATTGACGGTATGGGATAACCTGGGCTGCCCCAAGCCAAAGAAAGATACCGTGTTGGTCAATGTACTCAAGCAATTATTCGCCTTTGCCGGTAATGATACTGCTGTAGTTATTGGAGAACCGCTACAACTGAATGGCACGGGCGCCAATCTCTATGAGTGGACACCGCCTACCTATCTTAACAGGAATGATATCAAAGATCCTATTGCCAATTTAAGTAATAGCTTCACCTACCAGTTAAAGGCCTATACACCCGAAGGCTGCTATGATCTGGACACTATCAACATCAAGGTATTCCGAACCAACCCACAAATATTTGTGCCCAATGCTTTCCGCCCCGATGGTTCGCAGAATAACAGGCTGCGCCCGATACCGGTAGGTATTACGCAGATGGAATATTTCAGGGTATTCAACCGCTGGGGCCAAATGGTATTTCAAACCTCTCAACATGGAATGGGATGGGATGGCAGGCTGGGCGGCAAACCGCAGGATTCCGGCATGTATGTATGGGAAGTAAAGGGGAAGGATTATACCGGTAAGACGGTGATCAAAAAAGGTATAGCAATGCTGCTTAGATAGTCCGAAAGACCGGAAGTCCGAAAGCCGGTAAACATTGATGTTGAAAAGTAAGCCTCTTCCGGACTTCCCGACTTTCCCGTCTTCCTGACTTTGTATTAGCTTGCAGCCTTAAAAACAAGCCCATGTCTTCTATAGCACTGATCACCGGCGCTACCTCAGGTTTTGGAAAAGCGCTCGCCATTAAATTTGCTACCAACCGGTACAACCTCATCATAACCGGCCGCCGGGCAGACCGGCTCCAGGAAGTAAAGAATACGTTAACCAGTACTTATGGTATTGAGGTCATTGCGCTCTGCTTTGATGTACGCAGCAGGAAAGCTGCTTTTGAGGCTATAGAGCAATTGCCGGCTGCCTGGAAGGCTGTTGATGTGTTGATCAACAATGCAGGGCTGGCATTGGGCAGGGATTATTTCGACGAAGCTTCTATAGATGATTGGGAGAATATGATCGATACCAATCTCAAAGGATTGCTATATGTAACGAAAGCTTTGATTCCCAACATGATAGAACGCCGCAAAGGGCATATTATCAATATCGGTTCTACAGCAGGAAAGGAGGTTTATGAAAAAGGGAACACTTATTGCGCTACGAAACATGCAGTGAATGCAATTTCCCAGGCGATGCGTATCGACTTGCTGCGCCACAAGATCAAGGTAACAGCTGTTCACCCGGGCGCCGCAGACACGGAATTTTCCACGGTACGCTTCAAGGGTGATGAAGAACAGGCACGCAAGGTATATGAGGGATATGAGCCATTAACTGCCGGCGATGTGGCCGATGTGGTATATTATACTGCCACCCTTCCGCCACATGTCTGTATCAATGACCTGGTATTGACCTGTACAGCGCAGGCTAACTCCATGTACCTGTATAAAGAGCAATAACTGATTGATTTACAAGCAAATTAGTAGCACCCAGGAAAATCTTGGGAGGGATTGTGATTTCTGGATGATTTGAGTATTTTTGATAGGAATCGTAATCCACATCCCTAATAAAAACCGTCCTTTTATGGTTAAGACCCTATGTAAGACCATACTGCCCGTCTTACTCCTTTTTTCCACCCATTCTTTATTGGCGCAAGATGTCATTAAGCAGCAAAGCTGTGAGGGAGGCAATCCTTATCAGCACATTGTAGACAGTCTGAAGCAATTGTATACTGGCCAGGGCTATACTGTTTTGCGCGAAGCCTCCATGGTTATGGAAAGCGAATATGAAATGCCCATTGTAATGCCCATGAACCAGGGTACGGGCTACCAGTTCATATTCATTGGCGACCCTACTTCCAGGCTCTATGAAGTACGTATGTACGATTGGAATGAGAAGCAGGTGGTTTACAAAAGGAATCAATGGGGAGATATAGATGGGAACATCGTTAGTTACACGTATGTTCCCCAGTTTACAGAATACCATATGATCAAGCCGGTGCAGATCAATAAGAAGAAAAAGAAACTGTGCGGCTATGTCATGTTACTGAAGAAAAGCGGCCCCGGTGATCAACAACAGGGACGAAGCACCAGGTAATAAACCAATCACAACAATTAAGCAAAGCTTATTGAATATATCTACTTATCTAACAGCAAGGCCGCCTTCGAAGGCGGCCTTGCTGTTTACAATTATTTCTTATTGTTGTTGAATAAGGTATAAAACAGACTGATCTGTATCACCCCATTCTTGAAATCGGGATCAATATTCCCCGCATCAAAATCGCCTACTTTCGAAAGGCCAGCCGTATAACGGGCTCCGATACCCAATCCCATATCGCTATGAAAACCCAATCCACCAGCAATGGAGAGATCGGTACTCTTAGCAAATGTACCTATCTGCTGGTTATCGGTATTTTCGTCTACTTTAAATCCGATCTGCGGACCTGCTTCCAGATAAAATCCACCGGTAAAGCGATACTTCAACATAACAGGTACATTGATGTAAGAGACCTTTAAGTTTTCTTTTGTACCTGCATTGTCCAGTTTAGCCCCTTGGGAAGAGAACAATACTTCTGGTTGCAAGCCCAGGTGATCACCCAGCCAGAAGGTAACAAAACCGCCACCATGAAACCCTACCAAAGCTTTCTTATCGAGATTCTTAAAATCTCCCCCGGTAAAGTTGCTGATATTAACGCCACCTTTTATCCCCAATTGAAAGGTTTGTGCAAAGCCCGTAGCGCTTACCAATAAGAAAGCAGCAACGATTAACTTTTTCATACATGATTTTTTTGTGATGAATACGTATTAAACTGTCTTGATCCACCCCAGCCCAGCGGATCAAAAACTCTTATGCAATTCTCATACTTGGGGAATTGAACGTACAAGTTGGGGGTATGAAAACGCTTACTGAGCCAGTGATATACGTATTTGAACCCCTGCCTTGGTATTGGTGATGGGAGGTGAAGTGGATATTTTAGGTATTACACGCCGTTGCTCAAAGTACAGTTTGATATTAACCCGGTTACTGATCACGTAATCAATAGTGGGATTGATAAAGACTACTTTTTGCCCTGCGGTAGGCAATGTCTGCGTTTGATCCAGGCGGCTATTGGCGGTGATATCATCGCGGATACTAAAGTCGAGGCGGAAACTGGCATCATTGTCCATTGGCTTGCCTTTCCATTTAATGAAAGAGAACAGACCACGCTTACGATAACCGGCTCCAATCTCAAACTCTGTAGAGCGGGATTCGCTGAGTTGGTAGTCGATAAGACTTAAACTCAATTGCCTTGATTTCTTGAAACCAAACCTGGCAGTCACCTGGTTGGTGAACTGCATATCAAAATCGATCAGTGGTTCAAAACGTTCCCCAATCGTGATATTGGGCACCAGGAAATAAGGGACATAATTGCCGGAAGTAGAATCAATAAAGCTCGGATAAGCAAGCGCAAACCGATCCTGGTACAACAATGATGAGTTATAACTATTCATACTCAACTGGCTGTTGTACCGGTGTGAGAGTGTAAAGCTGGTAAAAATTTTCTCCATGCCTGGTATACGGGTCAACCCGGTATAGGTAAGCCCCCAATTGGGTTTAGGAATGATACCAGAGAATGGATTGGAACGGATATTCGGATTGCTTTGTTTAATGAGGGCTACGCTGTTGGGATCCTTTCCTGTATAGGCTGCAATAAAGGAAGGTATCAATACGTCTATTGCATAGCGGTTATAACCTGTATAATAGCCATCCGACTGTATCTTTTCGTTAGCGGGCAGGCCCTGCCAGTAGGGATTCTGTTCTGCCAGTCGTTTGGAAAGAATGATCCGGTTACTCTCAAACTTCTGGAATGTTTCAGATACCTCATTGGGGTTCACTGGTGTAAACAGCGTTTTGAAGGCAATCCAGCTTACACTGAAACTACCTGCCGTATAGGGCGCCAGGCGGCTAAAGTGTAATCCTGTACCGGTAGTATCCTTATACAGTTCACGGTAGTTTTTACCAAAACTCTTATCGAGATTAATGTCGATGGTAAGATCACGGATAGGCATCAGTTGCGCATTGATGGTAATCTTCTGCGAATAATCCTGCATGTTCTGGAAGTTGAACAGCGAATCGGAAGTCAGCCATCCTTTTTTGGCCATGGTATTGATAAAGGTGGTATCGGGCTGCCTGCCAAAGACGAAGCCCAGGCCCGGCGCCATGGATTTAAAATTCATGCCGATCACCTTAGTACTATCTGTATAACCAAAGATGGTGGCGCTGGCATTTTCTGCATACTGCAGGTTCATACGTTTCAGCATGGTGAGGAACCGGCCGGCAAATTTCACCCCATTACTTAATTGCAGGGGCTGACTGCGGTCTCTTTTTACCCGCTTTTTCTTGCCGGTCGTATCCTGCTTATTGGCATTGGGATCAACAGGTGCGGGGGCCGGAGCACCCTCCTCGTCAAAGGCGCGCAGCAACCTCGATTTACTGTACAAACGCGTAAAGTCAAGTTCTGCATTCAACCCCTTTTGCTGGGTATTGGAAATGGTATTGCCCAGGTTGCGGGCAATGAGTGAAGCCCCTATCCAGTTGAATGATGCTACATAGTTGGCTCTTATGGTAGTCCAGTCCAGCAGAGGTATTTTACCAGTGGGCAACGTATAAGAGAAGTTCGCTGTTTGCGTATAGGAAATGGTACGGCCGCCCTTCCACAGGTTGTCCCACATACGCTTGCGCTCTGCCTTATCCAGCCGTCCGCTGTCTTCATCGATCCACGCTTTGTTGGTAGCGGTGAAATCCACATTGAAAGACCGGGTAAGATCCCAACGGAGGTTATAGACACGATCAAAGGTGAAGAACTTATCATAGGTCTCCGGTAAACTTCCTTTCGGTTCACCCACATTGCGTGGACGGTAAGCACCAAACTGGCGGTTCACATCAAAGCGCAGGCCCAATAAGGATGGCATCGGGTTGATATTAAAATCCTTGATAATGGCCAGCCAGGGTGATTTGGACTTGAACAGTCTTTTGGCAGGCTCCCAATATTTGGGCGTGGAAGAATAGTTATAACCAAGCCCTGCACGATGGCGGGTGAGCTCATTGTTTTCAATCAGCGGGTTGTGCTGCTCTTCTTTATAATAAGAATAACTGACATCAATATTCTCAATACTCCATATCTGCTGCTTTTTACCGCTGGTATTGTTCTTTTTCACATTGGTGAAATTGACCGACTTAATGGTCTTTATATCCACGGCATCATTGCGGATAGAGTCTTTCTGATTTCCGGGAGCGGCTTTTATCTTATCCTTCAGTTTGATGTCCAGGTCATATGGATCGTATTGAGGCGTACTTACCGTTTTGGAATAGCTGGCATAGAATGGAATAGAGATGCCTGCTTTTTGAGGCAGCAGTTTACCCAGTTCCAGTTGTGTGGCTACATCAAACTGGCTGAAATCGTCGCGCGAACGTTCATTGATCCTTTGCTCCAGGGTACCAAAACCGGTACTGCGGGCGCTTCCGGAAAGATACAAAGTACCCAGGTCGGCCAGCTTAAAATCGATGCGGCCCAATGCAGCCCAGGCGCCTTTCTCATTCAGCTCACTCAGCCTAAGCTCATTGATCCAGACTTCCGTACAAGCCAGTTCGCGATGACGATTTTCCACACCGGCAAACATTACACGCACTTCACCCAGGTTAGGATTTCCGAGGATGGCGTATTCTTTACCATCCGCTTCGGTTTGTTTGAAATAAGTAATATTAGAGCCGGTATTGTTACGGACCACTTTCAACTTGATCAGTTTTTCCAACTCAAGGTCCAGTTCATTCTGGGAAGGCCAAATCAGGTCATCCGAGTTGGTATTCCACGGCGTCATCTTTAATGGGATCCGTACTTCATAAAAGTTATTGATAAGGTCATTACCCAACCTGATCACCCCATACAATTCACCATCCTTGATATCAGAACTGGAGTTAACAGACTCTGCGTGGATATACATCTGCAGGCGGCCATATTGACGAAGGTCGAGGTTCATGGTCTTGAACACACCCCTTGTTTCCTTGATAGGCAACCCACATACCTGTAAGCTCAATGACTGCTCATTCAGCAATATGTTCACATTGTTATTACTCAGCTGCTGCTGGCGTACAACGCCGGGCGGTGTTCTATAAGGTATTGGTTTACGGGAACTGTTTTCTTCAATGTTAACAGCCAGTTGCTTGAAGCTGGTAGATGAGGTAGGCGGAATAGTAACATACTGACCTGTGGTATCTAACTCGTAATTGAAACGTCTCCATTGGTTACGCACCAGTTCCAGTTTGGCAAAACGCAATACTACTGAATCGGTAAAACCAGTCAGGTACATCCGGATAAAACGAATGGATTTAAAGTCGGGAATATTACCCACTTTATTTTGGTATCCGGCCACCGGTATACGGAACAAGTACCAGGTTTCGTGCATGCCGCCACTGGGGGTAAAGCCAATGCTATCTGTAATAAAGTTGTGGCCTACGAGAAACTCATTTCTTTTCAACTCTACCTTGTACTCAAAGTATTCTTCCAGCTCATTGAGTGTATTATCGCGGTTAAACTCTTCCTGGTCGGGATACAGTGTAAAGGCGCTCACAAATTCAGAGCCGGAACTGGCTACGGGTGAATTGCCTTGCGGGCTATTGACCTGCTTGTAACGACCCAGGATACCTGTTTTAGAGGCATCATAGGCCTGATCACGATAATTCAGGAAGTTATCGTTGGCAGGGTCTTGTACAGCTTTTTGGTAGATGGCTGAGTTAACGCCAAAGTTGGCTGCCAGCTGGCTCAGGTAATTCTGGAATTTCCTGCGCTCGGCCTCATCATCCAGGCCATCGAAACCGGCATCCTGCAATGGCCTGTCGGCAGGGTCATTACTGAAGGCCTGGGTTACCTGAATGGGGTTGGCAGGTACCTTACCCCATTTGGTGGCAGAATCTTCCAGTGCCTTGGTCACCGCGCCGCTGATACCGTTCTCAAAGAAACGTTTGCCATCTTTCAATACATCTTCTGATATATTACCCAGGTTGAAATACAATTGACCGCCATTGCTGCCCGGATTTTTCAGGTAGGGATCCTGCAGCCAGAATTCAATGAACTCTACGTTGCCGGTCTCAAAATCCACCTGGTCAATGCCACGCATGATACCACCCCATCTTTTTTCGGGGTTCTGCAGTTTACCATCGCTGGTAACATTGATGGCATCAAAGTTATAAGGCCCTTTATCAGTAGGATAATAGGCCATATCGAAAGTAACCAGTTGGGCCTGGCCAAAATCGGGTGTGCGGTTGGGATAGATCTGCGTCACATTTACGGGGCGTACGCGGGGATCGGTAAACTCTGCATCAGCGCCTCCGGCAGGCGGATTGGAACGGATAGGGTTGTTGGCAGCCCGCTTGTCCTGTAATACGGGTTCAATATTATACCAGGCTATTTTAGCCCTGTTCATACCATAAGGCAATGAATCGCGCAGGTCGGCTTCCGGGAACAGGCCATTGCCGGCGGGGGTGGAAGCCAGGCCCCAGTTGACCAGCGGGAACCGGAGGTCAATGGCATTGCGGGCGCCTTCAAAGTCATCAATAAAGATCAATCCGCTGCGACCTTCACCGATCTGCTTGGGGTGGCCGGGTTTCAGATAAGCAGCTTCACCATAAGCGGTGATGGTACTCATCTCGGTGCTATTGTAAAAAGGTAATTTATTCAGCCAATGGGTAAGACGGGGCGCTTCTGTACGATAGTTGAAGTCAACCCCATACATGGTATTGCGGATAGGGTCTTCGTTGTAACCGGTCTTGGTGAAGAAAGGTCTTTCGGCCAGGCGTACCATGGTGGCTCCTATCTGGAGGGATTCCCGGGCAGTAGTTTTGGCCATATAATCCAGCCTTAGCCCCAGGAAGTTCCGGTTTTGAATACCGAACCCGCCATTGTTCTCGAATTGCACATTGACTGGCAGTCCTGAATTCAGGATTGCCTGGTTGAGGATCTTTACTGTACCCAGGTTATAATCGACCGAATAGTCTACGTTCTCTCTCAATGTCTGTCCTCCTGCTGTAACACTCACAGAGCCCTGCGGCACATTGAAGGCTCCCAATTGAATCTCAGAACTGGAATTGCCTTTGGCCGAACCCTGAATGATATAGCGGTCGAGGTTGGCGTAGGTCTTGGCTATTTCCTTGATCGTATCATATAACGGGTAGTAAACATATTTCTGTTTTATGTCCTGTGAACTGGTAGCAAAGGCCTGCTGTTCCAGGTCACGGCCAAAAGGCTCGAGGAAAGGAAAGATGATGCGGGCCTGCTGTGAAATGACGGTGAATCCTTCTATATAGTCAAACACCCCGTCGGGTAACGGGTCATTTCGTGCATTGAGCCGGTCCAGGTTGAGGACATTGATCAGCGGCACGCCTGTTTTATCCCCCTCCGGCAGGAAACGTTTTTTACCGAGGCTGGGTTGTTCGTATAAGACATTCAGTTTGAAATCGCCCGGCTGTATGCTGGACAAGTAGCTTCCATCGGCGGATTTCAGGGAATAGACATTCTTCATCATCAGCTCCCACAAAGGCAGGTTGGTACGTTGGGAAGTGGCTTTCAGCAATTTGAGGAACAATACTTTCTGGGTACCGGATACGGCCGCCGTTGTATCGGGCGGTACATCCTGGGAGAATTCCCCTACCTGGAAGATCTTTCCGTTATAGCTATACTGAAAGGCAACACCTAATACTTCATCTGGTTGCAGGGGTTGGCTTAATGACAAGAAACCCACCTGTGGGTTAAAATAATAATCTGAAGGATTGAGCTTGCGGGCAAATGTCTTTTCAAAATCCTGTACGGCACGCAATCCCATGGAAGCCAATTTACCGGTAACGGAGGAAGAACGCCGGCTTACGGGATCCTCCCACAATCGTTGGTAAAGGCCATTCACCCGGTTAGCGGGCGCGCCATTGGGTGGGAATTCGGTGCCTGGGCCTAATGTTGTATTATAGGGATTGGGCTCACCGAGGTCCATCAAACCCACGATATCCCTGGTCTCAGTAGTAGAGCCATTGCGGTTGGTTACCCATACTTCCATCCGCATGATCTGGATCTGCGAGTTCACCACGGGCAGGTTGGACATGGCCTTGTTGTAGTTGTTCCGGAAATACTGGGCCAGCAGGAAGTGACGATTTTCCTCATAATCATTGGCCTTGAACTCAAATGCCATATTGGACGATCCGCCCTGTAATCCCAAAGATTGTCTTTGGGAACGCTGGTTGGCCAATACGCCAGTCACAAACAGCTTTCCGAACTGCAGCTGGGTTTTGATACCAAATAATTGCTGGGCCCCGGGGATGAGGGAGCCTTTGGAGGAGAAGGCGATATTACCTGCCTCAATCCTTTTAATGATCTCATCTTCAGTACCCGTATAGTCCAGTTTCAGTTGATTATCAAAGTCAAAATTGGCCAGGGTATTGTAATTGATGGGTAGTTTCAGTTTATCTCCGATATTCCCGATCACACTCAGGTTGGCATTCATGTCGAAATCAAAGCCACCGTTCCTGCGTGCTCTTTCGGGCAGTGCCGGGTTTTTAATATTCTGTCCCTGGTAACCGGCAATGATGTTGACCTCACCCTGGGGCCTGATCTCTACTTTACCATTGCCAAATATGCGGTTGAACAGGTTATCAGTAACCGACATCTTAGGCTTCAGCAGTTTCTTGTTGAGGCTGCTGAGGATATTCGAGCGCTTCTTAAAATAATCTACTTCCATTTTGCGGGCCTGCAATTGCATGAACTCGTCAAAAGTGAGGTAAGTAGGTTTACGGTAATAGAAGGTACCGATCTTTTCAATGATGTAATACTGCTTGGTCTTGGGGTCGTAGATTACTGAGTCTGTAATGTTTACAGGGTCTTTCAGGTCGAATGCGCTCCTGGTGGGATTGGAGTATTTATCGCCGCGACGGTCATGAATAGGATACTTCAGCGTGTCTTGCGGGACTCGCTGGGGGGGTGCCTGGACAGGCGCCTGAAAAGCCATGGCTGTAGAACAGCACAGGACTAACAAAGCAGCGCTACATAAGGCTGTAAGTCTAATGTGGTTGAATGTGCGGACCAATCTTTTTTCTCCAAGAATTAGTAAGGTAGAATTCCGTTTGCGATAGGCTTAGAGTGTTTTTAACGCTTTCTTGATAATATCTTCTACTACGGCGAGGTCCGGCTGAGCTTTGATTACTTTTTGAACAGCTTGTTCACCGGCGGCCCGGGGGATACCCAGTGCCATCAGAGCATTTAACGCATCCTGTTCCAACGTATTGTTTTTCAAGGGGGAAATATTTGCGTCCCAGGTGGTCTTGCTTATTTTATCCCTCAATTCCAGTACGATACGTTCGGCTGATTTTCTACCAATGCCTTTGATACTCTCCAGTTGTTTGGTATTCCCATTGGCAATGGCCCGCACAATTTCATCGGGCTTCAACGAAGACAACATCATCCTTGCTGTTGCTGCACCTACGCCAGAGACACTGATGAGCATCATGAACAACTCTTTTTCCGCCACCTCCGAGAAGCCATATAAGATGTGGGCATCTTCACGAATATGCAGGTACGTGTACAATAGCCCCTTTTCAAGCTCCTGTATGGCCGAGTAAGTATGAAGGCTGATATTCAGTTCATACCCTACTCCATTGGCCTCCAAATGCACTACTGTGGGTGTCTTGTATGCGAAATTGCCCCGTATAAACGCAATCATGGCTGCGAAAATAAGGGAAAAATGATTCCGGATTCCTGATTTAGAACTTAGAATTGCCGTTAGTACCGTGAAATGGGTAGCAGGTTTCAAGGTATTGACAGGGGTACGGTTGGCAAAGCCTGTGCCAAGGCATGGCTAAAACCCTTTACAGACATGACTCGGCCGTAAAGTAGGATGCTTGACGGACGACGGTGATAATTCCCGGATTACTTATTTATTATGATCTTGCCGGACGGGCGTCAAATTGTGGAGGGTTTAAAGCGGCGGCCCTCAGGCCCTGAATTCCAGACTATTGACTCTTTTCCCTAATTTTGCCCACTCTTTAATGTTCTTATTCAATATCTAAAGCGATTTATAATAGTAGCATGAGTCAAAAAATCACAGCTGCCATCACTGCGGTAGGTGGCTATGTTCCCGAAGACAGGCTGACGAATTTCGACCTGGAAAAAATGGTAGAGACCAATGATGAATGGATCCGTACGCGCACTGGTATCAGTGAAAGGAGGATACTGAAAGGTGAAGGCCTGGCCACTTCCGATATGGTGGTACCGGCAGTAAGGCAATTGTGCGAGAAGAGAGGCATTGATCCCTCTGAGATAGATGCCATGATCATAGGCACTGTTACCCCCGATATGCTGTTCCCCTCCACGGCCAACCTGGCTTGTCATAAGCTGGGCGCTAAAAATGCCTGGGGATTTGACCTGCTGGCTGCCTGTTCCGGCTTTTTGTATGCACTCACCACGGGCGCTGCCCTGGTTGAAAGTGGACGTTATAAAAAGGTGGTAGTAGTAGGCGCCGACAAAATGAGCTCTATTGTTAACTATAATGATCGCGCCACCTGTATCATTTTTGGAGATGGCGCCGGCGCTGTATTGCTGGAGCCCTCTACTGATGGCAATGGTGTACAGGACAGTATCCTGAGAAGCGATGGCTCGGGCGGCAATTACCTGCACATGAAAGCCGGAGGTTCTTTGCGCCCCGCTTCCCATGAAACAGTGGCCAATAATGAACATTATGCCTACCAGGAAGGTCAGGCAGTATTTAAATTTGCCGTTAAAGGCATGGCTGATGTGAGCGCGGAATTGCTGGAACGCAACCAGCTTACGGGTGATGATATTGCCTGGCTGGTACCTCACCAGGCCAATAAACGTATTATCGATGCCACAGCAGACCGTATGGGTCTTTCGCACGAAAAAGTGATGCTGAACATACAACGCTATGGCAATACTACGGCTGCCACCATCCCGCTTTGCCTGTGGGAATGGGAAAAGCAACTGAACAAAGGTGATAATATCGTACTGGCTGCATTTGGCGGCGGCTTTACCTGGGGCGCCACGTTGGTTAAATGGGCTTATTAATTTCTTACAACCTTTATAATGGCAGATCAAAACTTTCCCCTAACCGGTTTCGGCTCCCTCGCTATTCATGGAGGTCATGAGCAGGACCCTCAATACGCCCACCTCACGCCCATCTTTGCTACCTCTACTTTTGTATATGACTCCGCAGAACAAGGCATGCGCCGCTTCAGCGGAGAAGAAAAAGGATATATCTATACGCGCTGGGGCAATCCCACGATGACAGAAGCGGCAGACAAGATAGCGGCCATGGAAAGCTTTGGCCTTACGGATGGCAGCGGTAATCCACTTGCTATAAAGGGATATCTGCAGGCCTCTGGCATGGCAGCTATCAGCGCCCTGTTCATGAGTACGCTGAAGACTGGCGATAAGATACTATCGCACTATTCTTTGTATGGCGGTTCACAGGAATTGATGGACAAGTTGCTGCCTGATTTTGGTATCAGTGCGGTGATCGTCGATCTGCGTGATCTGAACAAAGCAGAAGAAGCATTGAAAGCAGATCCTGCCATCAAAATGATCTACCTGGAAACACCGGCCAACCCCACGCTGCAATGTGTGGATATTGAAGCGCTCACCAAACTGGGTAAACAATACGGCAAGATCATTGCCTGCGACAATACTTTCGCCACGCCTTATCTGCAACAGCCTTTCCGCTTTGGAGTAGACTTTGTGATCCATTCCACTACCAAATTCCTGAACGGTCATGGTACATCGATTGGCGGTGCGTTTCTGGGAAGGGATATCGAGTTTATGAATACCTGGGGAGGAAAAGTACATAAGATGCTGGGGGGAAACAGCAACCCTTTCGACGCCTTCCTGCTGGTCAATGGTATGAAGACGCTGGAAGTACGGATGGAGCGGCATTGCCACAATGCCATGGAGGTAGCCGGCTTCTTTGAAGGACATGCAGCGGTAAGCAAAGTGAATTATACAGGATTGCCTAACCACCCTGACCATTATATTGCCGCCAAACAGATGCGCCATCCCGGAGCGATGCTAAGCATTGAACTGAAAGGCGGTTTACAGGCAGGCATTAATATGATGAACCGGCTCAGGATGTGTACCCGTACTGTATCGCTGGGGACCTGCGATACGCTCATGTGCCACCCGGCCTCTATGACACACTACAGTGTGCCAAAAGAGAAACGCGAACAATACGGTATCACGGATGGGCTGATACGCATCAGCGTTGGTATGGAAAATATACAGGATATTATTGCAGATATAAATCAGGCTTTATGAGCATCACTATAAGACGGGCAGTAAAAGAAGACTGTCCCCGGTTAATGGAGCTGATACAGGAACTGGCAGTATTTGAAAAAGAGCCGGATGCGGTAACGGTAGCAATGGAGCATTTTGTGGAAAGTGGCTTTGGCCCTAATCCTGTATGGTGGGCCTTTGTAGCGGCCTCCCCCGATCCCTTGGGTGGAGGGAAGGAAATCGTTCAGGGCTTTGCTTTGTACTACATCCGTTATTCCACCTGGAAGGGCCAGCGCCTTTACCTGGAAGACCTGTTGGTGAGCGAGGCAGTGCGCGGACAAGGAATGGGCAAGTTGTTGTTTGAACGGGTATTACAGGAAGCCAAAGACAAAAAATACAGTGGCATGGTATGGCAGGTACTGGACTGGAATGAGCCAGCCATTAACTTCTATAAAAAATACAATGCCACCATTGACAATGGGTGGATGAATTGTGCTATCTCATTTTAACTGCTCGAATACCAGCCTATCGGGCACCGATTCACGACCATAGAACTTCTTAATGGTAAAGCTTTTGTAGTCTGCACTCCAGGTAAAATCATATTTACCGAACATGGTAGAAGAGCTTAGGAAATTCCTCATGTAAATAAATCCCTGTTCAAAATAGTAGGAATAGATAGTACTATATATACGTGGGTAAACGGTACTAACAGTCAAATCCATATAAGGCCTTGCTTTGAACTGAACTACCCTTTCATTGGAAGAGAAAGCCTGGGTATTAAAATCCAGGGTATCCAAACGCTGGCTTTTTTCTATCCATTTACCTCCATCCATTGTAAAGGGATCAGGCGGAAGGCAACACATTTTATTTTCTTTTTTGCAGGAGAATGCAAGTGCCAGGAACAAAAAGAATAAAAGCGGTCGCATAAGCAGGGAATTTCAACTTTGACCAACGACAAGATAATTTCGTTGCAAGACTTCCCTGTTTTTGACAAAAACCGCTTTTATCTATAACCAGTTCTTATTACCAATTGTTAATCAACACCTTCGGTCTCAACTTTTTTATCGATCTTATTGATCAATCCCTGCAATACTTTGCCGGGGCCCACTTCGGTGAAACGGTAAGCGCCCTCGGCAATCATAGCCTGGATGCTCTGCGTCCAGCGTACGGCGCCGGTGAGTTGGTCAATCAGGTTCTTTTTCATCTCTTCCTTATTAATAACAGCCTTGGCCACCACATTTTGGTAAATGGGGCAGGTAGGGTTGTAGAAGGTAATGCTTTCGATAGCAGCTTTTAACTCTTCGCGTGCGGGCTCCATCAGGGGGGAGTGGAAAGCGCCACTTACGGGCAATACCAGGGCTCTTTTAGCGCCTGCTGCTTTCATACGCTCTACAGCGATCTCAATACCTTTAACTGATCCGCTGATCACCAATTGACCCGGGCAGTTGTAATTGGCTGGCACCACGATCTCGCCGGTTTCGGCCTGGATAGCGGCACATACTTCCTCTACTTTAGCATCATCCAGCGCTAATACAGCAGCCATAGTAGAAGGAGTCAACTCACATGCTTTTTGCATGGCTTGTGCGCGCACACTTACCAGCTTTAGGCCGTCTTCAAAACTCAGGGCGCCACTGGCCACCAGGGCAGAAAACTCACCCAAAGAATGGCCGGCCATCATATCGGGTCTGCCGGCATCGATACCTTTGAAAGCAATGACAGAGTGGAGGAAAACTGCTGGTTGAGTAACCTTGGTTTGCTTAAGCTCTTCTTCGCTTCCTTCAAACATAATATCAGAAATACGGAAGCCTAATATTTCATTGGCTTGCTCAAATAACTTTTTTGCAAATACACTAAGCCGGTAAAGGTCTTTTCCCATTCCCGGAAACTGTGATCCCTGGCCAGGAAATACGTAAGCATGCATCATATTTAGCTATAGAGGTTTAGACGAACAAAAATGCCACAAAGACTCTAACTAACCAAAACCTGTATCGTTTTATTGTTCTAACGCTAATTTTTGAAATAATATTAACGCTTTGGTAATTTATAGGTCTGCAGCGCGTTGCCTGAAAATAAGCGATTTGCTACTGCCAATGGCTACTGCGGATATTGGTTTAATGCAGATCGGAGGAAATCAGCTTGGTAAACTCACTGCGGGTTTCATTCTTTTCAAATTCACCCCAGAATGCTGACGTGGTAGTCACAGAGTTTTGTTTTTGTACACCACGCATCATCATGCAAAGGTGAGAAGCCTCAATAACTACTGCTACACCCAAGGGGCGTAAGGTATCTTTAATGGCATCGCGGATCTGGGTGGTTAAGCGCTCCTGCACCTGTAAGCGACGGGCAAATACATCTACTACGCGTGCAATTTTACTTAAGCCGGTAATATATCCATTGGGAATATAAGCCACATGTGCTTTACCATAGAAAGGCAACATATGGTGTTCGCACATGCTATAGAGTTCAATATCTTTTACGATGATCATTTCACTGACATTCTCATGGAACTTGGCAGAGTTGAGGATAGCATGTGCATCGAGGCTGTAACCCTGGGTAAGAAACTGCATGGCTTTGGCCATGCGCTCCGGTGTTTTGGTTAATCCTTCGCGGTTGGGATCTTCACCCAACAAAGACAAGGCGCTGCGGTAAGTTTCAATGAGGCCTGAAGTAATCTTCTCATCGTACTCTTCTGATCTTGTATATGCCATGGCTATAATAGTTTCGTGTTTCGCGTTGTTGGTTCCGGGTTGCTCTGCTACCCAACGTGGCTGCTTAGCAGGTAGCTCTCCGCCACTTATATGGGATATTCAACAAAATTCCTTTCCGTTTCATATAATCGTACCTGCAAATCGAACTTTGCATCGATCCTGGGCCTCAGCAAATCATAAATAACTACACAAATATTCTCCGCAGTAGGATTGATGGTCTTGAAGAAAGGGGTATCCAGGTTAAGGTTTTTGTGATCCAGCTTTTCCAGTACTTCCTCTTTGATCAGGTCACTGAGTAATTTGAGGTCCATGACATAACCAGTAACAGGATCAGGCTCTCCCACCAGCTTTACCACCAATTCATAGTTGTGGCCATGAAAGTTGGGATTATTGCACTTCCCAAATACCTCATCGTTCTTTGCCATATCCCAGGCGGGATTAAAGAGGCGATGGGCCGCATTGAAATGCTCTTTCCTGTAAACTGCTACTTTCTTATTCATGTTTCAATGTACTAAAATAACGATAGTAAGATAGGTTTACTGTCTTATATACGACAAAACTGGCAATCCGGTCTTAACAGGACATTCCAGGAATTGTTCATAAAAATTACATAGCGTACGGATCATTAATCTCCATAATACTCCACGAAGATCCTGGGGGTCTCATAGAGCTTGATGCAATGGAGTGATACTTCTGCAGGCAGGTGGGGTTGCAACTGTTGCCAGATGGCCATGGCCAGGTTTTCTGTAGAGCACATCTGTCCCTGCATAAAATCTACATCCAGGTTCAGGTTTTTATGATCCAATTTGTCCAGCACATACTTTTCTATAAGCTTGCTGAGTTGCTTTACATCAAAGAGGAAACCAGTATCGGGATTGGGTTTGCCCTTGATGGTAACAAAAAGCTCATAATTATGGCCATGCCAGTGTTCATTGGCGCATTTGCCAAAAACGGTTTCATTTTGCTCTTTGCTCCACTTGGGGTTGTACAGCTTATGGGCTGCATTAAAATGTTCAACACGGGTGAGGTACACCATAGACCACCATTATCAATTCAAAAATGCACAGGAATAATAATCCCGGGTACCAGTGGCGCCCGGGCTTTACAAAATCAGGCGCAAAGGTAATATATGATGGGGATTTCAGGATATTTGCAGCATGCATATCCTGTTAATAGCAGCCACAGCCTTTGAAATACAGCCAGTTATCGATTTTTTACAGGCCCCTGAACACCCTTTGTCAGGGCATACCGTGAGCATCCAGGTCACTGGTATTGGCAGCATGTCGACCACCTATTACCTCACGAAAAGCATCCGGGAAAAACGGCCTGATTATGTGCTCCAGGCAGGGATTGGGGGCAGTTTTTCGACGCACTTCTCTCCGGGCCGGGTCGTATTGGTCGAAAAGGAGATGACCGGCGACCTTGGCGTAGAAGAAAATGGGATATTCAAAGACCTGTTTGAGATGGGGCTGCAAAAGGAAGGAGCACATGCGACCACCTCAAAGTGGCTTGTCAACCCGCATACTATAAATTGGGAGAACCAGGGTCTGGCGCTGGTCAATGGGGTTACTGTAAATGAGATCACCACACGCGCTTCCCGTATTGAACAATTGCAACAAAATTATGGGGTAACTGTTGAATCAATGGAAGGAGCGGCTTTTCATTTTGTATGCCTGCAGGAAGGTATTCCTTTTTTACAGATCAGGAGCATTTCCAATTATGTGGGGGAAAGAGATAAGAAAGCATGGAAAATGAAAGAAGCGATAGCTGCCCTGAATGATCAGTTGATAAATATTTTTAAGACATTATGAAATTTACACTGGGGTTTTCTCCCTGTCCGAATGATACTTTCATTTTTGACGCGCTGGTCAATAAGAAGATCGATACAGGTGATATAGAAGTAGAAGTAGTATTGGAAGATGTGCAAACGCTCAATGAGTGGGCCTTGCAGGGAAAGCTGGACATTACCAAGATCAGCTATGGTGTATTGCCGCTGGTGCTGGATTCCTACATCGTGTTGCCGGCGGGCGGCGCATTGGGTAAAGGAGTTGGCCCGCTGTTGATCACCAGTGCCGGGGGTATCTCCGCCGCGGAGGTAAAGGCCAGTACGATAGCTATACCTGGTGAGCATACTACTGCGCATATGCTGTTTTCGCTGGCATTTCCGGAAGCAGAGAATAAACAATTTGTATTGTTTTCACAGATCGAAGACGCTGTGATCCATGAGAAAGTAGACGCTGGTGTAATCATCCATGAGAACCGCTTTACGTACCAGGATAAAGGATTGGTAAAACTGATGGACCTGGGAGAGTACTGGGAATCGGAAACAGGCAGCCCCATACCGCTGGGCGGGATCGTAATGAAAAGGGCATTTGATACGGCGCTACAACAACGTATCAATGCATTGATACGCGCCAGTGTTGAATATGCTTTTGCGCATTATCCGCAGGTAACAGATTATGTGAAACAACATTCGCAGGAAATGAGTGAGGGTGTAATGCGGCAGCATATTGACCTGTATGTAAACAATTACTCCATTGACCTGGGTGCAGACGGTAAGGCTGCTGTACAGCAGTTTCTCCAAATCTATACACAGGTACATAAGACTGGGCTACCTCAGCAAGAGATATTTCTTTAGATCAGGGTGAGCCGCCCTTTGAGGGCGACCCACCCTTAGACGCCTTTGGCAAACTCAAGCTGACACTCGTAAAGGCTTCGACAGAGTTTATCCCGCTCTGCGGGACTCAGCCTGACAATTCGCAATCAGGCTGACATTCTCTTATTTTTTCAACGCTTTTGCATATGCTTCGAGGCAACGTTTGCGGGCCACTTCATGCTCTACAATGGGACGGGGATAACTAAGCTCCTCCAATTCCGGCACCCAATGACGTATGTATTTGAGATCAGGATCAAACTTCTTTGTTTGCAGGTAGGGATTGAATACCCGGAAATAAGGAGCTGCATCACAACCACTGCCGGCAGCCCATTGCCAGCCTCCGTTATTGGCTGCCAGGTCAAAATCCAATAGCTTCCGGGCAAAATACGCTTCGCCCCAACGCCAGTCTATCAACAGGTGCTTCGATAGAAAAGAAGCAACGATCATGCGCACGCGGTTGTGCATGAATCCGGTGGCATTCAACTCGCGCATGCCGGCATCCACAATAGGGTAACCGGTAAGACCCTGGCACCAACACTCAAACTCCTGTTCATTATTGCGCCAGCGGATATGTTCATACTCAGGCCGGAAAGCCCTGCCCTTGCCTACATGGGGGAAATGCCACAAGATCATGTGGTAGAAATCACGCCAGATAAGTTCGTTGAGAAAGGTTTCGCTAAGGCCGGCGGCTTTCCGGGCCAGTTTGCGAATGCTGAGGGTTCCAAAGCGCAGGTGTACGCTCAGGTGGGAAGTACCATGAATTGCCGGGTAATCGCGCTGCTCTTTGTATTTTCTGATCAACTCTTCGCGCATTGCCTTAGCCGGGAAGACTATCTCGGTTTTCCAGAAACCCATGGATGACAAAGAAGGCATTTTCTGGGGAGGCTGTTTATAAAAGTGCTGATGGTATTTTTTGACGGGGTAGCTTTTCAATTGAAAGTCTGTAAGGGTGGCCTTCCAACGCCTGCTGTAAGGCGTAAATACGGTGTAGGGCTTGCCATCATCTTTCACTACTTCCTCTTTTTCAAAGATCACCTGGTCTTTATAGGTATGTAATGATACGCCTCTTTCGTTGAGGAGCCGGCGTATGGCTTCATCCCTTTCCACAGCATAGGGCTCATAATCGTGGTTGGTGAATACTTTTTGAACAGGGTATTTATCCAATAGCTTTTGAAATACCTCATCCGGCCTGCCATAGTATACTTCGAGGGATGATCCCAGCTTTACCAGTTGCTCCTGCATATCGGCAAGAGCGGCATGGATGAATGTGACACGGCGGTCGGCTTTCTCCTCCAGCTTATCCAGGATATTGGGGTCGAAAATGAACAGGGGAACAACGGGCAAGCCTTGTTTGAGGGCATGGTAAAGGGCAGCATTGTCATCGAGCCGGAGATCCCGGCGAAACCAACATATATTGACGGGGGAATTGTTATTGATCATTGGGGTGAATATACTTACACGGGCTGTACAGTGTGAACTTGTGAAGCTGAAATTGAATGAAAGGAAGTGAGGATTAAACAATTCAGGGCAGGCTTTACACCCACAACCTCTTTATGTACTGATCATAGAGCAAGGAAGTCAACTTATTGCCGTATGCTTTTTCCTTGTACCGGCCTACCCATTTGATGCCCTGGATGGCATTGGTGAGGAAGAGCTCATCTGCCTGCTCCAGCATTCCGGGAGTAAGGGGTTCTTCATGAACAGGGTATTGGCCAGCTGTATTTTCTACCAGGTAGCGACGCATCACGCCTCCTACCCCTGCTTCTGACAAAGGTGGGGTAAACAAGCGGCTGTCTTTTATCCAAAACACATTGGCAATGGTGGCATCACAAATCCGTCCTTCTGTATTCAGCAGGAGACAATCATTGAGCCGGTGCTGCTTAGCATACAGGGCCGCCAGGACATAAGGCAGGTAATTATTGGATTTGATGTTGGCCAGCACATCAAAATGTTTGCGGGCCTGATCGTAAATATCTATTACCAGGCCGTTTTCGTGAAGCCCCGGGGGTACGTCCAGCGGCCAGGCCTCCATAATCACCTGGGGTGCGTGGTTCTCCGGATCATACAAACCGCCATTGCCACGAACGATGTTGAGCCGCACGCGGGCAGCCTGGTGGATGGCCATTTTATGGCAGAGGGCCAGGATGGCATCGGCCAGGTATTGTGGAGTAAATAAAGGAGGACATTGAAATTGCAGTACGGAAAGGCCGTGGAACAAACGGTCAAAGTGAAGGTCCTGCAATACAATGCGACCATTAACGACACGCATGGTCTCAAAGAGGCCGTCGCCGTATCGGAGACCACGGTTTCCTGCGGAGACCAGGGGGGCATCCGCAGGAAGTATTTTACCATTAAAATGAATGAATTTGCTCATGGAAGAAAAGCCATTAGCTATTAGCCTTTAGCTTTTAGCCAAAAAAAGCCTGTGATAATCGCTATTGAGGTTGATCAATAATGCCATTTTTCACTGCATACATGACCAGGCCAGCCATGGATTTGGCGCCGGTTTTGGTTTTGAGTTTATCGCGGATAGCTTCTACTGTACGGGGGCTGATCTCTACGATATCTGCAATCTCTTTGGTGGTCTTTTCTTCGCACATCAACTTCAACACGCGTGTTTCTTTATCGGACAGGTTCACTTCCTGGGGACTGGCCAGGTCGGTCCGCTTGGTGCGCAAGCCGGTCAGGAGGGCCTTATTGGTCAGTTCATTGAAGAAGAATTCCTGTTCGTAACAGGTTTTGATGGCCTGGTAGATGGTCTCAGAATCAGAATTTTTGGTGAGGTAGGAATTGGCGCCAATTTCCATGAGTTTGCTGATCATAGAATGATCATTGTGCATGGAAAGGATGATGACCTTGGCATCGGGACGCACTTTCCTGATCTCGGGGAGGGTCTGGATGCCATCCATGATGGGCATCTGGATATCGAGTAAAATAACGTCGGGCTCAATGTGTTTGAGGAGGTTCAGCAGCTGCATTCCATTGTCTGCTTCGGCAATCAATTCCACGTCCCTTTTGGAAGAAAGGGAGGTTTTGACCCCTGCCCGGAAGAGGGCATGGTCATCCGCAATAGCTACTTTGATTACCTTATCAATGTTTTTCATTCGGGTTGTATTTTAAATATAAGGGGTACGGCCCAATTCAGCGAACAAAATGCGAAAAATTCGTGAGAAATACTATAGGATATTTACGAAATTATACTAATTAATAATATAGCCTAAACTATTTTTAAATAGGATAACTACGATGAAATATAAGGTGTTTTTCCAATACCCACTAGGTTTGTTACGATGGGTATAGTAAAAACTGAAATGTTAAAATGAAGCAAATGTGCTCTTGTCCACATAGTTATCCACAATTACTTTTGTTATAGAAGTTGATTGACGAGGATTAGCAACCTCAGACCGTCCAATGTCCTTTAAATAACCGTCCAGAAAGAATTCTAATATTCTATGAAGCCAGCTAAAATCCAATGTCAGTCAACTTTCTTTTTCTTTGATGCCTGTTAAATAGTAACCCATACCTAACCCAATAAAGGCGATCACACCCTTTGAAAACGAAACTTTATAAGTTCATATATCCTGAAACAACCGAACCGAATCCATTCCTGTGAAAAGAGCCGTTTAAGATCCAACAAATCCAGGTAAAACCAGAAAGGTTAACGAGCCCCTGAGATGAAAATTTTTTTTGCGTGAAAAGGCGATGCTGAGAGGTGTCGTCTTTTTCTTTTTACAGGAGGAGGAGTTTGGAGCAATCGTTACCGGGGAATGCCCCGGCGGGCCGGGAACAAATACGTACAACCCGATCTTAAAGGTAACGAATTCCATTACCCCTAAAACTCAGGAAGATAATTGAGCATTTTGCCCAGGTAAAGCTTAATATGCATGCAGTCGCCCGACTGTAGCGATCAATTGTTATTGTTTGTTATGGACAGAACAGGTTTACTGCACTATTACTCTTGAACGGGCAATTACGACGCCTTGTGTATTTCGCACAGCAACCATGTACATACCAGCGGCATGCTGACCAGGTAACTGCAACTGCAGGAAATTAATGCCTGGCTGCGCTGTGTAAGACCGCTGGCTGATAATGCTTCCCTGACTATTGTATATGGCTAAATGATACACTTCGGCGACCGGAGTCTCCAGTTGGACAGGGATATTCTTGCTAACCAGTGTAGGGATAATAACAGACAAAGCTCCGCCGGCATGGTTGTTAACACCAATGATCCGTGAAAAGCCTACACTGCCACTTGTACTGGTTTGTTGTAACTTATAGTATACTCTGCCAGTTGCTTTTGTTTTATCTAAAAAAGCATAATTCCTTACATCCTGCTGCACATTCACTTTGCCTATATTATCCCAATTCACTCCATCAACACTTCTTAGTACGGTATACTGCTGCACCTCTTTTTCATCGGCGGTGGTCCATTCGAGGTTCACACCTTCTGTTCCTGTTTTTGCTGTAAAAGCAACAATCCTAACGGGCAGGGTAATGAGGTCGGTATCGAAAAAGGATTTGAAATAAATACAGGTATGCCGCACATCGGTGGCAGACTTGGTAGAGATAGAACCATTTCGATAGTAGATGGTGCTAACGTTGGTAAAGTTCATCTGGAACATATACTTTCTTTCGGAAGTATCAATGTTTGGTACAGTGGATACATTACCGGTAGCATGTGAATTGACACCATCAAAAGAAACAGTGAGATTGGTATTGGGGTCAACGGCATAAGCGCCGGGTGTTGAAGCCACAATAAACTCTTTCAGCCTGCTGCCATCACCATCGATGTCTACTGCTGTAATAGCCAGACAGCGTAATAAAGTATCAATAGTGGTGCCTGCTTTCTTGAAAGTGATTTTCCAATCAAGGTAAGAGGTGCCACTACCCCCCGCTGTTACATAGGGCTGCCAGGCATCGTAATAGCCTTGGGTAGTATTATCCATATCATTTAAACCAGCGCCACCGGTAAGGCCCATAATCTGGATAGTGGCATCCACACCGGTAGCAACGTTGGCAAACTTGTATATGGCGCCGACTTGCCTGGCGGTCCCGCCAATAAGCGTGGGCGTTTTAAAAGTCATGGAAGGTGGTATACATTGTGCTGATGCCACTGATGAAAGCAGCATAGCGCTTACAAGTCCAATACCATACAGGTAGTTAAAGCGCCTTGCACAGGCACGATAGGACACAATGAGGGCATTGAGGACATGGGTACAGTTAGGGTACATAGGGTTGAATTTAACACGGAATCTGGGACAAGATTATAAAAAAACATTTATTAAAAGAAGTAAAAGCGCGTGAATGTTTACAACTGTTTTATTACTATGGTATTACTACGACATAACGCTTTATGACAACATATCTAATACGGTTATTTACAATGGTTATAATAAAAACACAGGCACTGTGCAGATATAACTAACTTTATCCATATGCTTTATGAAGTACGCGAAACGGAACATCCCGCTTTACCATATGTACAAGAATTGTATGAAGCTTCATTCCCTTTCCGGGAAAGAAGGGAGTGGCATCAGGTATTATCGTTGCTATCGCATGAAGCTATGCGGTTAATGGTACTGGTAGAAGAAAGTACTTATGTAGGTTTTGTTATTGTATGGCGCGTCGGCTCCTGGTATTTTGTAGAGCACCTGGCCATTGATCCTGCGCAACGGGGAAAACAATATGGCAGCCAGCTGATGCATGAGATCATTGAGTACGGACAGCATCGGATCATTTTAGAGGTAGAGCCGGGTGACGATGAGACAGCCAGACGGCGTATCCGTTTTTATGAAAAGCTTGGCTTGCACCTGGTAGCATTTGCTTACCAGCAACCTCCTTACCGGTTGGGTGAATCACCGCTCCCTATGCAACTGATGAGCATGCCTCCCATTACGAGCGCCAGCAAGCTAGGAGGTATTGCAGAGGTGATCAAAACCACGGTTTATGAGGCCTTTTACTGATCGCATCAGCGACTATACCACCTCTTCATCCGGCCTTCCTGTTTTGGTATTGGAGATTGACCCGTTTTTTTTATATTGTGCCATATGAATGGACTCCCCCTGCGCTGGAAATTATTCCGGGTAATGTGTATTCTTCAACTGATCATGGTATTGTATTCCCTGGTGATCCATGGTATCCGTTTATTTAATGGCAGGAATTTCTGGGGTGATCTGATCGGTGTGATCAGCTATGGCATTGTCTTTTTATTCGTTTGCCAGGGTTTAGCATTATTGAGTGATAACTATCCGGATACGCCGCTCACGGTATCTCAAAAGCGACGTTTCAACCTATTGTTCCTGGTGAACTTTATTCTTATTGCTTTCCTGTTTGCCAAAACGGTATATGTGTGGCGGATCATTCCTTATATCAATATGGCGAGTATCATGCGGGGCAATTTATTCTTTAATCTTCTATTCATCATATTTCAGTCGATCGTTGTTTTTATATTCCATCTTTTGTTTTTGTATGGCATGTACCGCCTGCGTCAATTAATCTATCAAAATACGGTTACCGGCTGGTACCAGCAATTTGACGGACCAGCGTCACAGCAGCCAAAGTAATACTTCCCGGGGAGTAATCAACCTTAACAGAAATTTGATTTTCGTTTACTAAATTACTACCAGACCAATGGCCTGCAGGCCGTATTTTTGATCATGCAAAAACTCCTATTCCTTTTAACCCTGACCATTTGGCTTGTTGGCTGTAAAAAGAAAAGTGACGAGGGTTCCGGCTATGACAAAAAGGCTAATATTGCTTATGGAACAGATGCCCAACAAGTGCTGGACCTATACCTGCCTGGTAATGCCAATGCGAGCAGCACCAAATTAATGATCCTGATACACGGAGGGGCCTGGGCTGATGGCGACAAGGCTGATTTCGATATTTATATCAATGAGTTACAACGTCGTTTACCGGATTATGCTTTTGCGAATATTAATTACCGACTTTACACTTCCACAGGGCAAAATAAGTTTCCCGCACAGGAAGAGGATGTAAAAGCGGCGGTAAACTTCCTCCTGAATAAATCTGCGGACTATAAATACTCCAAAGACTTCATCCTGCTGGGCGCCAGCGCCGGCGGGCACCTGGCGCTGCTGCAAGGTTATAAGTACGCCAATATAGCCAAACCGAAAGCCATCATCTCCTTTTTCGGACCCACAGACTTTACGGACCTTTATCACAACCCAGGTATGCCTATCGTGCCTACCCTGCTGGCTACGATCATAGGGGCTACTCCTTCCCAAAATGCCGCCTTGTATGACTCCTATAGTCCTGTTCATTTTGTAACGCCGCAATCACCTCATACGCTGCTGTTGCACGGAGGTAAAGATGAGTTGGTACCTGTAAGACAGGCCATCCAGCTTACTGATAAGCTCAATGCCGCCAAGGTGGTCTATGAATACATTTATTATCCCACGGAAGGTCATAGCTGGACGGGCCCCAACCTGGACGATTCGTTTAATAAGGTAGAGGCCTTCATCCGGAAGCACGTGCCTTAATTATATTGCCCGGGTTTTGTTTTTCCTTACCTTGTCGGCATGAAAAACACATTGCCGCCATTGGCAGAGAGAATGCGTCCTGAGACGCTGGAGGACCTGGTGGGACAAGCGCATCTTGCCGGCAAAGGGAGCATTTTACGTACTGCTATTGAACAGGGGAAAGTGCCCTCGATGATCCTGTGGGGACCACCGGGAACGGGGAAAACCACGATTGCCAATATTATAGCGCATACTTTACAGGCTCCTTTCTTTACACTGAGCGCCATTAGCTCGGGTGTAAAGGACGTGCGGGAGGCGATTGAAACTGCGAAGACGATACAAAAGGGCATTCTTTTTATAGATGAGATCCATCGTTTCAATAAAGGGCAGCAGGATGCCTTGCTGGGCGCCGTGGAAAAAGGTATTGTAACGCTTATAGGCGCCACCACAGAAAACCCTTCTTTTGAAGTGAATAGCGCCTTGCTAAGCAGGTGCCAGGTATATGTATTGAAATCACTGGAGGATAAAGACCTGGTACAATTGCTGCAGCAAGCAATGGAAAGGGATGAAGTATTATCGACTAAAAAGATCGAGCTCAAGGAAACGGAAGCGCTGATCAATATTTCCGGCGGTGATGCCAGGAAATTGCTGAACCTGTTTGAACTGGTGGTCGACACGCTCAGCACCATTGCCGGCGACCAGGCCATCACTATTACAGATGAACAGGTGATGAGCATTGCACAGCAGCGTATAGCGCTGTACGATAAGAGTGGGGAGCAACATTACGACATCATTTCTGCTTTTATCAAATCAATAAGGGGTAGTGATCCCAATGGAGCTGTGTACTGGCTGGCCCGCATGATCGAAGGAGGCGAAGATGTGAAGTTTATTGCCCGCCGGCTGGTCATTCTGGCGAGTGAGGATATTGGTAATGCCAACCCTACGGCACTGGTGATGGCCAACACTACTTTTGATGCTGTATCCAAAATAGGCTACCCGGAGGCGCGGATCATCTTGTCGCAATGCGCAGTATATCTTGCTGCATCGGCTAAAAGCAATGCCTCTTACATGGCCATCAATGCAGCGCTGGCTGCCGTACAGCAGCACGGGGACCTGCCTGTACCCCTGCATATCCGGAATGCGCCTACCCGGCTTATGAAGAATATGGGTTATGGCAAAAACTATCAATATTCCCATAGTTATGACAATAACTTCTCTGCCCAGGAATACCTGCCGCCCGCTATTGCCGGCAGCAAGTTCTATGATCCCGGCAAGAATGCCCGGGAAGAGGAATTGCGCCGCTATTTAAAAAACCTGTGGGGAGATAAATATGGGTATTAGCTTTTAGGTAAAAAAGCTATTGGGTGTTAGCTTTTAGCCTTTAGCAGTTAGCCTTTAGCAATTCGGCGCATTTAACTCAATAAACAGTAAAACTATACAGTTATTCGGGCAATTGGCTCAATGCCGGTTGCTTTCGTTGACAACTTTATTAACTTTAGTCACATGATACTTATGGAAACTACGCTTACCTGGACCTGCAAACCATTTGCTGAATTGACGGTATTTGAGCTTTATGCTGCCTTGCAATTGCGCAGTGAAGTATTTGTAGTGGAGCAAAATTGTGTTTTTCAGGATATAGATGACAAGGATCAATATTCCTGGCATTTGATGGGTTGGCACAATAATTTGTTGGCAGCCTATACCAGGCTTGTACCTGCAGGTATTTCTTTTACAGAAGTCTCTATCGGGCGTGTTGTCACTTCTCCCAAAATGAGAAAGTCAGGAGCCGGCCGATCATTGATGAAAAAATCTATAGAAACTACGTATCGTATTTTTGGCAATACGCCCATTCGCATCGGTGCGCAACTGTATCTCAAAAAGTTTTATGAATCCTTTGGTTTTCAACAGTCCAGCGACATTTATTTAGAAGATGGCATTGAGCACATCGAAATGTTACTAGCTGAATTGTCCTGATTTATGCTATCGTAAAACTCCCATACGCTATTTATTTTTTCCACACCGCACACAAAAAGAAATATTTCTACGTTTTCTTGTAAGGAATCTTACCGGCTATTATTTTAGTCGCTGGATCCCAGACCATCTGAAAACTAAATCTGATATTCCATGAAACAGTATCTACACGCTTCTGTGCGGAAGTGTTGTGCGCTAACGCTTATTATCCTGTCCGCAAACTTTTCTTCGTTTAGTCAAATGGGTGAAAATTCATCCTATTGGGAAATAGGGATGACATTGGGGCCCGGCAACTTCCTGGGTGACCTGGGAGGTACGCAAGGTAAGGGTACCACGTTCCTGAAGGATAACAACTTCCCTAAGACAAAACTTCATTTTGGCGCATACCTTGGTTATCAATACAAGCAGGCAATAGGATTGCGCTTTGCTTTAAACTTTGGTACACTGGAAGGTGACGATGCCATCATTAAAGGAAAGGGTGGTCTTGAAGAAGCGCGGAAGATCCGCAACTCGAACTTCCGTTCCAAGCTGACAGAGGCCATGTTGCTGTTAGAAGTATATCCCACCACTTTTATTGAGAATGATCCTGATGATACCTGGCTGAAGCTTCGCCCTTATGGCGTAATTGGTGTAGGCATGTTCAAATTTAACCCGCAGGGTACAGATCCTGCAAACGGGCAGTGGGTAGACCTGAAGCCGCTTCGTACAGAAGGTCAGGGATTAATTCCCGGCAGTGAGGAGTATAAACTGACACAGCTGAATATTCCGATGGGTATTGGTGTAAAATACTTCCTGACTGAGACATTCCATGTAAGCCTTGAAGTACTGCACCGCAAAACATTTACCGATTATATCGATGATGTAAGCAAGAATTATGTTGATCCAAACATTTTTTATACAAGTGGGATCATGTCGCCCACACAGGCTGCCTTAGCAGAGAGGATGTCAAATAAAAGTGGTGTAAATACGCCTACCAAGTTTCAACCAGGTGATAAGCGTGGAACACCCACTAATAATGACGCCTATTATACATTCAACCTGAAGTTCGGCTTTCGTTTAACGAGCACTGACCGGTATGGCAATTCAACCAAGTGCCCTATCAGGTTCTAAGTGCCCATAGCATCATAAAGTATTTGTTTGATCCGTACCCTTTTCAAAACTATTGCCTTTTTAACGAAAGGTCATCCTATGCGAACAACTATACCCGAGAGAAAACTACCTGGTTATACTATGCCCTTGCTGGTCATTGGTATGCTAACATTGTTTGTTACTACCTCTGTAGCCATGCCAGCTTTTCGCTCTCCGTTGATTGGGCAACCTGCGGACACCATCCTGGTGCAAAAGCAGGTGAACACAAAAAAACATAAGATAAAATTGTATCCCAATGCCACTAACCAGGTACTGTTCTTCAGTGCTAATGGAGAAGATGGCAGGATATATCAATTGTTCTTATTTAATGTAGAGGGTAAGCTGGTAAAACAAGTGAACATCCGGAACAAAGAAACCACGGTACTCAACAATATGGGAAAAGGTAACTACCTGTATGAGGTGTTTAGCGAAGATGAGCGTTTGGAAAATGGCCAGGTCATTATTCGGTAGCAAACTGGTGTGCAGATGCAGTTTGCTATACTTAAATAATAACCAATAAGCAGCAGGGAAAGTTAGTAGAATCCAGATATCCGGTTGAGTCAAAAACCTGATCCGTTCCCTATAGTCCACGTACCCTGATAAAAAGAGATTTTATTGATCATTCCCTGCGCTTGCTTATTGGAAAAGCTTGAATGAATTCTGGTCAACCCCAGTATCCTCCGGCAGCCGGCTATGAATAATGGCCGGCTGTCTGTTTTCGGCAATCGTGAATCGACAATCGGCAATGGGTTGCTGAAAACTTTAATTCGTAGCTATTTCAAGAAGATGGTGCGCGCTTCCGCCCAAGAACCCAGTCTTTGGTATTCGGTCTCTGCCAGGTTGTGTGGAGACGTATACAGGAGTTTTTTGCCTGTAAAATGTACCAGGTTGCGACTATGGTCATCGATCATGTAATCGCCGTATACGAGCTTCTTATCGCCACAGAGGGTTAGCTGGCGCCAACTGAAGAAAGGGAAATGTTCCTGCAGCCAATCGTACTTGTCTTTTAAAGAATTGGGAAACTCCATGGCAGCAGACACGATGAAGATCTCATAGCGTTCATTCATTTCGCGCAATACTTCAACGCTGTCTTTCATGACGGGCAGGTGACGGAAAAAACCGGGTGAGCGCAGGCGCTCCCAGACCAACGCATGGTGTTCTTCGGGAAATCCTTTTACCCATGAGCCAGCCATCTTACTGTAGTCTACTTTGGTTCCGTACTTTTGTTCATACCAATCTATCATGTCTCCCATTGGATCGGCAATCACTTCATCCATGTCGATTATAACTCTTTCCATTGCTTATGATTTTGGAAAGCTACGAGCTGTGAGCTACGAGCTGCGAGCAAATACAGGTCGTTGACTGTGTAAGTCCGCAAACTGAAACTTCGGGCTGGCAGCTATGTTATTTATTTTAGTTCTTCCTTTAAAAATTTAGCGGTGTGGCTTTCTTTCACTTTTAACAGGTCTTCGGGGGTTCCTTCAAACAGTATCTTCCCTCCCCCATCGCCACCTTCAGGACCCAGGTCTATCACATGGTCGGCCACTTTTATTACATCCATATTGTGTTCGATCACCAATACGGTATTACCCCTGTCGACGAGCTTGTACAATACATCCAGCAGGTGCTGAATATCTTCAAAATGTAACCCGGTGGTAGGCTCATCCAGAATATAAAAGGTTTTACCTGTATCCTTCTTACCTAACTCGGTAGCGAGTTTTACACGCTGTGCTTCGCCACCACTGAGTGTTACAGCGCTCTGCCCAAGGGTAATATATCCCAGGCCTACTTCTTCCAGCACTTTGATCTTGCGGTAGATGTAGGGAACGTTCTGGAAGAATTCCACGGCATCCTCGACGGTCATATCGAGCACATCGCTGATGGATTTGCCCTTGTACCGTATTTCGAGTGTTTCGCGGTTGTACCGCTTGCCCTGGCATTTTTCACAATGAACGTATACATCGGGCAGGAAGTTCATTTCAATGACGCGCATGCCACCACCTTCACATACTTCACAACGGCCACTTTTGACATTGAAGGAGAAGCGGCCAGCATTGTATCCGCGGATCTTGGCTTCGGGAACAGAAGCAAACAAGGTACGTATATCGGTAAAGAAACCACAATAGGTGGCGGGATTACTGCGGGGGGTACGGCCAATGGGTGATTGATCGATCTCTATTACTTTGTCTACATGCTCCAGGCCCTTGATGCTTTTGTATTCAAGGGGGTTCATCTTGGAGTTATAGGCATGTTTGCTAAGTATGGGATAGAGGGTTTCGTTGATCAGGGTAGACTTGCCGCTACCGCTCACGCCTGTTACGACTATGAATTTTCCCAGGGGGAACTTTGCATCGACGTTCTTCAGGTTATTGCCCTTTGCACCCTTTATCTCCAGGAATTTACCATTGCCCTTGCGCCGCTCTTTGGGAACAAGAATTGCGCGATGGCCATTGATATAAGAAGAGGTAAGGGTATCCAGTTTTAACAAGGCAGCAGGATCGCCCTGGGCTACTATCCTTCCTCCATGGTAGCCGGCTTTGGGTCCGATATCCACGAGGTAATCGGCTGCCAGCATAATGTCTTTATCGTGCTCTACTACCAACACGCTATTGCCAATATTGCGCAGGTTCTTGAGGGCATCTATCAGCCGCATGTTATCACGCTGGTGCAGTCCGATACTGGGTTCATCCAATATATAGGTGATGCCCTGCAACTGTGAACCGATCTGTGTAGCCAGCCTGATGCGTTGTGACTCTCCCCCACTAAGGGTACGGGAGGTACGGTTCATGGTGAGGTAATTCAACCCGACATCGAGCAGGAACTGCAGGCGTTCACGTATCTCTTTCAATACATCTTTGGCAATGGCATTTTGTTTATTGCTTAACCGGCTTTCGATACCGGCAAACCATTTCATGAGTTTATCGAGATTCAGTTCACTCAGCTCGGCAATGTTCTTTTCATCGACCTTGAACCAGAGGCTTTCTTTTTTCAGCCGGGCGCCATTGCAGGAAGTGCATACTTTGAGTTCCATGAACTGCTCTACCCAATCGCGCAAGGCATCTGTATTGCCGCCGGCAAACCAACGTTTTAATTGAGGTATTACTCCTTCGTATTCTGTTTGGTACAAGGGACCTCCGGTGGCAGTTTCATCAAAATCAAACTGCTCCTCTTCTTCGGGCGGTGTTTCATTGCCATATAAGACCAGGTTGAGGGCCTTTTTGGGCAGGTCTTTCACGGGCACATCGAGGCTGAACTTATTCTTTTTACCGAGCTGCTGCACCTGCTTGAAGACATGGGCATCGCGCTCTGCACCCAGGGGGGCAATAGCCCCTTCATTAATGGTGAGGTTTTTGTCGGGGATAATGGCTTCCAGGCTGATCTGGTATACATTGCCGAGGCCCTTGCATACGGGGCAGGCACCATAAGGACTGTTGAAGGAAAAGGTATTGGGATTGGGCTCTTCGTAGCTGATACCGCTGTCTTCGCACATCAGCAATTTGGAATACTGTACGACAGCGCCCTCTTTTCCGGCCTTGACTCCTTCAACTGCCAGGAACATGAGGTCTTTGCCCACCTGGAGGGCCTTCTGCACGCTTTGGCTTAGCCGTACGTGCATATCATCGGCAACGGGCAGGCGGTCTATAACTACTTCAATGTCATGTATCTTATAGCGGTCTATCTGCATCTTGGGCACCAGGTCTTTGATCTCTCCATCAATGCGGGCTTTGAGGTATCCTTTCTTGCGAATGTCTTCAAAGAGCTCGCGGTAATGGCCTTTGCGTCCACGGATGAGGGGGGCCAGGACGGTGATATTCTTTCCCTTGAACTTTTTATAAACGTTGTCGACGATCTCTTCTTCGCTGAACTTCACCATTTTTTTGCCGGTGTTGTAGCTATAGGCCTCTCCTATACGGGCATACAATAACCGCATAAAGTCGTATACTTCTGTAATGGTGCCTACGGTAGACCGTGGATTTTTATTGGTCGTTTTTTGTTCAATGGAGATAACGGGTGAGAGGCCGGTGATCTTATCGACCTCGGGTCTTTCCATATCGCCAATAAACTGGCGGGCATAGGCGCCGAAGCTTTCCATATACCTGCGCTGTCCTTCGGCATAAATGGTATCGAAAGCGAGTGATGATTTACCACTGCCACTGATACCCGTAATTACAACCAATTTATTTTTTGGAATACTAATGTCAATGTTCTTGAGATTATGTACCCGCGCTCCAAACACTTCAATTGCATCGTGAGATGCGTTACTGCCGGATTGTCCGTTCTCTGCCGGCACTGCCTTTTTAACTTTCGCCATAATATTTTTTGGGAAGGGTCAAAGATAAGAACAAATGCCAGACTGAATGGTTGAGTCTCAGAATGAGGATTTTCTTTCTCATTTTCAGGCAGATATGGCAGTTTTTTACTTTATGGTATAAGTTTTGAAAGGGGTGATCTGGATTATTTTAAATAAAACTAATGTCATGAAAGCATTTCAAAACACCCTCACAGCAATCGCAGTGGCCGCCATTTTACTGGGCGGTTGTAAAAGCATGAACAAATCACAAAAAGGAGCGGTAATCGGTACTGCCGGCGGGGCGGCCGTAGGGGCCGTGGTTGGTAAAGTAGCCGGCAATACGGCTTTAGGAGCTATTATTGGCGCCGCTGTGGGTGGCGTTAGCGGTACATTAATTGGTAAGAAAATGGACAAACAGGCCAGGGAAATTGAGAACAGGGTTCCCGGGGCGAAGGTAGAACGGGTTGGGGAAGGCATTGTGGTAGAATTCAGCGAGAAGATCTTGTTTGGCTTCGACAAGTCGGACCTGTCGGCATCGGCTGAAGGCAATCTGGACAAACTGGTTTCTGTATTGAAAGAGTATCCTGATACTGATATAGAAGTACAGGGGCATACAGACAGCAAAGGTGCAGATGCCTATAATATGGGGCTTTCTCAAAGAAGGGCTACCGCTGTAGCAACTTACCTGCGTAATCGCGGTGTAAGCGCTTCCCGTATTACCACCAAAGGATATGGCGAGACAGCTCCTGTAGCATCCAATGATACGGAAGATGGCCGTGCACAAAACCGTCGTGTGAACTTTTTGATCACCGCGAATGATAAAATGAAGCAGGATGCCAAGAAGGAATCACAAAGTAATTAATCGTTGCCAACCAGATCCTGTAACCAAAACTATTGAAAGAGAGATCATATCACTAAATCAATAGCAAATGAAAACGAAAGCAATCGCACTTATCTCTGCTTGTCTGTTAGGAACCTTTATCTCCCAGGCTCAAAGTACCAAGACCTCTGTAGGCGGTACAACCTTTGGTCTTCGTGCCGGTGTAAACTTTCAAAATCTCAATGGAAAGTTTGCAGGCAATGACCTGGACAATAAAATAAAAGTCGGGTTTAATGTTGGTGTAAATGCGGAAATCCCTCTTGCGGATGAGTTTTACCTCCAACCGGGTTTGTTGTTCACTACTAAAGGAGCGAAGGCAGATAACAACAGTGATACCAAAGTAAACATCAATTACCTTGAATTACCTGTCACCTTCCTGTATAAACCCATTCTGGGAGACGGGAAGTTATTGCTGGGTGTAGGACCTTATGCGGGCTATGCCATAGGTGGTAAGGTAAAAACAAACAACGGCGATGTTGACCTGGAATTTGATAGTAAATTATCAGGCGGAGAAATATTAAAGTATGGCTATACTTTCCGCCGTTTTGATTTTGGCGGTAATTTATTGGTGGGTTATGAGTTCAACAACAAGTTCTCTGCCCAGCTGAATGCCCAACTGGGACTGACCAATATCAGCCCGGAAGTAGCTGGTCTTGACAAGAAAGATTACAAGACCAAGAACACAGGTTTCGGTGTTTCTTTAGGCTATCGTTTCTAGTTTATACACTACGACAAGCAATCATAAAAGGTGGGCTGCTCCCGGGCAGGCCACCTTTTTGTTATTCCGTCGGCATTAAGGGCGCTTTACCATTGATTTTATGCAACCCAACGGAAACAGGTAACCCGGGCCGATTGACAAGAGTACTTTAGCCTATAAAAAAACAGGTTTCCATGAAAGCACAGCATATAAGTTTCTTTCTATTGGCAGGGTTAGTTACTTTCAATGCCTGCCGCAAAGATGGATCGGCGGGCCTGACGAAACCAGATGTCACACGCATAGTGGACACTTTGCCCCATGAACCGGGTTTGCCAGCTCCTAACCTTCCCGCTTCTCAAAACCGGATATCCAACTACCGCTTAAGTTCTATTGATTACAATTCTGATCCTGGCGGCACAGCTTATTACCATTACAATGGTGACGGCACCACCCGGCAGGTACAATATAGCGCCCGGCATAGTGGCACCACGAACGTAGACTATACTTATGACAACAATGCGCTTTCCGAAATAATGGCAGAGCATTCTGAGTACAAGACGAAGTATACTTACGAAAAAGGATGGATCAGTACGATCAGCCATGTATCAAGTATCAGCAACCGTGGCTATAAGTTTCTCTTTACTTACAATACGAATGGAACGGTGGCCAGGATGAAGTATTACAATATAAACGAAGCGGGCGATGTACTGATCTATACGAACACGTATACCTATGACACCAACGGGCTGGTTAAAAAAATAACAGCTGTGGCCAATAACTCAACTTCAGTCATTTTGTCTATTAATAGCTACTCCAGTGAGTGTGATTTTAATCCGCTGACCTTTTCGGGTATAACGCTTGGCGATCAATATGAACTTTTTAACCAGCCTGTAATGAGCCAGCTGAAACGATTGCCTGCCAGGATCACCAAGACCTTCCTTAATAATGCAGGCGCCGTTACCAGCGAAGTGGGCATTGATTATAATTATACGATCACAGGGACAAGGCTGGATAAGGTGGTTACTTCGATCAGGTATCCTGCTAATCCGCAGTCTAATTCTTCCTCAGAAATGGTATTTCATTATTAAAACCCTACCGGCTGGGGCGACTGTTAATGAGGTAATTAGGGCATGATTTCCGGTAAGGTGGGGCCTTTGTTCCAAAAAAATTTGGAAATTTATTCCGGCGTTATATCTTTGCACCAGTTCTTTTTACATCTCTTATCAAGAAAGGCTGAGGGAAATGGCCCTGCGAAGCCTTGACAACCTGTCACGCTACCAAGCGCGATAAGGTGCCACGTCCAGCTCCGATGTAAGTCGGAGACAGATAAGTCAGATCAACAGCTTCTACAATACTGTAACAACATAATTGAAAAGCTCTTCTGACTCATCGGAAGAGCTTTTTTGTTTTATGTACCTGCCCGCCCCCAACCCCTTAAAGGGGAAGAAAAGGAAGGGATAGAACAAGGAAAACAAAGAAACTCTCCGATAAGAAATTTCTCTTGATAAGTGCTGTCGCAGAACACTGAATTATTACAACATTTAACATCGTTCGGGACCATCCTACACCAGGAGTTGGCAGAACAAAAAAACTGTTTATCATGCAAGCGACAACACAACTTATTCACAGCATTCCTGTAGATCCATTGACGGGCGCAGTATCAGTGCCCATTTATCAAACCTCCACCTTTGTACAGGAAGCTCCGGGGATCAACAAGGGATATGACTATGCCCGCAGTGGTAATCCCACGCGTGCTGTGCTCGAAAACCTGCTTGCAAAACTGGAAGGCGGCGAAACAGGTCTTGCTTTCAGCAGTGGCCTGGCAGCCATTGACGCGATCGCCAAATTACTGCAGGCGGGAGACGAGATCGTAGCTGTAGATGATATTTATGGCGGTGCCTACCGCCTGTTCACGCAAGTGTATCAACAATTCGGTATTACGATCCATTTTGTAGATACTTCTGATCCTGAAAAAGTGTTCCATGCGATCACTCCTAAAACGAAATTGATCTGGCTGGAGACGCCTACGAACCCGACGCTGAAGATCTCTGATATTGAAGCGATCGCCAAAATAGCAAAAGCCAATAATTGTCTGCTCTGTGTAGACAATACTTTTGCCTCGCCTGCTTTGCAAAAGCCGCTGACGCTTGGCGCAGACATCGTGGTACATTCGGCTACGAAGTACCTGGGGGGACATAGTGACCTGATAGCAGGAGCGGTAGTGACAAAAGAAAAGGCGCTTGGTGACAAAATTAAGTTTATCCAGAATGCCTGTGGGGCTATCCTGGCGCCTTTTGACAGCTGGCTGGTGATACGCGGTATTGAAACGCTCCACCTGCGCCTGCGCCAGCATTGCGCCACAGCACAGGAAGTGGCTGAGTTCCTGGAAAAACATCCGGCAGTAGACAAAGTATATTATCCCGGCCTGAAAACGCATCCCAACCATGAGGTGGCCAAAAAGCAATCGAAAGGATTTGGCGGGATCGTATCCTTTAGCCTGAAGCAAGATACGCTTGAAGCAGCCGGCGCTTTCGCTACTTCCACGCAACTGTTTAAACTGGCAGAAAGCCTGGGTGGTATCAAGAGCCTGATCAGCCACCCCGCTACGATGACGCATAAGTCGATCCCGGCTGAGAAGCGCAAGGCGGCTGGTGTGTCGGACAGTCTTGTACGGCTGAGCATTGGACTTGAAGAAGCGGAAGATCTTATACAAGACCTGCAGGCGGCGCTTGACACGCTGCAGCTGCAGGCAACGCCTTCCCTGCAAAAGGAGTTGGCCTGATCCATAGACCTAACAAACGGCTAAGAGACGATTGCCGGTGCAATAAACAACAACAACAATTAACAGTTCAGGAACTAAAAATCGTAACAAGTAAATGGAAGCTCACAAACAGTTAACAATTGGCTTATTTGGATTTGGCGTAGTAGGAGAAGGTTTATATAAGGTACTGCAACAAACGCCTTCGCTGAAAGCCACGATCAAAAAGGTGTGTATTAAAAATCCCGGTAAAAAAAGAGATGCGCCAGAAGACCTATTTACGACAGATAAAAATATTCTGCTGAATGATCCGGAAATCAATGTGATCGTAGAAGTGATCAATGAATCGGAGCCGGCTTTTGAGATCGTAACGACAGCGCTCAACAATGGCAAGGATGTAGTAAGCGCCAGCAAAAAGATGATCGCTGAGCATTTACCGGAACTACTTGCACTGCAACAAAGCACGGGACGCTCGGTACTTTACGAAGCAGCAGCCTGCGCTTCAATACCAGTGATCCGCAACCTGGAAGAATATTACGACAACGACCTGCTGCACTCGATCAAAGCGATCGTGAACGGTTCCACCAACTTCATCCTCACGAAGATGTTTGAAGACAAGCTGGACTACCAACAAGCGGTATTGCTGGCGCAGCAACTGGGTTTTGCAGAAACTGATCCCAAACTTGATGTGGAAGGATATGATGCGGTGAACAAGTGGGCTTTCCTGCTCACGCATGCTTATGGTATTGTAAAGACGATTGACCACATCGTATTCAACGGTATCCAAAACATCCAGGGCAGTGATGCTACGGTTGCTGCCGAAAAACATTTTGATATCAAGCTGGTGGCGCAAGCCAAAAAGCTACAGAACGGAAAAGTAGCGGCCTTTGTATTACCACAATTCATTAAACACGACGATCACCTGGCCTTTGTAAAAAATGAATACAATGGTGTAGTGATCGAGAGTGGATTTGCCGACAAACAGTTCTTCTATGGTAAGGGCGCGGGAAGTTTCCCCACTGCCTCGGCTGTATTGAGTGATCTTTCGGCACTGCGTTATCAATACAAATACGAGTATAAAAAATTATATCATCACGTTCCGCAGGAGCTTACCACAGACTTTTATATCCGTGTGTATGTAAGTTTCGATGACTGGAAATATATTCCCAAAGAAAGGTTTGAGTGGATCGAAGAATGGCATGCTGAAACGGACCGGAAATACCTGGTGGGTGTGCTGCCATTTAAAGAACTGCGTGATAGCAATTGGTGGAAAGAAAACAACACTTCGCTCATTCTTTCGCCGGAAGCGATCATTGAAGATGTAGAGATCCGTAAACTGAAGAAGAAGAGCCTGGAGCTGGCCGGGATCATATAAAAATTTTCCATGTAAGGTGAGTCGCCCTGCGGCCCGGCAATGCAGCGCTGTCCCGCATTGTTGCGAGACGGCCCACCTTACTGATCTTATTAAGTCTTTCGTTCGTCTGTTTTTTGTTGTTGTATTTGCATGAAAAACAAAGGCCCTCCTGTGCAAGCATGAGGGCTTAGTTATTTATGGGAATGACTATTGACAGGATCAATACCTGCTGTGCAAATACGATCTCAATGCTTCATATTGGGCAGGGATCACCTTGCTTTCTTTGTTCAGTACCATCATGGCCTGCACGACTTGGGGAAGGGGCACGGCCTCCCCTATTACGGGTTCCACCACGTCATAGAATTTAACGGGATGGGCTGTTTCGAGGAACATACCCTTTTCTCCGGGATGCTGCGCCAGGTATCTTTGCAGGGCCAGGAAACCTACAGCGCCATGGGGATCGGTCAGGTAATGGTATTTCTGATATACAGACCTGATGGTGGCTTTTGTCTCTTCGTCGGTAATGCTATAGCTGCTGAGCACATTTTTCAATGCACCAAACTCCTGGTGAAATAGTTCGAGCACGCGCACAAAATTACTGGGGTTGCCCACATCCATCGCATTGGACAAAGTAGGCACGGCCTTCTTCGGCTGGTATTGACCATCTTCCAGGTATTGGGTCACAACATCATTGGCATTGCAGGCAGCTATAAAATGTTTTACAGGCAATCCTGAGCGATGGGCCAGCAGGCCTGCACAGATATTTCCAAAATTGCCGCTGGGCACGCATACCACGGGGGGCTTGTCTTTGTGCTGCCACTGCTTCCAGGCAAACGCATAATAGAACTGCTGTGGCAGCCAGCGGGCCACATTAATGGAATTGGCGGAGGTAAGGAATATTTTACTGGTTAGTGATTGGTCTGTAAAAGCTTCCTTTACCAATTGCTGGCAATCATCAAAACTGCCCTGCACTTCCAGTGCATGGATATTCTTTCCCAAGGTAGTGAGCTGTTTTTCCTGTACGGAACTTACTTTACCGGAGGGGTATAAGATCACCACCTCTACGCCCGGCACATCATAAAAGCCGTGGGCTACAGCGCCACCGGTATCGCCGGAAGTAGCCACCAGTACTACCACCTTATCTTTCCGCTCGCGCGCAAAGTATCCCAGGCAGCGGCTCATGAACCTGGCACCAACATCTTTAAAAGCCAGTGTAGGTCCATGGAAAAGTTCCAGGGAATAGATGTCTTCCTGCACAGGAACAAGGGGCACAGGGAAATTGATGGTTTCGGCCACAATGCGCCGGAGCTCACTCCCGGGCATTGTGCCCGCCACATAGGGTTCAATGATGCGGAAAGCGATCTCTTCGTTGGAATATTGTTCGATGTTATTAAAGAACGATGGCTCTATTACAGGAATTGCTTCGGGGAAATACAATCCTTTGTCGGGGGCTTGTCCCCTGATGGTAGCTTCTTTGAAATCAACATCGGGAGATTGTTTGTTGAGGCTATAAAAGCGCATTGTTGATTATTGATTAATAATTATTAATTATTGCATGCATGCTACAAAGCGGTAGCCCCTAAAGGGGCAGAATACACGTTTGATACGCACGGCTATTCGTTGTCCTCCAAAACCTTTACGCCATCGTAACTAATGGTGGTTACATAGGTCTTAAAATCTATGCCCAGCTTCACATATACCTCGGTCATTACATATTCGACTTGCTGGGCAGTACTTTCTTCGCGGCTCAACATAAAAATGGAAGGACCAGAACCAGAAATACCACCACCCAGGGCACCGGCCTCCTTACTGTTCTTCTTTACTTCATCGAAGCCGGGTATCAACATGCTGCGCACAGGTTCTATGATCACATCTTCGAGGGAGCGACCAATAAGGCTGTAATCATTCTTCATAAAGCCTGCCACCAACCCTGCTATATTGCCCCATTGCCTGATGGCATCTTTTAGTTTTACTTCTTTCCGCAGTATCTGCCGGGCATCTGACGTTCTCACCTCTATCTGGGGATGCACCACGGTCACATATAATGGCGGAGCCGACAGCTGCACGATATCCAACGGAAAAATAGAACGGATAAGGGTGATACCTCCATAAATAGCGGGGGCAATATTGTCGGCATGCTTTACACCGCTGGCCACCTTTTCGCCGTTCATGGCAAAGCGTACGAGGTCTTCATTGGAAAAGATATTTCCCAGCAAATGATTGGCGGCTACCACTACGCCCGCAGAACTGGCAGCACTGGAACCGAGGCCACTGCCGGGCTTAATGCGCTTGTCAATGGTAATGTCGAACCCCGGCGGCTCTTTTACTTCTTCCAGCATGGCCAGGAGGGCTGCACCTGCCACATTCTTTTCGGGCTCTACGGGGAGCTGGTAACCATCGGTATGTTGTATTACAATACCTGGCTCATCGCGCAGACGAACGGACATGAGGTCCTGGGGACGATGCAGGGCCATGCCCAACACATCAAAACCGCATACGAGGTTGGCCACGGTAGCAGGAGCAAACACTTTTACGCCTTTGCTGATGCCCCCAGCCGCCAGCGGGGCGAAGGAGGCAATTTTTTTATCTAGTTGTTCTTCTTTCATTGTACAGTTTTTTAGAATGCATTTCCTTTTGATCGAAGGTGAGCCGCCCTTCAGCGCCGCATTGCTACACCGCAGGGCGACCCACCTTTCAATAACTTAATGGGCGGCCCGGATGATATCGGCAAATACACCGGAAGCGGTTACTTCTGCTCCTGCCCCTGCGCCTTTTACTACCAGGGGTTGTTCCACATAGCGGTTGGTGTAAAACAGTACGACGTTGTCTTTCCCGTACAAGTGGTAAAAGTCGTGCTGCGGATCTATATGTTGTAAGCCTACTGCGGCTTTTCCGTTCTCATACTTTGCAACAAACTTCAGCTTCTTACCCGCTTTGACAGCCTCATCATACAGGGCCTTAAAATGGGTTTCCTGTTTGGCCATCTCTGCATAGAAGTCCTCCACACTGCCCTGCATACAGGAGGCAGGCATGAAGGTACTATTGGTGATATCCTCCATTTCCAGCTGCTCACCGCTTTCCCTGGCCAGGATCATGATCTTGCGCATGACATCAGTACCACCGAGGTCGAGGCGTGGATCGGGTTCGGTATAGCCTTCTTCCTGGGCCTGCTTTACCACTTCTGCAAAACTTTTTTCACCGTTATAATTGTTGAAAACAAAATTGAGGGTACCACTCAATACTGCTTCAATACGGTTCACTGTATCGCCACTGCGGAGGAGGTCGTTCAAGGTGCCGATCACGGGCAGGCCTGCTCCTACATTGGTCTCAAACTGGAAAGATGCATTGTATTCCCTGGCGAGGTCCTTCAGCTTCTTGTAATAGGCATAGGAAGAAGAACAGGCCACTTTGTTGCAAGCCACCACGGATATGCTCTTTTCCAATAAGCGATCATAGGTTTGGGCTACATTGTCATTGGCGGTAACATCAGCGAATACGGAATTGCGCAGGTTTTTGGAACGGGTGATCTCTACAAATTTGTCGAGGTCCATAGGCTGGCCTGCTTCGAGTTCCTGCTTCCAGTTCCTTAGGTTGACGCCTTCGTCGTTGAAGACCATCTTCCTGCTATTGGCGATACCAATGATGCGTATCTGCAAGCGCAATTGTTCCTGGAGCCAGGCATGCTGCTGCTGCAATTGTGACAACAGTTTACTGCCTACATTGCCAGCACCGGCAATGAAGAGGTTGACCTGCTTGTAGGTGGTCTCAAAAAACTCTTCATGTAATACGTTGATGGCTTTCTTTACGTCTACGGCTGCTATTACAGCAGATATATTGCGTTCGGATGATCCTTGTGCTATGGCGCGTATATTGACGCCATTGCGGCCAATAGCGCCAAACATTTTACCACTCACACCAGGGTGGCTTTTCATGTTATCGCCTACCAGGGCCACAATGGACAATCCGGGTTCTACCACCAGGGGATCTACTTTGCCGGTTTCTATTTCCCAGGCAAACGCTTTGTCAACGGCTGCTTTTGCATCCACCAAAGTGGCTTCGTCAATACCCACACAAATGGAATGTTCTGAAGAGCCCTGGGTAATGAGGATAACATTGATCTGCTCGGCAGCCAAAGCTTCAAATAACCTTTTTGAAAAGCCGGGCACGCCTACCATACCTGGGCCTTCCAGGCTCAGTAAAGCTATCTTATTGATGCTGGTGATACCGCGTATATTGTTGCCATTCCTCTTCACTACTTCGTTTTCGATCACGGTACCATGGGCTTCGGGGTCGAAGGTGTTTTTGATCCATACAGGGATACTCTTACTCATGACGGGCTGAATGGTGGGGGGATAGATCACTTTCGCACCAAAATGGGATAGCTCCATGGCTTCCTGGTAAGAGATACGGGGAAGCACTTTGGCATGGGGCACAAGACGTGGATCGGCAGTCATCATACCACTCACATCGGTCCATATCTCCAGGACCTTTGCATCGAGGGCGCTGGCGAAGATGGCAGCGGTATAATCGGAGCCTCCGCGGCCCAGGGTGGTGGTAAGGCCGGCCTGGCTGGAAGCCACAAAGCCCGGCACCACGAACAGGTTTTCTACAGCAGCTGCAAAGTAGCTGCGTATATTATGGTCGGTGATGGCAAAGTCGACTGCGGCATAACCATGGTTGGAATCGGTAATAATGAGTTCTCTTGCATCTTTCCATACGGCATCGGTACCGGCAGCTTTTAAGCGGGCTGCTACTATTTGTGATGAGATCAGTTCTCCAAAACTGACTATGCGGTCGCGGGTGCGGTCGGATAATTCGCCCAGGAGGAAAACACCATTGCAGATGTCCTCAATCTCATTACAGCGCTGTTTTACCCAGCTCAAGATGCTGCTCTGTTTAGCAACAGGCACCAATACCTTCACTGCATCGATATGCCGGCGCTCGATGGTGGCGAGTACATCTTTATAGGATTCATCGGCAATGGCAGCCAGGGCGCCTGCCTTTAACAAGGAATCGGTGACGCCCCCCAATGCGGACACTACCACCACGGTTTTATCACGTAGTATTGATTGCTGTACAATGGCTACTACTTTATTGATGTTGTCGGCATTTGCTACAGAAGTACCGCCGAACTTTAAGACCTGCATATCGTATATGATTAGTTGAATGTAAAAGATGGAAGCAAAAGATATACCTATCCCAGGTACGATCAGCTAAAAGCCCAAATGATAATATGGAAATGTACAACCCTTAGCGGGTCGTAATAGTAGACGTTGTTGTAGCCGTGAAAGCTACTGTAGTAGTGGAAGAAATGATATGTGGGTGCTGTAGTGCCACTTTAAAAAGATGACCAAATATACAAAATTTACTATTAACAAGTGTTAGTTTCATAAAAATTGTCTATTGAATGAATAGGGTAAGCAAGCTACGAGCCACGAGCTGTGAGCTACGAGCTCTAATACAGCTTCGCGAGTCGATCTGGGAGCGGCAAGCTTTGAATACAACTGCGAGCTAAAACAGTAGCGGTGGTATACCCCGATCGCAGGCCCGGGACTCGTAGGCCTGAAGTCAGTGGTCCGAAGCTGTTTTTGTCTTATTAGAATTTCATCGTATTTTCATCGCCTGTTTGTGTTGCTGCTTGTTATATGTTTCAATTGATTATTGCCTAAAATACATTCCATATGGACCACCAGTCGACGAGAGGACTGCAGCAATTCAAGAATTACGTTGGTATCAAATTCCAGCTTTACAACAGCCTATTTACTTCGCTTCCCTTCCACCGCATTGAAAAGACAGGTATCCTGTTATCGCTGTTATTAAATAATTGTGAAGAAGGTTATAAGCATAAGCAAAGTCCCACGCAGATCATCGAGGAGTTCTTTGAGAAGCATACGATCTATCAGAAAGACCAGGACCGGTGCGACTTGCTGTTCCGCTTTATACAATATGTAGAAAGGCAGGTAGTGTTGTTTGACGCGCTGGAGGATGCTTCTTTCCGGGAGGTGCAGGACATGAACGGGATCGGTACGCTGAAGTACCTTGAGTCTGAAGTGATCCAGGAGGGCGCGCAGGACAAGCTGGCAGAAAAACTGAAGGACTTTTCGATCCGCATGGTGCTTACAGCGCACCCTACTCAGTTCTACCCTGGCACTGTGCTGGGCATTATCAATGACCTTTCGAAAGCGCTGGCAGACAATAATGCCAGCCAGATCAATATGTACCTGCAGCAGTTGGGCAAAACGCCCTTTTTCAAAAAGCAGAAGCCTACGCCCTTCGATGAGGCGATCAGCCTGGTATGGTACCTGGAAAACGTCTTTTACCCGGCTGCAGGCAGGATCGTGAGCTTTTTGAAGAACCAGTTCCCGCAAGTGGTTCCCGACAATAATCCGATCATTACGATGGGTTTTTGGCCGGGTGGTGACCGGGATGGCAATCCTTTCGTAACGGCAGATACGACGCTTAAAGTAGCTGACCTGCTTCGTGGCAGCATCATTAAGTGCTACTACCTGGATGTACGGCGCTTAAAACGCCGCCTTACGTTCAAAGGGATCGATACGATACTGGCAGAGCTGGAAAAGCAGTTGTACAATAATATATTCATTCCGGGGCAGCGTACGGCGCTTACGAAGCAGGGCATACTGGATGAATTGTATAAGATCAGGGAAATCCTGACCTATCAGCATAATGGTTTGTTCCAGCACCTGGTGGAAAACCTGATCAATAAGATACAGGTATTCGGGCTTCATTTTGCCTCGCTGGATGTAAGGCAGGAAAGCACGGTACACAATACGGTACTGGAAGCTATTGCCAGCAAGGAAAAGTTATTGCCGGAAAACTATGCTTCGCTTTCGGAGCAGGAAAAGATCAAAACGCTGACGAGCATCAGGAGTACGGCGCATGCAGATCTTTATGAAGAAGGGGTAATCAAGGATACGCTGCAGAGCATTACAGCTATTAAGAATATACAGGAATATAACGGACCTGAAGGTTCAAACCGCTACATCATCAGTCAGTGTAACAGTGCACTAAACATCATGGAGGTGTTTGGTCTGTTCCTGTTGAGTGGCTGGACAAAAGACACGCTCGACATTGATATTGTTCCTCTTTTTGAAACGATCGACGACCTGGAAAAGGCAGCGGGCATTATGGAGTCGCTGTACAAGAATGATGATTACCGGCAGCATCTTCAGCGCCGCAATAAACGGCAGACGATCATGCTGGGCTTTTCGGACGGCACGAAAGACGGTGGTTACCTGATGGCCAACTGGAGTATTTACAAAGCCAAAGAAGAGCTGACGAGCATATCACGCAACTATGGTTTTGATGTGGTGTTCTTTGATGGCCGTGGCGGCCCTCCTGCACGCGGCGGCGGCAAGACGCATAAGTTCTATGCTTCGATGGGCAACAATATTTCCAACAAAGAGATACAACTTACGATACAAGGACAAACGGTAAGTTCGAATTTCGGCACGGTTGATTCGGCTCAGTTCAACATTGAGCAACTGTTAAATGCGGGCATTTCGAACCATGTTTTTTCTGCCAAGGAAAAAACGCTGCAGCCGGAAGACGAAGTGTTGCTTAAAGAACTGGCTGATGAAAGCCTGAAGGCATATACGCAACTTAAAAACAACCCTGACTTCCTGAATTACTTATCGCATATCAGTCCGCTGAAATTCTATAGTGAAACGAATATCGGTAGCCGGCCTGCGAAAAGGGGCAGCTCTTCCAAGCTATCTTTGAAGGACCTCCGTGCCATTCCCTTTGTGGGGGCCTGGAGCCAGCTGAAGCAGAATGTGACGGGTTATTATGGGGTGGGCATGGCGCTGCAGGCTTTGGACAAAAGAGGCAAGCTTCCCGCCATTAAACAGCTTTATAAAAACTCGCAATTCTTCAAGACGCTGATGGACAATTGCGAGATGGCGATGAAGAAATGTTTCTTCCCGCTGACGGAGTATCTTTCGAAAGATGCACGGTATGGAGAGATCTGGAATCTGATCTTCCAGGAGTATGAGCTCACGAAAAAGTATATCTTCCAACTGTCGGGCAATAATGAACTGATGTTTGATTACCCGGTAGAGCAACTGTCAATACAAACACGTGAAAGGATCGTATTGCCGCTGACGACTATCCAGCAATATGCGATGACGCGGATACGGCAACTGGAAGAGCAACAGGCGCCTGCTGCGCACAAAGAAATCTTTGAGAAGTTGGTGATCCGTTGTTCATTCGGCATCATCAATGCCGGGCGGAATTCGGCTTAGGCATTACATTTACAAAACTATACACAGGGTGTCTCCATTGCAGGAGGCACCTTTTTTGTTTTACTTGATTCCTCCTTTATTGAGGTAGGGGCGCCAGCTGCCCTCCCAGTCTTTGCGAAAAGTGGCTGTTTTGGCGTTTGATGCTATTAGCATACTCTATCGATACTGAAGATATGGAGAAGCCATGCTGAAGGGATACGGATTTAGGATGTAGCATTTAGAATTACTCCGTGCGTTGTACTTTTCTTCCTGTTGGTAACTGGCCGATCTTTTTGTTGGTTTGGCATTGCCAGGCTTCCTTCTCTGTCATCACGGCCTTCAATAGCCCATAGCAAACATAAAACATAGGCTAAGGCAAACCCAAATTTGATTTTGCTGCTCCGGCAATTTTAATAACAAGATTAAAAATGTGTAGAAAAACAACCGTTTCACGCCAAAACAACCAAAAGCAGACATTCTAAATTTGGAAACGGGTATACCGGTGTTGTATGTTTGTTGCGAACAGACTGACTGTGTGGACGGGGCCCCTAAGCACGGTTGGTGAAGACGATGAGGTGTTGTGCAACACTGAAATACAAGCTGCGAGCGGTGAGCTTCGAGCTTCGAGCTGCGAGCTTTAGGCAAGAACAGTTAGCAGTTAGCTTTTAGGTTTTAGGAGTTAGCTGTTAGCAATTTAGCTGTTCGTGGTTATTGGTGCTGTTGGTTATTAATTATCAGCTGAGGGCTATTGCCACTGACTAATTTTTCCTGTACTGATCGAGATCTCCGGTGAACGCCAGCCACCTGTTAAAGTGAGATGGAGACCGGGAAGGAAGAAAGGATGATGGTCAGGATTTGGAGGATAGTTTTAGCGATCAGCTTAAACCAGTAACCTGGTTCAATCAATCTATTTCTAACATTAAAAAATAAGGCTGCCTCCCACCGGGAGACAGCCTATTTGTTTTTATTCCTTGTGTGCTGCTTCTTCAAAAAGCGAGACACCGGTCGCCCGGTGCCTCTCATTCTTAACAAAACAACACTAAACTCCTACGTGACTGTAATTCAATACTGCGGAAAAACAAGTGATCGTTGATGATGATCTCCACAGCTGTGTTGCTTTCCTTAAAAATGATAAGTAGCTGCCAGGATAAAGGAACCGGTTGATTTGGTACCGGTATTATCATGTTTCAGGAAAATATTCTCACTGGCATTATCAAACCTGATCTCAGGTATAATGGTGAGGTTGTCGATCTTGAAATTGGCTGACAAGGTTGGTGTGAAGATGTTGCCATTAAAGCCCAATACGTTCTTATCATCATTGAGGTACTCACCGCGGAGTGTGAGGCCAAACAATGAGGTGGGATCGTAGTTCAGGTAAACAGCTGCACCGTACCAGGATTCGGAATCACCCCATTTGCCGGCATTATCTTTGGAAGACCTGGACTGCCAGGTACCATTTACGCCTAAGTTGAACTTAGAAGAGATACCGAATGTACCTACCACATCAAACTGGGTGAGGCGATCTGTTTCGGTATATTTTCCTCCCTGGAAGTTCAGGAATCCTTTAACAGCTCCATCTTTTGAAGCGGTAGATAACTGACCGATGAACATTTTAGGTTCGGCGCTGGCGCTTTTGAAGTCGGTAGGATTGGTAACACCGACCATGAGGGCAGTGGAACCACCCAGGTTGATATCGGCTTTTAAGCCGGTATGGAAGAAGGGACCGAAAGAGAACATATAGCTCATGCTATAGTTGCGGTTGAGGTAGGCGTCTACGAGCTCATAGCCTACGTGGGTACCGAAACTACCGAGGGTGAACTTGATCTTATCGCTGGGCGCATAGGTTACATACAATTGCTTTACAGCCAGTTGGGTATTTTTATCATTGTATGAGAATTCTTCTGCCCTTTTGCCAAAACCGAGGTCGGCCACCATACCTACTTTTCCGATGGAATGCTCCACTTTGATGGAAGCCATGCCGAGGGCAAAGGTGTTGTGTGTTTGGGTGAAACTGGTTGGACTATTAAACTTATTGTACAGGGGATCATTTTCGTCCTTTATAGTTGGATTGGCAAAGTTGTACCTGTAGTATACATCGGCAGAGCCGGAGATCACGAAATTGGATTTTTTTGTTGAGTCTTGCGAGAAAGCACACGTAGAACAGGCCACACCTATGGCCAATACAGAGAATTTTCTTAACATTGTTAAAGATTTTAAGTGTTAAAAGGAAAGGGTACGGCGGAATGAGCTTGTGTCAGAAGCTTATTTAGAGGCTGTACCTTTTTCTTAATGTCCGCTCTCCACTAATTTATCTTCCATTTTACCATTATCGTGCACCAGTAATGTGCCTTGCAGGTATTTTTCGTTGTGCTGTGTAGCATCGAGACCGAGTTCTTCTTCTTCAGAAGATACGCGGAGGGGCAATATGAAGTTGATGAATTTGAAGATGATGAAAGACATGGTGAAGCTGAATACGACAGAGATGATCATGCCTTTGAACTGGGTCCACAGGAAACCTGAATTACCCAGCCACAGGCCATCAGCACCCAGACCGTTTACGGCTTTGGTAGCAAATACGCCTGTCAGCAGCATACCTACCATACCACCTACACCATGGCAGGGGAAAACGTCGAGGGTATCATCCAGCTTGGATTTTTGCTTGTAGAATACTACGATATTAGATACCAGGGCAGCTATAACACCAATAGTGATACTTTGGGGGATAGCTACGAAACCGGCAGCGGGGGTAATGGCCACGAGACCTACTACAGCACCGATACAGAAGCCCAGCACAGAAGGTTTTTTACCTCTTAAAACATCAAAGAACATCCAGGACAGACCAGCTGCAGCAGCGGCAGTATTGGTAGTAAAGAAGGCAGAAACAGCGAGGCTGTTGGCGCCCAGTGCAGAACCTGCATTGAAACCAAACCAACCGAACCAGAGTAAACCAGTACCAATCAATACATAAGGGATGTTGGCAGGAGGAATTTCTTTATGTTCGATGTGTGATTTACGACGTTTCAGCACGAGCACACCAGCGAGGGCTGCGCAACCTGCAGAAATGTGTACTACGGTACCACCGGCAAAGTCAAGAACGCCCATTTTGAACAGGAATCCTTCGGAATGCCATGTCCAGTGTGCCAGGGGGCAATACACCAGGAGGCTGAACAGTGCAATAAAGAGAATATAAGAAGTAAAGCGAATACGTTCAGCAACAGCACCCACTACGAGACCTGGGGTGATGATGGCGAACATGAGCTGAAATACGGCAAACAAAGATTTTGGAATGGTGCCCCAAGGTTCGCCGGAGGCTACTCCCTTGAAGAACAGGTGGGTAGAAGGATTTCCGATCCATCCTCCCATTGATTCACCAAAACTGAGGCTGAAACCCACCACGATCCACAGAACGCTTACCACGCCAGCGGCAGCTACGCTCTTGATCATTGTAGAGATCACATTCTTGCGATGCACCATACCACCATAGAAGAAGGCGAGACCGGGTGTCATTAAGAATACGAGGGCTGAAGCTACGAGCACCCAGGTGATGTCGGCATTGTTGTAAGCTCCTTTCGTGTCTACGAAGTCAGGAACGGCGGGGATGAAGATCGCGATGACCGCTACGGCTGCCAAAACGAGAAATGGCGCCACCTCCTTAAAGGTGATTTTTTTCATACCAGTTGATTTTAGTTGTTAAATTAAGAATGTATACTATGTGTTGTTATGAATGTAAATTAGCATTTTTTTGCCTGTTCTTGACACATCAACACATATGCATTTTATCATAATGTTACACATTTACATAAGTTCTGCATGTTGAAACAATTATCCCACCTGATTTATAGAGAATTTCAAATATGGAAATAGAAAAAGCTGTCGTTTTTCGACAGCTTCTAAAAAATATTTTTTTCAACAAGGTAACTAAAATGGATTTTGTGGTATTGTACTGGGACAATGACCTTTTTATCAATAAGGAATAAGCTCCATGCGTGTTTGTGCTTCCTAACGTGTATATATAACACAAAAGCCACCCACCTTTCGGTGAATGGCTTTTTCAGCACTCTATATTGTTTTGTTAAACGGCCATGATGATGTTCTGGTCCCTGCTTTCGAGGAGGGAAACGCCTCCACTCAGGAATTCATCCACTTTCCGGGCGCATTCGCGTCCTTCGCTGATGGCCCAAACGACCAGGCTTTGGCCGCGGCGGATATCACCGGCAGCAAAGATCTTCTGGATATTGGTCTGGTAGGCTTTTTCGGTAGCGCGTACATTACCCCGTTCGTCGAGCTCGACGCCCAGTTCATTGATCAGGCCGTTGTGCTGGGGATGTACAAAACCCATGGCGAGGAGGGCGAGCTCGCAGGGCAATTCACGCTCGCTGCCGGCTACTTCCACAAACTGAGCCGGGCGGCCATCTTCGGTGATCTTCCATTCGAGGTCTACCACTTTCAGGGCTTTCAGGTTGCCCTTTTCATCGCCCACAAAGGATTTGGTGGCAATGGCCCAATGACGCTGGGCGCCTTCTTCATGGGAAGAAGACACTTTCAATGTCATGGGATAGGTAGGCCAGGGCATAAAGGTGGTTCTACTTTCGGGCGGCTTGGGCAGGAGCTCAAACTGGGTCACGGACAAAGCGCCATGACGATTGGAGGTACCTACGCAGTCGCTGCCGGTATCACCACCACCAATAACTACCACATTCTTGCCGGTGGCAAAAATGTCTTCTGAGAATATATTGCTCTCGATGGCTGGATTGGCCAGGGGATCGAGGCCTGCATTGCGTTTGTTCTGTTGTTTCAGGAAGGTCATGGCATAATGCACACCTTTCAGCTCTCTTCCGGGAACGGGCAGGTCTCTGGGAACGGTAGAACCGCCGGAAAGCACGATAGCATGAAACTCGCGCAGGAGGTCGTTGATACTCACATTTACGCCTACATTGGCACTGCATTTAAACGTGATGCCTTCTTCTTCCATCAACTTTATCCGGCGATCAATGACCCATTTTTCGAGTTTGAAATCGGGGATACCGTAACGCAGGAGACCACCTGGTGCATCATCCCTTTCAAATACGGTGACGGTATGGCCTGCAAAATTGAGCTGGGCAGCAGCGGCCAAACCGGCGGGACCTGACCCTACTACGGCTACTTTCTTACCACTACGCACATTGGGTTTGCGTGGTTTTACAAATCCCTTATCAAAAGCGATCTCTATGATATGCTTTTCAATCTCTTCAATAGCTACGGCTGGCTGGTTGATACCCAATACGCAGGCGCTTTCGCAGGGAGCGGGACAAATACGTCCTGTAAACTCTGGAAAGTTATTGGTAGAAGTAAGGATGTCGTATGCTTCTTCCCAACTCTTACGGTATACTGCATCATTGAATTCAGGGATCACATTGCCTAAAGGGCAACCGCTGTGACAAAAAGGAACACCACAGTTCATGCAGCGGGCGCTCTGCTGGTTCAACTTCTCTTCGCTGTAACGCTCTACAAATTCATTGTAGTTCTTCACCCTGTCCTGCACCGGCAATTTACCGGGCAACTCTCTCGTAAACTCTAAGAAACCTGATGGCTTACCCATTGTTTGTTATCGTTTATTATTGTTAGTCTTAGCTTTTAATATAGAATCTCAAATAACCCTGTTGATCATTTCAGCTGTTAGGTATTAGCGGTTAGGCGTTAGCCCTTAGCTTCGGTACCCTTTATTTGCTTACTGATACAGGTGACTTTTTGGCCTGCAATACTTTCTTGTAATCGGCCGGGAATACTTTCACAAAGTTCTTCAGCTGATTTTCAAAATCATCGAGGACAAACTTGGCTACGGTACTGCCTGTATAAGCGTAATGCTTCATGATCATATCCTGCAACAGTTTGGCATCTTCGGCGTCTACAGGATCCAGGTCTACCATCTCGCGGTTACAACGTTCAGCAAACTGTGCTTTCACATCGTAGATGTAAGCAATACCACCGCTCATACCAGCTGCAAAGTTGCGCCCGGTTTCGCCCAGTATTACTACGGTGCCGCCTGTCATGTATTCACAACCGTGATCTCCTGTACCTTCCACTACCACCTTTGCGCCGGAGTTGCGTACGCAGAAACGTTCGCCCGCTTTACCGCGGATGTATGATTCGCCGGAAGTAGCACCATAGAAGGCCACATTACCAATGATGATGTTTTCTTCAGGTACATAAGAAGCCTGCTTGGGAGGATACACAATGAGTTTGGCGCCGCTGAGACCTTTACCAAAATAGTCATTGGCATCTCCTTCCAGTTCGAGGGTAACACCACTGGTATTGAAAGCGCCAAAGCTTTGGCCTGCTGTACCAGTGAGGTTGAAGTGAATGGTATCGTCGGGCAGGCCGGCTGCTTTGTATTTTTTAGTGATCTCGTTGGCCAGAATGGTACCCAGGGTCCGGTCGGTATTCTTCACGGCAAAGGAAGCTGCTACGCGCTCCTGTTTTTCCAAGGCGGGCCGGGCTGCTTCAAGCAATTGCCAATCAAGAACGGTTGCCAGGCCATGGTCTTGCTCTTCCTGCTTGTAGAGGCCGGTATATAAAGAAGCTGGTTCTTTGTAGAGCACAGGAGACAGATCGAGCTTGCTGTATTTCCAATGGGTGATGTCATCTCTCATTTCGAGGGTATCGACCTGGCCGATCATTTCATTGATGGTACGGAAACCAAGGTCGGCCATGATCTCACGGAGCTCCTGTGTAATGAACTTAAAGAAATTTACCACGTGGTCTGCATTACCGGAGAAGCGTTTGCGCAACTCAGGGTCTTGCGTAGCCACCCCTACGGGGCAGGTATTGAGGTGACATTTGCGCATCATGATACAGCCTTCTACCACGAGGGCAGCGGTAGCCACACCCCATTCTTCGGCTCCGAGGAGGGTAGCAATGGCGATGTCCTTACCAGTCTTCATCTGACCATCGGCCTGCAGGGTTATACGGCTGCGGAGCTTATTCTTTACCAGGGTTTGGTGTGCTTCGGCAAGGCCCAATTCCCAAGGTAAACCGGCATGTTTGATAGAGCTGATGGGAGATGCACCAGTACCACCATCAAAACCAGAAATGAGTACCACATCGGCTTTGGCCTTGGCCACACCGGCTGCAATGGTACCTACCCCTGCTTTGGATACCAACTTAACGTTGATACGGGCGGCACGGTTGGCATTCTTCAGGTCGAATATCAATTGGGCCAGGTCTTCAATAGAATAAATATCGTGGTGGGGAGGCGGTGATATCAGGCCCACGCCTGGAGTAGAGTGTCTTGTTTTACCAATCCAGTCATCTACTTTATGGCCGGGTAATTGTCCACCTTCACCGGGCTTGGCGCCCTGTGCCATTTTGATCTGCAATTCATCGGCTTCGGTGAGGTAATGGGCGGTTACACCAAAGCGGGCAGAAGCTACCTGTTTGATAGCGCTGCGCATGGAATCGCCATTTTCCATTAACTCATACCTCTTTTCATCTTCACCACCTTCACCGGTATTGCTTTTACCACCGAGGCGGTTCATGGCAATAGCGAGGGTAGTATGTGCTTCCCAGGAGATAGATCCGAAGGACATGGCTCCTGTAGCAAATCTTTTATAAATATTCTCTGCTGATTCTACTTCGTCAATAGAAATAGCGGGTTTATTACGTTTGAACCGGAATAAGGATCTGAGTGTGCAAGCTTTTTCGCCCTGGTCGTTGACGGTCTTGGTGTACTTCTTGAAAGTATTGTAATCACCCATCCTGGTTGAATATTGCAACAGGTGAATGGTTTGGGGATTGAAGAGGTGGAACTCCCCTTTTCTCTTCCATTGGTATACACCACCCACAGGCAGGCGATTTACAGGCACGTCCTTACCGGCGAAAGCAAATGTATGCTTGGCCAGTGTTTCTTTGGCGATCTCATCGAGGCCCATTCCCTCAATACGGGAAGTGGCGCCGGTAAAATAGTTATCAACTACATTTTTATTAAGACCGATGATCTCGAGTATCTGTGCACCCTGGTAAGACTGAAGGGTGGAGATACCCATTTTGGAGAACACTTTCAGCAAGCCATCATTGACAGCTTTGATGTAGTTCTTTTTGAGGTGATCTACATCGAGTGTGGTATCGAGCTTACCGGTGAGCTTCATATCGCGTATGGAAGACAAAGCCAGGTAAGGGTTGATAGCGGTAGCACCGAAGGCGAGGAGGCAGGCAAAGTGATGCACTTCCCATACATCGCCTGCTTCTACTACGATGCCTACCTGACCACGCAATCCTTTACGGATAAGGTGGTGGTGAACGGCTGCAGTAGCCAGGAGGGAAGGAATGGGAGCGTGATCGGAATCGATGGCCCTGTCCTGCAGGATCAATACTTCAAAGCCATCCTGTGCTGCATCGACTGCGTAGCGGCAAATACGGTCCAGGGCTTTTTTCATGGAACCGGGTTTGCCATCGGCCCTGAAATAACATTGCAGGGTTTTGGCCTGGAAGATACCGGTATCTATACTACGGATGCTTTCGAGTTCGTGATTAGAAAGAACAGGGTGCTTCAGCGCCACGGTATGGCAGCTGAGGGGATCTTCTTCGAGCAGGCTACCATTGTTACCCACAAAAGTGGCGAGGGACATAACCATGCGCTCACGGATGGGATCGATGGGAGGATTGGTTACCTGTGCAAACAATTGCTTGAAGTAGCTGCTCAGGTGCTGGGGCTGATCGCTCAACACGGCCAGGGGTGTATCGGTACCCATGGAGCCGATGGGCTCTTTACCATCCAATGCCATGGGAGCGATGAGTGTATCGAGGTCTTCGGTGGAATAACCGAATGCTTTCTGGTATTTGAATACCTGGTCATGCTCGAGGTGGGTAAACATGACCCTTGGCTCGGGCAATTCATTGAGCCTGATCTTGTATTTATTGAGCCACTCGGCATAGGGCTTTTGTGAGCAGATGGTGCGTTTGAGCTCACCATCGCTGATGATGCGTCCCTGTTCCATATCCACGACAAACATCTTACCGGGCTGGAGGCGACCTTTTTCTTTGATGAGTGTGGGGTGAATGGGCAATACACCTGTTTCTGAGGCCATGATGACACGGTCATCGGTGGTAACGCAGTAACGGGAAGGGCGTAAACCATTTCTATCGAGGGTAGCACCAATGATCTTTCCATCGGTGAAGGAAATAGAAGCGGGACCATCCCAGGGCTCCATCATGGACGCATGGAATTCATAGAACGCTTTCTTCACGGGGTCCATCTCTTCGTTGCCATCCCATGCTTCGGGGATGAGCATCATCATTACGTGGGGCAATGACCGGCCGGTGAGGGCCAGGAGCTCTATTACATTGTCGAGGCAGGCAGAATCGGACTGGCCTTCGGTAACGATGGGGAGCAATATCTCCATCTCTTCCTTAGTAAAATAAGGAGAAGCAAAACCAGGTTCGCTTGTCTTGAGCCAGTTGAGATTGCCCTGCAGGGTATTGATCTCTCCGTTGTGTGCTATAAAGCGGAAAGGCTGAGCCAGCTTCCAGGAGGGGAAGGTATTGGTAGCAAAACGGGAGTGTACGAGACCAAAAGCACTTACCACGCGCTTGTTGGTGAGGTCGGGGAAATAAGGACGTACCTGCATACTGGTAAGCTGTCCTTTATACACTACGGTTTTATAAGACATAGATGCGATGTAAAAGCCTATCGCATCTTTCTTGACAGTGTTGGTAATGGTATGGCTGGCATAGTTGCGCAGCACAAACAATTTACGTTCGAAATCGTCGGGATTGGTGATATGGTCAGGACAAGCGATGAATACCTGTTCCATTTCGGGTTCCACGCTCAAGGCGGTGGAGCCGATACCATCGGGATTGACGGGTACTTTGCGGTAGGCGAGGATTTCGAGACCCAGCTTTTCGGCTGTGCGGTTGAAGATATCGCGGCATTCTTCGCGCAAACGAATTTCGCGGGGGAAGAAGATAACACCTACACCGTAGCGGCCGAATGGAGGAAGGGGCACGCCCAGCTTAATGCACTCATCGAAGAAGAATTCGTGCGGAGTCTGGATCATGATACCCGCGCCGTCACCGGTATTGCTTTCGCAACCACAGGCACCACGGTGTTCCATGTTTTCCAAAACGGTTAGTGCGTCGGAAATGTGTTGATGAGATTTGTGGCCTTTGATGTTTGCTACGAAACCTATTCCACATGCATCGCGTTCAAAAGAAGGATGATAAAGACCCTGATTGCTTGCCATGAAAAGAAGCTTTGTTTTGAAAATTTTCAATAAAACCCACGATTTCCATAGGAATTTTCAATATGGCAGCAAGCAACGCTTTAAAAATACAATAAAAAGGGGTAAAAACCGTAGATATATACAATTATTTTCCACACTAACGGGTGTCAGTTTATTAAGAAAATGTTATCTAAATCTTAAATATTTAAGTTTTACTGCAAAAGGCCGTGTAAAAATCACCTGACTGTATTTAAAATGTGAGTTGTCTGTATTACATTTACCAGTAACGCTGTCTAAATTCAAGAGTTAACAAACATTATTATTATTTAGCATTTTATTATTTCCGGGTAAAATCTTTATCTTTTCTGTGGCGCGCCCGCAAAAAACCGCGCTTTTCCGGGGAGAAGGGCGGTTTTTGGGGGTATTACAGATCGGGTGAGCCGCCCTTCAAGGGCGACCCACCCTTAAGACGCCTTCGACAGGCTCAGGCTGACAGCCGGTAAGGGTCTTATTTATTGTAGCGGTGGGAGAACTGAACGTCGGCGCCGTCGTTATCGGCGACTACGACAATGATGAGGCCATTATCCCAGGGGTTATTGCCTACTTCCTGGATAAAGGGTAAAAAGCCTGTATTGTTGTTGATGAACTTATCGGAGGTATAGCAGGCATTGTCGCAGCTCCAGATGTACTCGGCCACCTTTGCATTGGGCCCACCCGGCCCCTGTAGCCATTTGTTGGCATAACGTTCTATATAGAAGAGGTCCCACCGGGTATCCTTCACTTCTATATCAAAGTGAGGATCGGTATTGTCGAGGGCCACAGCAATGGAAACACCCAGCTGTTCATGCCGGAAGAAAGCATAGGGCTTCCAGGCATCGGTAATGGCGCCGGTAGGTGCGGCAAGGGTAATGTTCTCTTTGGCTCCGCCTGACTGTATAGTGAAAGTTTTGTCCTGGCGGTACCGGCGGCCGGCCGATCCATTGAAGCGGGCAAAGATGTACATCTCGGCTGTCCAGTTGCCGGCAGAAAGGTCACCAATAGAGAAACTGATAGCGTCGGTCTTTTTTTCAAAGCGTTTGAAAAACTGGTTAGCAGCGCCTTGTTTTTTAAGGACCACAAAACCTGAATCGACCAGGTTGTAAGCGACGGAAGTAGTACTGAAATTAACCAGTAATTCCTTATCACCGGATGGGTCGGGGTCAGGATCATGGCCTTTGTCTTTTTTGCAGGCCGTAAATAAGGCAAGGGCGGTAAAGATGATCAAGAGGTGCAGGAGTGGTGCGGGTTTGAATAACTGTGCAGGGTTACCGGTTGTTCTTGTTGCTTTCATGGCTTTATCATTTTATTGTTGTGGCTTACTGACAGCGAAGTAAGGAGGAACGTTGTTAAAGGAATGTCACAAAGGACTTAAACCACATGAACATGTGATGCGTATACTTGTTTTTCTTATATTTGGATAAGTCGACGTTATTGCTACGATCTTCTTGCCATTCTTAACCAAAGCCCCCTGCTATGCTAACGAACGAGCTATTGAATGGCTATCGCCCTGACAACAATACCTGGGATGAAATGTATGAAACCGGCGCTGTACGGCAACAATACAGCGGGGTAGTTGATTTCCTGCAACACCTGAGCATGGAAGAACTGGGTAAAAAAGAAGAACAGGCCAAAAGGCTGTTCATGACGCAGGGCATCACCTTTACTGTCTATAATAGTGGTGAAGGCATTGAAAAGATCTTTCCTTTCGACATCATCCCGCGCATCATTACGGCAGCTGAGTGGAACTATATAGAAAAAGGTATCCAACAGCGGCTCAAAGCGCTCAATCTCTTTTTAAAGGATGTATACAACGAGCAGTTCATTATTAAAGACGGACTGGTGCCGTTGTCTATTATATATAGTTGCCCGCACTTCCTGCGGGAAATGGTTCGCTTTCCGGTTCCCTACGATATCTATGTTCATATTGCGGGTATTGACCTGATCAGGGACAATGATGGTACTTTCTATGTGCTGGAAGATAACCTGCGTACACCGAGTGGTGTAAGTTATATGCTGGAAAACAGGGAGATCACGAAACGTATCTTCCCGGATCTGCTGCCGCTGATCAATGTACGCAGTGTAATGGAATATCCCAATATCCTGCACAAGAACCTGGTATCGATGGCGCCGCGGCAAAATAGCAATCCAACGGTGGTACTGTTGTCACCCGGCATTTATAATTCTGCTTATTTCGAACATACCACGCTGGCCCGCATGATGGGCATTGAATTGGTGGAAGGCCGCGACCTGGTAGTGGACAATCACCGGGTGTATATGAAAACCACAGCGGGCCTGCAGCAGGTAGATGTGATCTACCGGCGTGTGGATGATGACTTTCTTGACCCACTGGTATTCAATGCTTCGAGCGCACTGGGAGTATCGGGCATCATGAGCGCCTACCGTAAAGGCAACGTGGCTATTGTCAATGCGGTGGGTAACGGGGTAGCAGATGATAAAGCGATCTACTCGTATGTGCCGGCTATGATCCGTTATTACCTGAATGAAGAGCCGCTGCTTAAAAATGTGCCTACGTATCAACTGGGCAACCCGGAAGAGCAGGAATACGTGTTTAAGAACATGAACAATATGGTGATCAAGAAGACGAATGAAAGTGGCGGCTATGGCATGTTGATGGGCCATACGGCCTCGGACAAAGAGATCAGCGATTACCAGGCAGTTATTTTGAAGGATCCACGGCAGTTCATTGCGCAACCTACGATCAGCCTGTCTTCTGCGCCCTGTTATATGAACGGGAAATTACAACCGCGCCGGGTGGACCTGCGGCCCTATGCTTTATGCGGCCCCAATGGCATTCGCATTGTACCCGGCGGATTGACGCGGGTGGCATTGCGGGAGGGATCGCTGGTGGTGAACTCATCACAGGGGGGAGGGAGTAAGGATACGTGGGTGCTGACTGTGTGAGGATCGGCAGTCGGCAGTCGTGAATCGGCAGTCGTTTGCTTCGATAGCAGATTTCTCCCTGCGGTCGAAATGACAAAGAATGGCCGAAATGACAAAGATGGGTCAGAGGACAAAGAAGGAGTTGAAATGACAAAGAAAGGGAAACTAACAGCTAATTTAATCATACATGCTTAGTAGAGTAGCGGATAGTTTATTCTGGATGAACCGGTACATGGAGCGTACGGATGGCATATTGCGGATGCTGAAAACGAATTATGCACTTTCGCAGGATGACCTGCAATACTTTTCCTGGCAACCGGTATTGAAGATCTTCACTTATTTATCGGAGGAAGAAGCGGCCACTATTGCCTGCCAGGGCAGAACGGTGTTGCAGTATATGGTGTCGGATAAGGAAAATCCCAATTCGGTGCTGAATATCGTGACGCAGGCCAGGGAAAATGCACGCAGTGTACAAGATCATATCACCAAGGAGCTATGGCAATGTCTCAATGATTTCTACCACACGGTGCGGGATGAGCAATTGCTGGAATGGCTGTACAAGGAAGACCCTATCACAGCGCTGGACATCCTGATCAAACAAGGGCTGCTGTTTTATGGCACTTCAGATATTACGATGGCCCGCGGCGAGGGTTACTCCTTTATGAATATTGGCCGCTTCCTGGAACGTGCTATCCAAAGTGCGGATATCCTGGATGTAAAATTCAGTGACAGTAAGTTTGACTTTTCGAATATTACGGATACTACTTACTGGCGGTACCTGCTGCTGTCGATCTCGGGTTATGAGTTGTATCTCCGGAATTATTCGGGTGGTTTTGAAGCCAGGCGGGTAGTGGAGCAAATTGTACTCAACAATCACTTTCCCCGTTCTGTGATGTATTCAATAGACCAGATGAGCCGGTATTTTGAACGGCTTAAAAGTGAGCAAACGACCACAGCTTACAATAGCATCGACTTTATGATGGGCCGGGTAAAAAGCCGGGTACGGTATTCAACACCGGAAAGTATCATGCAGCAAGGGCTGCATGAATTCCTGACGGGGGTGAAGAATGAGCTGTACGCCATCGGTACGGCGCTTAGTCAACATTATTTTGCTTATACCTGATCGGTGAAAATCCGCTTTTAAAGTTACATTTGACCTCAGAACAACGAGAAAACTGATTGTAATTCATGCCAAGATTTAAAATTCACCACGTTACCAGGTATAGCTACGAAGTACCTGTAGTAGATAGTGCGAACCAGATCATGTTATTCCCTATAGAGGATGAATACCAGGATGTATTGAAACACGATTTATTGATCACGGGAGAACCGGCGGTAGATCTGTACCATGATTATTATGGCAACAAGGTAGGCTCCTTTATGTATACGGCTTCGCACAAAGAGCTGATCATCGATGCCAAGATGGAAGTGGTTACGCGGGAGCGGAATCTGCCGGTAGTATCTGCCTCCAAAGAAGACCAGTGGAGTAATCTTATTGCACTTGCTTTTGAGATCCCCTATATAGACTTCCTCAAACAGGAAAAGTTTGACGCACTGCATGAAGTACAGCATATTGCCCATGCGGCTGAGAGCAGGCAGGTGAATGTGCTGGAAGCGGCGTATAAACTGACGGAATATGTATACAATAACTTCCAATACATCAAAGGGGTTACTACTGTAGAAACTACGCTGGACGAGATATGGCAATTGAAGGCGGGAGTGTGCCAGGATTTTGCGCACATGCTGTCCTCTATGCTGCGCATGATCAATATACCAGCGCGCTATGTGAGTGGTTATGTGTGCCCCAACCGGAATGGTATGCGGGGTGAAGGGGCTACGCACGCCTGGGTAGAAGCTTATATTCCTTTCTTTGGATGGTTGGGATTTGACCCCACGAATAACTGCATCGCCAATGAACTACACGTGCGACTGGCAGTAGGCCGGAGTTTTATGGATTGCTCACCGGTAAAAGGTACTTATAAAGGAACAGCCAACCATCGTTTGGATGTAGGGGTATCGGTAGCTTATGAAGACGGGGTGACTCAAATTGATGAGGCAACGGTATTAACGCCGCAACCTGTAGCTCCTACGAACGGAGAACCTACCAATTCCTGGCGCAAACATATGGAGATGATGCAGCAGCAACAGCAGCAGTAGGAAAAGCTGCGAGCGGTGAGTTGCGAGCTGCGAGAGAATACAGTTTGGGCGAATTGCGGACTAATAATCTACTTACACCAAGTATCCAAATAGATTGTCATCCTTATTCAGCTCGGTATAGTTGATATGGTATTTGTCCATATTGCGGAGGAGCACTTCATAATCTTCGCGGGATTGTAATTCCACGCCTACGAGGGCGGGCCCGGTTTCTTTGTTGTGCTTTTGCATGTATTCAAAGCGGGTAATATCGTCGTTGGGTCCCAGAACGTGGTTCACAAACTCTTTGAGTGCACCGGGACGCTGTGCAAAGCGTACGAGGAAATAATGTTTTAATCCTTCGTATTGCAGGCTGCGTTCCCTGATCTCCTGCATACGGTCAATATCATTGTTGCTGCCACTTACAATACAAACAATATTCTTTCCTTTGATGGCATCGGCATAATCATCCAGGGCAGCTATGGATAAGGCGCCGGCTGGTTCTACTACTATAGCATCTTCATTGTACAATTTCAGGATGGTAGAACAAATCCTGCCTTCGGGTACCAGGTGCATATCGTCGAGCACTTCTTTACAAATAGAGAAGGTAAGGTCCCCTACCCGCTTTACGGCTGCGCCGTCTACAAAACGATCGATACTGTCGAGGGTTACAGGATGTCCTGCTTCCAGGGCTTTTTTCATGGAAGGGGCGCCTTCGGGCTCCAGGCCAATGATCTTTGTACGGGGTGAAAAGGTCTTAAAGAAAGTCCCTACACCGGCACTGAGGCCACCGCCGCCTACAGGAATAAACACATAATCTATATCAGCTTGTTCTTCCAATATCTCTACCGCCACTGTGCCCTGTCCTTCAATGATGCGGTAATCATCAAAAGGAGGAATGAAGGTCAAGCCATTCTTTTCTGTGTATTCTTTGGCTGCAATGGCACAGTCATCAAAGGTATCTCCCACCAGCACGACCTCAATATGGTCTTCGCCAAACATTTTGGTTTGCTTCACCTTTTGGTTGGGGGTAATGATGGGCATAAACACCACACCTTTTGCACCCAGTTTTTTACAGGAGTAAGCAAATCCTTGTGCATGGTTGCCAGCGCTGGCACATACTACGCCCTTCTGCAATTGATCAGCAGGCAGGCTGCTCATCATATTGTAGGCGCCCCGCAGTTTGTAAGAACGGACTACCTGGAGGTCTTCCCTTTTCAGGTATACGTTGCACTGGTATTTACGGGAAAGGCTCTGATTCAACACCAGGGGTGTTTTAGTCACTACTTTCTTTAGCCGGAGGGCGGCTTTATGAAATTCGAGTGCTGTAGTATGGGACGCAGGTAAGCTCATGTGATTCTTGTGGTATACTCCGGGGAGAGGTCTTTGTGCAGAGACACAAAGGCGCAAAGAGAAACAGATGAACTTTGCGCCTTTGGTGCCTTGCAGTATGATTAATTCGCTACTTCAGCTGCTTTTTTAGCTGGAGCTGCCTGATTTTCAGGACGGAGGCTTCTTACTGTTTTACCAGCTTGCCACATTTCGCTGTCGCGGAGTTCTTTCAGTTCAACTTCCAGTTTTTCGCGGTAGTCGGGCTGGCTGTTGGAATCGATAGAGCGTTGGCTTTCTTTGCCGGTCGCTACGCTTTCATACAATTCAGTGAATACAGGTAAAGTAGCATCACGGAATTTCTTCCACCAGTCGAGTGCACCACGTTGTGCGGTAGTAGAGCAGTTGGCATACATCCAATCCATACCATTCTCGGCTACCAGGGGCATGAGGGATTGTGTAAGCTCTTCAACGGTTTCGTTGAATGCTTCGGAAGGGGTATGTCCTTTTTTGCGCAATACTTCATATTGGGCAGCGAAGATACCCTGGATAGCACCCATGAGTGTACCTCTTTCGCCGGTAAGGTCAGAATATACTTCTTTCCTGAAATCAGTTTCAAACAGGTAACCGCTACCTACGGCAATACCGAGGGCAATTACTCTTTCTTTTGCTTTACCGGTTGCATCCTGGAAAATGGCGTAGCTACTGTTGAGACCACGACCTTGCAGGAACATACGGCGCAGGGAAGTACCGGAACCTTTGGGAGCTACGAGGAATACGTCTACATCCTTGGGAGGAACGATACCTGTTTGCTCATTGAAGGTGATACCAAAACCATGAGAGAAGTAAAGGGCTTTGCCGGGTGTCAGGTGCTTTTGCACAGTAGGCCACAGCGCAATCTGGGCAGCATCGCTGAGCAGGTAGCAAATAACAGTACCGCGTTGCAAAGCTTCTTCTATTTCGAACAGTGTTTCACCAGGTACAAATCCATCGCGTACGGCTTTATCCCAGGTTTTGGAATTCTTACGTTGTCCAACGATCACGTTGATACCATTATCTTTTTGGTTCAGTGCCTGACCGGGGCCTTGTACGCCATAGCCAATTACTGCCACTACTTCATTTTTCAATACAGCTTGCGCTTTGGCCAGTGGGAACTCTTCACGGGTTACTACGTTTTCTTCCACACCGCCGAAATTTAACTTTGCCATCTTTAAATGTTTATGGTTTTTAGTTTTTTGTTTGGAACTACTTTATGAATGTTGATTGTTTCTTTTGGGATCGGGTGAGCCGCCTTAAGAAGGCGACCCACCCTGGTAAACTTACATGGTGAACACTTCATCCTGCTTATCCAGGAATTCATTTTCTATTACTTCTTCGCCGGGCTCTGTTTGTTCAAACTCCTTGAGCTTCTCATGGAAACCACTGCTGGCTTTGATGATGGCCACACGTGCACTGCGTACAAACTCAATGAGGCCATAAGGCTCCAGTACGGAAATGAGCTTATCAGTTTCCTCTCGCTGACCGGTAGTCTCAAAAATTGTATAGTCCTTACGGATCACTACAGCACGGGCGCCGTATTCACGCAATAACCTTTCCACTTTTACCTTTTCGGCAATTTCATCAGTAGGCACTTTATACATGGCCAGTTCCTGCCACACGATCTCCTCATTGGTATTGTAGTAAGCTTTTAATACTTCTACCTGCTTTTCGATCTGGCGGGCCAGCTTTTTCACTACTTCTTCCACTTCATTGATCACGATGGTAAAACGGTGAATGCCTTCCACTTCACTGGGTGAGGTATTGAGGCTTTCGATATTGATCTTACGACGGGAGAAAATAATGGCAATACGGTTCAGTAAACCGATCTGGTTCTCTGTATAAACGGTTACTGTGAATTCCTGCTTTGACATGTCGGTACTTTTATGCTACAAATTTTTATTTAAGTCTGATCTCTGCAACGCTGCAGCCCTGTGGCACCATGGGGAATACGTTGTTTTCCTTTCCTACCATCACTTCGAGCAGGTAAGCGCCCTTATGGTCCAGCATGGTCTTTACAGCAGCTTTCAACTTATCTCGTTCGGAGATGCTGTTGCCTTCAATACGATACCCTTTGGCCACCTGTACAAAATCGGGACTGGTGATGTTGACAAAGGAATAACGCTTGTCGTGGAAAAGCTGCTGCCACTGGCGCACCATACCGAGGAACTGGTTGTTGAGGATCAATATTTTTACATCCACATCAAACTGCATAATGGTACCCAGTTCCTGCAGGGTCATCTGGAAACCACCATCGCCAATGATGGCTACTACGGTACGGCTGGGAGCGCCAAACTTGGCACCCACGGCTGCGGGTAAGGCAAAACCCATGGTACCCAATCCACCGGAGGTCACATTGCTCTTAGACTGTGTGAACTTCGCATAGCGGCAGGCTACCATCTGGTGCTGACCTACGTCGGTAACAATGACAGCATCGCCACCTGTGAGCTCATTTAAGGTCCTGATCACCTCTCCCATGGTCATTTCATCGGAAGTGGGATTGAGTTCGGGATTGATACAGGTCTCTTCTTCCTGTTGCTGATACTCCCGGAATTTCTGCAGCCATTGGGGATATACTTTTGGCGCTATCAATTCGGTAAGCAGGGGCAATGTTTCTTTGCAATCACCCCATACAGGTACGGCAGATTTTACATTCTTATCAATCTCGGCGGGGTCAATATCGAGGTGGATCACTTTGGCCTGGCGGGCGTATTTGTCGAGCCTTCCGGTAACACGGTCATCGAACCGCATACCGATGGCAATGAGGACATCGCACTCGTTGGTCAATACATTGGGGCCATAGTTACCGTGCATACCCAGCATACCAACGGCCAGTGGGTGGTCGGTTGGAATAGCGCTTTCGCCCAGGATGGTCCAGGCAGTAGGGATACCGGCTTTCTCAATGAATTTCAGGAATTCGGTTTCGGCTTTGCCAAGTATAACACCCTGACCAAAGATCACAAAGGGTCGCTCTGCTTCATTGATCATTTTAGCAGCCTGCTCTACATATTCCTTGCGCACGATGGGCTTGGGACGATAGCTGCGGATATGGTTGCATTTCTCATATCCTTCATAATCGAATTTCTGTATCTGTGCATTCTTGGTAATATCGATCAATACGGGGCCGGGCCTGCCGCTTTTGGCAATGTAAAAGGCCTTGGCCAATACAGACGGTATTTCGGTAGCATCTGTTACCTGGTAGTTCCATTTGGTAACAGGGGTGGTAATATTGATCACATCGGTTTCCTGAAAGGCATCGGTACCCAACAGGTGAGCAAATACCTGTCCGGTGATACAAACGAGTGGGGTACTATCGATCATGGCATCTGCCAAACCGGTGACGAGGTTGGTAGCGCCGGGACCGCTGGTGGCAAATACTACGCCTGTGCGACCAGAAGTACGTGCATAACCCTGGGCAGCATGGATGCCTCCCTGCTCATGGCGCACGAGTATATGGTTCAGTCGTTCCTGGTAATCGTATAAGGCATCATAGATAGGCATGATGGCGCCACCGGGATAACCAAAGATGGTATCTACCCCTTCGGCCAGAAAGGCTTCCAGTACAGCCTGCGAACCGCTAAGGCTGGTAGCCTTGTCTTTTGTCTGGATCTTTTTGGGCGCCATTTCGATTGTACTGCTCATAATATTTTCTTTTAAGGTTCTATTCGTATGTTAGCCGGGTGAGCCGCCTTTGTAGGGCGACCCACCCTTAGTATCTTAGTTTTCGTCGGTCACGCAACCTTCAGAGGCATCCTTTACGCTTTTGGCATATTTGAACAGGAGGCCTTTGGTGACCTTGAGGGCGGGTTGTGCCCACTTAGCCCTGCGCTCAGCGATAATGTTATCAGGCACTTTGAGCACGATGGTATTTTTGGTAGCATCGAGTTCAATAATATCTTCGTCCTGTACCAGTGCGATCAATCCACCTTCAAATGCTTCGGGGGTAATATGGCCTACCACAAATCCATGGGTACCGCCGCTAAAGCGTCCATCGGTGATGAGGGCAATGCTTTTACCCAGACCAGCACCGATAATGGCGGAAGTTGGTTTCAACATTTCGGGCATACCGGGTGCTCCTTTAGGGCCTACGTGACGGATCACCACTACATCGCCAGCTTTGATCTTACCGGTGTTGATACCCTTGATGAGCTCAAACTCGCCATCGAATACACGGGCGGGACCTTCAAAGCGCTCGCCTTCTTTACCGCTGATCTTGGCTACACTACCCTTTTCGGCCAGGTTGCCGTAGAGTATTTGCAAGTGGCCTGTTTGCTTGATCGGTGTTTCGAGGGGAAGGATTATTTTCTGCTGATCGAAATCGAGATCAGGTGCTTCGGCCAGGTTCTCTGCCAGTGTTTTACCGGTTACGGTAAGGCAATCACCATGGAGGAGTCCTTTCTTCAACAAATATTTCATGACAGCAGGTACACCACCATACTGGTGCAGGTCCTGCATGAGGTATTTACCACTGGGCTTAAAGTCGGCCAATACGGGTATCTTATTGCTGATGGCCTGGAAATCATCCTGTGTAAGGGGCACATCCACGCTCTTGGCCATGGCGATGAGGTGCAACACGGCGTTGGTGCTGCCTCCGAGGATCATGATGACGGTGATGGCATTTTCAAATGCCTTACGTGTCATGATGTCTTTGGGCTTGATGTCTTTTTCCAGCAGGAGTCGGATGGCTTTACCTGCTTCTATACATTCTTTCTGCTTGTCTTCGCTCAGGGCAGGATTGGAAGAAGAGTAAGGCAGGCTCATACCCAATGCTTCAATAGCAGAAGCCATGGTATTGGCGGTATACATACCACCACAGGCGCCTGCACCGGGGCAGGAATGGCGTACGATACCCTTGAAATCTTCTTCGGAAAGATTGCCTGCTATCTTTTGTCCCAATGCTTCGAAAGAAGAAACGATATTCAGGTCTTGTCCTTTGTAATGACCGGGAGCGATGGTGCCACCGTAGACCATGATGGCCGGGCGGTTCAACCTGCCCATGGCAATCAGTGATCCGGGCATGTTCTTATCGCAACCGGGTAAGGCAATCACGCCATCATAATACTGAGCGCCGCATACGGCTTCAATAGAGTCGGCTATAATATCGCGGCTCACGAGGGAGTAACGCATACCTTCTGTTCCGTTGCTGATGCCATCGCTCACACCAATGGTATTAAAGATCAGTCCCACCAGGTCATTGTCCCATACGCCTTGCTTTACTACTTTGGCCAGGTCATTGAGGTGCATATTGCAGGTGTTGCCGTCATATCCCATGCTCACAATGCCTACCTGTGCTTTCTTCAGATCTTCATCTGTCAATCCAATACCGTACAACATGGCCTGTGCCGCAGGCTGGGTAACATCCTGTGTAATCGTCTTTGAATATTTATTTAATTCTTTCATACTGATCCTTGAATGAACTATGATTTATTGTTTTATGCTTATTGTCTGTTCCAAGGTGAGCCGCCCTTTAAGGGCGACCCACCTTGTGATCTACCTTGCGCTAATAGCTTCTTTACTCTTTAAACCTTTGCCCAGGCCGTCCAGTCTTTCAGGGGCCAGGGAACGTTCGGTTACGCGATCCTTATAGGCCTGCTGCAATACTTTGCCCAGGCTATTGTTCCAGTCGAGGGGGAACTTTACTTTGTCCAGTGATTCCCATCCAATGACCTCGGCGGCTGTACCGCAGAAGAAAGCGGCATCGGCCTGTTTCAATTCATCGACGGTGAAAGTCTTTTCTTCAACGGCTATATTGAGCTCATCACAAAGTTCGATAACGGTAGCCCTGGTGATACCGGGCAGGATATGGCCCAATGCCGGGGTGTACAGTTTGCCATCTTTTTCATAGAACATGTTGGCGCCGGGCCCTTCTGCTACAAAACCATGCATATCGGTGAGGAGGGCTTCATCATATCCTTTGGCTTTGGCATCCTGGCTGGCTAAGATGGAATTGACATAATGACCACAGGCTTTAGCCTCTATTTTAAATCCGCCGGGATTGGGGCGTTGAAAGGGAGAAGCCAATACGCGTAATAATTTATCACCGAGGAATTTGCCCATCTCCCATACTTCGATCACGATATTGGATTCGGAATTGAGGTTGAAGCTCATGTTGGCCGGTCCATACACCAGGGGACGGATATAGGCATCCTGCAGGTTATTCTGGCGCAACACTTCATAGGTAGCATCGATGAGGTCTACGGTATGCCAGTTGTATGGCATATTGAGTGCTTCGGCCGAATTCCTGAGGCGATCGTAGTGTTCGACTGCCTTGAATATCTTGGTGTTGCCATGCACGGTATGGTAAGAACGGATGCCTTCAAATACGCCCAGGCCATAATGCATGGTCTGACCGTAGAGATCAACCTTCGCTTCGGAAGCTTTTACGTATTTCCCATTGAGGTATACAATGGTATTTTCGTTGTAATAGGATGCCATGACTCTTTAGTTTTTAATGCCTTTGCGGCGGGGTAAAACAAAAAAGAAACCCGCCTCGTGGGAGGCGGGTCGCTTTGTATTTTTAACTAATTAAATTATACGTTAAACACCACCTCCGTTTGTTGCAGGAATAATAATGACCACGACCACCACAATAATTATTGCGGTAAATACAGCGATGACATTATTTGTTCTGCTTTTAAACATAGAAGGAATGATGCACTGCGAATATACACCCCCCGTTTCAAAAAAAGAACTATAGCAAGCAACTTTATTTTAGCCTCACTCCTACAAGTGAAGCAGGAACACCTTTATATAATGGTTGATTTTCTCAACTCTATATTGTGCTGATTCACGCCATCGGGTATCCTGTTTGCAACATAATCACAGATCAGTTCGCCAATGGTGGAAGTGAAATAGAAATTAATGGAATCGATATCCTTGGTCACAAAGCCATTCTGCAAAGTCCACTCCACGGCTTCTCTTACGAGGGCTGCTTCTTTGGTTAACCCGATGTAATCCAACAGCATAGCGGATGAAAGAATGGATCCCAACGGATTGGCAATGTCTTTACCGGTCGCCTGGGGATAAGAACCATGGATGGGTTCAAACAAGGCTGAGCCGTTACCCACGGATGCAGAAGGCAATAAGCCCAATGATCCGCTGATGACGCTGGCTTCATCGCTGATGATATCACCAAACATGTTTTCTGTGAGTATCACATCAAACTGTTTGGGATTCAGGATGATCTGCATGGCAGCATTGTCTACAAACAGGAAGTCTACAGCTACATCAGGATACTGACCAGCCATTTCCTGTACCACTTTACGCCAGAGCCTGGAAGTTTCGAGTACATTGGCCTTGTCTACCAATGTGAGCTTTTTCCGGCGCTGCTGTGCAGAGCGGAAGGCAAGGTGTGACACCCGCTCGATCTCCTCACGGGTGTACACACAATCGTCAGAGGCCCGGGTATTTTCCTCGTTTACTTCTTTTTTACCGAAGTAAATGCCGCCCGTGAGTTCACGGAAGATCACAAAATCGACCCCTTCAATATTTTTAGTTTTCAATGGGGAGAGATGATGCAAAGAGGGGTACGTGGTTACGGGACGTATATTGGCAAACAATTGTAGTGACTTGCGGAGTTTGAGCAGGCCCTGTTCGGGGCGTACTTTGGCGGAGGGGTCGTTGTCGTATTTAGGATGACCAATCGCACCAAACAGGATAGCGTCGCTGTTGAGGCAGGCTTCAATGGTTTCGTCGGGCAATGGGCTGCCGGTCTTGTCAATGGCATCGGCGCCCATGAGGCAATACTTGTAATGAAAGGAATGACCAAACTGTTCGGCAATGGCATTGAGCACCTTGACAGATTGCCTGGTGACCTCGGGACCGATGCCGTCGCCTTCAATTACAACAATATTTTTTTCCATGTAGTTTTTTGTTTTCGGGTTTAGGATAACGCTTAGGGGCGGGCCGCTTCAAAGGCCTCTATTTCGCTGCGCATGCTAAGCAGGTAATCGATATCATCATACCCATTGAGCAGGCAGGTCTTTTTATAGCTATTGATCTCAAATGTCTCTTGTGCACCGGAAGCAACGATGGTAATGGTCTGTTGTTCCAGGTTTACGGCTACTTCGGCAGCCGGGTCTTTTGCCACTGTTTCAAACAGTTGTTGCAGGAATGCTTCGCTTACCTGTATGGGTAACAGGAAGTTGTTGAGTGAATTGTTGCGGAAGATATCAGCAAAGAAGCTGCTCACGACTACATCAAACCCGGCATCCTTAATGGCCCAGGCAGCATGTTCACGGGAGGAACCACAACCAAAGTTGCGGGCAGCTACCAGTATCTTTCCTTTATAAGTGGGATCGTTCAATGGGAAATCGGCTTTGGGCTGATTCTCATCATCATTGTTGTAGCGCCAGTCGCGGAACAGGTTCTTGCCAAATCCCTCGCGGCTGGTAGACTTGAGAAAACGGGCAGGAATGATCTGATCGGTATCTATATTTTCAATATTTACCGGCACGACCGTTGATCTAACAATGTTAATACTCTTACTCATGCTTATCATTTGGGCTTCGAGCTGTGAGCTTCGAGCGGCGAGCTTTTTGCTCGTAGCTCGCGGCTAGTAGCCCGCAGCTTGCTTTATAAAAACTCTCTTACATCTGCTACCTCTCCTGTAATAGCTGCTACTGCTGCAGTTAAAGGACTGGCCAATAAGGTTCTGGCATTGGGTCCCTGTCTTCCTTCAAAGTTCCTGTTGGAAGTAGAGATACAATACTTACCGGCCGGTATTTTATCTTCATTCATGGCCAGGCAGGCAGAACATCCGGGTTGACGTAACTGGAAACCGGCTTCTTCGAATATCTTATCAATGCCTTCGGCAATGGCTTGTTTTTCTACCTGGCGTGATCCGGGCACGATCCATACCTGTACATCATCGGCCTTCTTCCTGCCCTTTACGAAGGAGGCAACCAGGCGCAGGTCCTCGATACGGCTGTTAGTACAGCTACCGATGAACACATAGTCTACTTTTTTGCCCTTGATCTCCGCGCCTGGTTTCAGGCCCATATAATTGAGTGATTTGAGGAAGGAAGGTTTTTCCTTGTCCTCGATCTCATTTTCGGCAGGAATATGCCCGGTAACACCTATGCCCATACCGGGATTGGTACCGTAGGTGATCATGGGTTCGATATCGGCTGCATTGATGTTGATCTCTTTATCAAATACAGCGTCTTCATCAGAATACAATTCTTTCCAGGCGTTTACTTTCCTGTCCCACTGGCTTACGCCGGGTGCAAACAAACGGCCTTTCATATAATCGAACGTAATGTCGTCGGGAGCGATCATACCACCGCGGGCGCCCATTTCAATGCTCATGTTGCAAATGGTCATACGGCCTTCCATGCTGAGGCTACGGATGGCAGAACCTGCATATTCTACAAAATAACCGGTGGCGCCGCTGGCAGATATCGTTGCTATAATATACAAAATGATGTCTTTCGACACCACTCCTTTGTTTAACTGACCTTCTACATTGATGCGCATGAGCTTTGGCTTACTCTGCATCATACACTGGGTAGCCATCACCATTTCCACTTCGCTGGTACCAATGCCAAAAGCGATGGATCCAAAAGCACCGTGGGTAGAGGTATGGCTATCACCACATACGATGGTCATGCCGGGCTGTGTAATGCCCAGTTCGGGCCCTATTACATGCACAATGCCCTGGAACGGATGTCCAAGGCCATATAATTCAATGTCGTGTTTTTTGCAATTGTCGATGAGCTGCTGAACCTGGTTGCGGGACAGCTCTTCTTTGATAGGGAGGTGCTGATTGAGTGTGGGCACATTGTGATCGGCTGTGGCTACTACCTGCTGTGGGCGTAATACCTTCAAGCCTCTTTGTTCCAGTCCTTTGAAAGCCTGTGGGCTGGTTACTTCATGGATAAAATGTTTATCGATATACAACACAGCGGGCCCGCCTTCAATTTGTTTGACGACATGCTTCTCCCAGATCTTATCGAATAATGTCTTCCCCATTTTCTTTTTGTGTTTCTCTCGTTTCGTGAATGAAAGCGTGGCGCAGAAGCGCCACGCCTAAACAAAAACTACATGATTATGAGAAAATACTGCTCACTAGGCTACTATCGCCCTTTCCTGGTACTGATGTGCCAGGCCTTGCAAGTCCTCATCACCTACCTCTTTTTTCCTGTCTGCCACTTTCAGGAACTGTTCGTACAACACGTCAATATCATTGCGGTTGTACATGAATCCCAGTTTCTGAAACCGATGAGCAAGGGCGCTGCGGCCGCTGCGGGCCGTCAGAACAATTTTACTACCGTCAGCTCCTACTTCTTCAGGATTAATGATCTCATAGGTCTGCGCATCTTTCAGGAACCCATCCTGGTGAATACCGGAAGAATGGGAGAAAGCATTGGCACCTACGATCGCTTTATTGGGTTGAACCGGCATACGCATGGTATCGGATACCAGGCGGCTGAGGGGGTTCAGTTGTTTAGCATTGATATCGGTGTAATATCCCAGGGTGCTGTGCTGTTTGATGACCATCACTACTTCTTCGAGGGAAGTGTTGCCGGCTCTTTCACCCAGTCCATTAATAGTACACTCGATCTGGCGGGCGCCGCTGATTACGCCTGCGATGGAATTGGCAGTGGCCAAACCAAGGTCATTGTGGCAATGGCAGGAGATCACGGCCTTGTCGATATTACGTACATTGTTGACCAGGAAGGCAATCTTTTCGCCATACTGGTGTGGCAGGCAATAACCGGTGGTATCGGGAATATTGACGGTGGTAGCACCGGCAGCGATGACGGCTTCCACTACCCTGGCCAGGTATTCATTGTCGGTCCTGCCTGCATCTTCGGCATAAAACTCCACATCATCTGTAAAGTTGCGGGCCCATTTTACGGCCTGTGCAGCTCTCTCCAGGATATCTTCGCGGGTAGAATTAAACTTTGACTTAATATGATAATCGGAAGTACCGATCCCTGTATGGATACGCTTTCTTTTAGCACTTTGGAGGGCTTCGGCCGCTACTTCAATGTCTTTTTGAACGGCACGGCTAAGTCCGCAAACAACGGCATTCTTAACCACTTTACCGATCTCATGAACGCTTTGAAAATCGCCGGGTGAAGAGATGGGAAAACCAGCTTCGATGATGTCTACCCCCAATGCTTCCAGGGCCAGAGCTATTTCAATCTTTTCGGTTGTATTCAACTTACATCCGGGAACTTGTTCCCCATCGCGTAACGTAGTATCAAAAATATAGACCTTTTGTCCTGGCATAATAATTTTTGTAAGGGTAATAAGATAAAGGAGCAGGCTGTTTATTTTTGTGTTGCTTGCTGAGAAACCAGTTAAAACAACCTGCTGTACCGAAATTATCTTTGTTTGCTGAGCAAGTGAAATCAAAATTGTAAGTAATTTACACTGCTTAACCCTCAGCAACCAACACTCAACTATTTGAATATCAACAGGTTTAACGTTTATTAAATACGATGCCCAATCGCTCAACCGATGCTCTTTTTCAGCTGATCCACTCCCTGGAAAAGTCAGAAAAGCGGAATTTTAAGCTGTATGTACAACGTAATTCCTCCAGTGAAGAGCTGAAAGTGGTTCAGCTTTTCGATGCCCTGGACAAGATGGAGGAGTATGATGAGGCGCTGTTGCTGCGGAAAAATGAGAGCATTAAGAAGCAGCAGCTGTCGAATATCAAAGCCCATTTATACAAACAGGTATTATCGAGTCTCCGCCTTATTAAGGAGGACAGCAATATAGATATCCAACTGCATGAGCAGATGGACCATGCCCGTATCTTATACAATAAAGGGTTGTACCTGCAAAGCCTGAAGGTGCTTGACCGCATGAAGGAAACAGCCAGGGCGCATAACCAGGTCACTTATTTATTACAGGCATTATTTTTTGAGAAGAAGATAGAAGCGCTGCACATTACCCGCAGTATGCAGGACCGTGCAGAAAAGCTAACGAGTGAAGTGAATGAAGTAAATGCCAAACTGGTTAACACGAGTAAGTTATCGAACCTCTCCCTGTTATTGTATAGCTGGTATATAAAGCATGGACACGCGCGTAATGAGAAAGATGAAATAGCACTGCGAACTTTCTTTGAGCAACATTTTCCTGCGGGGGCAGATGAGTTGAAAGGCTTTTACGAAAAGCTCTACCTGTACCAGTGTTATTGCTGGTATGCATTTATACGGCAAGACCTGTTGCAGTACTATCGTTATACACAAAAATGGGTAGAGCTGTTTGAGAAAGAGCCGTTCATGATGGAGGTGGAGACAGCGCATTATATCAAAGGCATGCACAACCTGCTAAGTGCGCATTTTGACCTGCAGAATTACCAGAAGTTCAATGAAACGCTGGCGAAGTTTGAAGCATTTGGGCAATCAGATATCGCCAATGGCAATGTCAACAACCGTATCCAGACCTTCGTGTACCTGCAGATCGCCAAAATGAACAAACACTTTATGGAAGGTACATTCAGTGAAGGGTTGGCACTGGTGTCTGAGACAGAGGCCAAGTTGAAGGAATATTATTTGTACCTCGACAGGCATCGGATATTGGTATTCTACTACAAGATCGCTTCGCTGTATTTTGGCAGTGGCCATTATGAGCAGGCAATCGACTACCTCAATAAGATCATCAACTGGAAGGTAGACCTGCGTACGGACCTGCAGGCTTACTCGCGACTGCTGCACCTGATAGCGCATTATGAGTTGGGTAATTTGGACTTGCTGGAATACCTGTTCAAGTCGGTATACCGTTTCATGGCAAAGATGGAAAACCTGAGTGTGGTGGAAGAAGAGATCTTCCGCTTTTTAAGAAGGTCGTTCCATGTGCAGCCTAAACAGTTGAAGGGGGAGTTTGAAAAACTACTAAATAAACTGAAGCAGCATGAGCGTAACCGGTTTGAAACGCGTGCGTTCATGTACCTCGATATTATCTCCTGGCTGGAAAGCAAGATCAACAACACGCCTGTGCAAAACGTGATCCGGCAGAAATACCTGAATGCGGTAAAACACAAGGCTTCTGAGTGCTGACCTGCCCCCGCATCTTCCTCTTTATTCCGGTTTTTTCCTCTTGTTAGGCTGGTATTAGCCCGGTCTGGCTCCTTTATTCAAGGCCTTTACCTTCGTGTAAAGTAGGGGTATCTTCAGGTATTCTTAGGGTTATCCTAAGTTTTTTACCCAACAATTACCTGAGAAATACCCTAAGAAAACCCTAGGATGACCCCAGGATGCCCGAATCTAAAGAGGAGGAACAGGCCTTCCACAGGCCACTAAAAAGGCCGATTGCAGGCAGCCTACCAACCAGGAGGATGCATACGATCGGCCTAAAACTATCTCATCTATCGGTCATCCCGTCGTAAACGGGTCTATTTAACTGACTATCAATACTTTGAAAGCTCCGGTTTTACCTCATCAATATAGCCCAGGATACCTCCCTTGAGGTTGTAGAGGTTGGTAAAGCCAAACTTCTCTTCCAGCTCCCGGATGGCTTTGGCGCTGCGGCCACCCATCTTACAATGCACTACTACTTTGGTATCGCGGCTGAACCTGTCGGCATGGGCAGCTACGGTTGCCAGGGGTATCAATTCGGCGCCGATATTCACAAAATCATACTCATGCTGCTCGCGCACATCGATGAGCTGGAACGGCTCGCCTTTTACCTGCCAGTCGTACAGTTCTGTGGCGGTAATTTCTTTAATGGGCTTCTCCACGGCTTTCATACCGCAGAATTGTTCGTAGTCGATGAGGGCTGTGATGGAAGGATTCTTCCCATTGAGGGGATTATCATCACGGCGGGAGATGTTGAAGGTGCGGCTTTCAAAAGTGAGGGCATCAAAAATATAGAAACGGCCGGCCAGTGGTTCACCGACACCGGTAATTACTTTGATCACCTCCAGTGCCTGCAGGCTGCCAATGATACCAGGCAACACACCCAGCACACCACCTTCTGCGCAACTGGGCACGAGGCCGGGCGGCGGCGGCGTAGGATACAGATCGCGGTAATTGGGTCCTAATACGCCTTCCTTATTGCGGTAGTTGAATACGGATACCTGTCCTTCAAACTGGAAGATGGATGCATAGATATTGGGCTTACCCAACAGGACGGCTGCATCATTGACGAGGTAGCGGGTAGGGAAATTATCAGTTCCATCCGCTACGAGGTCATAGTCTTTTAGTATATCCAGTGCATTCTGGGAAGTGAGCTGGGTATTGTGTAATATGATGTTGATATGAGGATTGAGGGCTTCGAGCCTGGCTTTGGCAGCTTCCACTTTTGGTTTGCCTACAGATTCCACACCAAACAGCACCTGGCGCTGAAGGTTGCTATCGTCTACCACATCAAAATCCACAATACCAATAGTGCCTATACCGGCTGCTGCGAGGTACAATAATGCCGGGCTGCCCAAACCGCCGGAGCCAACGATCAATACTTTGGCTGCTTTGAGTTTTTGCTGGGCTTCGAGGCCAAATTCAGGAATAATAATATGCCTGTTGTAACGGGCCAATTCTTCTTTGGAAAAGGTTATCGTTGAATGAGTGCTCATTGTTGCATGATTGAAAAGTTAGGTATTAGCTGTTAGCCTTTAGCTGTTAGCGGCTGCCGCCGGCGATGGCAGGTACAATACTGATGACGGTATCTGCTTTAACAGCGGTTTGTCCTTGTTGCAGGTCGCGGATATCATCATTGCCCACAAAGATGTTGACAAAGGACCGGATCTGCCCTTTATCATCGAGCAGGTGCTTCTTTAGTTCCGGAAAGTTAAGTGTTAATTCGCTAACTGTTTTGTCGATGGTATCGGCCTGGATATCAAGCCGGGCGGTATTGTTGGTGAACTTTCGTAATGGTGTAGGAATAATTACTGTTGCCATGATCGTTGATGTTATTTGTTGTTTATAATGAATCGCAGATTAATGCGAAGTTTAGCTACTTATGGTTTGTTCAATTGCTACGGTCTCTTCTTCGAATTGGGCTTCTTCATTCAATCGCCAGGAACGCAGCGGCCCGATCTTTCCTTCGAGTACGGATACAATGATGTAGGAGAAATAAGGCTGTGCAGCCACCCGGTCATGCTCGGATGGAATGGCCGGGTGATTGGGATGTGAATGGTACACACCCAATAGCAACAGGTTGTTCTCATCGGCATACTGCTCAGCCCTGATATAATCCAGTGGGGCAATCACAAACCTCCTGCGCTTATCGCCTTCTTTGGCATTGATCACCACTTGAATCTTACTGATGGTCCTGTTGCCCTCCGGATCCTCTTCTCCAAACAGGAATCCGCAACATTCATCGGGGAAAGCCTGTACGGCATCATTTAATAATAATTCCTTTGCTGCTGGTTGTAAAGTGATCATCTCGAAATGAGTTTATTAATTACTTCGCTGTATTTATCTGCATTGTCGGGAAACACGGTAACGATATTACCGGCTTCCAGTTTTTCTGCTACTTTAATAGCGCCTGCCAGGTTGGCTGCAGCAGAAGGGCTCAATAAGAGCTGCTCATATTTCCAGGCAGCCTTTATCATTTCGTAGGCTTCTTCGGTGGCTACTTCGAGGTTTTCATCGGCAACGGAAGTATCATAAATGGTGGGCACTACGGCTGTTTCCATATGCTTCCAGCCTTCCATGCCGTGTAAAGGATTATCGGGTTGCAGGGAGGTAAGGTGAATAGCAGGATTCAACTCCCTTAAGCGCCTGCCTGTACCTACAAAAGTGCCACTGGTACCCAGTCCGGCTACAAAGTGGGTGATGGCTGGCAGGTCCTGCACTATTTCGAGTGCCGTGCCGTGGTAATGGGCTTTCCAGTTATTGTCGTTCTTATATTGATCGGCATAAAAGTATTTACCGGGATGGGCCAGGGCGAGTTCCTTTGCAGCGGCCTGTGCGCCATCTGTTCCTTCAAACCGGGAGGTAAAAATGATGCGGGCGCCCAGTGATTGTAATATTTCCTTTCTCTCTTTGGAAGCATTTTCGGGCAGGCAAAGGGTGACGGGTACATGGAGGTTGCTGCCTACGGAGGCATAAGCAATTCCGGTATTGCCGCTGGTAGCATCGAGCAAGGTCTTTTCTCTTGTCAATTGTCCTTTTTCAATGGCTGCTTTGAATATATTATAGCCTGCGCGGGCTTTTACACTGCCGGATAATTGTTTCCATTCCTGCTTGGCATAGATGGTCACATTGGGTTTTGCAAATAGTTTGGTAATGGGGTATAAGGGTGTATTCCCTATTTTACTGTTGAGTAAACGGACACTCTCCAGTAATCGCTCATCAACGTGTTCTGATGTTAGCAATGGCATCGGTTCAGTATTGTTGTTAGTGTTCAATTTGCATTGAACGGTATAGAAATAAAAAAAGCCCCACACGATGGTGGAGCTTATAATATGTTGAATATTAACTATTCAGTATCTACCAATGGCTATCGCCCCCCCCAATAACCCTGGCATGTTGACAACAACAGCAACAACAATTTTTGTATGGGTTATGCAATGACATTTTTGGGAGGACAATTTTATAGTTACAAATATAAAGGGAATTATTTGGAAAATCCTATAGAGGGTGTAGACTAATTGTTAAAATAACCGATCCAGTGGCAAATGGCGGGCAGGGAGTGGGCCATTTCCGCAAGAATCAGGTGAAGAGGTTTGGGACTGTTGCTTACATTTGGCGGATGAAGACCTTGAAGATGCGCAAACCGGCGCTGTTCAGTTTTGAGGAGTGTTTGTGGTTCCTGAACCGGAACTATGACGACTGTTTGCATCATATTGAACCGGGGCAATTGTCTAAAGCAATCTGTATCAATGGAGAAAACATTGCTTTCACGCTACGGGCCGATGAGCAACACCTGCTGGTGGACCTTAACCATGGAGGGGGTGATAACTTCCCGGAAGCAGCATTGATACAATATATTATGGAGTGGTTTGACCTGGATAGGGATATTACTCCTTTTTATGGGTTGCTGGAGAAAAACAAAACGCTGGGTTATATGGCGAAGGACTTTGCCGGGTTTCGCCTCATCAGCATACATGACCTGTATGAAGCGCTTTGCTGGAGCATCATTGGCCAGCAGATCAACCTCACCTTTGCCTATACGCTTAAACGCCGGATGGTGGAGCAATACGGCCAAAAACTGGAAGTGAACGGCCAGTCGCTCTATATATTCCCCCGGCCTGAGGTCTTACAATATGCAACAGTAGCAGATCTGCGGAAGCAGCAATTCTCTGAACGAAAGGCGGAATACCTGTTGCTGGTGTCGAAAATGTTTGCGGAAGGCAGCATCAGCCAGGAAATGGTGCGGCAATGTGCTTCTTATGAGGCACAGGTGGCACTGCTCACGGCCATCCGGGGTATTGGGATATGGACGGCCAATTATGCGCTGATGAAAACGCTGAAGCAATTGCAGGCGATCCCCTATGGGGATGTGGGTCTCCTGAATGCATTGCTGAATCATGCGCTGATCAAAGACAAAAAAGATACGGTAGGCATCGATAAATTGTTCAAGCGCTTTAAGGGCTGGGAAAGTTACCTGGTGTTTTATTTGTGGCGGAGTTTGAGTAGTAAGTCGTGAGTCGGCAGTCGGCAGTCGGCAGTCGGCAGTCGGCAGTCGGCAGTCGGCAGTCTGACTAACGGTAGGAGAAAGACAAGGCTTGGTTCGTATAAAGAAAAAAGGGGTCCTGGCGGACCCCTATGTTAGTGCACATCTTTTATCCAATTATTTCTGGAGGTTAATCTTTGTCGTGAATAACCAGTTCCACGCGGCGGTTGAGCCATGCATTGGCCGGGGTATTCTCAGCTACAGGGTATTCTTTACCATAATAGCTCACAATCATCCTGTCGGCAGGAACACCTCTGCTGTTCATGTAGTCGAAGGCCATCTGCGCCCTGCGCATGGACAAGTAGTTGTTATACTCAGTAGAACCCACATTATCGGTATATCCCTTGATCTCTACTACTTTCTTAGGATCACGTTTCACCTGGGCAATCACTTTGTCGATGGTACCGAATGCCCTGGAAGTAAGTGAATAATCCTTATAGTAGAAATAAGTTATGAATTTGAGTGCCGGTTTGCCGTTGACGGTATCCACCTGGAAGTCGATCAGGTCAAATGCCTGTCCTGTTTTACCGCCTGCCAGGGAATCGCCATAATCGGCTTTTCCATTTTCGCGCCCGGCCCAGTCATTTGGATTACCATTGCCAGGGAGGCCGTTCGGGTTGCCGTTGTTGGGGAAGCCATTGGTGTTGCCATTTACACCGTTGCCGTTCGGGTTACCATTGGAACCGTTGTTGTTGCCAGCCCGCGCATTGAGCAGGGAGTCTACATTTACGTTGATGTAAAAGTTATTGACAATTGACTGGCCATTGGCTTTGGATGTATCGGTCTTTTTAGCAAGGAGCTCTTCCTGGGCTTTTTTGGCTGAGTCGGCAGCCGCCGCAGCAGCCGCTTTTTCTTTATCGGCTTTTTTCTTCTTCTTGTTGTTAATTGGCAGGTACATACCCACAGAGTACATGAGGGTATTGGCAATGTTCTTACTCACTGAATAACCATATGCTGCCTGTCCCATGATCATGATCTTTTTGGCATTGAATTTCAATCCCACCCCAATGGGTACGCTGGTATAAGAAGAATCATTGATCAGGTTATTGATACCCACGGAAACAAAGGGCTGGAGACGGTAGCGGTGGCTTAACAAGTGATAGTACAAAGTTGCATTGAGCAAATTATAGGTTTGAGCTTCTGTGGTAGCTATCAATTTTTCCTTGCTGGTAACATGTCCGTAGCTAAGACCAATGTCCACGCTAAAAGACAACCTGCCTGCAATATTTTTGTAGGCTGAAGCTGCGAAGGAGGCATTGATCTTATCCATGATGGGCAGTTCATTGGCATTGCTGAGGTAACCGTGTTTGTTTTTCTCCAGCATTCCAAACTCCTGTACCTGGAATTTAGTGAGGGGAGAAATGAACCATCGGTTGTCCCATTCTCTTTCCACCTCCTGCGCCAGGGCGGCTTTTGCGGCCAGCACCAGGCACACCGCCATACAGACTAATACCTTTTTCATTGGTTATTGATTTTCAAGGGTTATGACATAGGTAGTGTTGGGTAAGGTTTTAAAAATCCAGTCTTACTGCTAACTCTAGTCCATTACGTTTTATTCCTGATGCACTGATACCGGAGATATTAATATCATAAGAGATCCCCAGGATCAGTTTCATATATCTCAATTCTATATTGGGCACAAGGGCATCTTCATAACGGTAGCCCAATCCCGCTCCAACGGCGGTACCAGGCATCTTCTTAATGGGGGTGGAATAGGTGCCATTAAAGAAATGCTTGTATGCTCTGCCCTGCCAGTTCATAGAAGCATAAAAACCTACTTCATCATCATCCTGCCCTGTCACAAACCTGTATCCTCCCTGTATCCCTACTAACTGTGACAATTTGAACTCCTTTGATTTGGCCTTGTCGGTATAGGGTTTATTGACATGCATGACTGATGCGCCCAGGTACCACTTATTAAACGCTGAATTATTGAAAACTGAGATACCGGCGTTCATATTAAAATATCCATACGACCATCCGGCGGCCATCCGGTCGGCACTGGCCATTCCATCCACTGGTCCGTATTTATCGTATTGGTCGGCAAAGAGGGAGCCGCCGTGAACATTGAGGTTACTTTGGTAATAAACGCCCTGGAAGCCGATGGCGGCATAGGTCTCATTAGATCCGATGGGTACGGCATAGGATATACCCAGCAGTCCCAATGTATTGTTGAGGATACCCTGGTTTGATTTATCCGATGCGGCTCCGGCGCTGGCGCTGAAATAGCCCCCGCTGTTGGGCGCTTCTTTCTTAGCCTTGGAGAGCAATGGCATATCTACCATCGCGCTGATGCTGTTGTAGGCGATGATACCGCCGTACTGTACGTTGCGGTAGTTCAGTTTAATACTGCTTTGTTTATCGGTCTTGAGGGACTGGTTGTACCAGATCGCCATATCCTGCACCCGGGAAAAGTTGATCTCCTGGGCCTGGGCGATCCCCGCCAATAAAATACCGCATAGTAGGAACCAAATCATTTTCATTTGGCCATGGTTTTAAATTGTATATCGGATAATATCTTCATTGAACCTGTTGCTAACTTTTTATTTACCGCACCAGTGATATCATACCTCTGCGGGTAATTTTCTTTTTGTCTTTGTCCAATCCTTCGGCAATCCACATGTATGTTTCCACTGGTTGTAATACACCTTTAAATCGTCCATCCCATCCTACATTCGGATCCTTGGTCGTAAATACCAGGTTGCCCCAACGGTTGTAGATGTTGAAATAATGGAAGGTGGTAATACCCACTACGATAGGCTTCACGATATCGTTCTGTCCATCGTTGTTGGGGGTGAATATCTTCGGAACATAGATATCAATGGGCACGAACCGCAATTTGGCCGGGCTGCCATTGATGATCTGCTTATCACCCACTTTGGCTGTTACAGATACAGCGCCTGCCGTTTTACTGGCCAGCAGGATGGTAGCATCTCCATTGGCATCGGTCAGCACAGGCTGTATGGTCAATACGGTAGCGTCGCCGGATTCTATTTTGAAGAATACTTCTTTCAGGTTGAGCGGAGTGCCGGTAGCATCCACCACATGGGCTTTCACGCTGTTGGTCTCTACGCCATCGGCGATGGCGTCATTGGAGAGCACAATGAGTCTTGTGTCGGCAATGTTCACATCGGGCTCGGTGGTGAAGGTTACCGTGGCAGGGCTGTTGTTGATGATGGCCACACCATTGACGGTAGCGGTGATGTCCACGGTACCAGCTACGGTACTGGTAAGGGTGATGGTGGCATCTCCATTGGCATCGGTGGTAATGGTTGTACTACCTACGAAGGCGCCTGTACCGCCGGCGATCGCAAACTCAATGGTTGCATTGGGTACGGGGTTGCCATTGGCATCCACCACATGTGCTTTTACGCTGTTGGTAGCGGTACCATTGGCGAGGGCATTATTGGTAGCTACGATCAGGGCAGTAGCAGTATTGCCCGGATCAGGAGGTCCTGCCACAAAGGTTACGATGGCCGGGCTGCCGTTCACAATGGCAGTACCATTGACCTTAGCGGTAACGGTAACTGTACCAGCCACTGTACTCTTGAGGGATATGATGGCATCTCCATTGGCATCGGTGGTCATGGTAGCCGGTCCATCAAACTGGGCTGTACCGGTAGCGATGGTAAATTCTATGGTTGCACCAGGAACAGGATTGCCCTGGGCGTCTTCAATATGTGCTTTTACTTTATTGAGGGCTACACCATCAGCTACTACACCGGTTACTACCACGCTGAGGGCGGTAGCCGGATTGGTAACAGCCGGCACATCTACGGTGAAGGTGACGGTAGCAGGACTTCCGTTGGTGATCGGTGTACCACCGGCTGTAGCGGTAATGGTAACTGCACCTACAACTGTGCTGTTGAGGGTGATCACAGCATCGCCATTGGCATCAGTGATCACAGGGTTGGTCTCTACGATGTTGGCTGCACCGGTGGCAATGGTAAACTGTACGGCAGCGCCTTTCACAGGGTTGCCATTGGCATCTGCCACATGTGCTTTCACACTGGTAACGGCTGTGCCATTGGCCACGGCACTGGGGATCACTACGCTGAGGGCGGTAGCAGGATTGGCTCCGGAAGGCACATCGGCCACAAAGGTCACGGTAGCAGGGCTGCCATTGGTAATGGCAACACCATTTACGGTGGCGGTGATGGTGACGGTACCTGCAGCGGTACTCTTCAGGTGCATGATGGCATCGCCATTGGCATCAGTAGTGATGGGATTGGCATCGTTCAATGTAGCTCCGCTGCTGGCAGTACCACCTGTGATGGTAAATACTATGATGGCTCCCGGAACAGGGTTACCATTGCCATCTACGATATGTGCTTTTACGCTGTTGAGTGCTGTATTATTGGCTACGCGGTTGTCATCGACTACACTGAGTGCGGTAGCAGGGTTGCCCACCACGGGAATATCGGCTACAAAGATTACGGTAGCAGGGCTGCCATTGGTAATGGGGTTGCCATTTACGGTAGCGGTGATGATGACGGTACCGACCAGGGGACTCTTAATGTGCATGATGGCATCGCCATTGGCATCGGTCGTGATCGGGTTGGCATCGGTAAATGCTGCAGTAGTGGCTGTACCACCCGTGATGGTAAATATGATGGCAGCACCAGGCACAGGATTGCCGCCCGCATCTACGATATGGGCTTTTACGCTGTTGAGAGCGGCATTGTTGGCTACCCTGTTGTTATCGACCACAGTGAGTGCGGTAGCAGGGTTTCCAACGGAAGGCACATCGGCCACAAAGGTGACGGTAACGGGGCTGCCATTGGTAATGGGGTTACCATTGACAGTAGCAGTGATAATTACAGTACCTGTAACGGGGCTCTTCAGGTGCATGATGGCATTGCCACTGGCATCGGTCAGGATCGGATTAACATCGGTGAATGCAGCGGTAGCAGCAGTACCACCAGTGATGATGAATACAATGGAAGCACCTTGTACAGGGTTGCCATTGGCATCTGCTATATGCGCTTTCACGCTGTTGAGGGCGGTATTATTGGCCACGCGGTTGTCGTCTACCACACTTAATGCGGTAGCAGGATTACCGGTAGCAGGTGCATCGGCTTTAAAGATCACAATGGCAGGACTTCCGTTAAGGATCACGTTACCATTGACGGTAGCGGTAATATTTACAGAGCCGGCCACTGTACTGGTCAATGTGACGATGGCATCACCATTTACATCGGTGGTAACGGTGGCAGGGCTGGCAAATGTGGCAGTGCCGCTGTAAATATGGAATACCACAGTAGCATTGGCAACAGGGTTGCCGCTGGCATCTGCAATATGTGCTTTTACGCTGTTGGTAGCGGTATTGTTGGCCAGGGCGTTGTTGGTGACTACGCTTAAGGCGGTGGCCGGATTAGCTATAGCAGGAACATCGGCTACAAATTTCACGGCAACGGGGCTTCCATTAACGATGGGGGTACCCTCTACGGTGGCGGTGATGGTAACGGTACCCACTACTCCACTCTTCAGTGCCACCACGGCATCACCATTGGCATCGGTGGTCACTGTAACCGGACTGGTGAAAGTGGCGGTACCGGTGGCGATGGTAAACACCACTGTTGCATTGGGAACAGGATTGCCATTGGCATCTGCTATATGTGCTTTTACACTGTTGGTAGCAGTATTATTGGCTATGGCATTATCGGTCACTACACTTAAAGCGGTAGCAGGATTGGTTACGGCTGGTACATCGGCTACAAAGAACACGGTAGCAGGGCTTCCATTAACAATGGCTACACCATTGACGGTAGCTGTAATATCTACAGCGCCCACCACGGTACTGCTCAGTGTAACGGTGGCATCACCATCGAGGTCGGTAGTGATAAGGGGCGGACTGGTAAAGGTGGCTGTACCGTTGGCCCTGATGAACCGGATCAGGGCGTTGGGCACAGGATTGCCCTGGGCGTCTTCTATATGTGCTTTCACGCTGTTGACAGCAAATCCATTGGCCACAGCATAATTCAGCACAACGGTCAGTTTGGTGGCCGGATTGGTAACGGCAGGCACATCCACCACAAAGTTGACGGTGGCGGGACTACCATTGACAATGGGTGTACCATTGACCGTAGCGGTGATATCAACGGAACCAACAATGGTACTGTTGAGGGTTACCACGGCGTCGCCGCTGGCGTTGGTGGTAACGGAGGCCGGGCTGGCGAAGTTGGCTGCGCCGCTGGCTATGGTAAATACGATGGTGGCGTTGGGAACAGGATTACCGTTAGCATCAACGATGTGTGCTTTTACGCTGTTGGTAGCAGTACCGTTGGCTATGGCATTGTTGGTGACTACACTGAGGGCGGTAGCCGGGTTGGTTACTGCCGGTACGTCCACCACAAAGCGAACGATGGCCGGACTACCATTAAGAATGACGGTGCCATTGACAGTAGCGGTAATATTTACGGATCCTACCACATTGCTTTTCAAGGTAACGGTAGCATTACCATTCGCATCGGTGGTTACGGAAGCGGGACTGGCGAAAGTAGCGGTACCACTGTATATATAGAACAGCACGGTAGCATTGGCCACCGGGTTGCCCTGGGCGTCTGCTATATGGGCCTTCACACTATTGGTAGCTGTATTATTCGCCAACGCATCATTTTGTACTACACTGAGGGCAGTGGCCGGATTGGCGATGGAAGGTACATCTGCCACAAAGATGACGGTGGCAGGACTTCCATTGGTAATGGGGGTACCATTGACGGTAGCTGTGATGGTAACAGAACCGGCTACGGTGCTCTTCAGGGTTACCACGGCATCGCCGCTGGCGTTGGTAGTAACGGTAGCGGGGCTGGCGAAGGTGGCCGTTCCAGTGGCTATGGTGAATACAATGGTTGCATTGGGAACAGGGTTGCCGCCGGCATCTACAATATGTGCCTTTACACTATTGGTGGCAATATTATTGGCCACGGCATTGTTGGTGACTACGCTTAAAGCGGTAGCCGGATTGGTTACAGATGGCACATCTACCACAAAAACTACAATGGCCGGGCTGCCATTGAGGATGGTAACGCCATTTACAGTAGCTGTTATTCTCACCGATCCTACCACATTACTCTTAAGTGTAACAATGGCATCGCCGCTGGCATTGGTAGTTACGGTAGCAGGGCTGGCAAAAGTGGCGGTACCACTGAAGATATTGAATACGACGGTGGCGTTGGGAACGGGGTTGCCACTGGCATCTACAATATGTGCTTTTACACTATTTGTAGCTGTATTATTGGCCACGGCATTGTTGGTCACTACACTGAGTGCAGTAGCCGGGTTGTTGACAGCGGGCGCATCGGCCACGAATGTAATGGTTAGGGGACTGCCATTGACAATGGCCACGCCATTGACGGTGGCTGTAATAGTTACATTCCCCGCCAGGTTGCTGTTGAGATTAACGAAGGCATCCCCACTGGCATTGGTGGTGGTGGAAGCCGGGATAGCAAAGTTGGCGGTACCGCTGGCGATCGTAAATACAATGGTTGCATTGGCTACGGGGTTGCCATTGGCATCAACAATATGTGCTTTTACCCTGTTGGTGGCTGCACCATTGGCCAGGGCATTGTTGGTCACTACGCTAAGGGCAGTACCCGGATTGGCAACAGCGGGTGCATCAGCCACAAATCTCACTACAGCAGGGCTTCCATTTACAAGGGGTACGCCATTCACGGTGGCAGTAATACTCACATTTCCGGCTACCAGGCTGGTAATATTGATATCGGCAAATCCGCTTGCATTGGTAGTAACGGTACTGCTACCCACAATGGTGCCGGTACCGCTCAGGATATTGAATACAACGGTAGCATTGGCTACAGCATTACCGTTGATATCCCTGATACGGGCTCTCACGCTATTGGTGGCGGCGCCATTGGCTATGGCATTATTGGTGATAACAAGTAAGCCAGTGCTGGCAGCAGTTACATCAGGAGGACCGGCGGTAAAGGTCACATTGGCGGGGCTGCCATAAATAATAAAGACACCATTGACCCTGGCTGTAATTTTTACATTTCCGGCAACGGTACTGTTGAGTGCGATAACGGCATTGCCACTGGCATCGGTATTTACAGTAGTGGAACCCACAAAATTAGCTGTACCACTGAAAATGGTGAATACGACTGGCTGGTTGGCAACGATATTGCCGTTGGCATCTACCACATGGGCTTTTACGCTGTTGGTTGCAATACCATTGGCGACAGCATTGTTGGTAACAACGCTCAATGCGGTGAGGGGATTATTGGTTTGCGGAACGTCGGCCACAAAGGTTACGGTAGCAGGGCTACCATTCGGGATATTAATACCGTTCATGGTCGCAGTAATATTTACATTACCTGCGATGGTACTGATCAATGATATGTCGGCATTACCGTTGGCATCGGTTGTCAGTGAGGAAGGCCCCACAAAACTGGCGATTCCGGAGGCAATGGAAAATGCGATGGTTTGACCGGCAATGGGATGGCCATATGCGTCGGTAATATGTGCGCGTACGCTATTGGTAGCGCTGTTGTTGGCAATGGCATTGGTCGTTAATACGGATAACCTGGTCGTAGGTGTATTAACGGTAGGTGGCGCTGCCACAAAATAAGTAACGGCTGGGCTGCCGTGAATAAAAGGATCTCCATTAACATAAGCCTGAATGGATACAGTACCAACGATCAGACTGGGAAATGGTACATTGGCATCCCCGCTGGCGTTGGTGGTATAAATGGGTGTAAATCCTCCACTGGAGGATACGATCACGATATCAACACCGGCTACGGGATTACCAAATTCATCTACCACATGGGCTTTTACGATGTTCTGGTCGATGTTGTTGGCAACAGAGTTGTTCTTTACGATGGTCAACTTAGAATCAGGGTGTGTAAGGTCGGGCACGCCTGGCGGGTGACCTGCGCCTGGTGCAAATGCCGAAACACCTGTGTGGAACCCGAGGGTACACACAAGCATGCAAAACAACACAGTTAATAATCTCTTACAACGTGTTTCCCTTAATGAAAATAAAGGGTGAATAAATCCTGATGCTGAAGCCATACGGTATAGAGTTTATTCAATAATCGAAATCTATTACTATGCTATACCACCGGGGTGGGATAGCCACGCAATCCGTTACCGGCAGCACCGGTAAGTAATGATTAGGTTATTGATTACAGGGGGATAGTGTTTTGTGCATTACTGCCCTGCAAGAGATCCATATATGCCAGGACGTTGCCCGTGGCTATAGGCGCTTGTTTGAAGACAGTTATTAAACACCGGATGAAATGGAGGCTGTAATTGCCTGAATAGTGTAGGGGTTAGTGTCATAGTATTGGTTTTAAAATAATCTTTTACGGTTTTTGGATAGATATTGGATTTACTGGTCAAAATGCTTTGCGCGTGAAATTAGTTGTCTTTTTTAATATAGGAAATAACCTAAAATACATTCATATTTCCCCTATATATAAACATATAACTAGTATTGTATGGATAAAATTGTATCGTTTTGGGAATTTATTTCAAGGTTACGTGTAACTACGCACTTTAGAGACCCGGAATGGGAAATATTCTTGAGGATTATCAAGAAACAGACCCCGGGGACCAGTGAGTTAGATCATAGAAGGGTGACATTAAAATTGAGGGGTAAGAGGTATAAAGGCAACAAGGCATCGAGGCAACAAAGGCATCGAGGCAACAAGAACAATGAGACAACAGAGAAGGCAAGGAGAAGCTCGGAAGCAGGCATTCCGGGAGTGATTATAATTAATTGACATACCTGATTTAGCTGTACCTATATCCTTGAAATTGGGTCCGTATATGTCGAAATTGTTAAGAAAAAGGAAAAAAGGGGGCTATTTTGGATTATTTTCTACCCCAAAATGAGGTTGGGGATCATGTTGACTTTTGCCTGTAACCCGCGCCTATGGCTCATTCGCTGTTTTAAAAAATGGGTTTACGATACTGAAACGGCCCTTTATTTGGTTTTTGGGGTGGATAATGCCGCTGTATGTTTGCATCATGAAATAAAGAACACACCATCCTGGTGTTGTTTACAGGAGTAACGAACTCCTACTTTTTCTTCTACATTGCCTGCCTGCCCGATTGCCCATCCCATACGAAGCTTACAGCACTGTTTTAAAAACTTTTAAAATATACATTATGAAAACGATTATGAGGAATTATGGAATTTTGGCAATCGCCTTAGTAGCTTTCACTTTATCTTTCTCTACCAGCGCGCTGGCAAACAACGAAAAAGAAAAAATTGCTTCTGCTATAGAACTGAAGTTCATTGGTCATTATGAAAACCAACCGGTTTTCCAACTGAACCTGAACAACAAAGAAGAAGATGAATTTACTATCACTTTCCGTGATGATTTTGGCAATGTGCTGTACAGCGGTAAAGTAAAAGGAACCAGCATTTCGAAGAAGTTCATGTTGAACATTGAAGAGATTGGCGATAACGTATTAAGTGTGGAAGTAAAAGCAAAGAAGAACAATCAGGCCGAAGTGTACAAGATCAACAGGAACCGTAGCTATGTAGAAGAAACTGTAGTAAGCAAGATCAAATAATAAGCTGGTTTTTTGTTTTAAAAAAAGTGGAGCATCTACAATAGATGTTCCACTTTTTTTTGTGAATAGGCAACCTTAAAAGAGCTGCGAGCCGTCCCGCAGAGCGGGACAAGTTTTGCTTCGACAGCAGATTTCTCACTACGCTACGCTTCGTTCGAAACAAACAAGGGTGATAACATCAGTAAAAGGGAAAAGGGTGAGCCGCCTTTGGAAGGCGACCCACCCTTTTCTTTTAGTATATACTATTACTTAATTTTTATCTTACTTCCTCTTATACGCCTGGTTCCTGTTTCTTTTTACCAAACAGGGTAGTATAAATAATGGGGATAACGAATATGCTGATCGTAAGGATAGATACACCCCAATCGGCAGCATGGCTACCCAGGAACTTACTGAATGGTGATTCGGGTACGAAATGTTCATACAAAGAAAGCATGAGCTTAATACCTAAGATGGCAATTACAATAAAGGCGGCAGCTTCCAGGAACGCATATTTCTCCATAAGCTTTACAAAGCCCTGTGCCACAAACCGCATAGCCAGGATACCAATAAATACACCCACCCAAATGAGTATGATATTATCAGAAAATGCTACTGCAGCAAATACATTGTCGATGGAGAAAGCCAGGTCCATGATCTCTACCAGGGCTACGGTTGCCCAGAAGTTGCCCAGGGCTCCCACGGTGACTTTGTAAAGCCAATTGCTTTTTTTATCGAGGGTATCATCTTCTTTTTCGGGTGTTTGTTTGCCTTTCCACCAATCCCATACGAGGTAAAGGAGGTATAAACCACCGAGAGGTTTGAGCCACCATATTGTAATGATATATGCAGCGAGTAATAAGCAAATACCGCGGAAAACATACGCGCCAATAATGCCATACTTCAGGGCCCTGCTTCTTTGTTCCTTTGGCAGGTCCATCACCATGGTAGCCAGTACAGCGGCATTATCGACCGACAGCAAGCTTTCAATAACAATAAGATTCCCAACCACCGCCAATGCAGCCCACGGGTTGTTGAGAATTTCCTGGATCATGTGATTCATGTTGTATTCTGATTTTAATTGTTTACCATTTGTACGATGATCAATCGCCCGCCCTCTTCTTTAGACAGGAGGATCTTTTGTGCATCTTTTATCTCCAGCATTTGCCCGATTGGAACTTCCTGGTCTGTATCCATATCCTTCAAACCGGGAATAGCCTGGTTGACCAGCACCCATTTATCATTGTGGAATACAAAATAACCTACGGGCTTTTTCTGATCGGCTGTTAAGCGCTCGTTGGGTGAAATGTTCTTATTGATATGCCACTGATAGATGTATTGGTTGCTGTACACCATGAGCCTGTGATTTTCAAAGCTAAACATCCCTTTTGGATTTTTAGAATAGAGATTCAGTACAGGCAGCTGTCCGCGGTAAGGCGTACCACAGAAAGGACATTTCGGCGCGGTGGTATTGTCAAATACGTACCATTTCATTTCGCAGGACTTGTTCTGACAAGGCTGCATGAGATCAACTGATCTCACCAGGGCATTTTCCCACTCATCGGCTGTTGGACGCATGGCGGGATTGTGCAGTCCGTCGATGAATGCCCTGTCAAAAAGCTGCTTCAGGTAAGGACCGGTAATGGTATAAGGCAATTTATCGGTATCGGCCCAGGGCAGGTAACTCGGCTTTACCTGACTTAGTTTGGGCCTGTTGGTCTTATCGGTAGGGTGTTCAATAAACAATGCTTTGGAGCCCATGGACAGCTCTTCGTCTTTCTGGGCATCTGCATCGTGCACTTTTCCTCCCCGCAAGGGATGGCGCCGCAGCAGGTACATGTAGATCATGACAGCCAGGGCGTGCCTGTCGGTAGGAATACCCGGAAACTTCCTGCTCTTGTCTTCCTTGGGCAGGTGCCTGGTGGCCAATACCTCGGGCGCAATAAAATCGGGTGTACCCAACACATCGGGCGGGTATTTGCCGGGCACCACCAGCCCGTCAATATCAATAATGGCAGCCCGGCCAGTGACAGGATCTATCAATACATTCTTGTAAGAAAGATCGGAGTGAGCCAGTCCGGCAGCATGCATACGTTTTACGCCGCGGCTGATGGTAATGCCAATGAGGAAATATTTATACCAATCGCCTTTCTCTGAAGGGTCGAGGTTTTTATTCTGGTGAAAAGCGCTGGCAAACCATTTGCCTTCTTTTTCCTTGCCTTTGATCTGCAGGAAATCATTGTTGCGCGATCCGGTCTGAAAGAAGAAATGTTTCTGATAGGTGGGGGCTACAATGCCGAGGCGTCCATTCCATTCTACTACTTTGGTGGGCCAGCAATAGAGGTCTTTCCAATAATCGCCGCCGGCCTGTTTAAAGATGCGGTCATAAAAGGTGCCGGTAATGGTGAGGAGACGATCCTTGGCCACCGCATCCTGTTTATCCCTGAAGAAGGCTACTACATAAGATTTATCAGGGCTGAAGTAAACATCTTTCATGCCGCCCTGGCCAATCATGTCATTCACAAACTCTACGTCTGAGCCGTCTGCCGCCTTTATTTTGATGGTGTTTGCCATAATTAAAAAAGTATTGCAATTGTTCGGTCGTCGTATTCGCCTTTTACCCAGAAATCCAACCAATGTAATAACTGGTTATGGGCATTTTCATTATCTCTCGAAAGATTTACTTCCTTTTGCATTTCCTGGAACAGCTCGTCCCATTTCTCTGCTTTGAAGAGATTGGCATCGGTGTGGAACCAGGCATCAGTAATACCATCGGTCATGAGCACCAGGGCATCGAAATGGTCTACCAACTGGAAGCGTATGCGCTTGTAGAAGGAAGCTGCTTCAAAGACTTCCGGCATGGTGAGAAACCTGGTTTGGCCGGAGTATTCGCCGCTATCGGTCTCACCCAGTATTTTTGGGGCTTCTCCTTTTTTGTAGATGCCCACTCCCCCATCGCCTACCCAAAAAGCACCAATGAACCATTTATCGCCGTATTGGCGGCATACAGTGGTGAGCAAGGTGGTAGCATAATCCTTTACCAGGTTCTGGGAAGCTTCTGCTTCTTTGGCAATGTTCTTATAAGCCAGGAGCACAGCATTGCCCAGGGTATTGTACAAGGTATCGCCAATGGCTTTGCGGCTGGCATCATCGGGATTAGCCTCCAGCTGTACGATCAGGGCTTCGAGCTCATCCAGTTTGTTGCCGGTAGCGGATAGGGACAGGTGTTCTACTACGGTATTGCATACAATGCGGGAACCTTCGCGGGAGAACTTGGCTGAGCCGGCGCCATCTGCCACGGCAATAACATACCAACCGGTATCAGACCGGTACATCACATCAAAATCATCATCCCTGAATTTGCCTTCCCGGGCATGGGAGCGGCCACGCTTGCTGGCTGCAATCATGGTTTTGGCGCCGGTAATGTCCATCACGCTGTCGGTGTGGGACTTTTGATAAGGGGCTTCCAGAGGCGGCTCCTGTTCGGTCCATAAGCTCCTGGGATCAAAATTCACAAAGAGGTGTACGGGCCTGGTGAGCAACTGCTCTGTATGGCTGTCTAATGGTTTATAATGCAAGGTTATGTCTGCATCGCCGGGTGTGGAAGGAATACCCTGTACGGTACCCGTTGCCGGGTCATAGCTTAGCCCAATGGCTTCGAGTCCTTCAAAATGATGTTCGCCAATATCGGATAGAGCAAACTTTCCCCATTGAATGGCATAGGAGTAAGCTTCTTTTTCTTTGGCGTTGGGAAATACGATCTTGTCCACAGAATAATTGGGTTAATGAAAATAGTTGTTATCCTCTCGAACGGTTTATATCATGATGCCCGGATGAAAAACCAAATTTAGCCTGGGTATTGCACCAGGGGCAGGTACTGACTTCTTCGTCGCCGGTACACATGATACCGCCACAAGCACAGGTACTAAAGCCGTATTGATTACCGCAGCAGGGACAATGGGGAAAGCCTACCAATTCGCCTGAACTGATCTTTTGGTTGGTGGGGGTATTGTCACTCAACTGAAAATAGGTATCATCAACGGGAAAGGATCCCTGGAGTTTAAAGAATTGGGTTTCCAGTGAAAGCCCTTCTATGTTGGAGGGGGTAATATTGCGTTTGTATTTAATGAGGTAGGGCTTTTTGGTGGCCTGGCATTTGGACAGGAAGACGGCAAAATTATTGTCGATGACTTTGGAAGAGGGTGTGGCAGGAGGCTCTACCTTAGTGAGGTAAGCGTCATCCAGCTTAGCCAGTTGGGGGCCGTCTATATTGCTTTCAGACACACTCATGCTGGTGGTCTTGATAGAAGCAGTAACCCATTTAAAGAATGATTTGTAAGACTCCGGTGCCAGGTTCTTCACCAGCAGCACATCATTGGTAAGCTGGCCCAGCACGGCGGTATCGGTATTATCGCCCAATGCAATGGCCACGATGGACGCTTTCTTTTTGTATTGGTTGATCCACTTTGTAACAGCCGGTGTGGGGTTGTCGGTGGGGGCTCCATCGGTAAACAAAAAGATGATGGGTTTCCAATCGCCCTTGGTATCAGGTGTACTCTTTACCACATTGGTGTCGATATCGTGCATGAGGAATTCGAGGGCTTCACCCAGGGAAGTACCACCCCCAATGGGAATGCGTGGGGGATAAAAGGAAGTCAATTCGGTTAATGGAACAATGCGTTTCGTTTTCCCGGCAAAGACGATGATGGATACCCAGGCTGTTTCCAGCGCATAGGGATCAGATCGCAGGTCTTTAATGATGGAGGCCAGTCCTTCTTCTACATAGGGCATTTGATCGCCCACCATTGACTCTGAAACATCTATTAAAAAGTATACCGGTAATCTGCGCATAGCAAGGAGGTTTAGGTTTATTTTAAAGGTTAGGTTTAAAACCGGCCAATGCCTAATAAAAGTAATAATAGAATGAGCAGGACGATCTGTGACATGTCTACAGCAAGTCCGCTGCCTACCTGGAAGGGTTTGATGACTCCCCGGAGGAAATTCAACATGGGGTTAAACAATTTGCTGAAAAAGTCAAATGTGCCTTTGTAACGATTGTCTAACCTGTCTTTATAGGGCAATAGTTTTGAATACAGGAAGAGGCCTATGATCAAAATATTGAGGAGCATGCATATGATGAAATACATACTTTGTTGTTAATTGTTCTTCAGAAGGCGGATCATCAGTCGGTAATCGGCAGTCGACAATCGGCAATGCTGATATTATGCTTTCCTTATTTTACTTAACTGCACACCTGGATCACAGCGACATTAAATGACCATATTCACCTGGGGAGGGGGCGGAGGTAAGACCACATCGCCGCCGGCGCCCATACTTCTGTTGCCAGTACTTACGGACGCTGAAACCCATTTAAAGAATGATTTGATGGTAGAGCTGTCGGCCGTGTCGAGGTGCACCACGATATGGGTGAGCTCTTTGAGCAACTGGTCATCGACCTTGGGACCCGCCGCACAGGCTACGATCTCGCCAAAATGCCGCTTCTTCACTTCGGGTATCATTTCGCGGTACTTCTGGAGGTCGCTGGGCTTTCCATCTGTCATGATAAACAAGAGGGGCATCCAATCTCCTTTCTGGTCAGGTGTGCTTTTCAATACCTCGCTATCCACCAGGGTACAGAGCATTTCCAGCGCCTGCCCCAGGTGGGTAGGCCCTGAATCGGGCGTAGTGATCTCGGGCAGAATGAGGCTTTCCAGGTCTTTGAGGGGAAGGATGTTGGTGACTTCCCGATCGAAGGTGATGATGGAAAGGTGCACAGACTCCAGGGCAAAGGGGTCCTGTCGCAAGAACCCAATGAGTGATTCAAGACCATTCTTTACGGCTTCAATGGGCTCTCCTTTCATGGAGCCGGAAGTATCGAGCAATAAATAAACCGGCAGTCTTCTCATAATTAATTGTATTTACCTAAAAACTGTTCGAGGCCGCCGCTGTGGCCAATACCTACTGCTTCAAATTTCCAGTTCTCGTCTTTTTTATAGATGCGGCCAAATTCAACAGCCGTTTCAATAGAGAAGTCTTCTCCCAGCTCATACTTCATGATCTCTTCGTTGGTGGCGGCATTGAATACGCGAATGAAAGAATTCCTTACCTGGCCAAAATTCTGTTTGCGAGCCGGTGCTTCATGGATGGTAACTACCACGCAGATCTCTTTAGCACCTGGGTTAATATTAGACAGGTCGATCTCGATGGTCTCATCATCGCCATCACCATCGCCGGTGGTATTATCGCCTGAATGCTTTACAGCACCATCGGGAGATTTGAGGTTGTTGTAAAAAACAAAGTACTCATCGGCCAGGAGTTTCCTGTTCTCGCCGAGAATGAAGACAGAGGCATCGAGGTCGAATCCCTGCCCTGTTTGAGCTTCATTGGTATCCCAGCCGAGGCCTATGGTAAATTTGGGGAGGTCAAGGTTGGCGCGTTGTCCTTTTTGTAAGTTGATAGGCATATGTGATGATTTTGATGGGTGATTGTTAACAATTGGAGAAAGTTCTTATTGTATTCCTCCATTTCATGGTAGCCATTGCTGATGGCCAGATCGGTAAGTTGTTCACAAAACAAAGCGGATTGCTTTGAAATAAAGGTTTCGAAGTCGGCAAACTCCGCGTTGAGAATGTATTTGACAATACGGGTATTGACCTTAAAATTGCCCGAATTGATAATGCTGCCCAGGTCATGAACCGATTTTACAAAACTGTAGTTAAGGTCATTTTCGATCCTGGGATGGATATTCTTACCATCGAGTTGAGCAAAGTAGAGGAAGTAAGCAACCTCTTCTTCCAAGGCAAATTGTTTCAGCAGGTTGCGGATCACGAGCTCATGACTGCCGGTGATCTTGATATCATCGATAAAGATCAGGCATTTACCCCGCAGGAATTGACTGTCCAGGTGGTACTTATCGTTGAGAATAAGGTTGAGCCTGCTGTCGGCATCCAGTTCCCCGTAATCCAGGCTATAGGTCTTATAACGATGGATCTTGGCTTCTTCTGCTACAGGTAAGCGATTGACGGCTAAAAAACGGTTGATGGTTTTCTTAAAAGCTCCTGCCATGGCATAAGAAGCGGTAGGGATGGCAAAATAAGGGCTAGGCAATATGACCAGCTGTTTGCCGGCCTTTAATGCTTCGCCATGCTGCGCCAGGAATCCATGGGCGAGTGCTTCGCCAAATGATTCAGCTATATGGCCATCTCCAAATTTGAAGCGGCTATAATCAGCAGGGTTGAACGTAAAGGCATCGACCCCCATTATCTTATGCAACGAGTACACTGAGCTCATCCTCTATGTTTTTTAAGGTCATGCTTTGATCATTGATGAGAAAAGCATTGATCCCAAAATCCTTTGCCCCTCCTACATCGGTAAGACTGTTATCGCCAATGTGCACGATGTGCTGTTTGGATAAACCGGCGGGATACAACTCCTTTGCCTGCCGGTACATGTGTTCAAAGATGATGGGTGAGGGTTTGGAAGCCGACACTTCATCTGAATATACCTGGAAGTCCATGTACCGGGCTATGCCGGTATCTTCCATGAGCCTGCGCAGGGTACGGCCCTTGATATAACCGGTGTTGCTGGTGATATTGATGGTATGCCCCCTGTCTTTCAAGGCAGCCAGCAGGGGTACAATCTCTTCATGCAGCGGCTGCGCCGGGTATTGAAAGAATAACTGCTCGGACAGGGTGTAGTATTCTTCCAAATGAGGTGGCAGCAGTCCCGACATATCGACACCGAGCTTATCAAGTGCGATCATGTACATTTCCAGGGAGTCTACGTTCTTTCCTACCGTTTCGTTGATACGATTCACCAACTGGTCGGTTTGCCGGAACACTTTAACGACCGCATCGGCATCTACATGACTAATCTTAAAATAAGAACAGAAGAGCTTTGCTTTTTCTTTCTTAAAATCCTTATTTGACCGGATCAACGTCAACCACAGATCAAAGGAAATATGTTTTGCTTCTTTCAACATCTTATACAACTACGTTTACTTCTGGTGGTGGTGGAGGCAGTTCATTGAGGCCGGTTACTTCCTGGCCGCCGCTTTCTACTTTCTGGCTACCGGTGCTGATGGAAGCAGATACCCATTTAAAGAAAGCTTTGATGGTGGAAGAATCGGCGGTATCCAATTGCACCACGGTGTCGGTAACCTGCTTGAGTACATTGGTGTTGGCAGCCCGGCCAGCGGCGCAGGCTATCACCATACCAAATTTCCGTTTGCGGTATTCATTAAGCCCCCGCTGCCAATCGTCGGTAGGTTCTCCATCGGTCATGATGAATACGAGGGGTTTCCAATCGCCTTTTTGTTCGGCGGTGGTGCGGGCCACTTCTACCTCTACCCTTTGTGCCAGTAAGTTGAGGGCCTCACCCAGGGAGGTGGTGCCTGCAGCCTGAAGATCCGGCATCTGGAACGTTGACAATTCGGTAAGGGGTACGAGTTGTTGAGCCGACGTACTGAAGGTGATCACGCTTAAATACGCTGTTTCCAGCGCATACGGATCCTGGCGCAAGGTAGAAATGAGGACCTGGACACCATTCTTCAGGGATTCAATGGGCTCTCCAGTCATAGAACCGGAAGTGTCAAGTACCAGATACACGGGTAATCTTCTCATACAAATATTTTGATGTTTATACGTTCACATATTGTTTCAAGATCTCCACGAAGGAGTCGGCCTGGTGGGGTGTACCCAGGGCGCGGAATTTCCAGCTGCCGTCTTTACGGTATACTTCAGCAAATACCATGGAGCACATGCCATTGAAGGTGGCGTCGCCCGACAGGTTGAAGCGGGCAATTTCCTTACCGCGCGTGTCTATTGCACGGATAAAGGCATTTTCCACGAGACCAAAGTGCTGATTCTTCTGGCGGCCCTGATAAATAGATACGACGAATACGATCTTATCAAAGCGTGCATCGAGGGTATCGAGCTTGAAGACGAGTTGTTCGTCGTCGCCATCACCTGCTCCTGTTCTGTTATCGCCGGTGGACCATGCTTTGCCGGAAGGGTGCTTGGGGCTGTTGTAGAAGACCACATCACCGCCAATGAGTTTATCGCCCAGGTTGGCTACTTTACCATTACTGTCGAGCAAAAAGGCTACGGCATCGAGGTCAAAGTCTTCCTGTTTGCCACCGAGAAGCTTTCCGAGGAATCCGCTTTTTTTCTCGCGGATATCCCATCCGAGGCCGATGGTTACAGTTGCAAGGTCAAAATCGGCTCCGCCATCGTTTTTTCTAAGGTCAATTGTTTGTCCTTTTACCAGGTTAATTGCCATAAATAAGGTTCTTTTTGTTTTATTTATTAGGGTTTAATCGCTGCCTGTACTGCTTGTACCGAAAAATATGCGCTGTCGCCTCCAACAGCCCTTCGACAGGCTCCTTTAGATCAGGGTGAGCCGCCCTTAGAGGGCGACCCACCCTTCGACAGGCCCAGGGCGACAACTGGTATCATTTAATGATCTGGCCTTTATAATATTTGCCCAGGAAATAGCCCAGGTCTTCTTTATAGCCGATACCGGAGGCTTCAAACTTCCATTTGCCATCGCGTTTGTAGAGGCGGCCAAATTCCACGCCTGTTTCGATGGAAAAGTCTTCCCCCAGTTCATATTTGGCGATCTCGTTGCCGCTGGCATTGTCCACGAGCCTGATATAGGAATCCCTGACCTGGCCAAAATTCTGTTTGCGGGCGCCGGCATCATGAATGGTGACCACAAACAGTATTTCTGCAATAGCAGGATCTATTTTGGTAAGGTCTACTACGAGGCTTTCATCATCACCGCCGGCAGAGTTGCCGCCGGTAGGATCATCACCGGTATGGTGCACCGCAGCATCGGGAGAATCTGTATTGCCATAGAATACAAAGTATCCTTCTGAGGGGATGAGCCTGGAAGCATCGATCATAAATGCAGAAGCATCCAGGTCGAAGGCGGAGCCTGTTCCTTCATTTGGATTCCAGCCCAGCCCTACACTGATGTTGGAAAGGCCTATGTCTATTTTCTGGCCTTTCTGTAAGTTAATTGCCATTGGTAAGGTATTAGTTTACGTATCAGGGAAATTATTACGGTTTGTCAAGGAAAAAATGGCATTAAAAAATGACCATGTTCCCAGGCACTAAAATATGGCTGCTATGGTAAGGAAGATATGTTTGTAAACGATGGCGGGACTTTGTTATAACACACGGCATCGATCAACTGGGTACGCGCAAGCATATTTTAAAGGGTTTATGGTTGTTTCAAAGGGCGAGACAAAATATAAAAAAAATATTACTCACCAGCATTAATATATGAAGAAATTCAGCATCAATGATAAACTTATGTAATGTGTTGAAGTAATGAGCTGCGAGCGATGAGCTACGAGCTGCGAGCGAAAGGCAGGGGAAAGCGGCAAGGAGGCAGCCAGGCATAGAGGCGAGGGTATCCTGAATAATAAAAAAACAGGGGTAAAAATGGCTTGGAGATCATTTTCACTTTTTTCTGTAACCCGTGCCAGCAAAGGGTTTTAACATTTCTATTACGTGTTTAGCATCCTGAAATGAAGCATTTGTTGGTTTGTAGCCCGATGATTGTCGCTGTAAGTTTGCATCATGAACGAAGGGAATGAGGGCTAAGACAAGCGAAGCCCGAAACCTGAAAGAAGTTCAATCCCGCAGCGGGGGATAAGCGCTGAAAAAACGGTTATAAAATTATAAAATATACGAATTATGAAAATCAAGATGAGGAATTTCGGAATGATGCTGATGGCAGTAGTTGCTTTAACCTTAACCTTTTCCAACACCACTTTAGCCAATGGCGAAAAGAACCCCAAGAGCTCTTCTATAGAATTGAAATTTATCGGTCACTACGAGAACCAACCGGTTTTCCTGCTGAACCTCAACAATACAGAAGAAGATGAGTTTTCTATCACTTTCAGGGATGATTACGGTAATGTACTGTATTCCGGTAAAGTAAAAGGAAGCAATATCTCCAAGAAGTTCATGTTGAATACGGAAGAAATTGGAGACAATGTGTTGAATGTGGAAGTGAAGGCAAAGAAGAATGACAAGTCTGAGATCTACCAGATCAATCGCAACCGCAGTTATGTGGACGAGACAGTAGTGAACAAGGTTAAATAATTTCAGTTATAGTTTTCGTTTATGTGTTTGAATACACCGGGCTGCACCGGTGTATTTTTTTTGTGTATAGTCCTACTTTATTGTACCACCATTGGCTGTCGTTTGTACACCACATTGGGTGCTTCTTTCATGGTCCAGCTATCGGCCCATCCGCTGAACTGGCTTGCCAATTGTGGGTAGGCCATGAGCAGGACGGCTTTGCCGGAATAGATATTAACCCTGATCTTGCTGTGGTCACGATAGGTTTTCTCTCCTTCAGCAGATTGCAGATCTTCCACCCACCGGGGTGTTATATCTGCCAATGACCGGGCAACGAAGCTGGACTTCAATGAGGATACAGAGGAAGGGTCGTAAGCAAATTGTGCTTTATAAGCTTCAACTTCATCGTACAGGTCTTGTAAGTAAGATTTATCCAGTTGGGAATCGAATATGATCTCTCCTGCTTCGTACTGACCACCATGGGTGATCTCATGTATGAAATTAGCAGTAGAACCTACAGTTAAAACAATGCATCTTCTCCTGGTATCGTACGCAGTAGAACCTTCTGCTTTGATAGAAGGCTTCAGGATATATTCTACATCACTTTTTTCGAGTGTATTGACAAGGCCGATCACTTTATCGAGGTTGGAGAGCCTGGCTTTGAGGGAATTGATCTCGTGCTGTGCTTTCTCTTTATTGCGGCTTAATTTTTCTTTATCTGCAATGGCATCATACAAACTATCTCTTTTATTAATGATCAATTCCTTATGCCTTGACCATTCATCAAGACACAAGGAATTGATTCCTTTGGGGCCAGGCGTAGCCAATGGGATGGCGTCCGGCACGTCCATATCAAACACCAAAGAATAAGGGCCATTTGCCACAGCGGCAAAGCCGAGAAGGTTTATGATCAGCGCATAGGAAAGCTGCCTGGACATAGATCAAGGTTTAATGGAATGTAACAATAAGGTTATGTTCCGTGCATGGCACGGTATAGGATACAATTATTACCGGGAGCGATTTTTACAGGTGAGTTTTCAAAGCGTGTACGGTGGTTGTGTGCTTAAGGTTGGTTGGTGGGGTGCACTTGTTGTCGGGTTACTAACGGGCTACTATCAGGTGTATAAAAAGCGAATGCAAGGTTAGTAAGTTTTTATAGTAAAATCAAACAATATTCGTTAAAAGTACTATTTATTTGATCTTAGTTAAGTACTTAATGAGTGGACTAAGTGTAAACATGGAGTGCGCAAGTAGTGTATACAAGAAGGCTGGGCATACATTTACCCGATCTTTGTAACTTTAAAGTCTTCCTTACCAGTCGGTTGTCGTCTTGCAAGGACCGTTATACCCATTTGCCATGATGAGAGAAATAGATCATTACTTCCTGAACAAAGAAGAGCCCGTAAAAAGTTACTTACTGGCCATGCGTGAATACTTATTGCATTTTGATCCAGGTATTACAGAAGCATGGAAATACAAGATGCCTTTCTATTGTTACAAAGGAGCAATGTTTTGTTACCTGTGGGTGCATAAGAAGAATCATCAACCTTATTTAGGTATCGTAGAAGGGAATAAGATCGAACATCCGCAGTTGATACAGGAGAAGAGAGCGCGTATGAAGATATTGTTATTTGATCCGGAAAAAGATATTCCGGTAAAGACGATCAACGAAATTTTGAAAACAGCGCTTGCTTTGTATAAACAAGGGCAGCCCTAATTGCGCTAAGGTTTACCATAAATTAACAAGGACAGCTACTATGGATAATCGATCCATGATAGCTGTCCTTGTTGTATGATCAACCGGAGACATCCGGTATAATATTTACTTAGCCAATGAGACCTGTAGCTCTCTTTTGTACAAAATCCCAGTTGATGGCATTCCACCAGGCAGTGATATAATCGGGCCGGCGATTCTGGTATTTAAGATAATAAGCATGCTCCCATACATCCAATCCCAATAAAGGGAATCCTTTTATTTCGGCCACATCCATCAGGGGATTATCCTGGTTGGGAGAAGATACAATGGAGAGCTTTTTGTCTTTGCCCACGATCAACCATGCCCAGCCACTGCCAAAACGGTTCTTGGCGGCATCGGCAAACTGGGTTTTGAAAGCATCGAAGGAATTGAAGTCTTTTTCTATGGCAGCCAATACTTTACCGGTAGGTTTGGCTCCATCGACAGGAGTTTTGAGTGTTTGCCAAAACAGCTCATGGTTATAATGGCCGCCTGCGTTGTTGCGCATTTTAGCCGAATATTTTGAAATACCTGACAGGAGGGTTTCCAGGGAAGTAGCATTCTTATCCACCTTTTCAGCCGTTACTGCATCGGCCAGGTTCTTGGCGTAGGTAGCTGCGTGTTTGGAGTAATGAATCTCCATGGTGGTGGCGTCAATAGCAGGCTCCAGGGCAGTGTAGGCATAAGGTAATGGCTGTTGTTCGTAAGGCGTGGCCATTCCTGTTTTCAGCGCCGGTGCCGGGTGGGAACCGATTGCCAGGGCATCCAGCACTGGCAAAGACAATGCTGCTGCCAGCCCTGCTTTACCCGTGGTGATGAGGAAATCCCGGCGATTATTGGTTTTGTTTGCCATAGTATAGGTGTGTTTTTTATGTATGAAGGAACAATATTACAATGATTGTGGGTGGGGACGGAAAATAAATACGCGGTACTAATGCAATTTTAATACCTGATTATCAGCTAAGGTCTGACATAAAGCTGATAAATGAATCCTGTTAACATCCGCTTAAAGGGAAACCAGCGGAGCCACTGAGTCTATTCATTGTCAATAAGCTATCATAGGGCGACTATTTCAGAAAATGGCAGAATAAAGTGCGATTTGAATTTGCCATTTGATATTTTCCTCTTATTTTTGCGATCCCGTAAAAAGGAGAGGTGCCTGAGTGGCCGAAAGGGCCGGTTTGCTAAACCGTTATACGAGCTTAAACTTGTATCGAGGGTTCGAATCCCTCCCTCTCCGCTGAAGAGCTGCCGTTTTCAGCACGGTAGTTTGATTGTCCGGTGAATTTAGTTTCCTGATTAATTCAGGTTGATAAGGAAACAGGAACGGGAAGTAGCGCAGGCCGGTAGCGCATCCCGACCTTGGGGTCGGGAGAGTCGCAATCAGGTAGCGTTTGTAGAAAGAAAAACAATCGGGAAGTAGCGCAGGCCGGTAGCGCACCTGGTTTGGGACCAGGGGGTCGCAGGTTCGAATCCTGTCTTCCCGACTTTTAAAAAGCAGTTTCTTTGGAAGCTGCTTTTTTGTTTTACAGCAGTCACAGGCCTTCGATAGCGCATCCCGACCTTGGGGTCGGGAGAGTCGCAGGTTCGAATCCTGTCTTCCCGACATTTAAAAAGCAGTTTCTTTGGAAGCTGCTTTTTTGTTTTACAGCATGCAGCAGTCACAGGCCTTCGATAGCGCATCCCGACCTTGGGGTCGGGAGAGTCGCAGGTTCGAATCCTGCCTTCCCGACGAAAAGAGGCGATTTCGTAAGAAGTCGCCTCTTTCATTTTAAATATACCCCACACTATCTACTTCTACTTTAATTTTTTCACCAGACCAACTACTTAATTTGCAAGAAACATCTTAGCCTTCCTTATTGACCTTTATATACATTTTTCCCATCTGGCCCGGCTAATTCAATGTTATCCACTTCACATAATCCATTTGAAATAAAAGCAAAGCCTGAAATGTATTTGATACGATCGAAGCTGGGCGCAGAAAAAGCAGCTTTATTATTTATATATATTGTGACAATATTGTTTGTTGAAACAATTTCCACATCCGTCCATTGGTTCACATCAAATGTCAATGCTGTCAGATCTGTTTCATTTCCCTTTATTTCCTGGCTAAGTATTAAGGAAGCTTTGTTAGCACACCCCTTTTTAGTCGATTTCATCTGGATGAAATAGCCCTGGCAAAATAATTCAATGGTAATGTAAGGACACCAGCTATTCCTTACTTCATTCATTCGTACCCTCGTCTTTAACCTGAAATTATTTGATTTCACCGTCATTGAATCTGGGAAATAGGTGTAATGGTATAATTTGTCTTTGGTGATATCTATATTGTTTTCCTTTAACTGTTGCACAGATAACCCTAATACCCCATTGTTGATATACTTATCTGTCTTTATATATTCAGGTATATAATTGGCAATATTATCTATAGCATAGAAAAACCACCCATCTGTTGGTATATGCACATCCATTGTCTTAATAATGGAATCGTTAGCTATCAGTTTGGCGATATGATAGCCCGGTTCGTAGTATATATCTGTAATGGTATACTTATTTTTATAAATCCTTCTCCTCCTGTTTTTATCCCATGACTGCTGAATAAAAAAACTATCTGCGTGTACCTGGTCAATATCATACTTAAATATTACGGTATTGGGCATATCGTTACGGGTGCTTTTCTGGCAGGAAAATTTAGCTTTCTCAGCATTCGAAATGCTTGCCGGCCTTGATTCAAATAGAAAAAAAACAAGGATCAACACTACTACGAGCAAAGAAGCGGCAAAATAAAGCAGCTTCCTTTTAAAGAACCTGGATCCCTCCTTTCTGGCAACGGAAGGGGGAATATCAAACTCTGGCTTTATGACGGTAGCCCTGGAAGCTTTAAAATCCTGCCAGGTTTTGTAATCAAAGTAATTGGCAATTGCGTTAAGGGTGGCCACCTGAGGAAGCCGGCTAAAATCTCCAAGTGCAAGTCTTTTTATTGTGGTACCGCTAATCAGTATACCCGATTTCTTTTCGATTTCAGATGAGATATAGTCAAAGTCTCGTTGGGTCATTTGGCCGGTATGGGCATAGCCACTTTTCATAAAAACTTCCAGAATAACATCCTTTACCAGGTCACGTTCATTCATGATAACAGATATAGATAATAAAATTAATTCATATTATAAGTAGCTCTAAGTTCTGAGACCAGGGCTAAAGTTGCTCACCTGCGCTGCCTATCCAACTTAGCCAAAATCCTGCATCATCGTTGTACAAATTCAAATTTGTTTGTTTTTGTAGGCTTTTGTCGGGCTTTTAGTTTGCGGCACTCCTCTCCAAATGGTTACTTGCCATGTATTTATGCTCAGCCTTCGCAAACCTTTTTCAAATTAAAATATTCAAATCGTGAAGTATTTATTAGCCACCGGTCGTATATTTTTCGGTATTTGTATAGCATGTATTGGCGTCCTGCATTTCTTATATCCCGGTATCCGCCCTATCATTTTACCTAATTTAACGAATATACCTTCCGGACTATATTGGATTGTATACGTGACGGCTGTACTGTTAATTATAACTGGTCTGCTGATCATTATGGGTAAAAGGTTTCAAATCCTGTCCTTGATAATGGGGGTGGTCTTTTTAGCATTATTTCTGTTTGCACACTTACCAGTATTTTTATCTGCCGGCCCTCAAAACACTGATCTTTGGATAAACCTGAATAAAGTACTGGCATTGAGCGGAGGCTTTCTCTTGATCTCGACAATCAATGCTCCCAGGCCTGAAAACAGGTTTTTGACCACTCTTTCCAAGCTTAGTCCAATTGGCCCCTACTTATTCGCAATCATGCTATATAATTTTTCGGTGGCACATATAGCGAGTATGAATGGATTAAGTACGCTGGTTCCGAAATATATCCCATTTCCCAAATTCTGGACATTTATCGGGGGTATTGCCTTGATGGGGTCAGCTATCTCCATTTTTACCAGGTATAAAACGGAAGAAATAAGTCTTCTGCTAGCAGCAGTATTATTTATTTGGCTACTGTCACTTCACCTTTATTATGCTGTCCGGTTTCCGAAATGGAAAGAAGGGGAAAATTTTATTGGGGTGATCACCTGCCTGGCATTTTGTGGGATAGCGTTGGTCATTTCCCAAAGAAAGCCTGACAATACGCCCGGTTAGGATTCAAAAACTTATATGGCTTTATATCACTCAATATTACCAGGTTGCATTCTATTTGACACTAAAAAGATCATTACTGCGGTTGTTTGTTTGCTGCTGTATGGGAATGCATTGCTCTCTGCTACAATTAATGCGGCGGCATTTATGGGCATGTCCGGGAACTAATCAGGTTCCAGGCGGATTTCCAAACAAGAGCTCCTCAAACTGCTTAGTGAGGGCTTCCACATCCACTGATCCAAAGTTGGTCATGATGATAATGGTGTATTGCTGTTTGGGATAATACTCATTCATCGTATGCCATGCGGAGCTACGCCCCAAATGGCCAATACTTGAATAACCATCTTTCACAGTCGTGATCCAGCCATAACCAAAATAGCAACAGTCCCAGGGATGGGTATGCCTGCCGATCATTTGCGACAGGTAATTCCTGTTCAACAGTTTTTCTGAAAAGACAGCTTTGTCGAATTTGTACAGATCAGTTACGCTGGTCCAATCGCCGCCTGCGGAAAGCGGGATAAAGCCATTGTCGTAGTCATAGGCTTTTCTTTGGTAGCCGGAATCAGACTTAGTATATCCAATGGCATACTGTCTTTGTGACTCTTTCAAAGTATAGTAAGGGGTAAAACTTGTGTTTTGCAGACCAAGGGGACGGATAAACAATTGGGTGATGTAATCCTGGTAACTCCTGCCCGTCACTTTTTCTATGATAGCCCCCAGGACGATCAGGTTACCGGATGAATACTGACAACTATCGCCCGGATTATACAATAAGGGTAATGTGCGCATAAAGGGCATGACATCTGTACAATTTTTGACCTGATGGTAGTCAAAACCCCTGGCATTATTAAAATAGTCGAGACCGGAAGTATGTGTCAATAACTGGTGGATGGTGATCTTGTCTCCGCCGGGTAGACCTTTAATATACTTTCCAACGGTGTCGGTAAATTGCAGTTTTCCCTGTTGCGCCAGGGAAGTAATGGCAGTACCTGTAAAAACATTGGAAGCAGTAGATATATCAAACCTTGTACGGGGTGTATTTTTTACTTTGTTCTCCCGATCTGAATAGCCATAGCCCTTGGCCAATAATACACCGGTACTATCTGCGATGAGCACCGCCCCTGAAAACAGGTCGCGGTTTGTCATGGCTGATAATAAACTATCAATTTGCGTCACCTGCTTTGTTTGCGCTACAACTTGCAGGCAGGCAATAACAAGTGGAATGATGGAGAAGGCTATTTTTTTCATATTGACAGGTTACCACTTATCAAATGTACTGGTATTGACAATAACAATATGGTTGTCCTGAAACCCATTTCGTTAAATTTCCGCGCCCGCTTCCCCGACTTGTGATTCAGTATAGCGCCTGAAGTTTTCCAGTACCCCTGCACAAAAATCTTGCTGGAGCTGTGCAGACAGTCCCTCCACGGGATCAAAAGTTTCGGTGATGGTAGTGCCCGAGGCTGTTTGGGTAAACAGGTTCACGGTTTGCCTTCCGTCGGTAAGGGTATAGCTGATCAATTGATGGATCTCTACTTCATCGTATGCCCCCTCAAAATCAAAACCTTCGGTGCCGTCCTTTGCTTCCATTACATACAGAAACCTGCCACCAGGTCGCAGATCGTTCTCCACCCTGGAAGTTTTCCATTCTGCCGAAGGCTGGTTCCATTGAAGAATATGACGGGGGGCTGTCCAACATGTCCAAACGGTTTCGATGGGAGCCTGTATGGAAACCTCTACAGTGATTGCATTATTTTTCATACGACAAAACTAACCGCATCAAACTTAGAATAAGCAGGTCTAATGGCGCATAAATAGGGGGTAATTGCGTCAAAAACCTGTTCCCGGGACAAAACAGGGGGAAGGACACTCCTACCCGGAAAGAAGGTTTCACACTTTGTAAGGGAGCCAGCGGCCATACACAACGCAGATGCAGTATCTTGCCCTGGGTTCCAGCTTCTGTATACGTTTAATCATACATTATGCCGCTACAGTTCAATAGTATTCAACAGCAAACCACCTTTTACCGCAACCCCATTTCGGATATTGACCTCAATTCCAAAGAACTGGTGGAGAGCAAGGAGATGATCAGCCTTGAAAAGGCGCGTATCACTTTTCAGAACTGGTGTTTCGACGGGTTTCGCCTGGCCTATAATGAACTCGCGCAACAGCAGGAAACCAGTTATGCCATCCGCAATGATATTGATGCAGTGAAGATCTATTTTAACAGGCAAGGACATTCCCATATCAGGTATGAACAGCTGTCGAAAAGCTTTTCGATAAGAGGCGGCCAATACAATATGCTTTATACAGATGAACTGGATAGCCGCCTGTCGCATATTGACAACCAATCGGTCATGTTCTCGCTGCAGATCACCCGGGAATGCTTCCTGAACCTCGTAGGGGAAGGAGGCATCACGCTCGATCCATTTACCAATAAGGTAGCCGGCAAGCAGCCGGCCCTGTTTGCCAGTGAATGGCTACCGATCAATGCGGCTATCGAAAGATGTATTGACGATATCATGTTGTGTCCATTTGCCGGGGAGATGAAAAAGCTTTACCTGCGGTCGAAGGCGGTAGAACTGTTTATATTATTTGTGCAGGCCAGTTCCCGCAGGTCCAGCACCAAGACCCCTGTTGTGAAAAGTACTGCAGACCGGGAGAAGCTTTATTTTGCCAGGGATTACCTCACCAGCCACTATGCAGACCCGGTGTCGCTTGCAGCGCTGTCGAAAGTTACAGGGCTCAATGCATTTAAGCTCAAGAACGGGTTTCGGGAACTGTTTGACACTTCGGTCATGGATTTTCTGATCAACTACCGGCTGGAACAAGCCCGGGAATTATTAATGAACACCAGCAAGAACATCAGTGAAATTGCTTATGAAACGGGCTATTCTTCTCCCTCCTACTTCAGTAAAGCATTTAAAAAGAAGTATGGGGTCAGCCCTAAGAACTGATGCTCTCCCGGTAATTGCGGTATACTCCCGATTTTACACGTTTTTATCCTGATCTTACCAGTCATACCGGTAGTCCTGCTGCAGCTTTGCGGCATCATTTACAAAGTTCATTCTATCCAGCCCATGCGTGAAGAGAATACGACTACCGATCAATCCATTTATATCAGGAAGGCCAGCGCCGAAGATATTCCGTCGCTGTGTACCATGGCAGGCAAGGCATTCCAGACTGCCTATACCGGTAAAATGCCAGAAGAAGACCTGTTGGCTTATGTCACCAAGGCGTTCAGCCAGGAGCAGGTACTTGCTGAATGGCAGGATGCCGGAAATACTTTTCTATTAGCGTTTTATGGCCAGGAACTGGCCGGGTATGCCAAGATAAACACCAACCCAAGGCCGGAACGGCAGGAAACAGCTCAGTACATTGAACTGGAAAGATTGTACCTGCTGACCCCATTCCAGGGCAGGCAGATCGGAACGGTATTGATGGAACACTGTGTCCGGCGCGCCACCGGCCTTGGTTATGCAGCACTATGGCTCAACGTTTGGGAACAGAATACAGCCGCCATTAAATTCTACCAGCGATGGCATTTTGAGCTTATCGACTGGACGATCATGATGCGGGGCAATGATCCGCAAAAAGGCTTGTGGATGAGAAAATGGCTGTAGCGCATAGGCCAGCCGGGCAGTAGGGGGTCGAAAGGGTAAAATCACTTAATAAATAGCAAGAAGGAGAAACCAGGGAGTAAAATAATATGCGTTAGTTGTAGGACTAAAATAATCGCATATGAAAAAAATTGTACGATCCCGTTCCTGCGCCAACCTTGCTACGCACAGGAGCTTTTCTATGAAAGGCCTGGTAAGGCTGGTACTGGCCGGCACACTGCTCACCTCCTGCCTGTCTACCGCCCAGGCACAGCTTGGCAATGGCTGGAAATCCTACTCGCCTACCAAGAAGGTACACCTCGATGATGCAGACGGTTTACAGATCTTCAATTATACTACTTACAAATCGGTATGTGATCCTATCTGTGCTGATTACCGGTATGACGCAGATACGGATACCGAAACTTTCCGCATCCTGACCACCAAATCAAACCGTTCGGAGATCCGGCTGCAAAATGATTACTCTACGGGCAGCCGGCAGTTTGAAGGGTACGTGACCTTCAATGCCCCGCTGAACGATGAAAGCCTGATGCAGATATTCGGCAGTGTGGAAGGCGCCACCCAAATGATGATCCGCGGCTATGCGGCAGAAGGCGGTTCCATGCGTGGTGCCGGGCAAACGCTGGCCACCAATATTTATGGCAGGGAAGTAAAAGTAAATGTGATCCACATGCAGGAAGATGTAGGCAATAAGATACAGATCTACATCAATGATACCTTGCGTGCCGAGATACCAGATAATGAACCTGTGTCCAATTATCACAAATATGGTAATTATGGTACCATGAAAACAGGTGAGGCGGTAGTTAAATGGAGGCAGGCCCGCTTCTTCAGGGATGGCGTTCCTCCAGGGGAAGTACCTCCTCCTGTTAATACCAATTCATTTGATATTACTGATAATGGCGGGATCATCACAGCACAGTTTGCCAATACCAGCAAACCTTCGGAGAATTTCCCCAGCCTGATCGACAACAGCAGCAGTACGAAATACTACCAGAGTGGTAAAAAAGCATTGTGGGTACAATATGAATCCAAAGCTCCTGCAGTGGTCGTGAAATATACCCTCACCTCTGCCAACGATGTACCGGAACGTGACCCGAAAGACTGGTCCTTATTAGCTTCCAATAATGGCACCAATTGGGATACATTGGACACGAAGAGTGGTGAATTGTTTGCCAGTCGCCGTCTGAAAAGGACTTTCCTGTTAGACAGCAATATTACACGCTATATTTATTACAGGCTCGATATTACGGCCAATAACGGGCAGACAGGCACCCAGTTTGCCGAATGGGAATTAATTGAAAAGCGCTTTCAGGTAGTAACATTAGATTCTATTCCTGATAAGACTTTTGGAGACGGACCTTTTGAGTTGACAGCAGGCAGCAGTGCGGAACTACCGGTAACTTTTGAGGTGGTCAGCGGACCTGCCACTATCAACGATAATGCAGTGAGCCTTACAGGCGGTGGCCTGGTAACGATCAGGGCCAGTCAGGCAGGTAATGAGCAATATTTCCCCGCCAGTACAGAACGGACTTTCACGGTAGCCAGGGCAGCTCAAACACTTACGTTTGCTACCATCACGGACCAACTAAGGAGTGCTTCGGTACTCCTGAATGGCATGGCTTCTTCCGGATTGCCCGTACAATATATCGTGACTGAAGGACCTGCTTATGTGCAGGGAGACACGCTTCGGTTCAACGGTGAAGGAAAGGTAACGGTGAAGGCGGTGCAGGAAGGCAACGAAAATTACTTGCCAGCCAATACCATTACACAAAGCTTTATGGTGTATGGCACGGAAAATAAAACAGGTGACTTCCGGCTGGTCATTGCGCCCAACCCCACCAAAGGGCCTTTAAGTGCGATCATCATCAATAAAAAGAGGGATAAACAGTACAATTTTTATTTGTACGACTTCAATGGCCGGTTAATACAAACCTGTGTTATTGCAAAGAACAGTGTTGTCAGCATTGTTCATTTCAACCTGGCCCAGGAACCTAATGGGCAGTATTATTTGCAAGTGACCAATGGAATAGAAAACCTGGTAAGGATCATTATCAAACAATAATTGTTACCGGTCAATTACTGAAAAGAGCGAAGCACTTAGGTGTTTCGCTCTTTTTAGTTAAGGCCTATTTATTGGGCAAGGCTTCCAGTATTTTACCAATCATATCGCCCATGGACCTGTTCTCTATCCACCGCACGACTGCTACCAGCTCATGCTCCGGGTCTACGTAAATAAAATTGGTGCCATTGCCAATGTGAATGAAGGAAGAGACAGGCGCTTTGGCAGCCATCTTATGATCGGTGTTGAGGAACCAGTTCATGTATCCATAAGTAGTGTTGGCCGTAGTGGGTGTAAGGGCCTGCTTTACCCATTGCTCCGATAGTAGTTGTGTACCGTTCCAGTTGCCTTTGTGCAGGGTGAGCAATCCAAAGCGCGCCATATCGTAGGCATTGATGTACATGCCGCCACCCCAGTGACCACCACCACTTACCGATTGTACGGGCACACCATCCAATACGATCCAGGAATTGTGGTAGCCCATCCATCGCCAGGTATTCGAAGCACCAATGGGGTCCATGATCAGGTTCTTAAGTACCTGTGGCAAAGGCTGGCGCCACACGCTGGTAGCTGCCAGGGCCAGGGCATTTACCCGCACATCATTGTACTTCCATACTGTACCGGGCACATTCCGGGGACGTGTACGCCAGGTATTGAAATTCCCCTCGGGCCGGTCGGCCCAATCGGGCTTGCCCCATAAAGTTCCTTCCCAGTCGCTGGTCTGACGCAACATCACCTCCCAGGTAAGGGTGCGGTTATGAGCAGAAGCAAAAGGGGTGATAATCTCCGATGCCCCACCGGGATGGTATACTTCAATAGGAGGTATATAGCCCGCTACTGTGTCGTTCACGTTTTTTATAAGGCCGCGGTCAACGGCAAGTCCCACTACGGATGATAAGAAACTTTTGGTAACGCTATTGGTAATATCTACCCGCTCCGGCTGGCCCCATTCGGCTACGATGTATCCTTTGTAAACAATCACCCCACCCGGATCGGCCCGGTCTACCAGGGCGCCCACGGGGTCACTGTAAGGCTCTTTGCCAAAGGATTGTACTTGTGCCGAATCCATATTGCGTGATTGCCTGGATTCATTGCGCCGGGCAAAGGCGATGGCGGAATCAATCTTCAGGGGATCGAGGCCAAAAGAAACAGGGCTACGGTGCTCCCAGCCCGTGCGGGGAGGAAAATAAGATTTGGGTGCTTTTTGTGCGTGGCTTGCAGCAGCACTCAGCAGCAGGCAAAAAAAGAACAAGTGTTTCATAGGTTTAAAAATAGGCCAATTGCAGAAGGAAGCAAAACCTATCCGCGGATAATCGACCTGTCACAGGAATCACCCCTGCCCTGTCTTATAGGTATATAAATTATTGAACAATGAACAGCAAAAAAATAAGAAGAGAGAAGATCATCTATTGGACAGCCACCGGCATCATTGGGGCTGTCATGACATTCAGCATTATTAGTTTTACCTTCTTTGATGGTTATACCTATCCGGAAGGCGCTTTCACGCACCTGCATTTACCCGCTTACTTCAAAGCAGAGCTGACCATTGCCAAAGTATTGGGCGTACTCATATTGCTGCTACCGGGTATTCCAGGGAAAATAAAGGAGTACGCGTATGTTGGTTTTGGCATTACGCTGGTATCAGCCATCATTGCTCATGCCGCTGTAGGTGATGGCATCATGTATATAATTGACCCTTTGTTGTTCCTGGGTGTATTGATCCTGTCGTATATCTATTTTACCAGGCTGCAAGGATATAAGCATTCCATCGGCTCGAATATTGAAGTATTGTTATCAAAGTAGGTCCGCCTATTTTACACGTACATACTTTTCAATATTGATCCTGTTGACGCCTAAGTTTTCAATTTTCTCTACGCCTTGCTGGGTGAGGGTATCGCCCTGCAGGGTAAGCACAAAATGGAAGTCATTGCCTTCCCATTGCCTGGCAGTACAATACTGCAGGTGTTCAGTATAAAGACTATCGGTAAGGGTATAGCTACCTCCGCCGGAAGAATAGATGGCGGCTGAATCCTTTCCTTTACTGAGATCGTGGTGCAGAAATGCAAAATGAGATCCGTTGAGTATCTTGATAAACTCCTGGCCCCTGGTATAATCAGTTACTGTGGTATCGCCTTTTTCAATAAGGGTACCGGAAAGGAGCTTCCAGGTGCCTGTGACAGGAAGGGCGGCTGTTTTGGGAACATCGGGTTTAACTTCAGTTTGACAAGCAACCAGGATAGTAGTAGCCAGGATAAATCCGGCACATTTCGATATGGCAGTATAGTGTAGGTTCATGGCCTAATATACAATGCTGCTGTCGATTAAAAAAACACTGTCACAGATGATAGGTTACCCCAAGGGTAGCGAAAATATTATAGAGGGGAAAATCCATACCCTTAAAAGTGGAAGGGAAGATAGGGCGTAATCCCCAGCTGAGCTGAGCACTGAGGGAAAGCTTATGGCTGATGCGGTATTCACCGGCGCCATAGAGACCGATATCAAATGAGTTGACGTCTTCGCCAAAATCGAAAGTGGCAAAATCGATATTTACTTTTTCGCCGGTAGGGCCGCCATTGCGGATATAGCCATCAGATACATTGCCTTCAAAATCGGAGCTGAATAACCAGGCCATATAAAAACCAAGTTTTGCCCGCCACTGGTTGTTGAACCGGTACACTGCGTATATGGGTACGGATATGTAAGCGTTACTTACCCGCGTTTCATTTTTACCGGAGAAGGTACCAGTAAATTCGTTGGTCTGGTCGCCATCTTTCACAGCAATGATGGTATGGAAATAGATAACCTCGCTCCTGGTGCCCATTCCTTTAAAATCAAGTTTGAAGGCGGCGCCTATGCCCCATTTTTCAGGCAGGTAATAAATATATTCAAAACCCAGGGAAGGGCTTACGCGCGGCCAATACCCGTTGATCTTCCGGATGGTATTCGGAAAAGAGGTGGGCGCGGCAGCACCAATATTCAATCCTCCCAGGATATTGCTTTCGCCTTTGCGCATGTGTTGAATACTATCACGCTGAAGTTGTCCATGTGCTATCACAGCAAAAATCATAAGGAGGTAAAACAATCCAATTCTTTTCATACAATGCATTAATGGATGATGTTGAGGCTATCTACCACCAGTCTGCTGCCAATAGCACCCCGGTAATTATCGCCATATTGACTGGATGATACCACGATGGCCAGCATGTGTTTGCCCGTGAGGGGAAGGGATGAATTATATTCAAATGGCAGGTCGAAGCGGGTAAACTGGGGATGATCATCGGTAGTCTTTAGTTTTGCTACTGCCACAATACGATCAGAAGTATTGATATTGGTGGCATCCAGGCTGGTATTGCCTTTGAAAAATACGGCATAGATGGAACAGGAATCACGCACACCGGGCAATATATTGCCTGCCTTGTCCTGAAAATTGGGGCCGGCTACGTATTTGAAATAACCGGTAAAACGGAGGGGCTTGCCCACGAAGGGCTGTCCGAATTGAGTAGCTTTCAAGGGCTCTACCAGGGCATTGGTAGAGTTGAATGTACCGGTGAAGAGGGAGCCTGCAAACAGTTTAATGCCCACCAACCCCGAAAGAGCCGTGCCTTTGAGGGTTACCAATTCAGCCGCTTTGTCGCCAAACCTTTTATCGGTAGTGGAGCGGGTAGGATAAGCAGCGGGGTCTTTGGCTACGCCAGATAATGCCACACCGGGATTGCCGGAGGTCCAGAGTGTGCTGCCATCTTCTTCGAGTGGATAATCGTATTTGTCCTTATCCTGTATGGCCCAGTGCTCAAAATCAAATTTCCAGGCGCCAATAGAGGCCAGCTCTACCTTATAGGTCTTGGTGTTAGCGCCATCTTCCGACCTCACCACATACCTGACTGTATCGTCATCAAAATGGATGGAATCACCGGAAGCGGGTTGTATAGCAGCGCCGGTAGTAGTGGTGATAACGGGTGCTATGCCACTGTTGTAGGCTTTATCAGTAAGGTTCAGCACTATTCTGCCGTTGACCTGGTCGATAAACACATCACTCAACAGCAATTGCTTGTTTACTGTGAAGGTTTCAATATCGGCCTCCGGATTCAGGGGAGGGGCTTTGATACAGGAAGAGCAGGCGAGGATAAAAGATCCGGCTACAAGTTGTCGATACATCCGCATAACAGTTTATGTTGTGAGGTGAAAAGTATCGGTTGCCAGTTCAGGGGAATACTTAGCATACTAAGTTCAGCTTTTTTTCTCCATTATCACTGCTTTTGCGCCTAAATTAGGTGCCTTATATTATATACATGACCATTCGTATTGCAGCCATTGTGTTTCTTACAAGCATTATTTACCTGCCAGCGCAAAGTCAGATCAAGGGCACGTTATGGGATGTACCGGCTATTTATAAAACACCTGCGTATGAGACGATCAGCAGCGATTCGGCCATCGGCATTGTATATACCGGGTTGAATTATCGGGATACTACGCAGCGGGTATTTGCATATTACGCCACACCCGGCACGCTCAGTGGCAACAGGGAGGGCGACCATCACCTGCCAGCTGTGGTATTGGTGCATGGTGGTGGTGGAACCGCTTTTAGGGAGTGGGCTATCCTGTGGGCAAAGAAGGGATATGCCGCTATTGCGATGGACCTGCGGGGAAATGGTCCTGGCAGGGTGCACCTGGAGAATGGCTTTGTGGAGCCGGGTGGAAAAACACCTTATTTCACCATCACGCCATCGCTGGAGGACCAGTGGATGTACCAGGCCGTGGCGGATGTAATACTTGCACACAATCTGCTGCGGAGCATGCCGGAGGTAGACAGTAACCGTACGGCCATTACCGGCATTAGCTGGGGAGGCATCATTACTTCGTTGATGGCAGGCGTAGATGATCGTTACAAAGCGGCGGTGCCGGTATATGGATGCGGATATCTGTATGAGAACAGCGCCATGAAAAAAGAACTGGACCTGCTTGCTACTGCAGACAGACAAACCTGGGTACAACAATACGATCCATCACAGTATATCGGAAAAGCAGGGATGCCGGTATTATTTGTGAATGGCACGAATGATGGACACTTCTACCTGGACAGCTATGCCAAAACCTATCAGTTGGTCAGGAGCAGGAACCTGAGTATAAAAGTGGGACTTAAACACAACCATCGGTATGGTTGGGAAAATGAAGAGGTTGCCGGCTTCATCAACAGTTACCTGAATCATACTCCCCCTTTGGCCATCATCAAAAAGATAGCTATCAAAAAAAACAGGGTTATAGCGTCGGTACAATCCAGCGTGCCTCTTTCCGCTGCGGCCTTACATTATACGACCGACACGGCAGCCTTACTGAAAGATAAACAGTGGCAAACGGTGAAAGTAACAGTAGACAAACAAATGATCCAATCTCCCCTGCCGCCTGCGGGTACGCTGTTATGGTTCCTGACTGTTATCGATGAGCGGGGTATGCAAACATCCAGTGAGATCCAATTTCAGCCGCTCCGGCAATAACAGGTCTATTGAAGTAATGTTTGTCCAACCCAGTCTCAAAATGGGATAAAAAAATCCCGCTCACCAGGAGCGGGATCGTAATAAGCAATTAATGTTGTTATCACATGGCGGCAAGCTGAACTTTCTGCTGTAATTCCATGACGCTTTCGCGGAAGGTGCTGTCAGTATCCATCAGATCTTTTACAGTCTGGCAGGAGTGGATGACCGTGGTATGGTCACGACCGCCAAAATGCTCACCTATCGTTTTCAGGGAATTTTTAGTAAATGCTTTGGCAAGATACATAGTGATCTGTCTTGCCTGTACAATTTCCCGTTTCCGGGTCTTTTGCAGCAATTTGTCGTATGATACATCGAAGTATTCACAGACCATTTTCTGTATAGTTTCGATGGTGATTTCTTTGCTACTTGTTTTCACAAAATTACGGAGTACGCGTTTAGCAAGATCAAGGTCAATTTCCCGCTTATTTAGCGAAGATTGTGCCAATAATGAGATCAGCGCCCCCTCCAGCTCGCGTACATTGCTATTGATATTATAGGCCAGGTATTTCACTACTTCACGTGGCATTTCGAGGCCATCGTTCTTCATTTTCCTGTCCAGAATCTCTATACGTGTTTCATAATCAGGTACCTGCAGGTCGGCACTCAGTCCCCAGCGAAAACGGCTCAGCAAACGTTCCTGTACACCTTCCAGGTCTTTGGGAGGCTTATCGGAGGTAAGAATAAGCTGTTTGCCGCTTTGGTGCAGGTGGTTGAAGATGGCAAAGAAGGCATCCTGTGACTTTTCGGCCCGGTTGAAGAATTGTACGTCATCGATGATCAATACATCTACCAGCTGGTAAAAATGGATAAAATCATTGATGGCGTTATTGCGGCTATGGTCCTGAAACTGGTTGATGAATTTCTCAGAACTTACATACAATACTACTTTATTGGCATGCAGGCGTTTAACATCATTTCCGATGGCCTGGGCGAGGTGGGTTTTACCTAAACCGACACCACCATATATAACTAATGGATTGAAGGAGCTGGCGCCTGGCTTTTCGCCTACGGTTTTACCGGCACGGCGGGCTACGCGGTTGCTATCGCCTTCTACGAAGTTTTCGAAAGTATATATAGGATTCAGCTGCGGATCGATCTGCATCTTCTTCAAACCCGGAATTACAAACGGGTTTTTGACGGGATTGTGTATGATCAGCGGAAAATCCATTTCATTGCTGGAATAAGTTTTATAACCATGTGTGGGGATATCCATTGTCAATGGCTTGTTGTTGTGATTACCACTATCCACCATGATGCGATACTCCAGCTGCGCTTCTTTGCCCAATACCCTACGCAAAGTCTTTGCCAACAAATTCACATAATGCTCTTCAAGGTATTCATAAAAGAATTGGCTGGGAACCTGTATCACCAACACATTACCTTTAATCTCTACAGGCTTAATCGGCTCGAACCATGTTTTGAAATGTTGCCACTCAACGATGTCCTTTATTATCTCCAAACAATTTATCCAAACTTTATCAAAAGACTTTGTCATTATGCTAACAGCAGTTTATTATGTTGAGTTAAGATTATTCTGAACTAATCATGCCGCCTTGAACCGTGTTTTTCTATGGATGTTGGATATTGCTATACTTCCAAAAAAAGTTATGCAGGGGGGCGAATATCAAAATTTTTTACTGAATAAAAAATTTTTTATTACTTGTTTTTTCGATCCCACATACAGATGTTACTTCTGCAAATTTGCTGCCTGTATTTTTTAAGAAGAATATGTTTATTTACAACTGTTCACCATGTTATACAACATACCTGTACCACAATCAGTTCTTAGGGTTTTAATCATTTTTTACTACAGATGAATTGCATCAAAACAAAGTGAACAGATAAAACAAGTAAGTGGTGCGAACTTATTTTATCAGACTACATCCATCAATACTTTTTGCTACTGGCGATACAAGGTTTTAATAACCGGCTACTATCGCCGGTAATAGGTTGAGTCGGCCACTGAATAAATTTACTACACTGTGCTACTAATGATCTCCGGGTGGTTTTGCAGGAATTCCTCATGAAGAAAGAAAAGGACGCCATATGGAATAAAAACGCTTTCTTCATATATAAGCTGTGATGCTATTGAAGATACAAATAATTTAATACGGACCGCATATTGTACCAACTTTTTTTACGCCTCCTTTTCAAAATATATATTTTGTCAGTTAAGCCCCGGATACCGGAAAAAAAGTTAACTTATTAACTGCCCTTTTCCGGGTATAAATACGCGCTGTTTTGCTGCTTTTCCCAACATAACTAAGCTTGATCCGGTTGTTCAGTAATCATATCTATAGGCTGTTACAGTAGTAATGTTTCTATAATTTTTAGAGAGTAGCTTATTATATATAGCTATTTTTGCACGACAGCCACATGGCTGTTATTTGTCAATTTTGTAATCACCGGATTTTTAGGTTAACTGCCTAACATCATGCAACAACAATGTACACTCAAAGTGCTGCCAGCCGAAGCAGCCTCTGCCTCCAAAGTGCAGCAATATGCGGCCTCCCATTTTGGCATTCCCCCCACAGCCATCACAGGTTATCATGTACTGAAGCAATCGATTGATGCCCGGAGTAAACAGCCCTGGATCCAGTTAACGATACGCGTATTTATCAACGAACCTTTCCAGGAAAGGGCGGTTCAGCAACTGGTACTAAAAGATGTGTCTAAAGCTCCCCACAAAGTGATCATTGTGGGCGCCGGCCCTGCAGGTCTTTTTGCCGCCCTTAAGCTCATTGAACAGGGTATTCAGCCTGTTTTGCTGGAACGCGGTAAAGATGTGCGCTCCCGCCGCCGTGACCTGGCCTTATTAAACAAAGAAGGTGTTATCAACCCGGAAAGCAACTATTGCTTTGGGGAAGGCGGTGCAGGCACCTACAGCGATGGTAAACTGTATACCCGCAGTACCAAGCGGGGTGATGTAAACCGTATCCTGAATATCCTGGTACAGTTTGGTGCAGAAGAAAAGATATTGTATGAGGCCCATCCCCATGTAGGCACCAACAAGCTACCGCAGATCATTACTGCTATCCGCGATAAAATAGCAGACTGTGGCGGCCTGTTTCTCTTCGAGAAAAAGGTGACTGATCTTATCATAACCGACAACCTGGTAAAAGGGGTTAAAACTGCCGACGGCGACAGCTTTGAAGGAGCTGCCGTGATCCTGGCCACCGGCCATTCGGCCAGGGATATCTTTGTGCTGCTACACCAAAAGAAGATACTGATAGAAGCCAAGCCTTTTGCGTTGGGTGTACGCATTGAACACCCGCAAACTTTGATCGATAGTATACAATACCATTGCACCACCCGCGATGCCTTTTTGCCACCTGCCTCTTACAGTCTGGTACAGCAGGTAGAAGCCCGTGGCGTATTTTCTTTTTGTATGTGCCCCGGAGGCATCATTGCGCCAGCTGCTACTGACGCCGGGGAACTAGTGGTAAATGGGTGGTCTCCATCCAAACGGAATAACCCTTTTGCCAATTCAGGTATGGTAGCTTCCGTAGAAATGCAGGATATTGCAGCTGCAGGTAAGAAAAAAGGAGCATCCCCCCTGCTGGATGCGCAAAACCCCTTATCGGCTATGTACTTCCAGCAGGCAGTAGAGAAAAAGGCCTATGAATATGGTGGAGGGAGGTTTGTAGCCCCCGCCCAACGGATGGCTGATTTTGTGCAGCAAAAGGTATCTGCCAACCTCCCCGATTGTTCTTACCTGCCGGGCCTTCAGGCTGCCCCGCTCAATGAGGTATTGCCTGGTTTCATTCACTACGCGCTGAAAAACGCTTTCCAGGAGTTTGGCAAAAAGATGAAGGGGTATTATACCAATGAAGCGGTAGTAGTAGCTACAGAGTCCAGGACTTCTTCTCCGGTGCGTATTCCCCGGGACCCGCACACCCTCCAGCATCCGCAAATAAGCCGCCTGTATCCCTGTGCCGAAGGAGCTGGCTATGCCGGCGGCATTGTAAGCGCCGCCATGGATGGAGAACGGGTAGTGGAGGAAATTGTTAAGGTATTATAACAAAAAAACAGGGTTTCTGTAATATATCGGCCTTTTTGGCTACTAAAGACCAGTTTGATTATCTTTCTGGCCATTGGCCCGTTCCAACTAAAAACCGTAATACATGAATATACTGGAGGTACAAAACCTTAAGAAGTATTATGCTACGCAAAAAGCCGTAGACGATATCAGCTTCACCCTTACCCCGGGCAGCATCTTTGGTTTATTGGGGCCTAATGGCGCCGGTAAGACCACCCTTATCCGCATGCTCACGGGCATTACCTATCCCGACGAAGGACAGATCATTTTTAATGGCCGTCCTTTTGATCCCGTCAACGACATCCTGAAGATCGGCTATATGCCCGAAGAAAGGGGCCTGTATAAAAAGATGAAGATCGGCGATCAGGCACTCTACCTCGCCCGCCTGAAAGGGCTGAGCAAGCTGGAAGCCATGGAAAAGGTGAGGGATTGGTTTATGCGCTTCGAAATGCAGAGCTGGTGGAATAAAAAGGTGGAAGACCTGAGTAAAGGGATGAGCCAGAAACTTCAATTTGTAACCACGGTATTACATGAACCCAAACTGATCATATTGGATGAGCCTTTCAGCGGCCTGGACCCGGTTAATGCCAACCTGATCAAAGATGAGATCTTCCGCCTGGCCAAAAATGGCGCCAGCATCATCTTCAGTACGCACCGCATGGAACAGGTTGAAGAGATCTGCGACCATATCATTCTCGTGAACAAAGGACAGAAAATATTGGACGGTACGGTAAAAGGGGTAAAACAGCAATTCAAGGAAAATTACTTTACAATAGGTTATGGTACAGCTACGGATAAACTTCCGGAAACAAACGGCAGTTATGACATCATTGCGAACAATGAATATGGTGTAGACCTGATCTTAAAAGAAGGGCACACGCCTAACCAGGTATTACAACATTTCATCAATGCAGGCATTCAGATCAACTCCTTCCAGGAACGACTGCCTTCCCTGAATGATATCTTTATCAGGCTGGTAGGGAATACTGCTACAGCCAGACAATTTCAAACCATAACCGCCTAAACTTATTATATGAATAAGACCTGGATTGTTGCTCAACGGGAATTTAGCAGCAGGGTGAAGAAAAAGACCTTCCTGCTCAGTACTATATTATTACCATTGGTCATCTTTGCCTTCTATGCCTTCATGATCTACTTTTCTGTGCAAGGGAATGATGACCTGAAAATAGCAGTGGCGGATAATGCCAATCTGTTCAATGGCAAGCTGGAAGCCAAGGGAGATGTAAACTTCAGCTTTGTAACGGATAAAGACACTGCCTCTCTCAACCGGCAAATAGAAAAGAAGGCCTTTAATGGTTATATTTTCATACCAGCCGGGTACAATGTATTATCAGCAGACACATTAAGCATTGTGTACGGTAAAACGATCGGTGTGATCAGCCAGGAGAGGATCAAATCGGCCATTAATAAACAACTGGAGCAAAAAAGATTGTTGGCGTTTCATATTACCCAGCAACAGCTGGACAGTGTACAGAACAGGGCCAAAATAGAATTCCAATCGGTGACCGGTAAAGGCAAAGGCGACAAATCCAAGTTTGCCGAAGCAGTAGGGTTTATATCCGGTTTCCTCATTTACATCGTACTGTTTATATATGGTACCATGGTGATGCGGGGTGTGATGGAAGAAAAGGTAAATCGCATTGCGGAAGTAATTGTAAGCAGTGTAAAACCATTCCAGTTGATGATGGGTAAGATCACCGGTATCGGCGCTGTAGGCCTGGTGCAATTCCTTATCTGGATCATTTTGGGAATCATTACGATGACCATCATTCCCCTGCTTATGCAAGGAGGCGATCCTGCTGCTGCACAAAATATTCCCGGAGGAGCTGGTGCTATGGCCACGGCCTCTCAAAACACCAGTGCCCTGGGTGCTGTAGTGGCAGGTATCAATTGGGCGCTGCTGCTGCCATGCTTCCTCTTCTACTTCCTGGGTGGATACCTGTTGTACTCCTCACTCTTTGCTGCTGTAGGCAGTGCGGTGAATGAAGATCCGCAGGATGCGCAAAGCTTAACACTGCCCATCATTATGCCCATCATCTTTGGTATCGTGATCATGACCAAGGCTGTGAATAATCCCTTCAGCGGACTTTCTGTATTCGGAAGCCTGTTTCCCCTCACCTCTCCCATTGTGATGATGGCCAGGATAGCGCACGGCATTCCCGATGGTGTAACTGTGTGGGAGTTGATATTGAGTATGGTATTCCTCATTGTAGGGTTTATAGGTACCACCTGGCTGGCCGGTAAAATTTACCGTACGGGTATCCTGATGTATGGTAAAAAGCCTACCTGGAAAGAGATGTGGAAATGGGCTTTTAGGAAAGCATAAGCCTAAAAAGGCAACGAGGCAAAAGGCATAAAGGCAACGAGTGTAAGAAATATGCTATATCATACAAGGGTGGGTCGCTGCTAAAGCGGCCCACCCTTTCTCTTAGCAGCCCCTGCTACTCCCTCGTTGCCTGGTTGCCCCGGTGCCTCATTGCCTTTTCGCCTTTTTGCCTCTTCCTGCAAGACACCCTATCCAATAACGTCTATATATCTTTACACATCACCTCAACTTTCATTGCTCATGAGAAAATGGTCATTTGTATTGTTATTGACTGTCTGCGGCAGCTCACTCTTTGCCCAAACCATTGTACAGCGTGATCCCGTCATCGAAAAAATGGTATCGGAAGTAAGTGCCGACAGCCTGAAAAGTTATATTACCCATATGGTGGCCTTTGGCACCCGCAATACGCTGAGTACACAAACAGATCCTAAGCGTGGTATCGGCGCTGCACGCTTATACGTATTGGGAAAATTCAATGAGTTTGCTAAAAAGTCAGGCGGCAGGCTTTCCGCTATCATAGACACTACTACGCTGGCACCCGATGGCCGGCGGGTAGACGCCCCTTTGGTATTGGGCAATGTGGTAGCCACCTTAAAAGGTACGGACCCCAAAGACAACAGGATATTTCTCATCAGCGGCCACCTGGACAATATGCGCACCAGTGTAATGGACCGTACGGGCGATGCACCCGGCGCCAATGATGATGCCAGTGGTGTAGCAGCGGTGATCGAATGCGCCCGCATTATGAGCCAGCGGAATTTCCCGGCCACGGTTATTTTTATTGCCGTGAGTGGGGAAGAACAGGGACTGCTGGGCGCCAAATTCATGGCGGATAAAAGCAGGAAGGACAGCCTGTACATTGAAGGGGTGCTCAACAACGATATCATGGGCAGCAACAACAGCAGCGAGACGAATATTGTCAACAACACCAAAATACGGGTGTTCAGTGAAGGATTACCCGCCTGGGAATTGGACAAAGCAGCCGTCAATATCCGCAACCTGGGACTGGAGAATGATGGCAAGGCGCGACAACTGGCCCGGTATGTAAAGGAAACGGGTGAACGCTATGTAGACAACCTGGAAGTGGTGTTGATCTATCGCAATGACCGTTTCCTGCGCGGTGGCGATCATACGCCCTATGTACAGAATGGATATGCAGCCGTACGCATTACGGAAATGAATGAGAACTATTATCACCAGCACCAGGATGTAAGGGTGGAAAATGGTATCCAGTATGGCGACCTGATCGAGTTCATGGACTTTGAATATCTCCGTAAGAATACGGCCATGAACCTGAGTAACCTGGCCAACCTGGCCAAATCTGCCGGCATGCCCCAGGAAGTGAAGATAGAAGTGCGCCGGCTCACCAACTATACTATATTGAATTGGAAAGCTCCCAAATATGGAAAACCGAAAGGTTACTATATCCTCATGCGGGAAACCAACTGGCCTTTCTGGCAGAAAAAGATCTATACCACGCAGACTGATATTCAACTGCCTTACTCCAAAGACAATTATTTCTTTGCCGTTCAATCCGTCAGTGAGGATGGCAACGAAAGCCTGCCGGTAGTACCGGGGGTAGGGAGGTAGGTCCGGGGGAGTCCGAAAGTCGGTAAAGTCGGAAAGACGGTAAAGTCCGCAAGTAGCTTCGATCAGGGAAGGTACTTGCGGACTTTTTTGTTAAAAAACTACCGCTCGGGATGTCGCCATGCAACAATTTACGAAATCAATCGTACATTTATACGAAGTGTATCGTATTTCATCACCTGACAAAACCTTTTATAGCATGAGACGCATTAAAAAGCATTTACACTGGGCAGTTCCAACATTGGGATTAACCGCAGTTATCGCCCTTGTAGCCTGGACAGGCAATCCCCAACAGTACACACAAGACAAGCCATCCAGCCAGGATACCGTTCCCGCCAAAAGAAATAAGTCGGTCCGGGAAAAGGATGAAAAAGACCTCGACAAAGAGATCCGCAAGCTGGAGGAAGCCAAAGAAAAGCTGCAGGAAGTAGATTGGGACGAGATCAAAAAAACCGTGGAATCGGCCCGGAAAAGCATTGACGCTGAGCAGTTGCAAAAGCAAATTGACCAGGCCCTGAAATCGGTCGACATGGACAAGATCAACCAACAGGTGCAGGAATCATTGAAAAGTATTGATTTTGATAAGCTGCAAAAGGAGATCAATGAATCGGTGAAGCAGTCCTTGTCCAGCCTGGATAAAGAAGACCTCAAAAAACATTTGGACGAGGCAAAGCGGGAAGTAGAAAAGGAATTGAACAATAAGGACTGGAAGAAGGAAATGGAAGACCTGAAAAAGGTGAACATGAAAGAGGTCCAGGAAGAAATGGAACGTGTTAAAGACGAGTTTAAAGACTACCAGGAAATGATCTACAGCATGGAAAAAGAAGGGTTATTGAGCACCAAAGGCGATTACAGCATCAAATACAAAGACGGCAACCTGACGGTCAACGGCAAAAAACAACCCCAGGAAGTGCTGGACCGCTATAAGAAATACTTTAGCCATGAAAAAGTCACTATCCGCAAAGAAGATGGCGACATGGACATTGATTTTGATTAAGAGTACCATTCTCATGTGACGTTAACGGGGCTGTTCTCAGCCCCGTTTTTTTGCCTTTAGCTGTGCCGGTATTCATACCTGATGGCCGGTATATTACGTGAAGATGGCAGGCAATGCCTTGATACTACTATAATCTATGGGTGATCTACGGATGGTCTATGGATAGTCTACGGGTGTGGTTCTCTGTATGTCCTCTATAATTCCTCTGTATCTCCTCTATAAGTCCTCTATAAGTATACCTATATTCATATTTTTAACATCTGTAACTATATGGTAAACATACAATTATTTATGCTCAATCAGCATAAAAGGCCCCAAAAAAAAAGCGGTTCCGCCAGGCGGAACCGCTTCAATATCTTGTGGTTATGTACGATCGGGATTATTCGCTGTCCATCATACGCAGCGGGTGAAACACATCGCTCTCATCATCGGCCCCTTCATTGCTGATATCAAAATTCAATTTGAGGGGGACGCCTTCTTTCAGTGTAACTCCTTCTTTTCTAAAAGTTTTATAGCCTTTTTTCTCCAGGATGATGATCAATTCACCTGCTGGCATCTGGGGAACTTTAAAATTACCGGCAGCGTCGGTAGTAAACAATTCCTTCTTGTCCTGGCCTTTGCCGGAAATGGAAATGGTTACACCCTGTACTGGTTTTTTGGTACCCGTTTCAGAAACAAGGCCGGAGATGGCCGGTTCAGGTTTTCCACGGTCATCACTGCCGTTATTGCCATTATTAGCTTTGGTTAACAAGGCAAGAGGAAGTATTGCCAGAAGCAACAAGATTTTTTTCTTTCCTCTCATAAATTAGCGTTTAAAAGGTTGGCAAAGGTTGATTGCTGCCACTCGTCACGGGAATCGGGAGCCTCATCCTCTATAAAGACACATACCTCACAAAGAATGTTGCACAATTCTTTAGAAAGTTAGTCATTCTTCTTCAGTTCCTGAAGCCGGTCATGTAAATTATATACCAATCTTATCAAGATTCCCCCAAATCGATCTCTGTATTGTCGCCGATGTTGAGGCTACGGCTTTCTCCCTTTACTTCCGTATCGCTGCCTATGAGGGAAGTGGTGAGTACAATATCGTACAGATCGGCAAAGGAGCCGATGATCGAGTCCTTGATAATGGAGTAATTAATGGTGGTTTTCTCTCCGATGGTCACGTTGGGGCCAATGATGGAGTTTTTGATATTACAACCTTTGGCAATACTTACGGGAGGTATGATGATGGTATTATCGAGGCTATGTTCGGGGGCAATGATGCCGCCAAATTTTTTGAGCAGGGTGGCATTCGATTCGAGCAGGGTTTCCTTCCGGCCACAGTCGAACCAGTTCTGCACCTTAAAGGGCTGGAATTTAGCTCCCTGGGTGATCATACATTCCAGGGCGTCGGTAATACTGAATTCGCCGCGGCTCATCACCTGGTTGCGGATATTGTTTTCCAGGCAGTTAAACAACAAAGCAGTCTCTTTGATGCGGTAGATGCCTACCAGGGCCATATTTGATTTAGGGATCTGCGGTTTTTCCACCACGCGGCTGATAAAGCCATCCTCGCCCATTTCAGCCACCCCGAAATTACGCGGGTCATCTACCCTTTTAACGCCCAGGGCCGATCCTGGCATATCCAGTACCTGCTGTACATCGTATTCGGCAATGGTATCGCCCAACACGATAAACATTTCATCATCGGCCACGATGTTGCGGGTAAGTGTGATCGCATGGCCAATACCATGGCGCTCGGTCTGAAATACAAAATGGGCCTGTAGTCCGGGATATTTTTCCTTTACGTAGTCCTGTATCTTCTCACCCAGGTAGCCTACAATAAAAATGAATTCATTGATACCGGCTTCTGTCAACTGATCAACAATTATACTCAGAATTGTTTTGCCTGCAAGAGGAATCAGTGCCTTGGGTTGTGTGTATGTATGGGGACGCAGCTTAGTGCCTGCACCAGCTACGGGGATGATCGCTTTCATTGAAAAACAACTAGTTTGTTTTTACCAAGCCGTGAAAATAGGAAAAATTATTCGTACGCCTATTTTTGACTGGATGTGATGCGACAATTGGCATTTTATTTTCACTTTCTGGCAAATTTTAAAACCTAATCTCTTTATCCCGTTAATTCGATTTGAACTACTTTTGCGCCATGCAAAAAGATACCTTAGTTTTTGACCTCATCAACCAGGAACTTGAACGTCAACGCAATGGCATTGAACTCATAGCCTCCGAAAACTTTACTTCTTTACAGGTAATGCAGGCCATGGGCACAGTACCCACCAACAAATACGCGGAAGGATATCCCGGCAAACGTTATTATGGTGGTTGCGAGATCGTTGACCAAATAGAACAGCTGGCTATTGACCGGCTGAAAAAGATATTCAATGCAAGCTGGGCCAACGTACAGCCCCATAGCGGTGCTCAAGCCAATACAGCTGTATTTGTAGCCTGCCTGAAACCAGGCGATAAGATACTGGGTCTCGATCTGAGCATGGGTGGTCACCTCACCCACGGCAGCCCCGCCAATTTCAGCGGTAAAAACTACGTGGCCCTTCACTATGGTGTAAAAAAAGATACCGGCCTGGTAGATTATGACCAGCTGGAATCTATCGCCCGCAAGGAAAAGCCTAAAATGATCATTTGTGGCGCTTCTGCCTATAGCCGCGATTGGGATTATGCCCGTATCCGTGCCGTAGCCGATGAGATCGGAGCCTTGGTATTGGCTGATATTGCCCACCCCGCAGGCCTGATAGCCAAAGGGTTGCTCAATGATCCATTTGATCATTGCCATATTGTAACTTCTACTACCCATAAAACATTGCGCGGTCCCCGCGGCGGTATTATCATGGTACGCCATGATTTTGAGAATCCTTTCGGCATTAAAGACCCCAAAGGAAATACCCGCACCATCACGTCCCTGCTCGACCTGGCCGTATTTCCCGGTATACAGGGCGGTCCGCTGGAACACGTGATTGCAGCCAAGGCGGTTTCCTTCGGTGAGATCTTAACAGATGACTTCCTGGCTTATGGCAAACAAATACTGACCAATGCACAGGCAATGGCCAAATCATTTGTGAACCGCGGTTATGACCTCATTAGCCAGGGAACAGATAACCACCTGATGCTGATTGACCTGCGCAATAAGAACCTGACTGGTAAGAAAGCTCAGGAAACACTGGACAAAGCCCATATCACCCTCAATAAGAATGCGGTTCCTTTTGATGACAAGAGCCCATTTGTAACCAGCGGTATCCGTGTAGGTGTACCTGCCATCACTACCCGCGGTATGAAAGAATCGGATATGGAAACGGTAGTGGGTCTGATAGACAAGGTGTTGATGAATGCAGATGATGAGAACATCATCAGGTCGGTGAAAGGAGATGTACAGGCATTTATGAAGAAATTCCCTTTATATCCTGAATTAGGATAAGGCGAGCCGCCCTGCCGCCCTGCACTGCGTCCCTGCAGGGCGACCCACCTTAAAATATTAGTTGTGTGAAAAAGACCGGGCGAAGGAGCATTGTACAATGTTCTTTCGCCCGGTTTTTTTTGACTATATTACTATTGTAATAAAAGCTTTGTGATCCCGACTAATTTATAAAACTTACAACCATGTTCTTTTCGTTTGGATTACTCGGATTATTGTGTATCGTTTTATGGATCTGGGCATTGGTGGATATCGTTCAAAGCCGCTTTGCGGATGATTCTACCAAGATCATCTGGTGCCTCCTGGTTATTTTGCTTCCTTTTATTGGCACCCTCCTGTACTATGTTATAGGCAGACAACAAAGGCTGTAATAGCCAGTGGGCTTTTCCGCTGCCCGATTGATTCCAACTTCAACTTCCTTTTCACGCCCCCACTACTTTCAGAAAGCCTTGTTTATAGCTTCTGCCCAGTGGTAGTTCATATCCCTCAATATTGATCAGGTCATTATTGTAACCTGATATCCTGTCAATGGCAATGATGTAGGATTTGTGTATACGCAGGAACTTATTCTCCGGCAGCTTTTCTTCCATATAGCTCAGCCGTTGATAAGTGATAAGCGGCTTATCGGTGGTGATGATCTTCACATAGTCCTTGATGCTTTCAATGTATACAATATCCTTCAGGAATACTTTTCTCACCTGCTTGTTTTCCTTAAAGTACATATAGGCTTTTTCAAAGGCATCTGTTGCCTGCTCCGGCGTTTCTGTTTGCCGGAGCAAAGCATATTGGTTGTATTTGGCGATGGCTTTTAAGAAGCGCTCGAAAGAAACAGGCTTTACGATATAATCCAGCACATCGAGGTCAAATCCATCTGCAGCAAACTCACGATAGGCAGTGATCACAATGATCCTGGGCCGGTCGTGCAGGGACCTGATCAGATCGAGCCCGGTCATTTTGGGCATTTGGATATCGAGCAATAACAGGTCTACTTTCGTCTTTTGCAGAAAGCCAAATGCTTCAATGGCATTACTGCACCGGCCCACTATTTCGAGGTCTCCCACCCTTTCGATATAAGTGGTCATCAGGTCTACGGCTGGTGGCTCATCGTCCACCAACAGGCACTTGATCTTCATGTGCAGTCATTTTTATTTTGAGTACTGCCAAAAAGGTTTGGCCTTCATCGATGCATTTAAACTCATGCCGTCCATCGTATAGTATGTCTAGCCTTTTCTTTACGTTTTCCAGGCCGATACCATTGCGGGTACCATTGTGTTTACCGTTGGACGACTTACTATTCTCGGCCTTAATGATGAGCCAATCATCTTTGACCAGTACATCCAATCGTATCCAGCAGGTATCGATCTCATTGCTAACGCCGTGTTTAAAACAGTTTTCTACCAGGGGCAGCAGCAGGAAAGGTGATATACCAAGATGCCTTGTATCGTTGAGGATATTCACTGCAATATCCAGCCGCTCTCCATAGCGTATCTTCTCCAGTTCAATATAATTATTGATGTATTCAATTTCCTGTTCGAGGGGGATGATGGTCTTACGGCTATCGTACAAAGAATAACTCAACAGGGAAGAAAGCCGGTAGATCAGGTCTGAGGTCTTGGGACTGTTTTGGGTAGAGAGGGAATAAATATTATTGAGGGTATTAAAAATAAAGTGAGGCTGCACCTGCGATTTGAGCAATTCCAGCTGTGCTTCTACCTTATCTTTTTGCAAAGCTTGCGTGATCCTTTGCTGTTCATACCAGGCCGATAAAAAATAGAACATCGCATTAAGCGCTACGATCAGATAGATACCTACGATCTCAAAGATGATTTTCGGAGCAAACAGGAAAGGCTGCATTTTCATCCATTCCGGTGTATATATCTGATAAATGATAAAGTAATTGATGGCCCTGCGCCCTATGCCAAATACCAGCATACTGACGATCAGACCCACCCAAAACTTCACTTTCTCCCCTTTAAAATAATACTGTTTGATCAGTACATAAATAGTGAAAAGGGTTGCTGCCAATATCAGTGGCGTATATAGGGCCGCTGCCAGGAGATGCGATTCATACTGACTATCATAGGCAGCATTGGCCAGCCATTCGTACAGGAAGTAGCAGGTCCAGAAGATACAATTATTCCGTAATATCTTATTATTCAGCATATAGCGCTTTACTTTATTAAAGTTACCAAATAGTCAAGGAGCCCTTTCTTTTTATTCGACAAACGCCGTACATCGAAAACCAGGACAGTAGCCTGTTTAATATGGGCTCAGGCAGTTATACATCTAAAACTTGCCGCAAGCACTGGCAGGATGTTGTTATTTTATCTAGTAATTAATTTAACACAGGCATTTGTGCAACATAAGGAGACCATGTGCGTCATAATTACAATAATAATGTATAGCCATGAAACACAACACCCTCACCGGCACGCTGCTGCCGGTCATTCTTATCTTGCTGCAGGCTTGTGCCTCCGGTAAGGTAAGCAGCAGCACCAATCAGGCAAGTCCACCGGCCAGTTTGCCGGATGGCATTCCGGCTGCTACAGGCAGTATGGTTTACCGTAATGACATCCATATCAGAGCGGTGAGACATTTTAAACTCACTTTCCCGCAGGCTCAGAATGAACAATGGTACGTGATCCAGCATGGATTCATGGCCAAGTACAAGGATGGTGACACCAATTTGCGCCTTGACTATGACATGCATGGCAGGTGGCTTTACACCATCCGTTACATTACTGAAAAAAAGCTACCTCGCGAAGTGAGATCGCTCGTCCGGAGCACCTGGTACGACTACCCGATATCCAGTGCAGAGGAAATACAGGTAGGTAACCAGTTTATTTACATCGTGCATATCCACGAAGGGGATGACTGGAAACTGATCCGGGTAGCAGACGGAGAGATGAGTGAGATCATACCGCCTGGCAAGGCGGGCTAAACCATGGCTCTTATCAGTTAGGAGTATAAAATGGAAAAAAGTGGCAGGAGTAGTTACCTGCCACTTGTCTTTTGTAGGGACCAATCAGATTACTTATTTTTGAGATAATAATATTTATCCAAATGATCCAGCGTATACAATCTGTTTGGTTATTACTGGCTGCAGCCGCCACTTTCCTTTCCCTGAAGTTTTCTTTTTATACCGGTAATATTATTAAGGATGGGCAGCCCAAAGCCATTTCCTCGGTGGTGGGTACAAGTGGTATATTGCTGACCATCTCCGTGGTGGCAACGGGATTGCTGGCCCTGGTAGCTATCTTCCTGTACAAGGACCGTAAATTTCAAATGAGGCTCAGCCTGCTGGGCTTGTTCCTTTCCTGCCTCAGCCTGGTGCTGTTCTATTTACAGGTAAAGAAGTTTGTGCCCGGAGAAGGCAATTATGATCTCACAGCTATTGTGGCTATTGTGGCTCCTATACTGTTTATCCTTGCATTACGGGGCATGTACCGCGATCAGAAGCTGGTAAAAAGCCTTGACCGCCTGCGGTAATCATTTTCCCAATTCCAGTTCATAAGCTATAAAAGTACGCTTGTCTCTCACAGTAGTAATCACTTTGAGACGGATCTCCTGTGTGCCATTGCTATAGAGGGAATGTTTGGCCTCATCGAAATCAAACTCATTTGTCTTTTGGTAATTATTGGCCAACAGGTAGGAAGATATATCGCGAAACTCATTCTTATCATAAGTACGGTAGGTGATCATCCTGCTTTTCAATTCACCTACAGCAGCATCCATAAAGGAAAATGAACGGACGGTGGTAGGGCCATCCTCCAGCTTGGTGAGCATGGAATACAGGAACAGGGAACTGGTGGAATCCACATCTTTCTGCATCAACAGGTAACCTTTCTTCTTCAGCGTAGTATCGATCTGCTTGCCGGTCCACTCCAGCATTGCTATCAGCTCTGGTACCCCCACCCTGGGCAACATGGCTTTTTCACTGGCGGTGGTGGCTACCGGGTCCGCAGCCTTCCGCTTACCGATAGGAACCCTTATCTGGGCAAAACCCGTTTCCCCCAGTCCTACAACCACCAACAATAACAGCACGTAACGCATAGCCTGTATACTTTCCTGCAAAGAAAGGTGATGAAATGTTAATGCAGACCGAAAGTCGAAGGCAAGTCAGGAAGTCGGAAAGACCGGAAGTCCGAAAGAAAGGCCCTACAAGCTGTTTTACTTACGGACTTTACTGACCTACGGACTTTCCGACTCTCTATAAGAACCGGCCTGTATAGCTCTCTTTTACCTTCTTTAAGCCCGATGGGATACCTGCATATACCAGATTGCCTCCCCCATCGCCAGCCTCGGGGCCCAGGTCGATGATCCAGTCTGCACTTTTGATCACATCCATATTGTGCTCGATCACCAGGATCGAATGTCCCTGCTCTATGAGGGCATTAAAAGAAGCCAGCAGCTTTTTGATATCGTGAAAATGTAAGCCCGTAGTAGGTTCGTCAAAAATAAACAGGATATGCCCCTGGGCCTTGCCTTTCCCCAGGAAAGAGGCCAGCTTCACCCGTTGCGCTTCCCCGCCCGACAAGGTATCGGAGGATTGGCCCAGTTTTACATAACCCAGTCCCACATCACTCAAGGGTTTTATTTTCTGGATAATATCCTTTTCTGCTTTGAAAAACTCCAGGGATTCATCCACACTCATTTCCAGCACATCATAAATGCTTTTGCCATTGTAGTTCACCTCCAGCACTTCTTCTTTGAATTTCTTGCCACCACATACTTCACAGGTCAGGTGTACATCGGCCAGGAATTGCATCTCTACCACTTGTTCACCTTCCCCTTTACAGGTATCACAACGGCCTCCATCCACATTGAACGAGAAATGCTTGGGCTGAAACCCACGCATTTTGCTCAGCGGTTGTTTGGCATAGAGGTCCCTGATCTCGTCATACGCTTTGATATAGGTAACGGGGTTACTGCGCGATGATTTGCCAATGGGATTCTGGTCTACCATCTCGATCTGGGACAGGTAGTCTACATCACCGGTGATCGCTTTGTGCAAGCCCACTTTATCAGCAAACTCACCTTTAATCTTTTGCAGGCCGGGATACAGTATTTGTTTTACCAGGGTGGTCTTACCACTGCCGCTCACACCACTTACCACACAGAGCGTGTTCAGCGGAAACTCCACCGTGAGGTCCTGCAGGTTATTCTGCCGGGCGCCTTCTACCTTGATGGAACGGTTCCAGTTGCGCAGCTTTTTAGGCACTTCGATCTGTAAAGCCCCACTCAGGTATTGACCGGTAAGGCTCTTAGGGTTACTGATCAACTCGTCGTAATTGCCACTCGCTACCACTTCGCCGCCCAGGTGCGAGGCCAGTGGTCCCATATCGATAATATGATCGGCTTCCCGCATCATCATGTCATCATGCTCTACCACCACCACCGTGTTGCCCAGGTCACGTAACTCTTTCAACACACGGATCAATCGTTCTGTATCCCTCGAATGCAGGCCAATGGAAGGTTCATCCAGGATGTACAGGGAATCGGTGAGGTTGCTACCCAGTGACCGGGTAAGCTGTATACGCTGGCTCTCGCCGCCGCTCAATGAATTGGCCAGGCGGTTCATGGTCAAATAACCAAGGCCCACATCCATCAGGGTCTTTAAACGGTGATGGATCTCTATCAATACCCTTTTAGCTACCTGTTGATCATATTCACTCAGCTTCAGTTGATCAAACCATTTCACCAGGTCTTTGGTCGGCATTTCGCAGAGCTCTCCGATATGTTTGCCGCCTACCTGTACATACAGCGCTTCCTTGCGCAGGCGATAGCCTTTACAGTCCGGGCATTCCGTGCGGCCGCGGTAGCGCGACAAGAGCACACGGTACTGTACCTTATATAGGTTTTGTTCTACCTCTTTGAAGAAGTCATTGATGCCCAACACACCATGGCTGCCTTCCCACAGCGTTTTATACTGTGCCTTGGTGAGATCGATGATCGGTTTGTGTATCGGGAAATCTATCTTTTTAGCGCCCTTGATAAATTGTTCTTTCCACCAGCCCAGCTTCTCGCCTTTCCAGGGAGCTACGCCTCCTTCATATACACTCAGGCGCTTATCGGGAATAACGAGGTCGCTATCGATACCCAGCACCTGGCTAAAGCCTTCGCAGGTAGGACAAGCTCCAAAAGGATTGTTAAAAGAAAACAAATTGGGGACGGGCTCTTCAAACTGGATACCATCCAGTTCGAATTTATTGGAGAAGGATAATTTCTGCGTGCCATTCACTTCCAGTTGAAGCGCACCTTCGCCTTCATAAAAGGCGGTGCCTACTGAATCCGCTATGCGGTGCTGATCATCTTCATCAAAATCCTTCACCACCAGGCGGTCTATTAATACATAGGTGTCTTTGGCAGCTTTCCATTTGGCATCTTCCAGCAGGTCTTCAATGCGCAGCACGGTGCCATCATAGAGACGGGAGAAGCCTTTTTGCATCAGGATATTCAGCTCTTCCTGTGCATTGCGGTGTGTATGTTGCCTGAAGGGTATCAGGATCAACACCTTGTCGCCTATAGTCAGTTTGGACATGGCTTCCACCACATCTTTTACATCATCTTTCCTGACCTCGCGTCCCGAAACAGGTGAGATGGTTTTACCCGCCCGTGCATAGAGCAGGCGCAGGTAATCATACACTTCTGTCATGCTGCCCACGGTAGAACGGGGCGTGCGGGTGATCACTTTTTGCTCGATGGCAATGGCGGGGCATAAGCCTTTAATAAAGTCCACATCCGGTTTCACCATACGGGCCATGAACTGGCGGGCATAGGCACTGAGGCTTTCTGCATACCGGCGCTGGCCTTCGGCAAACAGGGTATCGATGGTAAGAGAAGATTTTCCGGACCCGGAAACCCCGGTTACCACAATTAATTTATTGCGTGGAATTTCTACAGAAACATTCTTCAGGTTGTGCACCCGGGCTCCTTTGATAAAAATATTATCCAAAGGTTTTACTGGCCGGATGCTCTTGACGGTACTGTTTTTTTTCGCTGTATCAGGCATAAGAAGGATCACAAAATTATTGCAATGCGGGATAACAATTTCAGATAACTTTTAACAGTTATATCATTTGATAATAATATATAGTTTTTCTAATAAAAGCAGTTGATTATTGTCAATAGGTATAACTATTTACCACTGAGTGAGTAAAAAGTTTAAAAGTTCTCTTAAAGTTTTGTTTTTTGAAAAAAGTCTATATCTTTAGTTGGTAATTTGTACAATAAATTAGAAAACTAAAATTTTACTGCCTATTGATGTTGTCACTTCTACACAGAAAAGCCGTTCAAAAATAAAATCCATTTCAATTTAAATATCCTATCACCTTCAAAACCGTAGAAGTTTATGAATTTACTACGCAAAAAGACCGACCATGAACTCATCCAGGATTTCCAGGATGGAGACCTTTATGCGCTTGAGACCCTAGTCCTTCGTCATAAGGACAAGATGTACACTTCAATCTTATTCCTGGTAAAAGACAAATATCTGGCCGAAGATATTTTCCAGGATGTTCTCATCAAGATCATCGACACAATTCGTGGAGGCCGTTACACAGAGGAAGGTAAATTTTTACCCTGGGCAATGCGTATTGCTCACAACCTGTGCGTAGATCATTTCCGCAAAGTGAAGCGTACCCCATCGATCCGTACGAGCGATGACCGCGACATTTTTGAGGTAATCAACTTCACTGAAGAAGGTGCCGACATGAAAATGATGAAGAAACAAAGTCATGACCGTGTTCGCCAAATGCTGGATCTTTTACCCGAAGACCAACGCGAAGTAATTATTCTCCGTCATTACGCAGACCTGAGCTTTAAAGAGATCGCATCACTTACCAATTGCAGCATCAATACTGCACTGGGAAGAATGCGCTACGGGCTTATCAATCTGCGCAAAATGATGATGCAGAAAAAGATTGCCTTATAATATTAATCCTCGTCTCTCTTGACAAAAGTTTAACGGTGACCGTAAAAATGGGAACGGATAACTACTTAGCTTTGAGAACCAAAATAGAGACTGGAAAGATATTGTCATTCTGGCCCTCCCTCCGACCTATTGGATAATGACATTGCTTGCCAGCCGGAAGGCTGGAACAGAATGACGCCTAATTGAAATCCCCGCTGGTAGAAGAGCGGGGATTTTCTTTTGTATAGACTGCCCACACTTTGCTATCTACCGTTATGATAAAACAAAAGGACCCTTCCGGGTCCTTCGAATTAACAAATATCTTTCAACTGTTTTTACTTCTTACTTACCTTCTTATATGCTTCCAAACCCGCCCTCAGCCAGTCTGCATATTCCTTCTCATTGGGTGTATAACCCACCGGCCTTGTGAGCAATTGCTCATCGGGCGAAATGGCCACATACAATGGTTGGGACACGCTGGTAAAGTTTACACTCTGTAAAGTGGCAAAATAATCGCCCACCGTTTTGATCTCTTTCTTAGAACTATCCGGAAAAGTGTGAACGAACCTTTCATCAGTGGGCAATTTCGCCCGGTCATCCACATATAAAGACACCAATACATAGTTGTTTTCTATCAATTCCTTGATCTCCGGTACCGGCCACACGTTTTCTTCCATCTTCCGGCAGTTCACACAAGCCCATCCTGTAAAGTCGAGCAACAGCGGTTTGTTTTGCGCTTTGGCCAACTTCAGTCCTTTCTGGTAATCATTGATCACCTGAGCCTCTACTCCTTTAAAAGCATTCTTGCCATAAATGCTGTAAGTAAGCGGGGGTGGAAAACCACTGATCAGCGCACGGTTGGCATATTTTGTGGTGGTCAATCCTGGTATCAGGTAAAGTGTGAACACTGCTACAATACCTCCCAACGCAAGACGGATCCTGGTGAGCTTTGGCTTCCCCTCATGTTTGAACTTCAGGATACCAAACAGGTACAGGGTGAGCAAAATGCCAATGATGATCCAGATGGCAAAGAAGGTTTCTCTTTTCAGGATGCCCCAATGCTCTACCAGGTCGGCATTGGACAGGAACTTTACTGCCAGGGCAAGTTCCAGGAAGCCCAACACTATTTTTACAGACGTAAGCCAGCCGCCGGAGCGTGGCAATGACTTCAACAAACTGGGGAATAAAGCAAATACAGTAAAAGGCAATGCCAGGGCCAATCCAAAACCCGCCATACCCATGGTGAGTTGCACAGCACCGCCATCGCTCGACAAAGAACCCGCCAGCAAGGAACCCAATATAGGTCCCGTACAGGAGAAAGATACAAGTGCCAGCGTGAGCGCCATAAAGAAAATGCCCACCAAACCTCCTGTGCCTGCCTTTGAATCTGTTTTATTGGCTAATCCACCGGGTACGCCAATTTCAAACAGGCCAAAGAACGACAAGGCAAATACCACAAATACCACAAAGAAGAATAAGTTCAACCAGATATTGGTAGAGATGGTATTTAGTATCTCCGGGTTATTGGCATCCAGGAAGTGAAAAGGAATACTCAGGATCACATAGATCAGCAAAATAAATACGCCATACATCACGGCATTAAAGATGCCTTTTGAACGCGTAGGTGATTGCTTGGTGAAGAAGGATACAGTGAGGGGGATCATCGGAAATACGCAGGGCGTAAGCAGACCGATCAAACCACCGAGGAAACCCAGGATAAAGATACCCATCAGGCTCTTGGAACGGTCGTCTTCAATACCTGTACCTCCTACCGTACTTACCGGATTGTTGAGGTCAATAGCTGTTCTTTTCAATTTCTGGGATGCTTCAGCAGACGCGAGAATACCTCCGGCCTGTGTACTGATATTACCGGCTGCATCTATCACAAAGAGGAAGGGCGCTTCTATGGGGCTGGGGATCTCCTCCCCTTTCATGATCGAGTAAGTTACAGTACCCCGTAATTTTTCAAACCCTTCCTTAACGGTAACATGGGCTACTATTTCAGTTTCCTGCTCAAAGAACTTTATATCCAGACCGTCTAATATCGGCTCTTTCAGCTGTTGCAGCTTACCATTTTCCGTAATGGATTGCACGGTCACATTGGCCGCTGTGGCACTGTCAAATACGATCCTGGTATTGAGCTCATCATCCTTGGCGGTAGTAGAAAAAAGCCGCCAGCCGGGGCTTACGGCTGCTTTATAGGTCAACACATATTCATGGGGCGCTTTTTTAACAGCGCTGAATTGCCATTGTACATGTGTAGCTGATGTTGAATCCTGGGAAAAGGCTATAGTAGAAGAAAACAAAAGCAAGAGGAGCAGGGAGTAAATATATCTTGTCATGTCTATCGCTGTAAAAACAAACGAGTTCCCTCAGCAGGAACCCGTTTGTCTTGATCAATTATTTTAGATTGTCATATACGATTATCCGCCGATGTTAACAGAGAAATCAACCTCTACCGGGGGAAGGCATTTTTCATCATTACAAACCATGAACTCCACCTTACCGGCCAGGTTGGTCTTTGCAGTTCCCCGCACTTTAACCACCTGCACAAAACTCACATTCTTTTCATAATAGTTTACCACACCATCCCACACCTCTTCTTTCTTCTTGATCACCTTACCTACTTCTTTGGGTTTGCCATCGAGGGTAAGTAAAGGATTCTTTGTAAAAGTAAAAGTGGTAGGCACAGGACCATCTACTCCTACATTCTGAGAATATAAATGCCAGTCACCCGTAATATTGGCGGTAACATATACCTCGTACGTCTTATCTGCGATCTTTTTAGCACTGAAAGTCCAATTAACCGGTTTCTCCTGCGCCCATGCGCCGGCAAACCCAATAACAGCCAAAGTGAGTAGTAAGTATTTCTTCATCATGAGCGTTTCTTATTAGAACACAAAATACGGAAGAATGTACTAAAGCAATCTGCTAATTATTATTTAAAAATTGGCTACAGCAGCTGCTGCACGGGCTGTACTTGTCTTGGAATGGATTAATAATGAATTCATTATGATACGGCCATCGATATTACCCAATGCATCACTGGTGGCACGCTCGGGGTGGGGCATCATACCAAAAACATTACGGTTCGCATTACAAATGCCCGCAATATTCCTGATAGCGCCATTGGGATTGGAGGAAGGCGTAACAGCTCCCGTTTCATCACAATATTTATAGATCACCTGACCTTTGGCTTCCAGTTCGTCCAACACAGCTGCTTCCGCATAATAGCGGCCTTCACCATGGGCGATGGGGATTTTCAGCGCTTTTTCGGGCGATCCTACTCCTTTGATATAGATATTCTTGCTGATAAACTGTTGATTGGCATTCCTTAACAAGGCGCCGGGCAATAAATGAGCCTCACAAAGCACCTGGAAACCATTACATACCCCCAGTACTTTGCCCCCTTTATTGGCAAAATCGATCACCCCCTGCATCACAGGGCTGAAACGGGCAATGGCGCCACAACGCAGGTAATCTCCATAGGAGAAGCCACCGGGCAACACAATACAATCTTCGGTAGAGAACATGCTGAGGTCATTATCCTTGTGCCACAACATTACAACTTCCTGATTCAGATCATTTTGCAGTGCATCCTGCATATCGCGGTCACAATTCGAGCCGGGGAAAACTACTACTCCAAACTTCATTATTGGTATAAATTTGAGGAATAGCAAAGATAGGAAAGTTTGGGGTTTCGGGTTTGAGGTTTCGTGTTGCTGCCGCCCTGCGAAGCCCCAAAGTAACAGTAGCCTGCCGCCAGCAAAGAACCCGAAACACAAAACCCAAAACTTCGAACGCTACATTTGCGTCCAATAGCCAATATACATGGCCCAGCCAAAAATGATCCAATGCATGACCAGCGGAAATATCCGGCCGGAGGGATAAAAATAAGCCGCGGCATGAAAGGCAGTCAGGGGCACTGCACACAACAACCAGTTTACATAATTATTGCCGCCATTGGCCACAATGATGAGCATCGACACGATCAGGAATACCAGCAGCAGGCTCCAGCTTTTGCGCACCTGGATCAACATCTTGGTCAGGTTGTTCTGTACAAAGAAACCACCGATGATAAAAGGTAATATCAACAAGGTAATGCTCACCAGTACCGTCATGGAGGAAGGCATGGCCGGCAGGTTGAAAGAGATATTCGGCTGTAGCTTTTTCCATGACCATTGATTAGAGAGGTAAAGCACGATGGCCAGGAAATAATAAGGCGTGGTAATACCCAATATACCGATCAGCCATTCCCTTACCCGCAGTGGACGCATGATAAAGAGGCTCATCAGCAGGAAGATGGAAAACACAATGGCCGGCTGGTACATCAGCGTAACAATACCCATGATCAATCCCACATTAAAAATAGCGGCCCCTGGCTTGTTGGAATTGTATAGAACGCTCACCCGGTAGAATATCCAGATCAACAGTGAATTGATCAGTAGCGGCGCGGAAAAATGGTTCCACTCTACAAACAGGGAGGTGATCAACAGATAAGCCATGCCCGCCAGGTAGTTGGGCCTGGCCATCATTTTCTGCTCATTACATACCCGGTTAAACATAATGGCCTGGCTGTACAACAGGAAAAAGGCGATCAGGGAATAAATAATAGGCGGCAAATGCAAGGGTGACAGGAAATCCAGCAGCCATATATAAAGGAAATGATCATCTGGCTGCCTCAATGGTGGCATAGGATGCAGCAGCATCCCAAATTTGAGTATCAGTCCGTAAATCAGCAACACTAAAATGTTGCCAGAGTTTTTCTGTTTAAAAAGGCCTGTCACTGGATATGGATAAGAAGGGTTTAGAAATCAACTTTGGCAAACGTAAGATAATTACGGTACTGGCATGGGATAATGATAGAACGTGCACTGATCTGTTTGCCATAACGGGGCATAAACTCTACTGCCCTGTCGAGCCCTTTCAAGGTTGGCCTCCGGGTGATCTGCCCTTCTGGTCCAATGCTCTGGTCATTCAACAGCAAGGTGCGGCGCTCATACAAATTGAACAGGAAATGCAATTCACCGCCTGTATTCATCACCTGGTGCGAAACCAGCCCCTCACTCTCATCATCAAACTGGCTTTTGGGGATCACATTGTTCCATTCCATATTGCCGTCCTTATCAAACGAAAGGATCATAATATTTTCTGCATGGTACCGGGTAGCCTGCGAATTGCCCCACCGGTTCCAGGGCGATCCCCAGGAATTGTAATACGGTGAATAATAGTAATCCATCGGCGAAGCCCATGGATTATTCCCGTACATATAGTCCCAGCGATTAAAGGTACCTCCACGGGATGTGGTATACATCGACTCGGCCACCATGATGTACCCGCCATCCTTCTTAACGATCATGTTCTTGATGAAATAATCATTAAAAGCCAGGCGCAGGTTGGCATCAGGCCCCTTTGCCAGCCTCCTCAGATCATCCGAAAAAGCCATCATCGATTCTCTCAACATCGCATCCGACGCTTTATCCCAGATCACTGTATAAAGACCTTCCACATTGCCCCGTTTCTGCTTATAATACAATGCCGTAAATAGATAACGCCGGTTTGTATTATCTATTTTGATCTTTACCTCATCCAACACTCTTTCTCCTGTTTTTAGGTCCGTAATGCTGAATTTATCTTCCTCCGCCTTTTTCCGGATCAGCCGTACATCCGAGATATTGTCACTTCCGTTTTTCCGGATAAACTTACCAAATACCATATCCCCGTCATTATCTACCAGGAAATCGGTAAAATAATCATTGCGCTCTTCCATGGCCAGGCTCATGCGGTGCTTTTGGAGCAACTTCAGGTCATTATTGAATAAAAGGGTGGTAAACAGGAAGTTGTTGGGATTTCGGCTATTGATCTTGAATACCATGATCTTCTGCTTGTCGTCGCTGAAAACAGTGGTATAGATCTTATTGCTGGCCGACCAGCCAATGCGGGTGGTATCGAGCTCAATGGGGTCCGTCAGCATTTTCGCCTGCTGGTTGAGCTTTACTCCCATACAATAAACAATTCCCTTACGCTGGAACTGGTAGATCATCCACACATGGTCCGGATAGGGTACAAAGTCCACATTGATCCAGCGGTCATCCATATAATCCAGCTTCACCCGTTCTACCAGCTTCATATCGTTGTCATATACACTGATAGCATTATCAGACCGGTTATTCTTAAATACCAGTATGTTGGCGCCTACCCTGCCAATGATCTCAAAATTGGTGCGACGGCTATCGTCCCGTTCCGATTCTGAATAGGAAATTTTCTGAGCTGAAGATACCAGCGGAAGCCATACTAAGACCAGGACAACGGCCAGCAACCTGCCTACAATTGGATATTTCATCATGGTGCTGCAATGCATTAATACATTCTTACATGCCAAATTAAGCATTGTAAAACGCTCACCCAAACTTTCCATACAATTTTAAATATTTGGTTTTCGAGATAACTGTTAGTGAATGAAAGCTTTTGGATACCCCACAGCCTGCCCTAGCGATACCGTTGGCACCACCCCTGTACCAAGACGGGATTACGGCCCCAAAAGCTGTCAGCCTTCCACCACCGGGAATTGATCTTTAACAAAAGATGTGCAGATTGGGTTTATTGCATAGAACCACACAATAAAACATTCCCCCAATTAGTTTTTTTACGTATACCTTTGTTCTTGTTCTGCCGGGTTCCTGTAACCCGGCATTGTAATTGATGATATTGTTAAACCCTTTGAAACGGGATAAGCTACTCAGACGTGGGCAAATTAGATAAAGTAACCGCCGCAACCTTACTCATTGCGTTAGGAATCATCTACGGAGATATCGGTACCTCCCCTCTCTATGTATTGAATGCCATCACCGGCGACAGGGTAATTGACGAAAAACTAATACTGGGTTCATTATCCTGTATTATCTGGACCCTTACCTTGCAGACGACCATTAAATACGTCATTCTGACCCTAAAAGCCGACAACCGGGGAGAAGGAGGTATTTTCTCGCTATACGCACTGGTACGCCGGCAAAAGAAATGGCTGGTGCTCCCCGCCATGATCGGCGGTGCAGCCCTCCTGGCCGACGGGATGATCACCCCGCCTATTTCTGTTACCTCTTCCATTGAGGGCTTACGTAATATCGACGCCCTCGGCATCATTCCGGATTCCACCATTGTTTATATAGTATTGGGCATCATTACAGCCCTTTTCTTCCTGCAGCAATTTGGTACCGCTTCCATTGGTAAGATGTTTGGCCCCATTATGTTCTGCTGGTTTCTTATGCTGGCTATACTGGGAGTTTCGCATTTGTTCGATGACATGCATATTTTCCGGGCATTCAGTCCGCACTATGCCATTGAATTACTAACCACCTACGATGATGGCAGAGGCTTCTGGATACTGGGTGCAGTATTCCTTTGTACTACCGGGGCCGAAGCATTGTATTCCGACCTCGGCCACTGTGGAAGGGCCAATATCCGGTATTCCTGGATATTTGTTAAGACCTGCCTTATCTTAAATTACCTGGGTCAGGGGGCGTACCTATTGTCCACTTATGGAGGCAAGAAGATTACCCGCGAGTTCATCAGCGAAGGTTTCAACCCGTTCTATGCCATCATGCCCCAGTGGTTCCTGATCCCCGGGATTATTATAGCTACTGCTGCCGCCATCATTGCCAGCCAGGCCCTGATCAGCGGTTCCTTCACCCTGATCAGTGAGGCCATGCGGCTCAACCTATGGCCCAAAATGCGCATTAACTATCCTACAGAAGAGAAAGGACAATTATACGTACCCGGTATCAACACTATTTTATTCCTGGGTTGCTGTGGCATTGTGCTCTATTTCAAGAAATCATCTGCCATGGAAGCCGCTTACGGGCTGGCTATCACCATGTGCATGATCGCTACAACCATCCTGTTTGCCAATTTCCTTGTTTCTCGGCGTGCTAGGCCCCTGCTGATCTATTTATTCCTCATCGTATACCTCAGCATAGAATTGTCTTTCCTGTTTGCCAACCTCGACAAGTTTCCGCATGGAGGCTTTGTAACATTGATCGTGGGTGGTGGATTGTTTGCCGTCATGTACATCTGGTTCCGCAGCCGCAAGATCAAGAACCGCTACGTGGAATTTGTACGCCTGGAACATTATATCCCCCAGATACAGGAATTGAGCAACGACAAAACCGTTCCCAAATACGCTACCCACCTGGTATACCTTACCAGCGCCAATAACCCCAAGGAAATTGAGCATAAGATCATTTATTCCATCCTCAACAAAAAGCCCAAACGGGCCGATATCTACTGGTTTGTACACGTAGATACCCTGGATGATCCCTATACCTGCGAATACAAGGTAGACCATATCATTCCCAACGATATTATCCGCGTGGAATTCAGGCTCGGTTTCCGCATGGAACCCCGCATCAACCTCATGTTCCGTAAAGTAGTGGCCGACCTGGTGGCCAACAAGGAAGTGAACATCACCAGCCGGTATGAAAGCCTGGAAAGGAACAATGTGGTAGGCGACTTCCAGTTTGTAGTGATGGAAAAATTCCTGAGTCAGGATAATGAGTTGCCCATCTTCGAGCGCTTCATCATGAAACTGCATTTCTGGATCAAAGAATGGAGCCTTTCTGAAGAACGCGGTTTTGGATTGGATGTATCGAACGTAACGATCGAAAAGTTCCCGCTTATTGTGGCCCCTATTGAGAATCCCGGCCTCAAAAGGATATACGATCCCGAGGAGCTGTTGTAGCAGGTGGGCTTTCAAATACATTACGGGAAGTTTATTGTAACTTGGGATACAGCCAACATCAGTAACCAAAGCTTGACCCATATTGCCTGTCTTCATCTGGTATATACTCATTGGTATTGCTATCCTCACCATAGCTGCCTGGATATTCCAGGACCGGTTTATCTTTAAACCGGAACGATTACCAGCCGATTTCAAGTTCAAATATGATGTCCCCTTCCATGAACTCTTTTTCGATGTAGCGCCTGGCGTACGCATCAACGGATTGCATTTCTTTCGCAAGGAACCCAAGGGACTCATCCTCTATTTCCATGGCAATAGCCGCAGCATCAAAGGCTGGGCCAAATATGCCCGCGATTTTTACCGCTATGATTATGATGTGGTGATGGTGGACTACCGTGGTTTTGGTAAAAGCACCGGCAAACGCAGCGAAAAGGAAATGCTCACCGATATGCAGTTTGTGTACGAAACCCTGCTGCAGGAATACCCCGAGCACCACATTATTGTTTATGGACGCAGCATCGGCAGTGGCTTTGCCTGCAAAATAGCCGCCGACAACAAACCCCGCTACCTCATACTTGATTCGCCGTATTACAACTTCCGCAAAGTGGTCACCCGTTTCCTGCCCATCCTACCCGTGCGGTACGTATTGCGCTATCACCTCCGCACCGACAAATGGATACGCTACGTAAACTGCCATACCTATATTATCCATGGCACCAAGGACTGGCTCATCCCTATCCGGCACAGCGAGAGCCTCCAGGCAATCAACCCTTCCAAGATCACCCTCATCCGCATTCATGGCGGAATGCATAATAACTTACCTTCGTTTCCCGAGTACCACAATTTTATCCGTGATATTCTGCAATATTGAGTATCAAAAGCTTTTACATTTTCGCATGAAGAAGAAGAAAATATACCGATGGGCAAGTATTCTCATTATGATCTATTGCATCATCGGCATCGGTATTTATTACGGACAGGATAAGGTCATGTTTCACCCCGTGCCACTGAAGCCCGACTACAACTACAACTTCCACATGCCCTATAAGGAGGTGAATATTCCCTATGCTACCGGTGTGAACATGAATGTGATACAGTTCACCACCACCGATTCTGTACCACGGGGTGTGGTATTGTATTTTCATGGCAATAAGCAGAATATAGGCCATTATGCTACCTACGCACCCAGCTTTACAAAACAGGGATATGAAGTATGGATGATCGATTATCCGGGTTATGGTAAAAGTACCGGCTCTTTCACCGAGCAACACCTGTATGATTGGGCGCTTACCTTTTACAAGCTGGCCCGCGCCCGTTTCAAACCCGATAGCATTATTTTATATGGTAAGTCGATGGGAACAGGCATCGCCACGCAACTGGCCTCCATCCGCGACTGCAAACGCCTGATACTGGAATGCCCTTATTACAGCTTCCCTTCCATTGCAGGTTCTTATTTCCCCATCTATCCCGTGGAAAGAATGATACGCCTCAAGATACCTACCTGGCAATACATGCAGCAGGTAACAGCGCCTGTCACCATTTTCCATGGCACGGATGATGGCGTTATCCGGTTCAGCAATGCCGAAAAACTACAACCCTTTCTCAAACCCATCGATCAATTCATTACTCTTGAAGGCGGTAGTCACAACAATCTTAGTGAGTATCCAATGTATCAGCAAAAACTGGATTCCTTATTGAAATAGGAAAAGAATGTAGAATTCAGAATCCAGGATCCAGAATGAACAGCCAATAGAGGCCATACCTCAAGACGACTCTTGTATTCTTCTGAATTCTGTATTCTGGCTTCTATATTCTCTAGATCGGCACCACATTCGAGCTCTTGTTCTTCCGTACCTTCTCCGGTACCGCGGCGGTGATCTCTTCCTTGAGTACTTCGATCAGCCGTTTCTTCACAAAATCGCGGTGCACTACAATGCTCACTTCCCGCATGGGAGCAGGTTTTTGAAAATGGCGGATCAGTTGTAAGCGTTTGCTGTCCATATCAAGCGTGGTAAGCTCGGGCAGGATCGTAATGCCATCATTTAGTTCTACCATCCGGCGCAATGCTTCGATACTCCCCGCTTCATATTCAAAATGACTGCTCATTTCACTGGATTTGCGTAGCTCGCACAGGTTCACGATCTGCGAGCGGAAGCAATGCCCCTCTTCCATCAGCCACAATTTTTCGGGGTCAATATCCTGCGCCAGTACATAGGTCTTTTTATAGGCTACATTCTTTCGTGCTACATAGGCCAGCAGCTCCTCATAAAAAAGCACATGTTCTTTAATGCCTTTTTCCTGCAGGGGTGTTACCACAATGCCCACATCAATACGTCCTTCCCGCAGGCGGGTAATGATATATTCTGTCAGCATTTCCTGTACGATCAGCTTTACATGCGGATATTTCCTGGCGAAGCTTTGCACAAAGAGCGGCAGCAGGTAAGGCGCCAGGGTAGGAATAATACCTATCCGCAACTCGCCCGTGAGCACCCCTTTTTTATTCTGAACGATCTCCTGGATCACATTTTTTTCTGCCAGTATCTTGCGCGCCTGGTCAATGATCTCCATGCCTGCTTCTGTAGGCACCACCGGCTGCTTGCTGCGGTCAAATATCTTAACACCCAGCTCTTCCTCCAGCTTCTGTATCTGCATGCTCAAGGTAGGCTGCGTCACAAAACAACGACTGGCAGCCATGGCAAAGTGCCGGCATACATCCACCGCTACCACATACTCCAACTGAACAAAGGTCATAATATAGAGGTTATGTATGAATGAATATTATTGGAATGCTGAAGGTATAACCTACTCTTCCAGCACCACTTTTCCCTTCCCTACTTTCAATTTATACCCTACGCCTACCTTCAGTGCGTAGTTTTCTTTTTCATGACTCACCGGGAAATTAAAACAGACCGGGTAATCGTATCCTTTTACCACTTCGTGAATGATCTCATAGACCGTTTTACCAAAGGGCCGTTCTGTATCCTTATTATCGGTAAAGCCGCCAATGATGAGGCCGGCCAGCTTATCCAGTTTGCCCCCTCTTTTCAATTGGTACAACATCCGGTCTATATTGTACAGGTACTCTCCCACATCTTCCAGGAATAAGATCCTGCCCTTGGTTTTGATATCCGAAGGCGTACCGATACCATGTGCAATTAATGAAAGATTGCCACCTACCAACTCTCCGATGGCCTCTCCTTTATGGTTGAAGTCATGAGCCTCACAACTATACCGGGCAGTCTTCCCTTCCAGCGCCTTCCTGAGAGATTGCACATATTCATTGTTAAACCCCTCGTCGTTGAAAGCAGCAGCCATGGGTGCATGCAGTGAAGCGATCTTATAATTGCTATAAAGGTGCGCATGCAATACCGTAATATCACTGAAGCCAATGATCCATTTGGGGTTCTTTTTAAAAGCTTTGAAGTCTACCCGGTCAATGATCCTTCCCATGCCATAGCCCCCACGTCCGCAGAGGATGGCTTTCACCGTATCATCATCCAGCATCGACTGGAGATCACCCAGGCGTTCATCGTCTGTACCGGAGAAATAAGTGGCCGAATCGCTGCCCAGCGTGGCGCCCACCTTCACCTGGTAGCCCCATTGCTGCAAGGTTTCAATACAGGTTTGTGCTTTGGCCGCAGCCATATAACCCGCGGGGCAGGTGATGCCGATCGTGTCGCCGGGCTCAAGATATCCTGGAACTTTTACCATTATACTTATAGTTTTAACACACACCGAACAGCTAAGACATTCCTGTCAATATAGCCTTAAACTCCGCGGTATTTATAACACGATTAAATCCTTTACGCCTTAAACCCCTGTAGAGTTTCAAGTCTCCTGTCCAAAACAACGCATCAAGTTCTAATGAAAAGGACACATACAATGCATCGTTTGGATCAATAGAAGATGTCAAAGCTACAGCTTGTAAAAGAGTTTCATTACTCAACATTTCGGTGGAAAAAACAAGCAATCTAAATGTGATCTTGCTAAGCATCTCAGTGAAGAAGGAAGAAGATACTCCTCTTTCATGGCAAATGCGGGAACGATGTCTTTTTATTTCCTCCAGCGCATAGTCAGGGATGACTAATTCAGCTTTTGTATTTAGCAGCAATAAGCTGGCAATCTCGCTTTCAGGCTTTATAATGGCACTGATGATAATATTTGCGTCAACTATAACTGTCACAGGATATTAAATTCCTCTTTCTTTTTTCAGTCTTTGCCAGGCAGCCGCAGTAACCTCATCACTCAGTTTGTTAATCGTAGCCTGGGAAACTTTTTTCTTTTTCCCCTCGTTGCCCTTTTCAAGGAACTCTATATAATTCTTAATGGACTCCAATCCCGTCTTACCGATGCTTCCCGAAAAGGAAACCGTGATCTTATCTCTTGTTTTTTTCTCGATTATCATAGCACCTTCTTTATGCTATTAAAATTATACAATTTCCTGCAAATCAAATAACATCAACCATTCCGTGCCCTTATACCTCGGTAAGGGCTATCTTTTCGAGACTCACCTCCAACCTATGCACCACCCCGCACTTCAGCGCATAATTGTTCTTCTGGTGCCCTACCGGGAAATCAAAACATACCGGGTAGTCAAAGTTCCTGACCTTCTCCATCACGATATCCTGTAGCGTACGGCCAAATTCATCGCCGGGATCATCGGGCTTCACTTTAAAACCACCAACGATCAGTCCTTTCAACTCCTGCAACTTGCCCGTACGCAGCAGGTTCCAGAACATGCGGTCAATGCTATAGAGGTATTCCCCCGTATCTTCCACAAACAACAACTTGCCGGCTGTCTGGATATCCGACTTACTGCCGGCCAGGGTTTCGATGGTTTTCAGGTTGCCACCTACCAATACCCCGGTTGCTGTACCTGCCCGGTTAAAGGCAGAAGGGACCGTAGTATATTTCATCGTTTCGCCCATCAGCGCCTGTTTAATGGAAAGAATCGTCTCCACCTGTATCGGCTCCGCCTTACTCCAATCGTCCGGGAAACTATTCGTCATTTTCGAATGAATGGAAGCCATGCCATAATTGCGGTTCAGGTGCCCGTGCAATACCGTGATGTCACTAAAACCAATGATCCATTTGGGCTTTGACACCAGTTTGGAGAAATCGAGCCTGTCCACGATGCGCACAAAACCATAGCCTCCCCGGGCACACATAATGGCCTGTACCCCGGTATCGTCCATCATTTGCTGGAAATCTGCCGCCCGGTCTGCATCCGTGCCGCCAAAGGTGAAATCACGTTTACCTACCGTATCCCCCACTTTAATATTGAAGCCCCAGCTTTTCATTTGCTGGATAGCCGGTTCAATATCCTTCAGCATAATATACCCTGCCGGACAGGTAATGCCGATCGTATCGCCCGGCTTCAGGTAGGGAGGAATGACAGGTTTTTTGGATATACTTTCAGGAAAACGATCCGAAGCCATGCCGGGCAGGGAAGGCAATAAGGTACCCGTGGCCAGCATGGAAGAAAGAAAATGTTTACGATTCATGGAGATTATTTTAGACCTGTTTTCCCAAAATGGCAATATCAGCCAGCGAAGGCCGTTTTTAGAGCCGGTACAGGCAGGAAAGCCACAATTTACAGCCAGATCAAATATTTTCTAACAATTCAACAGGATTGTTGTTACCTGAGGTGTCTTGCCATATGTCGTCAACCCGAAAGGCATATCTATCACTTTTTTGTAATTCGAGTGTTAATATCCCTTTCTTTAACCATAATTCGCATAGTTTTGCGGCCCAAAACCTTTTAGCAAGGAATAGATAGTATTTATGGCACGGAAATTTTGTATCGTACTCGTTGGTGTTTTATCCTTTCTTCAACAAGCTGCACATGCTCAGCATAAGAGCAACTGGAATTTTGTAAAAAACGGAAGCCTCTATTTTAGCTGGGGCTATAACACCGAATGGTATACCCGCTCTACCGTACATGTAAAGCAGGGATCCCTGGGCAATGATTATAAACTGGTAAACGTGCGGGCCCATGACCGGCCAGGCTGGGACGATGGCCTTTTCGGCAAACCCATGACCATCCCCCAGTACAACTACCGTATCGGCTACTTCTTCAATGAGAAGCAGGACCTCGCTTTCGAGATCAACTTCGACCATACCAAGTATATCATAGCCGATGAACAGGATGTACACATCAAAGGCAAATTTGAGGGGCAGGAAGTCAATACGACCAAACGTTTTTCAGAAAAATCAGGCTCCTATTACTACCTGAATAATGGCGCCAACTTCCTGTTGTTTAACCTGGTGAAGCGCTTCAGGCTGGTACAGCCCGGCCCTAAGAATAACCTGAAGTTCGACCTGCTGGCTAAAGCAGGCGTGGGTCCGGTGATACCACACGTGGAAAACAGCTTTTTTGGCCTTGCCAATAAACCAGGCTTCCAGATCGGTGGTTGGAATACCGGCATAGAAACCGCTTTCAAGCTCACCGCCTATAAATATGTCTACCTGGAATTTGCCCAGAAGGTTGACTATGCCCGCTACAGCCACCTGAAAGTATATGAAGGCAAGGCCCGCCAGGCTTTCGGCAGTTACCAGCTGATCCTGAACCTGGGCTTTACCCTGCCAACCGGTAAGCACAATAAGGAGTTTGCGAAGCAACTTTCAAAAGCGCCTCAATAAACACATATAGTTTTCTATTCATAAAGCAACGAGCTGTGAGCTTCGAGCTACGAGCCAGGAACAACATCCACCGCTCGCAACTCATAGCTCGCGGCTCGAAGCTTTTTTTGCCCCTTCCCCAACCTTCCCCTTCTTCTCCTACGTCAATATACAGTGTTACGATAACAGTGCAGCCTGCCCAACCAGATCCTGTCACCATCTATTAAAACCAATCGTGCTAACAAACCGGGATGATATCATAGAAGGTTGTAAACAACAAAACCCTCAATGCCAGGAAGCCCTGTACCGTGCCTGTTACCCAGGCATGATAAAACTCTGCGCCCGTTATGCACGTGATGCAGACGAAGCCGCCTCTCTGTACAATGAAGGCATGTTAAAAGTGTTCAATAACCTTCACCAGTACGAAGGACGGGGCGATTGGATGGGATGGGTCAGGCGCATTATTGTCAATACCTGTGTTGATCATTGCCGCCGGCAGGCAAAGTTCAACCACCAGTCCCTTGAGATCGTTTCTATCGACGGCAATAGCATCGACCCGGATATCTACAACAGGCTTTCCGCCAACGATGTCATGCGCCTGCTGCAGGAGCTACCCCGCAATACCGCCCTCGTCTTCAACCTCTTTGTGCTGGAAGGATTTAAACATGAAGAGATCGGGCAAATGCTGGGCATCGCTACCGGCACTTCCAAATGGCACCTCAATGAAGCTAGGCGCCTCCTAAAACATAAACTGGATACTTTATTGAAAAAAGAAATCTACTCCAATGCGATCTGAACAAGAACATATTGACGACTTCTTCCGTAAAAAGGAAGAAGAATACCAGCAGGACACCGGCCAGGCCGATGCCCACTGGGAACAAATGAGAGGATTGCTGAAACCAGCCATTGGTCCCGACCCGGTTCCCAAAGGTTATCGCCTGGCTACTACCCGGCGCATCATCCAATACCTGGGCGGATTTACCGTGGTAACCGTTATGACCCTGGTTACCCTCACTGCCATCAGGTCCAAAAAGAAGGCCACCACAAAATCACTGGCACAAAAAACAATGATAGCGCCAGCCAAAAAACAATTGGCTGCACGCACCACTACCGACCGAAAAGATACACTCATACGCCCAGCCCGAAAAGCACTCCATGTCATAGCACCCAAAACAGCTACCAACCCCAACCCGGTTACCAAAGCTGCCATACCTGTGAATGCTGCCCCTGTAAAACCGGCTAGCAGGCGCCTCAGTGATGAAAAGCCCGTTGCGCCAGCCACACAGCCCAAGGTTGAAAAGGCACCGCCACTACCAGTGCAGACGCTTGGAAACCCGGTATCAATCGTACCCGGCACACCCGACCTTGCCCTGGGATCAGCACAACAGACCATTAGGTCCGAGGTACTTGAATTGAAATCTACCGAAGCCGATTTAACCTTATCCAACTTCATCACGCCTTCCAGCCCCGCTGCCCAGGTCAATGCTTTTTACCAGCAATTGCAGAAACCCGGAGAGCAGTTTGTGATCGATGCCGACAAAGACACCATCCTCACCGGCAAAGAAGGTACCCGCCTGTCTATCCCGGCTTTCGCCTTTGCCGGAAAAAATGGATTGATCAAAGAAGGACTGGTAACCATCGTTTTGCGGGAATACTATACCTACGATGATATCCTCGCCGCCAAACTCTCTACTACTGCCGGTGGTGAACAACTGATCTCCGGCGGCATGGTACACCTCGCTGCCCAGGTGAATGGAGATCCCGTCAATATAGCTGGCCGGAAAAATATCAGGCTCGAAATGCCTACCGCCAAGCCCGATGAACAAATGCAATTGTTCCGCGGCACCAGGAGCAGCCTGAAGAAAGCCTTTGTAGCCAAATTCATGGACAACCGCATGATCGATACCGTCCGCTATATGAAAAGGGAAGCTGATGAAAATGGCGATATCGACTGGATACCCGAAGGCCAGGAACAAAAATTCAGCGATCCCCTCAACCGCAGGATAGTGGTACTCGACCCCTATGCCGATCCCTACCACGTGTCGCATGGCAAAAGAATAAAAGCGTATTTCTATGTAGCCAAAGCCTGTCCTTATTCCGATGCAGAAATGAAAGATAAGCTGCGGGCCTATTCCAACAACTATTTCGAGGTGATCAAAATAAAGCGCGTGAATGCAGTGCCCATGGCCAATTACAAGACCCGGGAAGACAGGGTATCCATCGCAGGCGATTCCGTGGTCATGACCTTCCGGCAAGCCATGCGCAGAAAATTGCTGACACCGGAAGACAGCATCAAAGTATTGGAAAAATTCCGCACCGATAGCCTCAACCTCGATAACCGGCACCAGCTAATGGACAAATACAGCTTTACCATCACCAACCTGGGCTGGTACAATTGCGATAAGTTCAACAACAATGTCCCTAAAGTACTTTTTGCTTTCAATCCGGGAGAAGGATTCGACCCCGGCAGCATGGTGTCCCATATCGTTTTCACCCGCTACAAATCGGTGATGGCAGGCGCTTACAAAGACAATAAGATCCAGTTTGGCCACGTCCCCAAAAACGAATCCGTCAAAATTGTTTGCATCGGCATCAAAAACGGGAAGGTCCTGGCCTGTATCCAGGAACTCAATACCGACAGGGAGGAAATAGGCAACCTGGCCTTCGAGGAGACCACTCCCGCTGCCTTCAAACAAAAATTACAGTCGTTACGCCTTTCTCTACCATAAGCACCTGCCCTATATGCAGATAATAGCAAGTGAGCTGTCCCCCGGGGCAGCTCATTCGTTTTAATTGTCCCCCTAATTAGCTATTTTTGCACTCCTTTATGACAGACTTTAAAAGATACCTGGTAACCGCCGCTTTGCCTTATGCCAATGGCCCTGTACACATTGGTCACCTGGCAGGTTGTTACCTACCGGCCGACATTTACGTACGCTACCAGCGTGCCCGCAAGCAGGATATTAAATTTATCTGTGGCAGTGATGAACATGGAGTGCCCATCACCATCCGCGCTATGAAAGAAGGCGTTTCTCCTCAGGAGATCGTTGACAAATACCATAAGCTCATGGGAGACAGCTTCCGGGATATGGGCATCTCTTTCGATATCTATTCCCGTACTTCCAATAAGATCCACCACGAAACAGCCAGCGATTTCTTTAAAAAGCTGTACGATGATGGCCTGTTTGAAGAAAAGGAAACCGAACAATACTACGACGAGAAGACCAATACCTTTCTCGCCGACCGCTACATCATTGGTACCTGTCCCGTGTGCGGCAATGAAAATGCCTACGGCGATCAATGCGAACGCTGCGGCTCTTCCCTCAGCCCCGAGCAATTGATCAATCCACGCAGCGCATTAAGCGATGCTGTGCCAATCAAAAAGAAAACAAACCACTGGTACCTGCCCTTACAGAACTATGAGCCATGGCTCAAAGAGTGGATACTGGAAGGACACAAAGAGTGGAAGAACAACGTATACGGTCAGTGTAAGAGCTGGCTGGAAAACGGCCTGCAGCCAAGGGCCATGACCCGCGATAGCAACTGGGGCGTAAAAGTCCCCCTGCCCAATACCGAGGGCAAAGTACTCTACGTGTGGTTTGACGCTCCTATTGGTTATATCAGCGCCACCAAAGAGCTTACAGACAAGTGGGCCGATTACTGGCAAAAAAGCGATACCAAACTGGTTCACTTTATTGGCAAGGACAATATCGTATTCCATTGCATCATCTTCCCCGCGATGCTCAAAGCACACGGTGATTTTATAGTGCCCGATAATGTGCCCGCCAATGAGTTCCTCAACCTCGAAGGGGAGAAAGTATCCACCAGCCGCAACTGGGCCGTATGGATCGATGAATACCTGAAGGATTTTCCCGATCAGCAGGACTTGTTACGCTATGTACTTTGTGCCAATGCGCCGGAGACCAAGGACAATGATTTTACCTGGAAGGATTTCCAGACCAGGGTCAATAGTGAACTCGTTGATATCTTCGGCAACTTCGAGAACCGTGCCTTCGTGTTGATGCACAAACTCTGTGGTGGCAAAGTGCCTCCTTTGCATGCTGATATCGCAGATAAGGAGACCGAAGACCTCCTTGCAGAATTTGCTGCCAGCAAAGAGAGGGTTGAGCAGCTGCTGGAGCAATACAAGTTCAGGGATGCCCTGGCAGAAGTGATCGACCTTGCCCGCAAAGGCAATAAGTTCATGCAGAACAAAGAGCCGTGGATCGTGGCCAGGTCATTGGCAACAAATCCCGAAAACCAAAAGCTCATTGATAACTGCTTACACGTTTGCCTTCAATTGACGGCCAACCTCGCCATTCTTATAAACCCCTTCCTGCCCTTTACAGCGCAGAAAATGATCCAAAAGATGAAGGTGGTTGATAAAATGCTGGAATGGGAAAATGCCGGTAAGACCAAACTGTTAAGCGTAGGATACAGTTTGCGTGAGCCGCAATTGCTCTTCCCTAAAAAAATAGAAGAAGATCAAATACAGGCACAGATCGAGAAACTGAAAGCCAATTCAACAAAGCCCACTACCACTGTTGCCAAGGTAAAATATAAGAAGCCTGGTGCTGAACCAGCCGTAATAAAAGGACCCGAGACTGTTGGCGAAGCAAAAGAATCCGAAATACTAAATACTAAATCCGAAATTGTTTACGACGACTTTGCCAAGATCGACCTGAAAGTAGGTACCATCCTGGCAGCGGAGAAAGTAGCCAAGGCCGATAAGCTGTTGAAACTGGAAGTGGACCTCGGCTTTGAAAAACGTACCATCGTATCCGGTATAGCCCTGCATTTCACGCCCGAAGAGATTGTGGGCAAACAGGTAGTGGTAGTCACCAACCTGGCGCCCCGCAAGATGAAAGGCATTGAAAGCAATGGCATGATCCTGATGGCCGAAGACAAAGCTGGCAAGCTGCACTTTGTGAACCCTGATACCAAAGTTGACGAAGGATCGGGCGTAAGCTAATCGATAAACACCATCCGGTAACCTTAATATCACCCAAGCTCCGCCAACAATGGCCGGAGCTTTTTTGTTATTCCTTCACTAATTAAAACCATTATAAATGACCTACGGATTCATCGGCCTCGGAAGCCTCGGTACCCCCATCGCGCTTAACTTACTGGAAAGCGGTCACCAGCTGCATGTATACAACCGCACCATCGCCAAAGCCCAGCCATTGGAAGCCAAAGGAGCCATCGTTTGCCAAAGTGTAGAAGAGCTGGCCAAAGCCTGCGATATCGTGTTCACCATGGTGGCCGATGATGCCGCTTTACAAAACATCACTACCGGCCCCAACGGCCTCCTGCAACACCTGAAACCCGGTGGCATCCATATTTCCATGAGCACCATCCTGGCGCAAACCGCGGGCACACTCGCCGCCCAGCACCAGGAAAAGGGCCAGCATTACCTGTCGGCGCCTGTATTTGGCCGGCCCGAAGCCGCCGCCGCCCGTAAGCTCAACTTTGTAATATCCGGCCCTAAAGAGGTCCGCGATGCAGCCACTCCGCTTTTAAAAGAGGCCGGCGGCGCCGGTGTATGGGATTTTGGCGATGATATCCTTACCGCCAATACCGTGAAGCTCTGTGGCAATTTCCTGATCGCTACCGCCCTTGAGGCCATCGGAGAAAGCATATTGCTGGCAAAACAAAGTGGTGTAGACGCCCACAAAATGTGGGAGGTGTTTGGCCAAACCATCTTTAGCACACCCCTCTACCAGAATTACAGCAAGATCATCCTCAACCAGCAGTTTGAACCCGCCGCCTTCACCGCCACCCTGGGTCTTAAAGACCTCAACCTGGTGCTGGAACAGGGCGCAGCAGCCAATCAGGCCCTGCCGCTGGCAGACCTCCTGAAAGGCCACCTCACCCGGCTGGTAAACGACGGAAAAGGGGCAATCGACTGGAGCGCCGTCTCCCAAGGGGCAAAAAACTGACATAATTAACCAGCCCGCCCCGGCAAAGCTTAACACCAGGACGGGCTTTTTTATTCCGTCTTTTTTATTACCTTCGGGTTAAATAGTTGTTTAACTAACTAATTATTTGCTCACAGATTGCTCTGATTGGCACAGAAAATATGTTTACACTAAACGATTTGACGTACAAAATCAGAGGATCTATTTTTAAAGTTCACTCAACCCTGGGGCCAGGTCTGCTGGAAAGTGTCTATGAAGCCGCACTAGCTTATGAGTTGATCCAGTCAGGACTTAAGATAACAGTGCAGTCAGGAGTGCCCGTAAATTATAACGGGGTCCGGCTCGAATTGGGGTTCAGACTTGACATACTGGTCGAAGACTCAGTAATTGTAGAAATAAAATCGGTGGAATCATTGCGCGACGTACACAAAAAGCAGCTACTTACGTACTTAAAACTGACCGAGAAGAAAATAGGGTTACTTGTGAACTTTAATGTAAGCAGTCTGGTTGATAAAGAAAGCCTTATAAGAATTATAAATTAAAATTATAAGTACACACTTGTCACTTAGTGTTTTTTCTCTGTGTAAATCCGTGACATCTGTGAGAAATTAAACCACATATGAAAAGGATCATCAAGAAAGTTGCCGTGCTGGGAAGTGGAGTCATGGGATCACGTATTGCTTGTCACTTTGCAGGAGTAGGCTTACAGGTATTGTTACTGGACATCGCTCCCACCACATTGACCGATGCCGAAACTGCCAAAGGGCTCACCACCGATCATCCGGCTGTTAAGAACCGCATCGTGAATGAGGCCCTGGCCGCAGCCATCAAATCCAACCCTTCCCCTGTTTACACCAAAGAAGCCGTTAAGAAAATAAAGACCGGCAACTTCACCGACAACCTCAAGGATATCGGCAGTTGCGATTGGGTCATCGAAGTAGTAGTAGAAAGGCTCGACATCAAACAACAGATATTTACCGAAGTAGAAAAATACCGTAAACCCGGCACCCTCATCACCTCCAATACCTCCGGTATCCCCATCCACCTGATGGCCGAAGGCAGGAGCGAGGACTTCAAAAAACATTTCTGCGGAACCCACTTCTTCAATCCGCCCCGTTATTTACGTTTACTGGAGATCATCCCCACACCAGATACCGATCCTGCTGTAACAGATTTCCTGTTGCATTACGGCGATCTTTACCTCGGCAAGACAACGGTGCTCTGCAAAGACACACCGGCCTTTATTGCCAACCGTATTGGCGTATATGGCATCATGGCCATCTTTGGCCTCGTAGAAAAAATGGGATTGACCATTGATGAAATAGATGCCCTTACCGGCCCCATCATCGGACGACCCAAATCGGCCACCTTCCGCACAGCCGATGTAGTAGGCATCGATACCCTGGTAAAAGTAGCCAAAGGCGTACATGACAACTGCCCCGATGACGAGGCAAAGAACACTTTTACCATTCCCGCCTGGCTCGACAAAATGGTGGAGAATAAATGGCTGGGCGATAAAACAGGCCAGGGTTTCTTCAAGAAGACCAAAGGCGGCGGCGGGGAAAAGGAGATCCTCGTGCTCAACCTCAAAACAATGGAATACGAGGCCCGCAAGAAGCCTAAGTTCGCTTCTGTAGAGGCCGCCAAACCCATTGATGACCTCAAAACAAGATTGAAAGCAGTATGCACCGGCATGGACAAGGCGGGCGACTTTTACCGTCATTTCCATTATGGTCTGTTCTCCTATATATCCCATCGCATTCCCGAGATCAGCAATGAAATATACCGCGTAGATGATGCCATGATGGCCGGCTTTGGCTGGGAGATTGGCGCCTTCGAAAGCTGGGATGTACTGGGGGTGGAAGGCACCGTGAACAAGATGCAGGAGGCAGGTTATGCCGCCGCTCCCTGGGTGCAGGAAATGCTGGCCGCTGGTATTAAAACTTTTTATAAAGTGGAGAACGGCCAAAAGCTCTACTATGATATACCGTCTAAGTCATACACGCCCCTGCCCGGTGGCGAAGCCTTCATCGTGATGAAGAACTTCGAAAACCAAACCGTGTGGAAGAACAGTTCCTGCCGTACCTACCACCTGGGCGATGATGTGATTGGCCTGGAATGGTATACCAAGATGGGCAGTATCGGCGGTGAAGTATTGGAAGGTATCCAGAAATCCATTGCCCTCGCAGAAAATAACTACAAGGGTTTGGTGATTGCCAATGAAGGTGCTAACTTCAGCGCTGGCGCCAATGTAGGCATGATCTTCATGCTGGCCATCGAACAGGAATATGACGAGCTGGATATGGCCATCCGCCTCTTCCAGAACACGATGATGCGGGCACGTTATTCCGGAGTACCGGTAGTAGTAGCGCCACATGCCCTGTCTTTGGGAGGCGCCTGCGAATTAAGCCTCCACGCCGATAAGGTATGCCCGGCTGCTGAAACGTATATCGGACTGGTGGAACTGGGTGTAGGTCTTATACCCGGCGGCGGTGGTACCAAAGAATTTGCTTTGCGCGCTGCCGATGAAATGCATGAAGACGAACCAGAGACCATTACCCTGAAAAACCGCTTTCTCACGATTGCTACTGCCAAAGTAGCCACTTCTGCTGCCGAAGCCTTTGACCTCGGCATCCTGCGTAAAGGCCATGATGAAGTAATTTTAAACCAGGGCCGCCGAATAGCAGAAGCTAAAAAAAGTGTTTTGGAAATCTATGATAGTGGCTATATAACACCCGTACAACGTACCGACGTAAAAGTACTGGGCCGTTCAGCACTCGGCGCCTTATATGCCGGTATCAACGGCATGTGGAGAGCTGGTTATGCTACCGATCACGATGTGGTAGTCGCAAAAAAACTGGCCTGGGTAATGTGCGGTGGCGACCTGAGCGAACAATCGGCCGTTTCAGAACAATACCTCCTCGACCTGGAAAGAGAAGCCTTCCTGAGTCTGTGCGGAGAAAAGAAAACACTCGAAAGGATACAAAGCGTACTCAAAGGCGGAAAGCCCGTACGCAACTAACAGTCTGTTATACGTTCACTGATACAAAAGGGTCACATGAGAAAGCCCAGGGCGCAACCATCACGGTTGCGCTCTTTTTTTGCTATCTTGTTCCTATGGGCGAAGCCGAACTCAATAGATCATCATCAGAACTCATCATCCATTCCGTTTTCTACTTTTACGGAGAGGCCGCTTCCCCTGAGCTATCCATCAAGATCGCGGACGACATCAGCCAATGCTGGAATGAACCCCAGGCCATCATCCACCTCAAACACCAGGATTACAGGATCAGGTTTCAAATAGAAGGTATCTATGCGCCCGACCTCGATCCCGAAAAAGTGTGGTACAACGACCAGCCACGGCTCAACTATTTTCGCGTAGAAGAATACATCACCGGCAATATTTCCTTTGTAGATCAAATAGGATGCAATACCGGCTATTTTAAACTGGCCAACCTGTTACAAACACCTACTACCGCCGCCCACGAGTATGGGCATACCCTCGGGCTGGTGCACCCTAAGAACCTGGATATCCGCGGCGGCGGCATTCCCTGCATCATGCACCCCAGGGGTACCATTGTTGATCCTCCTTTCCAATACTCCCCCACCGCATTGCCGGGACAGGATGGCGGCACCCTCGATCCAAAATACCGTAAAGTACTTCCCGTCGATATAGAGGCCCTCAAACTGCACAAGCTCGACTTCAACCAGCAGGGCATGGCCACAGTAGGAGAATTTTCCAGTATGTACCACGAAAAACATGTTCCCGAATAACTTTCAACAGTAAAAAGAAAACACCATCTTTATAGCATAAACGTCCTTACATGGCCATTCTCACCGTCGAAAATCTTCATAAGAACTATGGCACTATCCAGGCACTCAAAGGGATTTCCTTCACAGTTCCCAAAGGATCGGTATTTGGGATTTTGGGACCCAATGGAAGCGGCAAGACCACTTTGCTCGGTATCATCGTAGACATCCTGCGTGCCACCTCAGGCACCGTTAAGCTCTTCGATGAAACGCCCACCCGCGAACACCGCAAGCAGATCGGCACCTTTCTCGAAACACCCAACTTCTACCATTACCTCAATGCCGTTCAGAACCTCGAGATTGCCGCCGCCATCAAAGGCCACGGCAAGGAAGATATTGACCGCGTACTACAAATGGTGAGTCTCGATCAACGCAAGCTGTCTAAATTCAGCACCTACTCCCTGGGTATGAAACAAAGGCTGGCCCTGGCTTCCTGTATGTTGGGCAGCCCCGAGGTGATGATCTTCGACGAACCCACCAATGGCCTCGATCCCGTAGGTATTGCAGAAACAAGGGAGCTGATCAAAAAACTGAACAAGCAAGGCAAGACCATCATCATGGCCAGCCACCTGCTCGATGAAGTAGAGAAAGTATGTACCCACGTGGCTATTATGCAGAAGGGTACGCTCATTACCCATGGGCACGTTGATGAAATACTGGTGCAGGAAGATATTGTAGAGACAGGTGCTGCTGATGTACAACAGCTGCTTTCTGTGCTGCAGACCTATCCCGGAACCGCCAAGGTAAAAATGAATGAGGTGCATGTGGAAGTCTCCTTTCCCCCTGGCACTGCCAACCTGGAAGCCGTTAACCAATACTGCTTCAACAAAGGCGTTACCCTCAACCACCTTCGCCTGCGCAAAAAGAGCCTCGAAGCCAAATTCTTTGAACTCACCCAAAACAACAAATAGCCATGCTGCAACGATTATCAATAGAATGGATGAAGTTGAAGAACTACCGTACCTTCTGGATCCTGTCCATCCTGTATGTGGTGAGCATATTTGGTGCAAACTATATCGTATACCGTATTCAGCAGGCCATATTTGAGGAGAAACAGGCAAAAGGCGTGGTGCAGCTTTTCATCGGCGGGCCTCCATTCGCCTTTCCCAATGTGTGGCATACCACCACCTACATCAGTTCTTTTCTTTTATTGCTGCCCGGCTTACTCATGATTATTTCTGTTACCAATGAATACAGCTTTAAGACCCACCGCCAGAATGTAATTGATGGCTGGAACCGCCGGGAATTTATTTCTACAAAGATAATGCTGGCGCTTATCGGAGCTCTCTTCTCCACCATTTTGGTAACACTTACCGCTTTGTCCTTTGGCTTTTTACAAGGAGAACCATTCACAACCGAAAAGAGCATTAAGGTCTTTTATTTCTTTATCCAGGCGTTGAGTTATTCCCTGGTGGCCTTATTGTTTGCCCTCCTGTTCAAACGGGGCGGACTGGCCATCGGTATCTTCTTCCTCTATCCGCTGGTGCTGGAGAACCTGATTAGCGCACTGATGAACCGTTACCTCGATTTTAGTGGCCGGTATCTTCCTTTGGAGTCTACCGACAACCTGATACCTTTTCCTTTGTTTGAGAACGTGCAGCGGCAGATCATCAAAGCGCCCAATTTCACCGCCCTGTTGATAGTAGCCCTGGTGTACATCGCGCTTTATGTCTTCTTCATCAGCCGCAAATTCGAAACAGACGATCTCTGATCACGCTTTCGTGAGATCATTCAACGCAGCCTCAATCGTAGGATACAGGAATTGAAATCCTGTATTGCTGATCTTACTATTGCTTACCGTGGCGCTTTTCAGCACTTCCACACTCAGGCCGCCTACTGCGATCTTCAATAGAAAGGAAGGAATATAAAAGGGAATATAGAACCGGCCTTTGATCTTCTCAGCCAGCATTTGTGTAAAGTTCTTATTCGTCACCGGTTGCGAGGCTACCGCATTGTACACACCCTGCAATTGTTCGTTTTCGATCGCATACAGGAACAGGCGTGCCAGGTCATCGATATGTATCCAGCTCAGTACCTGTTTGCCGCTGCCCAATATGGCAGCCACGCCAAAGCGTACCGGCTTCTTAAACTCCTTCATCGCCCCGCCTTCTTTACTCAGCGCCACCCCTATCCGGAACTTCACCAACCTTTTACCCAGCGCTTCCTGTACCCCGTCTACACTTGATTCCCATTGCTGACAGGTAATACCCAGGAATTCATTGTCTGCCGGATCATCTTCAGTAAAGGCCTTTTTACCACGGGCACGTTTTATATCATCACCATACCAGCCTATACCCGAGGCACTGATCACTGCTTTTACCTGGTTGCTGTTTTCCTTCAGCGCTTTTACCAGCAACTGCCCACTTTGCACCCGGCTATCGATGATCACCTGCTTTCTCTTTTTCGTCCATCGTTTATCAGCAACACCCGCGCCGGCCAGGTTAATGATGTAATCAGCTTGTTGTACAGCTGCTATGTCGATCTCCTGTTTCTCCGGATTCCAGTGTGCTACCGAAACACCTTCTTTACCCGCAGCAGCCTGCCCCCGGGAAAGAATAATAACCTGGTGTCCTTTGCTGATCACTAAGGGCGCGAGCGCTTTTCCTACCAGTCCTGTTCCGCCGGTAATGAGAATGGTTGCCATAATCTTCTCTAATAGTAAATACCTAAAATTTATACTTGAACATCAATTTTCATCTGGAAAGGGTAGGCCAAGGCTTTGAGTACTGCTATCGTAATATAATATTTTATAATCATCCTGGATAGAATAACCCTTAGGAAATAACTCAAAATCCTGCATTTTATGAATTAGATAATTATTCCATTTTGAATTATACTTTGCTGACTCGTCCATATTAATATAGACTGGCCAATTATACTGGTTACCTAAATACAAAGACACCGCATTTAATTTACAATCGCTTATGCCTACCTTAGTAATCCACATATAACTATTGAACAAATCCTTAACTCCAAAAAACTTATTTGACTTATCAAAATAAGAAAAAGTATATAGTTCAGTATAATAAACATTAAACATTATCTCTTGCTTTTGAAAATCAACCTTTAACCTAGATATCTTTTTCTTGGCAGAATGATTTACTTCGCTTTTGCGAAATAAAGCTTCACAAACCAAGATTGATTTATCAAATCTGGGCATTTGTTTAATATCTCCCACATCTTCAGTTCGGATAAATCCCAATTGAAAAGCTTTATCTAAAGAATACAATTCTTTTATATTACCAAAATAGCTTTCATAATTCTTAATAGATAAATTAGTAACTCTCTTTTGTATATCTATCTCAAAAGAAACACTTCTAAACTCTTGAGAAATATTTTCTTCCTTTTTTCGCTTAAGGTTAAGTAAGGAATCCACAAGTTTTGAAACAGATTTTTCTGTAAATGAGAGTGAGTAACTCACATAAATATGAAATGGATAAACCGGATTAAATTCTGCTTCAGCATTTTTTAATTGAAGAATTGTACTTGCCAGAATATTTCCCGATGTAATAACAATATCTTTAGTCCTTCTGCTAATATTACGTGTAGAGTCGAGTAGTTTACGGGTTCCTTGCTTTAATATTTCTTGGGAAAGAAGCTGGCTTGTTACAATTGAATCAATTTTCCTAGTTGAGTCTTGTAGTGAATATTGTAAGCTTGTTGAAGAATCTATTTTCAGAAAAGTAGTATCGGCTTTTCCTATAATAGTATCTAATTTCTTTATATTATAGCTAAATCTATCATTGTCCGTAATTTCTTTATCAATAGTAGAATAAATCGAAAGGCCCACAACTAAAATACAGAATACAAGGGCGCACCAACCATAACCATTTAACTTGCCGTCAGTCTTAGTATCATATGTTAGCGTGAATATGGTAATAAGGACTGTAAATATTATGACAGCAATATTTATTAGAAGACTGGACATATCATTAAGTTAAGTTGTTGTTGTCAAATAAAAAAATCCCTCCTGAGGAATCAGGAGGGAAACAACTAAAAACAACAATCGCTGCATTTTTAAATAGACTTAATTTTTGCAGGGACTTGAGGTACAGAACTATGTTAGTCGGGATTCTTACCATCCAGGAATGTGTTGATGGTAGTGATCTGCCCGTTATTATTTTCGTCTGCTTTAACTTCAACGTTACTGTAGAAACTTTCTACATTGGTGATGGTGTTGTACAATTCCAAATTGCGGCGGATGTAAGCCGGCACAGTTTCAAACTCATTGTTAGGATCGGCAGCATTGATATTGAATGACAGATTACGTAATTTCTGTATCCGCTCAGCTGCCCGGCGCTTTTGTTCCTCTGCTTCGTTCCCGGATTGGGACTCCTCAACAGGGGCATCATTAGCTATAACAATTGGGTGAGCTTGATGGGCCCGAGGCTCCTCCGCCGCTGGAATGTCATCTTTGAATACGAGTTGCATGTCGTTGGAAGATTCATCTTCCTGGGATGTTTTTGCATTCGTATGCAAGACTGGTTCCTTCACAGAATGATCGGGAATGGATTCATTTGTCTTTGGTTCTGCATAAATATTGGTAGGCCTGGCCAGGTATCCTCCGGACGCTGCAGACGTCGAAGAATTATTTTTACTTGGTTGAGTGGCTTGTGTTGACTGGTTGGATACGTTTGCGGGAGTTTCGGCAGGTTTGGATGGTTGCGAAAGTACCCATTCAATCTTTTCCTCCGTTTCCTTTTTGTCCACAGTATTTTTACGATCGTCTTCGTTCGTAAAAAGAACCAGTGGTGTGAAATTAGGAATAGCTTCCGTATCGACCAGTTTGGGCGCCAGTTCCTCTTTAATAGGAGGTTCTGCTACCACCGGCTTCTCTTTTTTGGCTTCCGGGGCAGGCTTAGCTGCTTCCTTTACCAGGGTGGTCTTAGGTTCCGGCTGGGTATTTAAAGACAATACGATCTTCTCTTCCTTTTTCGGCGCTGGCTTCTTCTCTTCCTTTTTGGAAAAAGGGTCCTTGTACTCAAAACCCGTCGCGATGAGCGTAATACCGATCTGATCACCCAGCGTATTATCATAGCCCATACCCAGTATCACATCCGTTCCTTCACCCGCAGAGCTCAGCAGGTAATTCTGAATGATGTCTACTTCATCCATCGTAAACTCATGTTCCCCTTCAGCCGAATTGATGTTGATCAGTATCCATTTAGCGCCACTGATCTCATTGTCGTTCAGCAGCGGTGAGTTCATCGCTTCCTCAATAGCACGTTGTGCCCTGCCTTCGCCACCTACAGAGGCGTTGCCCAATATAGCCACACCGCCATTACGCATTACGGTACATACGTCCGCAAAGTCCACGTTGATCTGACCGGTGCTGTTGATCACATCCGTGATACATTTGGCAGCAGTGGCCAATACGTTATCGGCTTTCGCAAAAGCCTCTTTCATCTTCAGGTTACCAAACTGGTGGCGCAATTTGTCATTGCTGATCACCAGCAGCGTATCTACATATTGTTTCAGTATCCGGATACCTTCTTCGGCCTGCAACTGGCGTTTCTTTCCCTCATAGGAGAAAGGCGTCGTTACAATACCCACCGTCAGGATACCCAGGTCCTTACATATCTTGGAAATGATGGGAGCGCCACCCGTTCCGGTGCCACCGCCCATGCCAGCTGTAATAAATGCCATCTTGGTATTTACCTCCAGTATGCGCCTGATCTCTTCCAGGCTCTCTTCCGTAGCCTGACGACCAATATCAGGATTGGCCCCTGCACCCAGTCCCTGGGTCAGGTGCGGTCCTAATTGTACCTTATTGGGTACTTTGCTCGTGGCAATCGCCTGCGCATCTGTATTACATATAATGAAGTTAACACCATCAATCTGCTGACTGAACATGTGATTAACTGCATTACTTCCACCACCACCTACACCAATGACCTTGATGATAGATGATTTTTCCTTCGGTAAATCAAAGTGAATCATAGCTTTCTATTTATGTCTCACCAGGCCTCGCTCTCCTGAAAGCCCATCTGGAGACTATTAAAAATAACAGGTTAGTAAATAATCAAGGAACCATAATCAATACCAAAACCACTCCAATTTTTCAATAGGTTAGATCCTTTATGCTAAATACTAATCACTCCATGCTGAATGCAATATTTCCAGTTCTATGAATTCTGTATTATAAATCCTGCCTGCTGTATTCTACTTCTGTATTCTGCATTCTGTATTCTTGCCCTACAACGCGTGATCTTCTTCTTCCTTGAACAGGTCAATAATGCCATCCTTGAACTTGCCCCAGAAATCCTTAATGCCTTTCCTGTTCTTCACTTTTTCCATTTGTGTTTCTTCGGCTGTTACAAGTGTTTCTTCAGCTTCCATTTCGGCAGTCTTCTTCAACGCCTCGGGCACTTCTACTTTCCGGAAGCGGTGCTCAAACTGTTTGCGGTTATGCTCATAATCACTGTATCCTTTCAGGATCAAACCAATACAGGTAGCATACGTTGGCTTGGCCAGCTCTTCAATATGTCCGCCAGCCAAGTGCTCCGTAGGGAAACCGATCCGTGCATTGAGGCCCGTTACATATTCAGTAAGCTGTATCAGGTGCTTCAGTTGTGAACCACCACCTGTCAACACCACTCCGCCATTCAACATACGATTGTCCAGTCCTACCTGCTTCAGGTGATACGTTACAAAATCCATGATCTCACTCATACGTGCCTGGATGATATTGGCCAGGTTCTTCACGCTGATCTCTTTTGCTGGCATACCACGCAGACCCGGGATCGTAATGAAGGCATTGCCGCGGGCTTCGTTAGCCAGCGCACTACCAAACTGCACTTTCATCTGCTCTGCCTGCGTCTTCAATACACCCAATCCCGTTTTGATATCATTGGTAATATTTTCTCCACCGAAGGGGATCACCGCCGTATGCTTCAGGATGCCTTCGTAAAACACCGCCAGGTCTGTAGTACCACCACCGATGTCTACAATGGCCACACCTGCTTCCAGGTCTTCATGGCCCATTACAGCGGCGGCAGAAGCCAGCGGTTGCAATACGAGGTCCTTGGTCACCAGGCCACTTTTCTCTACAGAACGGCTGATATTGCGGATCGCATTTTTATCGCCTGTAATGATGTGGAAATTGGCGCCCACTTTCACGCCACCATACCCGATCGGGTTGGGGATATTCTGGAAATTATCTACCGTAAACTCCTGGGGTATCACATCAATGATCTGATCGCCGGCAGGGATATAGGTCTTGTATTGATCAGCGATCAACTGATCTATTTCACGCTGGGTAATTTCTTCATCGGTTTGGTGACGCACGATATCACCACGGGTTTGAAGGCTCTTGATATGATGACCTGCAATACCTACATACACCTCACTGATCTCCAGGTTGGGGTTGGAAGTATAGCAATTGTCCAAAGCCATCTGGATGGCCTTGATCGTTTCATCAATGTTCAATACCTGTCCATGCTTCACGCCATTGGAATTGGCACGGCCAAATCCAATGATCTCCAGTTTGCCGAATTCGTTCTTCCGGCCGGCAATCGCTGCGATCTTTGTCGTACCAATGTCCAGTCCGACAATGATGGGTTGTTGCTCGTTGTTCATGCTATCCTGTTTTTAGTTGTTGTTGTGGTATATTGATTAGGTGCTCTTTCGTTTAATGGTTTTCTTCTGAACGCCGCATTCTCTCCTCTCACTTATCCCTTATTCTCCTCCAGAATGCCCAAATCTGTATTTCCTTCTGTATTCTGTATTCTAAATTCTGTATTCTATGTCTTCTTCTTCGGCATCACCGCCTTCGGTGTCGGCTTCTTCGACGGAGGAGGCGCCTTCTTCGCCGGAGGAGCCACTTTCTTCACTGGCTTCTTCAAGGTTTCATAGGATCGGTCTTTCACAGGAGAATTTTTAGGGGAGTTGCTCGTTCGCTTCAGGGCTGTCGACACGGGTATGGGTGGTTTTTCCGTTGTTGCTGAACTCTTAGCTGGTGAGTTATTCACCGAAGACAACATTTCCTGCGATCGTGCTTCCTGCTGCCTGCTGGCAGTATCCGCCATCGCTTTTTGTGCCGAGGCTATCAGCGCTTGCGCACTCCTGGCTGCCTGCACCGAATCAACCCTCGCTACATAAGTGCCTTTCTTTACGCCAATCACCTGCCGGTCATATTGAACATTCAATCGGTCATAAACATCCATCCCCGTTTTACTCAATACCAGGCGATAGAACTGGAGCAGTCGTGCGAACTTCTTATCAAAGTCCGTACCATCGCCAAACTCGATCACATGGTTACCTACCATCGGTATCATTTCAAACTTTCTATCCGGCTGAATATCTGTCTGCGCTATTTGCGCCATCCAGAAAGGATCATGCTGAATAAAAAGACTTACCTGTTTTATATGGTGTAGCAAAAGACTATCCGCCTTACCCACTCTTGCTTTCTCACTGGGAAACCCCGTAAACACCGGCAGTTTGGCCGATACCTTATCCGATAAGGGAAGCCTTTCGCAACTGCTGTCGATGTAAAAACTGTTGCCCATCGCAGTAAAAATGCGCGCGATCGGGTCCCGCTCTGCAATCTTTACCTGCAGCACCTGGTTATTATCAAAGAACAATTCCGCATCCCTGATCCATACATTCTTTTGCAAGCGCTCTTCCATCGCTCGCAGGTCAAAACGTTTCAGCGACCTCCCTTTCAGGGCAACAGTGCCCTTGTCCGTCAGGATGTCCACCACTTCTTTCTTGTTCATGAACCATTGTCCATTACCACCAGCCATGCTGATCTCATAACCCGCACAGGTCTTGTCCTTCCGGTTCCTGATAGCCGCCACCAGCAATACCATCACACCACCCCCGATGATACACCAGAGGCCCACAAACAACATCTTCCTGATATGACGGTTCAATTTCATGGTACAATTCACTGTGCCACCCAATGGGCACCCTATAACTAATACTTTTGCTCAATGATCTTTCTGATGGGCTGAACCAATGCATCGATATCACCCGCCCCTGCTGTAACCAATAACCACCCGCCGCTGCGCTTATCCTGTTGGTCCTTATTCTCACGAAACACTATATCCCTTCCTTCCACCCATTTCAACAATTCCTCTTTACTCAACAATTGCCTGTGCTCATTTTTCATGCGTTCCAGCAGCATCTCACTGGTCACCCCTTCCATCGGTAATTCCCGGGCCGGGTAGATAGGCAGTAAGATCACTTCATCTGCCATGTCCAGCGTAGCCGCAAACGCATCTGCAAAATCCCTTGTCCTGCTAAACAGGTGCGGCTGAAACACCACCGTGCAATGCATATCCGGAAACAGGTTTTTGGCTCCCGTGATCAATGCCCTCAACTCTTCCGGGTGATGCGCGTAATCATCTACAAATACCACCGCACTTTTACCTGCTTCCGCTACCGCCGGTTTCTTCACGATGTATTCAAAACGCCGCTTCACCCCTTTAAAGTCAGCTACTGCTGCTTTGATCTTGCCGTCTTCTATTCCTAATTGATGCGCCACCGTAATGGCCACCACCACATTTTCAATATTGTGCAGCCCGCCCATATTCAACACCACATTTTCCAGCGTCCAATCCTTCATCACCACATCAAACGTGTAGCTTCCATACTGGTTGCGGATATTGGTAGTATACACATCCGCCCGGTTATCCTGCAAACTGTATTGCAGGTGGTTGGCGGTCTTCAGATCGCCCGACCTGGGCAAACCATACTTGCTCAGCAACAATCCTCCTGGCTTCACCTTCCCGGAGAACTCTATAAAGGCTTCTTCCATGGCTGCCGGCGTACCATATATGTCCAGGTGATCGGCATCCATAGAAGTGATCACCGCGATATCCGGACTCAGGCGCAGGAAACTCCGGTCGTATTCATCTGCTTCCACCACACATACATTCCGTTCATTGCTCCAGTAGTTACTGTTATAATTCACAGCAATACCACCCAGGAATGCATTGCAACCATAACCACTGTGCCGCAGCAGGTGCGCCGTCATCGTACTCACCGTTGTTTTGCCATGCGTGCCTGCTACACAGATATTAAAAGAACTATTGGTGATCAATCCCAGCACTTCGCTCCGTTTCAGCAGCGGGTAATTATGCTGTTGATAATATACCAGCTCCTGGTGCGCCTTGGGTACAGCCGGCGTAAATACGATCAGCTGTGCATCTTTGGGCGCTTGCGCCAGGTCTTCTTCATAATGCACCGGTATTCCTTCTTCCACCAGTTTCTTCGTGAGCGGGGTTTCCGTTTTATCATATCCACTTACGTCCCGGCCATGAAACTTAAAATACCGCGCCAGCGCACTCATGCCGATACCACCTATCCCGATAAAGTAAACCTTCTGTATATCTTTAAATTCGATCATAACATGCAATCTTGCTATTCCACTCGTTGCCTTTTTGCCTCGATGCCTTGTTGCCTCTATGCCTTCTTCACGTTTTCATTAACTACCTTCAATATCTCCCGCGCAATTACCTCATCAGCATTCGTAACCGCCAGCTTCCCGATATTCGCTTTCAGCTGTGCCTGTTGTTGCTCGTCCTTGGCCAGCGCCACCACCGTACGCACCAGCTTTTCCTTCGCTTCACTGTCCCGCACCATTATAGCAGCTTGCTTATCTACCAGGTGCTGCGCATTCACCGTTTGGTGGTCTTCCGCTGCAAAAGGGAAAGGCACCAGCACCGCCGGCTTTTGCACTACACACAATTCTGCAATGGCCATGGCCCCCGACCGGGAGATCACAATATCGGCCGCTGCATAAGCATATTCCATTTGCGTAATAAAACTATTGGCCCACACATTCCTGTTCTCCACAGCTATTTCACTCGCCCTTTCTACATAAGGCTTGCCCGTTTGCCAGATCAGTTGAATATCGTTCTTAACAAACAGATCGATGTTTGCATCCAATGCCTCATTAATACCTTTGGCCCCCAGGCTGCCGCCGGTTGCCAACACTGTTTTCTTAGCGCCGTCCAGGCCAAAGAACTCCATCCCTTTTGCCCGGCTAATGGCATTGGCAGCAATGGTACTGCGTACCGGGTTGCCCGTGATCATCAGCTTATCGGCCGGAAAGAACTTCTCCATACCATCACCCGCTACAAATACACGCGTAGCTTTCTTGCCCAACATCATATTGGATTTACCCGCAAAGGAGTTGCTCTCATGAATGAAAGTAGGGATACCCCTGGCCTGTGCGTACCGTAGCACCGGGAAACTGGAATAGCCTCCCACACCTACCACCGCATCGGGCATAAAATCGGTAATGATCTTTCTCACCTGGAAAAAGCTCCTGATCAGTTTGATCGGCAGACTGATATTCTTCAGCAAGGAACTCCTGTTGAAACCGGCGATGTCCAGCCCTTCAATAGGATACCCCGCCTGCGGTACTTTCTCCATCTCCATCTTCCCTTTCGCACCTATAAATAAGATATCGATGGACGAGTCCATCTTCCGTAAGGCATTGGCAATGGCAATCGCCGGGAAAATATGCCCGCCGGTTCCACCGCCTGCTATGATGATCTTTTTATTCAAGGTTCTTCTTATCTGTTTTATATGCTATCTTAACTGGCTCAATTTTCACCTCTCACATTTAACGTCTCTCCCTTTTCACATTAACATCTCTCCCTTTTCACATTGACGTCTCTCCCTTTTTGTCATTTCGAACGAAGCGAAGCGCAGTGAGAAATCTGCTATTGAAGCAAACGCATTCACCACTCACGCCTCCTCATCTTCTGTATCCTCCTCCGCTGCCGCTTTTGCTTTCGCTTTAGCCTTGGCCTTCGCTTCAGCGGCTGCTGCTTTAGCTGCTGCATTAGCTTCCGCCAGCTTTCCTTCCGCCTGCTCTACATTTCTCGCCACACTCAGGATAATACCTATCGAAAGACAGGTAAAGAGAAATGAACTACCACCCATACTCACCAGGGGCAAAGTGACCCCCGTTACCGGGAACAGGTTGACCGTTACGGCCATATTGATCAATGCCTGTATCACCAGGGTAAAGCTCAGCCCCAATGCCAGGAATGCACCGAAGGCATAAGGACATTTCCGGAATACCCGTATACTGCGCAGCAGGAACAACAGGTAGATCAAAATGATAAAGGCGCCGCCGATAATGCCATACTCCTCAATAATGATCGCAAAGATGAAATCAGAATAAGGGTGTGGCAGGAAGTTCCTCGTCTCACTATTCCCTGGTCCCAGTCCCAGCATGCCGCCTTTGGCAATGGCGATCTTGGACTGGTTGATCTGGTAATTTTCATCTTTATCGCCAGCCTTGCTATCGTATACAAAGTTTTGTACCCGCTTGATCCAGGTAGGGAAACGCCCTACTTCCAGTACAGCCGGCAGGTCTTTTGTTTTGCCTTCCTCCTTATCATAATAGGCTACCGCAATGGTAACCAGTATCACCACCGGGATGGCCAGCAGGCCGATGGTCATCATCAAATGTTTCGTACTCACCCGGCCAATGAACAACAGCAACATACTCGTAGCGCCTACCAGCAAAGCGGTAGACAGGTTGGCCGGTGCGATCAGTATACAAATGACAACAACCGGTAGCATCACCGGTATAAATCCTTGTTTGAAATCCTTGATCTTATCCTGCTTCTTACTCAACAGCCTGCTTAAGTACATGAACAAGGCCAGCTTGGCGAGGTCGGAAGTCTGGAAGGTGAGGTTGATGATCGGTAGCCTTATCCAGCGGCTACCCTCGTTCAGCTTCACACCAAAAAACAATGTATATATCAGGAGTGGGATCGATATCAAAAACAATATTCTTGCCACTCTTGAATACAAAGAATAATTCACCCGGTGCGAAAAGTAGATCACCGCCATGCCCACAATGATGAACATGATCTGTTTGAACAGGTAGATCTCTGTATTGCCGCGATTGTATTTGTATGCCAGCAGGCCGGTAGAACTGTATACTACCAGCATCGATACCAGCGCCAGCACCAATACGATCGCCCAGATCACTTTATCTCCTCTCGTCCTGCTCAAAAGACTCCCCGGGCTTCTACCAATAGAAGCCATCTCTTCAAAACGTATATCTTTTGAGTTGCTCATTTCTTTTTTATACTCATCCATTCACTATTCACAATTGCCCATTCACTTCCACTATCGAAACTAAAGCCTCCCAACTGCCACCTCCCCTCGAAGCAAACACATTGCCGACTGCCGATTGCCGACTGCCGCCCACTCCTACAATTCCCGCACCGCCTGCTTAAATTGCTCGCCCCTGTCTTCATAGTTCTTAAAGAGGTCGAAGCTGGCACAAGCCGGGCTCAGCAATACAATATCTCCTTTATTGGCCAGGTGAAAAGCAGCTTGTACCGCTTCCCGGGCGCTGCCCGTATTCACCATTACAGCTACCTCGTGTTGAAAAGCTTCATGGATCTTCCGGTTGTCCGTTCCCATGCACACGATCGCTTTTACCTTTTCTTTTACCAGTTCACTCAGCAAAGAATAATCATTCCCCTTGTCTACCCCACCCAGGATCAGTATGGTTGGCTTTTCCATACTTTCCAGTGCATACCAGGTACTGTTGACGTTGGTAGCTTTACTGTCGTTGATAAAGGTTACCCCACGTACCGTAGACACGGGTTCCATCCGGTGTTCAAGGCTTTCAAACGTCTGTACAGCATCACGGATCTTTTCCTTGCGGATACCGATCGTTGAGCCGGCAATACCTGCAGCCATGGTGTTATATTGATTGTGTTTCCCTTTCAGGGCAAAATCATAAATACTCATCTGTATCTTCTCATCACTTGCTGCGATCGTCATTTTCCCATTTTGAATAAAAGCGCCGCGGTTAATTTCTCTGCTCATAGTGAATGGTAGTGGGTTAGATTTGATAGTAAAATGCCCCAGGTTCTGCATGGTCACAGGGTCATCCTCACAATAAATAAAAAAGTCATTTTCTGTTTGATTCTCCACGATCCGGAACTTACTGTTGATGTAATTCCTGAACTGGTAATCATAGCGGTCCAAATGGTCTTCCGTGATATTGGTCAATATGGCGATGTCCGGTCTGAAAGTCTGTATATCGTCCAACTGAAAACTGCTGATCTCTGCTACGTACAGGGGCTTGGGGTCCAGGGCCACCTGTTTGGCGAAAGAATAACCAATATTGCCCACCAGCCCTGCGTCCAATCCGCCCACTTTACAGATATGATACACCAGTGCTGTGGTAGTGGTCTTTCCGTTACTGCCCGTAATACCAATGATCTTGCTGTTGCCCTTATGCCGGTAAGCCAACTCTATCTCACTGATCACGGGGATACCTTTTTCTCTGATCTTTTTCACCAATTCATTCTTCTCAGGTATGCCCGGGCTCTTCATCACTTCATCTGCATCCAGGATCTTATCTTCTGTATGCTGGCCTGCCTCATAAGGAATGTTATACGACTCCAGTTCTTCCCGGTAATTGTCCTTGATGGCTTTTCCGTCAGATACAAACACTTCATATCCCTGCTGCTTGCCCAGTATGGCCGCACCAACTCCACTTTCTCCTGCTCCCAGTATAACCAAACGTTTGCTCATGTATCTGCCAAAATCATTTACGATCATTCACCGGACATATGCTGCCGGCGCATTCAATGGAAATATCCACGAAGCGGATTAAGGGGGTTTTTCGGTAGTTTGAACTTTACTCCAACTACACTAACTACTATGTTGGTTTTTCGTAAGAGGAACTTTTGACATACTGCTCAGAGGCAAAACCTATAACTACTACTATAAAAACTTCCTATCTGATCTTTAAGGTCACAATCGCAAACACGATACACAGGATGGTCACAATCCAAAACCTCGTCACGATCTTCGCCTCATGGTACCCCAGCTTCTGGTAGTGGTGGTGCAACGGGCTCATCAGGAATATCCGTCGCCCCTCCCCATACTTCTTTTTCGTGTATTTGAAATAACTCACCTGCAATGTCACACTCAATATCTCCACCAGGAACACGCCACAGAATATCGGTATCAGCAACTCTTTGCGCACAATGATGGCCAGGGCCGCAATGATACCACCCAGGGTAAGACTGCCCGTATCGCCCATAAACACCTGCGCCGGATAGGCATTGTACCAAAGGAAGCCTACACAGGCCCCGATCAGGGCGCCGATGAATATCGACAGTTCACCCAGGTTGGGGATGTACATGATGTTCAGGTATTCCGCAAACCGCAGGTTACCGCTGGCATAGGCAAAGATGCCCAGACAAGCTCCTATAATGGCGCTTACACCAGCTGCCAGTCCATCCACCCCATCCGTAATATTGGCGCCATTCGAAACAGCCGTTATAATAAAGATGACCACAATGACATACAATATCCAGGTCAGCCCCCTGGCCGCTTCAGGTAATAATTTTGAATAGTTGAACTCATGCGATTTCACAAAAGGGATGGTCGTGATCGGCTCATTTGCCTCTACAAAGTATTGCGTCTTGCCATCCAGCGTTCTTTTGATGATCGTGGTATCACCGGGTTTTACAACACCCGTATATTCCCGCCACACCTTGGTATGGTCATTGAACATCAGCACCGTTCCTACCACAATACCCAGTACTACCTGCCCCAGTATCTTAAACCATCCTGCCAATCCGTCCTTATCACCTTTTTTATAAGGCACCCCTTGCTGCTGGGCGATCCTTTTCGCCCTTAGCTTGAGGTAGTCATCAATAAATCCTACAATACCCAGCCAGATCGTGGTAAAGATCATTACCCGGATATAGGCTTTGTGCAGATCCGCCAGCAACAGCGTAGGCACCAGGATAGCCAGGATGATGATCAACCCACCCATAGTAGGCGTTCCCTTCTTCTGCTGCTCGCCAGCCAGTCCCAGGTCACGAACCGTTTCTCCCACCTGCTTTTTCAACAGGTAATTGATTAACTTTTTGCCAAACACTGCTGAGATCACCAGCGACAGGATCACCGCTATCAATACCCGGGAGGTAATGAACTGAAACAGTGCACTACCCGGGAATTTTACACCCATTTCCTTGAACCACTCAAATAAAGAATACAGCATGTTGGCTTGTTTGACTAAGAGTTAAAGAGCAGAAAGAGAGAAAGAGGTAAGCTACTTTCGTTCAGGGTTTCTCAGATCTTTCTTTTCTTTCTTTTCAGTTCGTTGCTCTTCTTGTCGTCTCTTAACTACTCTTCCGCTCTTTTTTACTCTTAGCTATTGGGAACCGTCCGTGAATTTTATCTTTCGTATAACTTAAATATCTCTGTCAGTACCTGTTTATCATCAAAAGGATGCTTCACCCCTTTGATCTCCTGGTATTTCTCATGTCCCTTCCCTGCTATCAGCACAATATCATCCGGACCGGCCAGGTTCACCGCTGTTTTGATCGCTTCCTTTCTATCTACAATGGCGATAAACTTTCTTTTGGCGGCCGTATTCAACCCCGTCTCCATATCCCGGAGTATCTGTTCCGGGTCCTCACTGCGTGGATTGTCGGAGGTAAAGATCACCCGGTCGCTGTGTTCGCAGGCTACCTCTCCCATTACCGGCCGCTTTGTCTTGTCGCGGTCCCCGCCACATCCTACTACCGTGATCACCTGCTCGTGACCTTTCCGCAGTCCTTTGATCGTTACCAGCACATTCAGCAGGGCATCCGGCGTGTGGGCATAATCCACAATACCGATCACTTTATCTTTTACCGATATGATGTAATCAAACCGGCCTTCAGCCCCTGTGAGCTCACTCAACACACGCAATACTTCAAACTTGTCTTCCCCCAGGCAGATGGCTGCGCCATATACCGCCAGCAGGTTATAGGCATTGAACTCACCGATCAGCCGGAAATGGACTTCCTGGTCATTGATCGTCATCACCAGTCCCGTCAATCCATTCTCCAATATCTTCCCTTTGAACTCCGCCATCGTACGCAGGCTATAATAGTACTTATGCGCCTGTGTATTCTGCAGCATTACCGGGCCTCGCTTGTCGTCTGCATTCGAGATCGCAAAGGCGTCTGAACTAAGACCATCAAAAAAGGATTTCTTTACCCGTATATATTCGTCAAAGGTCTTGTGATAGTCCAGGTGATCATGGGTGATGTTGCTAAACAGGCCGCCGGCATATTTTAACCCGGCTATCCGGTGCTGGTGGATCGCATGTGAACTCGTTTCCATGAATACATGCGTACAACCGGCTTCTACCATTTGTTTCAGCAACGCATTCAGGCTGATCGCATCGGGCGTGGTGTGCGTGGCAGGTACAATTTCACTACCAATATGGTTTTGCACCGTACTCAGCAATCCACATTTATAACCCAGGCCGGAAAACAGCTTGTACAATAAAGTGGCAATCGTGGTCTTACCATTAGTACCTGTAACACCTACCAGCTTCACTTTTTCAGAAGGCTGGCCGTAAAAATTATGCGCCATAAACCCGGCAGCGGCGCCACTGTTCTCCACCTGCACATAGGTTACGCCTTCCTTTAATGTTGACGGCATCTCTTCGCAAATGATCGCCACCGCTCCTTTCTCTGCTACGCTGTCGATAAACTGGTGCCCATCGGCAGCGGCCCCTTTGATGGCAATGAACACATCACCTTTAGCCACTTTACGGGAATCAATATGCAAGGCCTTCACCTTCACCGCCAGGTTGCCATGTACGGAACGGATCCTTACCTTATACAATATGTCCTGTAAAATTGCCATATAACTTTATGCCCTTTTATTGCTCCAAAGGTGCGATCAACAATATGTGTGATTAATTCAATTCAATCGTGACGGGCTGATCCCTGATAAGTGCCGCACCCGGTTCGAGGCTTTGCGTTTTCACTTTTCCTCTACCCTTCACCACTACTTTGGCCTGCATATTTTCCAGGAGGAACAAAGCATCTTTCAATCCCATACCCCGCACATCGGGCATATTCTTTTTACTTACCGGCTGGCCGTTGAGCACCGGTGAGTAATTCACCGAATACAACCGGGTCCATTCATGCGCGCCTACTGAGTCCTTATATTTCCACTGCAGGGTATTCATCACCTGCTGCATTTCTTCGGCGCCACCTGCATATAAATAATAAGAGCTATCCTTCTTCGGAGCCACATAGGGCTGTACTTTTTTATCCTTGTCGGCATTCACTGCGTACAGCTTATCCGCTAATTCCTTAAATACCGGTCCGGCTATTTTGGCGCCATAATAGAAGCGGGCAAATGGTTTGTTCCGCACTACCACGATGCAACTGTATTGTGGGTTATCAGCCGGGAAATAACCCGCAAAAGACGACTGGTAAATATGATCGGCGTACCCGCGGTTACCATTCGCCATTAAGGAAGTACCTGTTTTACCAGCTACGATATAAGGTGCTCCTTTGAACAGGGCTGTCCCTGTACCATGCGGGTCCGTACACACTCCTTTCAATAACCCTTGTAGCAATTTCAACGTTTGCTCATTGCAAACAGCTTGTTCCAGCACCTCAGGATGATTCTCCTTTACCACCAGCCCATTTTCCTTCACCGCATTCACCAGGTAAGGTTTCATCATCTTGCCATCATTGGCGATGGCATTGTACAACATCAACGTTTGCAGGGGACTTACCAGCACTTCATATCCAAAACTCATCCAGGGCAATGATGTGGCGCTCCAGGTCTTCGACTTAGGCGTTTTCACGATGGGTGTTGTTTCACCCAGCAGGTCAATACCGGAGTATTGGTGAAAGCGCATCCGCTTCAGATGATCTACAAACTGCACCGGCTTTTTGGAATAGTTTGCCATCACCAGCTTGGCCATGCCCACATTCGAACTCATTTCAAAAGCCTCTCTTACCGACACATCATATCCATGATTCTCACTATCGTACACCGTTCTGCCATTTACACTCCAGGTGCCACCTTCCAGGTTTACCCGCTGGTCGAGCGAAACGTATTTGTCTTCCAGCAGCGACAGCATAGTAGCCAGTTTGAAAGTAGACCCCGGTTCAGAAGCACGGATGGCGTAGTTCATATCTTCCCAGTAGCTGCCATCAGTTCTCCGGCCCAGGTTGGCGATCGCTTTGATCTTGCCTGTCTTTACTTCCATCACCAGGCAGGTACCGTATTCACATTCATTTTCCGTGAGCACCTTCATCAAGGCATTCTCTGCAATGTCCTGTATGTTCACATCCAGCGTGGTGATGATGTCCTTTCCGTTCTGAGGTTCTATTTCAGAACCATCTACCGGCACAAATACACCCGCTGCTATTTTCCGCATCAACCGCTTGCCACTTTCACCCTTCAGAATACTATCGTATGTTTTCTCCAGTCCTACGTTCGTGTTCTTGATCTTGCCCTCACTATCTATATATTCCCTCGACAATCCGATCGTTCTGTTGGCCAGCAATACAAAGGGGTTCAGGCGTTTGTCTTTCACTTCGGGAATAAACCCGCTTTTGTCCCTGCCCTGTTTGATCAGCGGCATCGTACGCAAAGCCCTGTACTGCTGAAAGGAAAGGTTTTTCTTAAAAAGAAAGTACCGGTCTTTCCTGCGGTACCCGTTTTGTAAAAGCTGCCTGTACTCACCTGCATTCCGGTCTTTAAAATAATCTGCCAGGCTCATGGACAACGAGTCGAGGTTATCCTTAAATCGTTTTCCGTTCTTTTCCCGGAGGCCTTCGGCCATGAAATCGATGTATATATTAAAGAACGGGATCGATGTGCTGAGCATACTGCCATCTTCACTGTAGATCGTTCCCCGCTCAGCATCTATTTCCACAAACTGTTGTTGCTGCTCTTTTGCCTGTTCTATCCAGAATTTTCCCTGTACCTGTTGAATGTATGCCGCCCGCCCCAGGATCACCACACTAAACACCACTATGCCGATAAAGCATAGGTACACTCTCCATAATATATCGCGTTTGACTTCCAAAGGGAAAGGCTATCTATGTAATGACTGATTATTTTAATGGTTGCGCTTGCGGCTCCTTCGTAATAATCAGTAATTATTAATTAATAATTATTGATTATTGCTTTTACTCAACGGGCTTATTACTTACTGAATCACTCAATATGATCGGAGGAGTAACCAATTCTTTCAACCCCAGTGGTTCTACTGCTTTGGCCATCTCACTTTGCTTGCTCCGGAACATCACCTCGCTCTTCAGCGTCTTGTACTCATATTGCATTTCCTTCAACTCCTTACTCACCTTATTGATATTGCGGATCGTTTTATCCGCATAGTGTCCATTATATATATACACCACTGCCAACACCGACAGGAACAGGAAATACGGAATGTTCTTCACGATCCAGCGATAGCTGAACAACCGCCTCCGCTCCCGCTTGCGTTCTTTTTCTTTTACAACTCCTTGTTCTTTTTCTTCACTCATGTTGTTAAGATTAGCGGCTGAACAGTTACTCACCGCTCAACCGCTAATGAAATTGCTGAATGTTCACTCGGTTTTCATACAGACATTGGAAATTATACCCTTTATTTTGATGATAAGAACTCGTGATTGACCGGCTGCCTACACCTTTTCCGCAACGCGCAATTTGGCGCTTCTGGAACGCGAATTGCGTTTCAACTCTTCCGGTGCAGCAGTAATTGGTTTTTTGGTAATTACTTTCAGTGGCGGTTCGGGAACGTTGCGTCCAAATGGATCGGCATTCTCTGCCTCTTCCACATCACCTTTCCGGAAAAAGTTTTTTACAATCCTGTCTTCCAATGAATGAAAGGTAATAATGGACACACGGCCACCAGGCTTTAATAGCGAAGGAATTTGTTGCAGCATTTCTTTCAAAGCCCCCAATTCATCATTCACTTCAATGCGCAATGCCTGAAATACCTGGGCAAAGTACTTGTTGGGATTCCCTTTCACCACTGCCTGCACAGCCTGCTTAAAATTGGCAATTGTTTTCAGCGACACGGTATTACGCACCTGCACGATGGTCCGCGCCAACGTTTTGGAATTGGTCACTTCGCCGTATTGCTCAAATATCTTGTGCAATCGTTGCTCGTCATAAGTATCTACCACTTCAAAGGCTGTCAACTCCTGTCGCTTGTCCATTCGCATATCCATATCACCTTCAAAACGAATAGAAAAACCACGGTCGGCCTCATCAAACTGGTGACTACTTACGCCAAGATCGGCCATCACACCATCCACCTGCGTGATCTTATGAAGACGCAGGAACCTTTGCAGGTGACGAAAATTGTGCGGTACAAAAATGATCCGGGGATCATCCGGTACGTTCCGTTTTGCATCCGCATCCTGGTCAAATGCCAGCAATTGCCCGTTTTTACCAAGCCGTTTCAGAATTTCGCCGGAATGACTGCCACCACCAAATGTGCAATCCACATAAATGCCATCTGGTTGTACATTCAGCCCATCTACCGTTTCCTGCAACAATACCGGCACATGATAGTCCGTGTTGCCTGATGCGGAGGAAGCGGATTCAGCGTTATGGTTTTCATTGTCACTCATCTTGCTTAATGCTGATTTCCCGGCTGACTGCCTGCTGTCATCACCTGTTGCGCCAATTGACTGAAAGCTTCGGGTGAAAAAGATTCAAAGAACTTTTGGTACTTATCCTTGTCCCAGATCTCAATTTTGTTCATAGCCGCCACCAGCACAATGTCTTTTTCCAATCCGGCGTGTTCTTTCAAATTGGGTGGCACCAGCAATCTTCCCGCACTATCCAGCTCCAATACCGTCGCCCCGTTCAGAAAGTATCTCCTGAATTCCCGAACTTTGGGATCAAAATCATTCAATTTGCCCAATTCAGAGAAAATAGGGTCCCAGCTTTTCATGGGATACAGCGTCAAACACTTTTCAAACCCTCTGTTGATAACAAATTGGCTTCCGGCCTCTTCCGGCAACTGCTTTTTAAAGCCCGCCGGCAAGAGGAAGCGACCTTTTGCGTCTAAAGTTGCTTCGTATTCGCCTATAAACCCATTCATTTCTAATCACTTAACACCGTATCCATTTTAATTACCACAAAATAACACATTTTCCCACTTTCTAACGTCGATTTGGAAACTTTATTTTTTCCACAGGTCTTGATTTGTCTATAAGCGGCCATACGGCTTCGTTACAGCCCCCTGTTCCTGGTGGAAGCCAGGATTGCTGTGCATTTGCTGTGAATAGGTGCGGAAATCCTGTGGAAAACCGCTCCCGGAATGTGCATTGCCTGTTTTCCTGGATTTTCTCTCCTTTGTCCAGTTGCTGTTACCCCAAAATTGGGCGCTTCCTGTTTGTTGCGTAAGTGTTCGGTCTTCCTCCTATTTAGGTTCTCTATGGTACCTCGTATCCTGGGATCATCTTAGGGTCATCCTAGGGTATTCTTAAGGTTTTGTATGGGTAATTTTCCTAAGATTACCTGAAGTAGACCTAAAGAAGACCTGATAAAGCGAGGAGGTATCAAGGCGGAAAAGAGGAGGAAAAGGCTTCTTTGGGCGGAGATGGGGATGATATGCCCGCTGGCCAGTAAATTTGCGGAAACAGCCCATCAGGCCAGTTCCCACAAAATCCCCCGCAATGGCAACAGCAGGCTATTCAGGCACCCCGCTTCTACAAAAGTTGGGTATTAAGGAAAACATGAAAGTGCAGCTCATACATGCGCCGGATAACTACATGGAATTATTGGCACATGATATCCATGCACAACTGGCCGGAAAAAAAGAGATTCCCGACCTGATCCACCTGTTTGTGACCAGTAAAAAACAATTCGAAACAGAAATGCAACAGTTAAAAACGGTATACAAAAGCAACTCATCCGTTATTACCTGGGTCAGTTGGTATAAGAAAAGTGCAGGCATACCGACTGATGTAACAGAAGATGTGATCCGGAATTATGCACTTCAACATGACCTGGTGGATATCAAGGTTTGTGCAGTGAGTGAAGAATGGAGTGGCCTCAAATTAGTAGTACCCAAAACAAAGCGATAAAAATGACGGCCCAATGCCGTACCCAATATGCATCCCAAGAGTTTAGCCATTAAGGATTTTACGTATGAATTGCCGGAAGAGCGGATTGCCAAATATCCCCTGCCGGAGCGAGACAGCTCAAAGCTGCTCATATACAACCAGGGCAAGATCACCGAAGATACCTATCGCCACATCGATCAATACCTGCCATCCGATTCGTTGCTGCTGTTCAACAATACCAGGGTGGTAGAAGCGAGGTTACTGTTCCAGAAACCAACGGGTGCTTCCATTGAGGTCTTTTGCCTGGAACCGCATCCCCGGTATCCGGATATCACCACCGCCATGACGCAAAAAGAACGGGTAACCTGGATGTGCCTGATCGGCGGCGCTTCCAAATGGAAAACCGGTCAGCTATTGGAAAAGAAGATCCCACACGGCGATAAAACAATCGTCCTACAGGCCCAATACCTGGAAAAAATAAAGGATAGCTTTGCCATTGAATTGTCCTGGACACCCTCCTCCCTGAGTTTTGCGGAAGTACTGCACATAGCCGGCATGATCCCCCTGCCGCCCTATATCAAACGGGCTGCCGAATCGGGAGATGCCACCCGCTACCAAACCATCTATGCCCTCACGGAAGGGTCAGTAGCTGCCCCCACTGCCGGACTACACTTTACCGAAGCGCTCTTCGAAAGGATGCAGGCAAAAAATATCCGGCGCAGCTATGTCACCCTGCATGTAGGGGCCGGTACCTTTCAGCCGGTAAAAAGCGAAAACATGGAAGGGCACAATATGCACGCGGAATTTATTGATATACCCACGACCCTGATCCAACAGCTCATTGATTATGCCGGCAGGTTCATCACCGTGGTAGGCACCACTTCCCTGCGTACGGTAGAAAGCCTCTACTGGCTGGGGGTAAAAACGATCCTCACACCTGCTATTGCTCCCGCAGAACTGACGGTGCACCAGTGGGACGCTTATGAACTGAAGGCAGACCATATTTCGGTGCAGGAAGCACTGACCTCCCTGCTGCAGTATATGAAAAAACAACAATGGGAACGGCTCATCACGCGCACACAATTATTAATTACGCCGGGGTATACCATCCGCATTCCAAAAGCCCTGGTAACGAATTTCCATCAGCCCCAATCCACCTTGCTATTGCTGGTGGCAGCATTTGTGGGAACCAAATGGAAAAACATTTACAAGCATGCACTGGAACATGAATTCCGGTTTCTTAGCTATGGTGATGGATGTCTGCTGTTTCGCTAACAGCTTTCTTTTTGAGCAGTGGCAATTCGAGGGTGAAGGCTGAACCTCTACCGAGTACGCTTTCCACTTTGATCTTTCCATTGTGGGCGTCTACGATGGTTTTGACATAGCTCAGGCCAAGGCCAAACCCTTTTACATTATGGATATTACCGGTGTGGGCCCGGTAGAATTTCTCGAAGATACGGCGCACGGTTTCCTTGCTCATACCAATACCATTGTCTTCTACCCGGATCACTAAATTCTTATTGGTACTGTGCGTGGTTATTTTCAACTCCAGGTTATCCTTTGAATATTTAACGGCATTGTCGATAAGGTTGGAGATCAGGTTGCGGAAATGCACCGGATCGGCTTCTATATAATCCTGGCGGGCGCTCAGGTTCAGGTCGGCCGACCCATTCTTGTCCTCCAGTTGCAAGGTATAGTTGTCCATGATCTCATGGATCAGGTCGTGCACATGAAGGGGCTGCTTGTTCAATTGCAGTTCCTGCCTGTCCATCACCGCTGCCTGCAAAATGGTTTCTACATGCTTGTTCATCCGCTTGTTCTCTTCCTTGATGATACTGCTGAAATAGTCCATCTTGGTGCGGTCCTGCAATACTTTGTCATTACGCAGGGCATCCACCGCCAACGATATGGTGGCGAGGGGCGTTTTAAACTCATGCGTCATGTTATTGATGAAATCATTCTTGATCTCACTCAGCTTTTTCTGGCGCAATAAGGCTGTGACAGTCACATAAAAGGCCGCAATGATCATGATGGTAAAAAACACAGCACCCACGATCATCCATTTCATCTGTTGCAGGATAATCTTTTTTACGTTCGGTACGATTACCGACATGATCTCTTCCGGCACCAGGTTTTCCAGGTCACTGCCGCTGGGTGGCTGGAAGATGTAAATAAACATCATGTTATTACCCGTGGTGGTATCGATATCTTCCTCAGCTTTGAGGTATCCCTTGGATTTAAGTTCAAAAGATAGCAGGTTCAGATTGGAAGTAATAGCAAATTCAAATTTCAGGTTGTGCAATCCCTGGTTGTCAAATGCCTTGCGCAACTTTTCGTTTACTTCAAATTCGGTGAACTTCTGGGCAATGGTGGGAGGCTTCATCAGTTCCATCTGGAACTGTTCGGAAGGCCAGGTAAAGTTGGGTTTGGTGCGGTAGTTTTTCAAAGAGGGAAGGGTTCCTTTCTGGTCCATGAGCAGTTTGCCCACATCGTCCATGCCACGCGTCATTTTCCACTTGAACTCTTCCTGTTTATCTATCAGCATTGTTTGCAGCCAGTTGTACTGCACATAAATGGTTCCTATCAGCGATAAGCTGATCAATACAATGATGACAGGAAATACTTTCCGTAATTGCAACTGATATGATTTTAACGCCACGTCCATTTACCTGCCTGTTACTCAACTACTCCGTCACAGCGCGAGTCCTGGTTTTCGTCAATTTATCCTGCAGGTAATTTACAATCGGCAAATTTAATAAACTGGTTACAGAACCGCCACCCATACAGGTTCGGCGGATTTGATTTAACTAAGTTTTACCATGGTACAGCACATTGCCGCCCTCCGGCTGGCTCCGCCAGCACGTATTCTGCTGTGTACCTGACCGCTAACTTATGAAGTTTTACCTAACGAATCCCATTTTTTAAACAATCATTTTGCCAGCAGTATATAAATCTTAATTTAGAAATATGATAAAACCGGGACCTGGGACGCTGTTGATAGCCGAGCCTTTTTTGAAAGACCCTAACTTCATGCGCACCGTTGTATTCCTTTGTGATCACCAGGATGAAGGCAGTTTTGGATTTGTGCTAAACCGGGCTTATGAGCACACGCTGAATGAGTTAATGAATAACCTGGATGAGTTAAAATTGCCTGTTTTCTACGGCGGCCCCGTTCAGATGGACACCATTCATTTTTTGCACCAATACCCCACCCTGATCCCCGGCTCCTTCCAGGTACTGGACGGTATTTACTGGGGCGGTGATTTTGAAACGGCTATCAATCTTATCCGTGATGGATCGATCGATGTGGCCAAGATCCGCTTCTTTATTGGCTATTCCGGCTGGGGCAGCGGCCAGTTGAATGACGAATTGAAAGAAAACTCCTGGCTTACCGCCGAAGCAACCAAGAAACTGGTATTCCACCGCAATACCGATGAGATCTGGAAAGATGCCTTAAAACATCTTGGCGGCGACTATGAAATGATGGCCAACTTCCCAATCGACCCACAACTGAATTAGGACGGCAATCGACAGTCGGCAATCGTGAATGGAACTCCCGAATAAAGCAGAGCTGCCTGTGATCTTAACGGGCATTAATAAACATCAATCCTCTGGTATATAAAAAACGAGGCCCCGCCGATAAATGGCAGGGCCCTCTCATCAAACTTTCAGCACCTAAAAATCTATTGTAAGGGGAATTTGACGCCAATACCGGCGCCCCAATTATCCATTCCCTGAAGATCATTGTAATTGACCGGCATGTAATTGTAGTCGGCCCGCAGGGTAATACCCGCCGGACCACCCTTTCTGAAAGGAACAAATACACCGGCTTCGGGCCTTGCGGCAAAACCAAACTTGTTCTTACTGCTGCCAAACTCTCCCAGGTATTGACGATAGAGGATGAGGTTACCACCTACTCCTACGCCCACATAAGGTTGTACTCTTGCTTCGGGCGTGAAATTGTACTGTACCTGCGCCAATAAAGGAATGGCCTGAACAGAGTTGGAAAGCACGGCCGAAATATCGCCGCCACCTTCCAGTTTATACACCTGGCGCGGGTATTTCTGGTAAAAATCCTGGAACCCGGTTCCAAAACCTACGGACAACTTATCATTGATCCCATATAAAAGACTGGCAGCCCAGCTGCGATAAGATGTTTTATTTACGAAGTCTTTAAAATCACCCGTGGGCGTATTGATCGAATAATTGATATTAAGATTCAACCGGCCCTCCTGTGCGTGTAGGGCGCCTGCTGTAAAAAGACCTGCTATCAGCACCGCTATTATTTTATAGGAAGTTTTCATTGTTATAATCTTTTAAGTGCAGGGAATTATTGATTCGCTTTGAAATATCCGGACTGATCAAACAGGCTGTTGATATGACCAGGTACATTGGCCGTGCGGAAAACACCGGAGCCGCGTACCAATCCCATCCACACACCTTTGATCTTTTTATCGGCGCCTGCATCTTTCAGATCGAGTGCATCAATAGAAAGCGCTCCTTCTCTGATCTGGTAAGTACCATAGTAAGCGGGAAATCCATAACCATAACCCGGATAACCCCAATAGAAAGGATCCCAGTAGCCATAATAAGCACCCCAATAATCAGGATAACTTACAATGCCTGTAGAGGTATTATAAATTCTGCTGACGTTAATACCCAGATCAGGGTCCTGGCTTTTATTCACCAAAGTATATCCTTGTTGTCCCATCCTCGCTTTTACTGCTGCGATCACTGCTGCATCATAATCCGTGATGGCTTTCTGCGTCAGTTGATTGTTATTGATCACCGACACAGAATCGACTATACTGAATGTTTTATACGCGCTAAAAGATGCTGTGCTATCGTAGTTGGTGATGTAGATGCGGCTCTCGTCTTCATTGATATTGTTGAGCGGTTCCTTAGTACAACTGCCCAACAATCCCATGACCGCCGCCGCGCTAATCGTTAAAAATATGTTTTTCATTGCATTGTTTTTACGCCTATTAGACGGAAAAAGAGGTGCCAGGGTTTATTGAAAAGGAAGACTTAACAGGGCTATAACAGTTGTTAAAAGGGCATTAAAAAACGTGGACAAAAATTTAATGAGGAGAGAGGCATTCACACTTTCACTTTACGGCAGAGCCATAAAATGATCATACCAAGGAGTGACAGCAACATCAGTGCGATGCGCAGGCCTGTTTGATGGGCAATAAAACCAATCATGGGCGGCCCCACCAGGAAACCGGAGAAACCTACTGTACTCACGGCGGCCAATGCCGCACTGGTGCTCATGGTAGAAGTTTTGGCGCTCAGGCTATATACAATAGGTATCACCGTAGCCACACCAAAACCGATCAATCCAAAACCAATAATAGCAGTGATGGGATAAGCAAGCAAGGTGGCCATTAGCAGACCTGTAGTGATGAGTATACCATCGAGCATCAACGCCCCTTTATAACTTAGCCGGCCAATGATGGCATCACCGATCAATCTTCCCAGGGCCATCATACAGGCAAAGACCATATAACCGGTGGTACTTACCCGGTTCAGGTCATTCAACACCTGTTTATAGTATAAGGAACTCCAATCAGCCATGGCGCCTTCACAAATAGCGCAGCAAAAACAGATAGCGCCCAATAGCCAAAGCATTTTGTCGGGCCAGGCAAATAACTTCTGTTCACCGGCCGGCCTGGCTTTCCTGATGAGGTAAAAGACCGATACCAGTGAAAGGGTTGTCACCACAATGGCTACTATTAAGAAATGTTGAATGGTAGTAGCGCCCGTCTTCATGGTATAACCTCCCAGTGCAGCGCCTGTCATAGCACCAATACTCCACAAACCATGGAAGGAAGAGAGCAGTGATTTATTATACATTTCTTCCTGCACCAGCAAGGCCTGTGTGTTCATAGCAATATTGAGCACATTGCCACAAAAGCCAAACAGGAACAAAGCGGTGGACAAAAGAAAGATAGTATTACTGAATCCAATGCACAACAATACCAGTGCATAAGCAATGGCGGCTCCAAAGTTCATGATCCTGCTGCCCAGCACCGATACTGCCCATCCTGCAAAGGGAAGCGCCACCAGGGCGCCAAGCGGCAGCATGAACAATACTGCACCCAGTTCAGCTTCATTGAGGTTGAACTGGTCTTTGATAGCAGGGATACGCGAGGCCCAGGTAGCAAATACAAACCCGCATACAAAAAAGAAGCAGGAGGCGGCGATGCGATGTGTGCGGGGTTTGTAGTTGGTCATGCTGGCGCAAAGATAAATGGACAATCATGATAAATACCGCTTATATGTATGAATTGCGCTAAGTCAAATGACAGGCGGCCGGATGTTATTTTCCGGACAAGGATTTTACCAGCTTCCCTATGAGAGATTTACGATGCCCCTGCAAAACCCCTCGATTTTGGTTGTTTTCCCGAATAGTAACACATCCTGGCCCCGTATGGTATAGTAATTGTTGAATTAGGGCAGGTACATTAATCCGTATCGGGGTACTGTGTAATGGTCGGCATTATATAGTAAGATCAACCCCTTGTTCTTTACCCAAAATCGATCCTCTATGAAAACCACTTTACTCATGGCAGGCATTCTCCTGTCTGTACTTGCTTCGGGCCAGCAGGTAGCAAAAGGTCTCACAGCAGCGAATGGCACTTTCATCGGCTTCTACCAGTACACACCTGTTGATTACAATCCTACCGGCGAAAAGTATCCCCTCATCATCTTCATGCACGGTATGGACGAGCGCGGCAACGGTACTACCGAACTATCGAAGGTAACCGTCAATGGTATTCCCAAGTACATCAAGGCCGGGCATAAGATGCGTTTTTTCTGGAATGGCAAATGGCAAACCTTCCTGGTATTATCACCACAGCTGAGTAAGAACTACGGCTGGTGGTATAATTTCTACACCGAAGAAATGATCAAATATGCGAAGGCCAATCTGAATGTCGACACCAATCGTATTTCGCTGGTAGGCCTTAGCCTTGGTGGCGGTGGTGTATGGGATTATCCCGGAGAAAAGCCGTCAAACGGCAGGCAGCTGAATGCGATTGCCCCCTGCTGCCCTACCTGTCAAACCAATAATTATTGTAACCTGGCCGATGCCAAATTACCCATCTGGGCATTCCATGCCATCAATGATGGTACCACACAAGCCAACTGTACCAGCGCCATTGTGAATGGTATCAATACTACTTGTAATGCCGCTGAAAAAGCCTACATGACCATGTATCCCGATGGCGGCCATGGTGTGTGGGACAGGGCATTTGATACGGTATACAGATACCAAAACCCCAATGTATACGAATGGCTGCTGGGTAAAGATAAAAGCAAGCCGGTGAATGTGCGCCCGATTGCCAATGCAGGTCCCAACTTCACCATCTCTGCTACCAAAGGGTATGCCTACCTCAGTGGCGCCCATTCTTCGGATGCGGATGGTAAAATAGAACGGTATATATGGAAACAAACCTCAGGCCCCTCCAACAGTGCTATAGTAACTTCCGTTTCTACCAATGGATTGACCAGGATAAATAGTCTTACCACGGCCGGCAACTATGTATTTGAATTGACAGTAGTGGACGACCGGGGTGATTTTGTAAAAACGTCGGTCACCATTTCAGTAACCAGTGGCGTAGCTTCCAATATACCGCCGGTAACAGAAGCTGGTGACAATATCAACACGGCTATATCCAGCACTACCCTGCATGGCAGCGACTCTTATGATCCGGATGGTTCGGCCCTGACGTACAAGTGGACCAAAAAATCAGGCCCTGCTGTATTCTCGCTTTCCAATGATGCAGTAGCCAATCCCGATCTTACCAACCTGCTGCTGGGTACTTATGAGTTCCAATTGGAGACCACAGATGCGCAGGGAGCCACCACGCAGGACATTGTAGCGGTATATTCTTCTGCTACCATGCTCCCCAACAGACTTTCTTATTTTAAAGGAAATAATAATGCGGGCGCTACGAAACTGGTATGGGCTACAGCGCAGGAACAGGACAACGATCATTTTGAGGTAGAACGCAGTACCGATGGAAAAAGCTTTACCACCATTGGTATTGTTGCCGCAGGTGGCAACAGCATGCTTCAACAAACCTATTCCTATACCGATCAGCAGGATAATGGCGGTGTCTGGTACTACCGGTTGAAACTGGTGAATGCAAGCGGCCAAACAACCTTGTATTCCACTTTAGTACGTATAGAAAACAATCAGCCCAAAGTCAGACTGGAGTATTTCCCCAATCCTGTGGTGGATAATATGTCGGTACTGATCAATGATGAACACAAAGGCATGTTGCAGCTGCGCCTCCTCAGTATGGATGGCAAAGCCATATTGCAAAAACAGTATATGAAGAAAGAAGAGCTCATTACCACGGTAATGAATGTAAAGCAACTGGTACCCGGCATTTACCTGCTGGAAGTAACCATTGGCGATCAACTGCACGAGATCAGGAAGGTCGTAAAGAAATAATCGCTGATTACGCAGATTAGAACGGATTTCACAGATTGATACAAACCAATATAGATTAAAGAGCTTTTTGGAGCGAAACACACCATGAATGATGATTTCCACGCCGGGCCGCTTAGTGCGGCCTGGCTCTTTTTACGGAATTAATAATATATTCGTTTGGTTAAATAGCCATCGAATATGAAAGCAACCAAACGCACTGGTGTATCCCTGCTAGCTATACTACTTACCTGCTGCCTGCAGGCGCAAAACAACTACCCGCTCAACATTGTTGCGAAGACCAACCATCCCCGGGAGGTCCAGACCAAAGAACAATTGATCAGGCTGATGAATGTATACGATCTATCGAAGTGGACCTTTACCAAAACAGTCAATATTGAAAATGGCTTTAATGTAGTACCGCATAGTCACCCTGTATTGACCCTCAATACCCGGCACCTGAGAGATGATGAATTGTTACTGGCCACCTATATCCATGAACAGCTTCACTGGTTCATCGATACAGCGGCCGGCAGCAAGGCTGCTTTTAATGAAATTAAAGCATTGTACCCCCATCCGCCGGAAGCCTTGCCACAAAGCAGCGGTGACAGCACCAGCACCTGGTACCATATACTCATTTGCTACCTGGAGTACAGGGCATTGGTACAATTGATAGGAGAACTCAAAACATTCCAGGTGATCAGTTTCTGGCAACAGGATCATTATACCTGGATCTATAAAGAAGTATGGGAAAACAACCAAAAACTGGAAGGTATTATCCAGAAACACCGGCTGATCCCTTAACCTGTTGTTTAGGTTAACAACTGTTCAAAAAAGCCACCGATCTGTCTTTGGCGATCCACAAAATGTATCTCCAGTATCCAGTTCCGCTTATTGCCATTGGCATCGGGCAGAAACATATCATTGAGATTGCCCGGGTGAACATACAAGCCATAGTTGCCCGGCTCTAATCTTTCATGGGGAAACTGCCCAATCAGGTGGCCAGCGATCTCACCACCATATTCCCAGCCATATTTACGGGCCAGGCCTTCTACGTATGAAAAATAATCGGCCCCGGTCAACGTAGTTTGCTGGCCAAACCACTCCTTCCCTTCCTGCCAGGCAGTTTCCACATCCTGTTGCAGTTTTCGTTTAAAGGGATCATTGCCTACCACATAGGTCCTTCCAAAATCGGCTTCCCAATCTTCTACGATCGGACCAAAATCAAAGAAGAGGATGTCATCATCCTGAATCGTAAGATTGGGCGGATTCTCATTATAGGGATGCAAGGTATTGGGGCCACTTCTTACGATCCTTTTGTGCCAGTACTTTTTGATACCAAACAGCTCTTCTGCCAGTTGAAAGACTTCATCGTTCAGTTGTTTCTCTGTTTTCCCTGGCTGGATAAGGTGCCTCTTCTCAATCTCACCAAACAGTTGCGCTGCAATGTGCTCCGCTTCTACTAATTGTTGTTTTTGAATTGTCATATAGAACCAGTTTAGAAGCCAAAGCTACAGCTATCTGTTTTCCGATAAGTTGTCACAGGATAACTAATAGCTCCGGGAATTATTTTACTTTTCTTCTTATCCTGCTAAGGGAGGTGGGCGTAACGCCGATAAAGGATGCCAGGTATTTCTGAGGTATCTTTTGCAGGTATTCCGTTTGAAGCAGCAGGTCTTTGTACCTTTTCTCTGCACTATCTTTTTGAAGGGAAGTAAAACGGGTAAGGAGGCTCAACACAGCCACTTCCCAATACCTTCTCATCATTTCCTGCAAGGCAGGATGTTTGGCGCATAAGGCTTCCATGTCTTCTTTGGGAAGGTACAACACGGTACTATCTTCAATGGCCTGGATGGCATACGCGGAGGGAGTATTACTCAAATAGCTGGATATCTCGATGGCCGAATTGCTGCTGAATGCAAACCATACGGATACCTCCTGTTTTTCACCAGTATAATACAGGCGCAGACAACCGCTTTTTACGAAGCTAAAGTAACGGCACACCTGGCCTTCTTTGAGTAAGAAACTGTTCCTGGCTATTTTCTTTTCTTTGAAGCTGGCGGTAAAGTCTACTAATACGGGCTCAGGGATCTGAGCATATTGTGAAAGAAATTGACTTAGTTCCGGCTGCAGCATTGATTATTCATTAATGATTATTGATTATTGCCCTGGCCCTACCGTTGTATAAGAAGTAAGTTACTCCCAGGCAGCAGTTTTAAGGCTCAGCCAATAATCAATAATTAATAATAAGTAATTTACCTGAATGGCTGGTAAAAAGAATGCGTGCCCAGGGCCAGCATGGGCTTGTCGCCGCTGGTATCGCCATAGCAATATACTTCTTTCCAGGCAGTAAGGTCATAGGCCTCCCTGATACGGCGCACCTTTTCTTCTCCGTGGCAGTTATTGCCCTTTATCTTACCGGTGATCTTACCGTTGTTAACTTCCAGTTGTGTGCCCAGCAATTTTACCTGGTGCTCCCTGCACCAGGGCTGCAGCCAGTTTTCGGGAGATGCCGAAACGATCACCACCTCGGCGCCAGCTTTCTTTAATTTGTCTATTTCCGTCAGCGCCTTGCTGCGCACCAGCGAAGGAATGATCTCTTTGGCAAACTGTTCGCAAAAAGCATTGAACGCTTCTGCTTTCATACCACCAAAGAAGAGCTTAAGTGTCATCTCCTTGGCCAGTTGATTGGAAATAATCCCAGCCTTATAAGCCACCAGGAAAGGACTATTGAGCAGGAAGCCCAGGTAGAACCTGGCTTTTCCATGCCGGTATTTAAAGATCTCCAGCAGGGTATCTTTGGTGGTAATGGTACCGTCAAAATCGAAGAAGGCAATAGGCTGACTCACAATTTCAGTTTTTTGAACATGAATTCCGGGATACTCTTGATGATGAGCATGATCCAGCGCCAGAACCACTTTACATACACCACATTCTTCTTGCCGGCTACAGCTTTATAGACTGTGTTGGCCACTTGCTCCGGCTGGGCTGTAAGCAATGGCGGCAGGGTGAGGTTTTCTGTCATGCGGGTATACACAAAACCAGGTTGCACGCTTACCACATGCACATTCTCGGGAAACATACGGTTGCGCAGTCCCGATAAGTAAGCGGTGAAACCAGCTTTGGCACTGCCATAAATATAATTGCTTTGCCGGCCCCGCTCACCGGCCACAGAACTGATACCGGCAATCACGCCTTTCTTCTGTGCTGCATAGTAATTGCTTACTACATTGAGTATGGACACGGCCCCGGTATAGTTGGTATGGATGATCTTTTCTGATTCTGCCCAATTGGCCCGGGCAGTTTCATTTTCACCCAGGTAACCAAATACGCATACGGTAATATCGGGTTTCACCGGCAGTTGGTCGAAGAATGCCTGGTGGGAATTAAAGTTGAGGGCATCAAATTCGTGCACCGTACAAGTGGTATTGTAGCGGATAGCGATATCCGACTGCAAAGGCTGCAGTCTTTGTATATTTCGTGCAGCCAGCTGAATGGCATGCCCTTCCCCGGCATATTTTTTTGCGATAGCCACGGCCATATCAGACGCGGCCCCTAAGATCAATACAGTAGACATGCGATACAGTTCATTAATTGGTGGTCAATAATAACCGGTCCGATTGGGTAGAACGTATCTTACCGTCCGGGTTATATTTCTTTACGATAGCTTTAAATTCATCCAGCCGTGGATAGCCAGCTTCCAGTACTTCAGGTTTCATACGGGCATCCTTGCTCATATAGAGACGGCCGCCATACTTCAACACGATCTGGTCCAACTCATCCAGGAATTCAAACAGTCCTTTGCGCACCGGAATATCCAGCGCCAGGGTATATCCTTCTTCCGGGAAGGAGATCAGGCTTTCCTGTTTGCCAAATACCTTCAGTACAGCGAGGAAGGAGCCAATGCCTTCCTGACTTATACGCTGCAATATTTCGATCAATCCCTGCTTGGCATGCATGGGCACTACAAACTGGTATTGAATAAATCCTTTTTTACCATAACCGCGGTTCCAGTGCAGGATCGCATCCAGCGGGTAATAGAAGGGCTCATACCCCACTACGTTGTTGATCTCCTTTTTGAAATTCTTACCGTAGTACAGGAAGTTAAATGCTTTTACCGTAAAGGTGTTGAGCACCCAGGAGGGCAGGTTGAAAGGGAAAGTGATCTGCTTCTTTTTGGGCAATTGCAGCGGGTCCTTGCGCTGCTTGTCATTCAGATCATCCACGGTAGCATGTTCTCCCAGTATCAGGATACTGCGGCCAAAGCCTTTGCCTTTTTTGAGGCAGTCGATCCAGGCCACGGAATATGTATAGTCTTTGTATTCATCAAACAGGCGGATGATGTGTTCCAGGTTATCGGCCTTGATCTGCTTTTGTTTGATGTAGGAGGTCTCGATCTTTTTGAGGCGGAATTTCACCCGGCTGATCATACCGGTAAGGCCCATGCCGCCGCAGGTAGCTTCAAACAGGTCGGCATGTTGTGTGGGAGAACAGGTCAATACCTGGCCATTGGCGAGTACCACATCCATATCTACTATATGATTGGAGAAGGAACCATCTACGTGGTGGTTTTTACCGTGTACATCACTGCCTACAGCGCCGCCTACCGTGATGAACTTGGTGCCCGGCGTTACCGGCAGGAACCAGCCCTTGGGCACGATCACTTCCAGTATCTGGTCCAGCACCAGGCCGCTCTGGCATTCAAACACGCCTTGCTGTGTATCGAAAGAAAGTATCTTATCGTATTTAAGGGTAGAAATGGTTTGACCGCCCAGGGAGGCATCACCATAACAGCGGCCATTCCCACGGGGAATAAAGTGGTGGGAATCCTTTACGAGTTGCTGCAACTGGTCATCAAAGCTGAACTGTTGTTCATTACTTTCCATCACGGGGTAGTTTCCCCAGTTGGCAATTTCTTTTTTCATGCGAATAGTCGTTTTTTATTTGTCGAATACATGCATATCCTTCAGATAAAGGATAAAATAAAAACTGGCTATCCATAGAACGAGGGTAAGCTGAATGAAACGGTCTTTATAAAGGATTTCGGTAGGTGAACCTGCTTTGTTCAGGACGAAGGTAATTTGCAAATATCGCATAATACCCGCGATCACGAACAGGGATGTATAATATAAGCGGTGGCCAAACTCTTTGTACAAGGCGCCTGATACGGTGTAATTGATATAGGACACGATCAGGATGGCGCAAAAAAGCCCCAGCAGGGTATTGAGGAATTCCAGGCTATAGCCTTTGATGGCTTTCCGCATATCGGTGCCGGTAGACACTTTCAGCATCACATCATCGCGCCTTTTGGCAATGGCCATGAACAAGGCCAGCAGGAAGGTCATGATGATGAGCCACTCGGTGGTATGGATATCACCCAGCGCTGCACCGCCTTTTACCCGCAATACAAAGCCGGCAGATACGATCAGGATATCAACGATGGAGATATTCTTCAATCCAAAGCAATAGCCCAGGTTGAGCAGGTAATAGATACCGATAATGAACAGGAACTTGAAAGTAGGGTCAAGCAGGTAGCTGATACCCAGGCCGGCAATAGCCAGCAGGATACAGATAGCCAGCCCTGTTCCTTTCTTTACTTTGCCGGATGCCAGCGGCCGCTTGCTCTTTTTGGGATGCTTGCGATCGTCCTCGATGTCCCTGTAATCGTTAATAATGTAGATACTACTGGCAAGGAAGCTAAAAGCAATAAAGCCGCCAATCAGCAACAAAAATTGCTCTTTGAACTCCGAGGGGTTAAACAATTTGCCTGCAAAGAAAGAGGGGATGAACAGGAAAAGGTTTTTTGCCCAGTCTTTAGGTCGTAATAATTTGATATAATCCCGCATTGATCGTCTATTCCGGGCACAAGATACAGCACAAAAAGCGCTAATGCAAGCCCCCGGGGTTGTCAGATGTCATGAAATAAAGATAAATTCACAGCCGGGGCCTTAATTACCCAATCCCCATTAGGAGCGGGAACACAGGCAGATAGCGTAAGCTGCCCCTTAGCCCTGCCTGGGCAAGGGGTCTCGAGAGGCTTCTTCGATCAAAGGTGGGCGGCCCTGCCTTACGGCTTTTGCAGCGCTGCAGGGCGACTCACCTTCGTCACCGGCAGACCCAAACCAACAAACGCCTTATAATTACTTGCAATTTATTTTATCATAGGCTACTTTCGCGTAACCTTAAACCGCCATCCGGCATCGCTTCATCACATTACAACCGATATGAAACGAATTCTTTCCTATTCAGAGATACTGGTCATTGTCATCATTGCCATGGTACCGGTATTTGCCAGCTTCCCCTACCGTATTAATATTTTTCTCTCCTGGGAAGGGGCTTACCGCATGTACACGGGACAAGTGCCGTATAAGGATTTCGGTATGCCGGTTGGCTATATGTACTGGGTGATCCCGGCCATGTTCTTCAAAATATTCGGTCCGCAGCTGATCACCCTCATCAAGGCACAGGCCTTTATTAACCTGCTGTCCGGGCTGGCCTTCCGCTCTATTTTCAAGAGCCTGGGCGTGCAGCCGGGTGTCCGTTTTTCGGCAGTGCTGGTCTTCTGCCTTTCTTATACGTTTTTCAATTACTGGCCCTGGTACAACCATACCGTCATCGTGTATGAATTGATTGGCCTGGCCTTCCTCATGAAGTATATCTTTTCCCCGGCCAGCAAGTGGAAATATGCCTCGCTGGTAGCATCGGGCTTTTTCATATTCTGTTCTTTCTTTACCAAGCAGGATGGTGGTGGCCTGGCGCTGCTCATTTGCCTGGCTTTATTAGGGTACCTGGCCCTTACAGAAAAGAAGTGGCTGCCCCTGGTGATCTTTGCCGGCACGGTGTTCATTACCGGACTGGCCTTCATTTTGCCCGTGACGGGTACTTTTGGCTATTGGTTCAACCATGGTCAGCCGCCCCATAGTTCGCGGATGTCGATCAGTGATATATTGCGCGATTTCCTGGCGGGCTCCCAATGGCTCAAGTTTTACCTCTTCCTCATTGTATTGCTGCTGATGGTGGCGATTAAGAACTGGAAGGAGTTTTGGCTCAATAAGCAGCAAATGATCTTTACGCTGCTCACCCTTGGTATCCTGGCGCAGGCGGCCATCTTTCAGGTGACCAGCTATGTACCGGTTGACAACAATATCTTCTTTCACAGCTTTGCTTTCGTGTTCATCATTTCCCTCTTGTCGCTGTTACTGCCTATTAAGTTTGATAGCTGGAAGCCGGTGATCATCTGTGCTGCCGGTGTACTGCTTTGGTGGAGCCATGTGTACTGGCGCTATATTGACCGTTTTGTATTGAAAGGCAGCGGAGAATCCTATACCACCATGACGCACGAAGGCCATACCTATGCCAATGTGGTGAACCGCAATACGTACATGATCGGGCTGGACACCACCGATATTCCCCTCGACCAATGGCGCACGCCCAAATTAAAATCTTTCGAAAAGGTATTGCTGCCCAACCCAACGGTAGATGGGATCGAACGCCTCATGAATATGGACCTGGTGAAGAACGGCAAGAACCTGAAGGTGCTCAACATGAGTGAGCTAACGCCATTGGCGGCGGAGATCCCTTATGAACTGGAGCGCGGACCTGAATACCCGTTGTGGTTCCACAAAGGCGTGGGTATGTTTGACAAGGAAACCAATATGTTCATCAATCGTATTCAAAACAAGCATTACGACCTCGTGTTGTTTGAATACATTCCCTACCTCAATAATTTTTATCCCTTCAAAATAAGGGAAGCCCTGCAGGCCAACTACAAGAAAGTAGATGTGTTTGTAGCGCCCCGCAAGCCCAGCTCGGATGCCTGGGTGGAAGTGTATGTGAAGCCGTAAGGGACTGGGCCAAAGCATTGAATTAATTTAGTATATTTATTTAAACTAATTCAATGAAATACCTGGTGCTACCACTTACTGCAGCACTGTGCCTGTTGGGTTTTGGAGCAGGTGCGCAACAAGAGCAGGAAAGACTGGACCTTCCCGGTGATAACCTGAACCTCTATGCTGTGCTGAAGCTATTCCAGGCTTCTCCCACCCTGGAGGACTTTGAGAAATCACTGAATGATGAATCCAACAACATTAATAACCTCGACCTGAATGGGGATAATGAAACAGACTATATTGAAGTAGTGGACAACGTAGAAGGCAATGTCCACAATATTACCCTCAAAGTGGCGGTGAGCAAGGATGAGGACCAGGATGTGGCGGTGATCGTAGTGGAAAAAGACAAGGACGGACAGGCTACTATACAGGTCATAGGTGATGAAGACCTGTATGGCAAGGATTATATCATAGAACCCAATTACGATTCAGATGGCAATGCGGTTGGCGGTACACCCAACCCGGGTTACTCGGGCAGTCAAAGTACGGCCAGTGCCAGGGCCGACAACAGTAATGTAACTGTTCAATACACCACTACTTACGAGGTAGCTACCTGGCCGGTAGTGCTGTTTATGTTTCGCCCTGCCTATGTGGTGTGGCGCTCTCCCTGGTATTGGGGTTATCATCCACCCTACTGGCGGCCCTGGAGGCCGATTTACTGGCACCAGTACTATACCTATCACTATTACTGGGACTATTATTATTTCGGGCATTATCGTCGCTGGCCTCATTACCGGGTGCCCGGCTGGCGTGCCAGTTATTATGGCGGGAATAGCTTCCGCCGGAGTGCACCGCTTGTACAGGTGCGGGTTCAGCGGGGCGATTACCGGAATACCTATTCCCGGCCCGACCTGGCCAAACAAGGCTCAGCCATGTTCAAGAGAGATCATCCTAAGGCTCCTTCTGTTCACAACAGGCCGCCTAATTTCGATAAAGGGGGCAGACCGGTAAGACCAGTAGTAACCAGACCAGCCGTTACCCGGCCTACCCGGCCCGGCGGCAGCACCAACCCGGGCACAACAAGACCGGTCACCAGGCCCACCAATCCTGGTACGAGACCCGTTACCCGGCCTACCAATCCATCCACGAGGCCGGTCACCAAACCTGTCAACCCAGGCACCCAGCCGGTAACCCGACCCACCAATCCTTCCACCAGGCCCGTTACCCGGCCTACAATACGACCATCCCAGCCCTCTACAAGACCGGCCACCAGGCCATCTGTTCAGCCAGCGACACGGCCTGCAACGCGGCCTTCGCAACCCGGGACAAGACCAGCGGTCAGGCCAGCTTCGGGGCAGTAGGAGATTGAAATGAAAACTTCTTAAATCTCATAAATCTGAAAATTCTAATAGTCGTATATAACTAAAAAAAGAGGTTAAATATGTCATCAAATCTTCTGAAGAATTGGACAAAACAATAGACCCTAGCAAAGTGACCATAAGTTTAGACGAGATCGATTTTAGTAAAGATGAGTTCATTATTAAAAAACTCGCAATGGCAAATGAGACCCTCGCCAGATGCAACAAGGAATTTCCCAACGGCATGATTTTAAGAAAATAGAGCAATAATTTAACTTCCACATAATTGAAATATAAAGCCCCATCCTTGGGGCTTTTTCGTGCTTAGAAAGCATGACAGTTATATTTTTCTATCGTCTTTTTAAATTATAGAGAACCTTTATTTTCAAAGCCTGATCTACTGGGCATGGGCCGATTGCCGGTCACTTCCCGGCAAACGAAAGTGTTGTATGGAAGAACGTTTAACTTTTCTCTCTGCATGCCACAATTCATAGTTATTTTGCAGATTGATCCAAAACGCAGCAGAATTACCGAAGGCTTCGGATAACTTAACCGCTACTTCGGGACTTATGCCTGCCCGCATATTGATAATGGCAGATAAATTAGCGCGGGTCATGCCCAAACCCTTTGCAAGCTCAGTCACAGTCAGGTTACGCTCCTTCATAAAAAGCTCCCTCAAGATGACCCCAGGGTGTGATGGTGGTAATTCTCGTTTCAACATGGTGTTTTTCTCCATTAATGATAATCAAGGTAATCAACATCATAAATATCGCTGTGAGGTTGGATATACGAGTTTAAGAAGCACTTGGATTATACAAAAATCTAATACCTCCCGTTCCCATTGTTTACGCAGACAGCCGCCATCCACAGCGGCTTACCGCGCCCCTCCCACCTCCATAAAATACCCCAACACCTGAAAATGGGTTTCCACCCTTACATTTGCGGCAAAGAATTCACTATCAGTAGCAGAGGCACACATATCCTGGCCAGTCCAATTGAATACCTGAAGGGCGTAGGCCCTCAACGGGCCGAACTTTTACAGAAAGAACTGGGCATCTTCACGTTCAAAGACCTGCTGGAGCATTACCCCTATCGCCATATCGATAAGACCAAGGTGAGCCTCATCCGTGAGATCGGGCCACAAACAGACTTTATACAGATCGCCGGCCGGATCACCAGCATGGGCATCATGGGCGAAAAGCGGAGCAAAAGACTGGTGGCGGAGATCAAAGATGCCTCGGGTGTGGTAGAGCTCACCTGGTTCCAGGGCATCACCTGGATCGAAAAGATGCTGTTTGTAGGCCAGTCTTATCAGGTATTTGGGAAAGTGAGTTTTTTCCAGGGATTACCCCAGCTCACCCACCCGGAAATTGAACCGCTGGCAGAAGAAAACGCCACGGCCCGCAACTTCCTGGAACCGGTCTATTCCACCACAGAGAAATTAAAAGCCCGCGGACTGGGCGGCCGGCAGATCGCCAAGCTCACCCAGGCGCTATTTCTGCACCTGCGCGAGAAAGACCTGCCGGAAAACCTGCCAGACTACGTTTTACAACAGCTTCAATTGATGCCCCGTTACCGGGCCATCACCAATATCCACTTCCCCCCTTCCATGGAAGCCTGGACGCAGGCCATGAACCGGCTCAAATTTGAGGAGTTCTTCATTGCGCAATTGAGAATGAACCTGGTAAAATCGAGGCGACACCGGTATTCCAAAGGTGTCATATTTGGGCAGGTGGGTGATATCTTCAATACGTTTTACGAAAAATACCTGCCTTTTGAGCTCACAGGCGCCCAGAAAAGGGTGATCAAAGAGATCAGAAAGGATACGGGCAGCGGCCGGCAAATGAACCGGCTGCTACAGGGTGACGTGGGCAGCGGTAAAACCATCGTAGCCCTGCTCATTATGTTGCTCGCTGCCGATAACGGCTATCAAAGCTGCCTGATGGCCCCTACAGAGATCCTGGCCCGGCAGCACTTTGCCGGCCTCACCAAACTTCTGAAAGACCTCCCGGTGACCATCCGCATCCTCACGGGCACTACCAAGGCCAAGGAGCGCCGGGAGATACTGAAACAATTAGAGGATGGCACCATACAGCTCCTGGTAGGCACGCATGCGGTGATAGAAGATACCGTGCAGTTTAAGAACCTGGGTATGGCCATTGTGGATGAGCAGCATCGCTTTGGCGTAGCCCAACGGGCTAAATTATGGGGCAAAGCCACCATACCGCCCCATGTATTGGTGATGACAGCTACCCCCATCCCCCGCACCCTGGCCATGACGGCCTACGGCGACCTCGATTATAGCGTAATGGACGAGCTTCCTCCCAACCGAAAACCCATTTTAACCGTACATCGATATGAAACGGCGCGCAGTCAGGTAATGGGCTTTATAAAAGCAGAAATCGCCCTGGGCCGGCAGGCATACATCGTGTTTCCGCTGATCGAAGAATCGGAGAAACTGGATTATGAAAACCTGATGAAAGGATACGAAAATGTGAAGGCCTATTTTCCCGAGCCGAAGTATTGGATGAGCATGGTACATGGCCGGCAGCCTACTGATGTACGGGAAACCAATATGCAACGTTTTAAGGACAACGACACTCAAATCCTGGTGGCTACCACGGTGATAGAAGTAGGTGTAGATGTGCCGAATGCAAGTGTAATGGTGATCGAGAATGCAGAGAAATTCGGTTTATCGCAATTGCATCAGTTACGCGGACGGGTGGGTAGAGGTGCTGAAAAGAGTTTTTGCATATTATTAACAAGCACCAAACTCAACAATGATGCGCGTGAGCGGTTAAAGACGATGTGTGAGACCACGGATGGGTTTAAAGTGGCGGAAAAAGACTTAGAATTGCGTGGCCCGGGCGATATTGAGGGTACCCGGCAGAGTGGTGCACTGAATTTCAAACTGGCCAATATTTTGCAGGACAGGCAATGGCTGGAAGCCGCCCGGGAAGTGGCAGAAAAGATCGCAGATAATGACCCCGATTTGAGTGCCCCGGAAAATGCGCGGCTGCTGGAATACCTGCAATCGCTGAAGGGTAAAACGGCCTGGAGTAAGATTTCGTAATTTGCATATCAGGTTCAACATTCGATATACTGTATCCGGTATCTATGAAAAAACAAGCTACTCTTTATTTAGCCCCATAATCGACTGTTTATACTGCTTTAAAATTGGATTAAAATTCCCCCTGTCACCAATAAGAACCGGGGATAGCAGACGTTATTATTAAGTAAATTGTAAAAAATAAATCTTTGGGTAGGAAAAGTTTGATAGTTACCGTGCTCTTTGTTGTTGCCACCCTACAGATTGTTGCACAGAGTGGCAATTCAGCCTTTGAGTTCACGGAAAACAGAGGTCAGTGGGATAAGCAGGTACGTTTTAAAGGCGAGGTCTCTGCCGGCGCCTTTTATCTCCAGAAAAATGGGTTTACGGTAGTACAGCACAATGGTGATGACCTCAACAGTTTTTTTCACCGTCACCATAAGGCCGATGAACAAGGCAGGACCGGACTAACCCGGCCCGACCGGAATTCCAATAGCAAACCCGGCTCACCCGGTACGGGCAAACCAGGATCAGGTCAACCCGCTCCTACACCTCCCGTTATCCGTTCACATGCTTACCGGGTGCAATTCCTGGGCGCTGATGAGAACAGTATGGTAATGCCCGACAAGCAGGTACAAACAAGCACCAGTTACTTTATTGGCAATGATCCTTCCAAATGGGCCGTCAATGTACCGGTGTTCCAGGCCGTCGTTTACAAGAACATCTACCCCAACATTGATATCCGTTATTATTCCGAATATGGCCGGCTGAAATATGATCTTATTGTACATCCCGGTGGCGATCCTGCTACTATTGCCATGCGGTATGAAGGCGCCGACAAATTATCAGTAAAGAATAATGAACTCACCATTAAAACCTCTGTGGGCGATCTGAAGGAACTGTATCCTTATACTTACCAGTTTGACATGACCAATGGCAAAAAAGAAGTTGCCTGTAATTATGAGCTGGTAGATAAGAACACGGTAAAATTTAGAATAGCCAATTATTCCAAAACCAGCACACTGGTTATCGATCCTACCCTCGTATTCTGTTCATTTACCGGCAGCCCGGCCAATCAATACGGTTATACCGCTACACCGGGGCCTGATGGCTCCCTGTACTCCGGCGGTATTGTTTTTGGCAGTGGTTTCCCTACTACCCCCGGCGCTTATCAAACAGGCTATGTAGGAGGTGATGATGTGAATAGCCTCGGCGGTATTGATATGGGCATTTTTAAATTTACACCGGATGGCAGACGCTCTTATGCGACCTACCTGGGTGGTAACAGAAATGATTACCCGCATAGCCTGGTGGTAGATGGACAGGGTAACCTGGTAGTAATGGGCAAAACTTATTCCTCCAACTGGCCGGGCACCGTAAAGGGTTCCGGCGGCGGATCGGATATTGCAGTAGCCAAATTAAATGCTACGGGCACTGCGCTGATCGGCGCCTTGCGCATTGGCGGTAGTTCTGATGATGGCGTGAATGTAAAGAACCAGATCGAAAGCGGCGGTTCGCAAACATCTACGGTACGTTTTTATGGCGATGACTCACGCAGTGAAGTGATACTGGACAATGCCAACAATATTTATATCGCTGCACAAACACAATCAACCAGCGGTAGCAGCCTTTTCCCGGTATCAGCCGGTGTATTCCAGGGCACACCGGGCGGTGGACAGGATGGTGTGGTCATCAAGATCAATCCCACGTGTACGGATATTGTATGGGCCAGTTTCCTGGGAGGCACCAAAGATGATGGTGCTTTTGTATTGGCCTTGAATCCTATCAACAATGAATTGTATGTAGGGGGCGCCACTACTGATGGCGCTGGCTTTCCCGGTAATAAATCGGGCGCTTACCAGTCGGCTTACCAGGGAGGCATAGCCGATGGCTTTGTAACAAGGATCACCAACAATGGCGCCAGTATCCTCAATACCACTTTCCTGGGTACCGGCTTCTTTGATGCGGTATATGGTCTTAAGTTCGACAAGACAGGTATTCCGTATGCCATGGGTGTAACGGAAGGGGCATGGCCGGTTATCAATGCCGCCTGGAGCATTAAAGATTCAAAACAATTTGTGGTGAAGATGAAGCCCGATCTGTCGGGGCTTATTTACTCTACCGTTTTCGGTAATGGATCGGCCCGGCCCAATATATCACCAGTAGCTTTCCTGGTAGACCGTTGTGAGAATGTGTACATCTCCGGCTGGGGCGGCTGGCTGGAACCAGGCAACGATCCCTATCATATGGATGGCGTAGGCAATATGCCGCTCACGCCTGATGCGATCAAATCCACTACAGATAACCGTGACTTTTATTTCATCGTGATCAAGCGCGATGCCACTGAATTATTGTATGGTACTTATTTTGGACAAAGTGGCGGTGAAGGCGAGCACGTAGACGGCGGCACCAGCCGGTATGATGCCCAGGGCGTTATTTACCAGGCCATTTGCGCCAATTGCTTCGGATCGCAGGAATATCCTATTACGCAATCATTTCCTACTACACCGGGTGTGTGGGCCGAAAGAAATGGCAGCCCGCAATGTAACCTCGCAGCCGTGAAGATCGCCTTCAACTTTGCAGGTGTAGCATCAGGCCCCAAGGCTTATTTCAATAACCTGCCCGATACCGTGGGTTGTGTGCCCTTTACGCTTCACTTCCGTGATACGGTACGCAATGCCAAAAGTTATGAATGGGATTTTGATGGAGATGGGGTGACCGATGAAGTCACGACGGATTATGATGTGACCCATACTTTTCCGGTGGTAGGCAATTTCCGCGTGCGGCTGATAGCTGTTGACCCGACTACCTGTAACCAGCGGGATACAGCCTATGTCACTATCCGGGTGCGGGATGATCCCGCCAATATTGATTTTGTTGCCGTAAAGGATGGCCCCTGTGAATCATTGGGCTTTAATTTCATCAATAAATCCACCGCTCCTCCGGGTAAGCCATTTGGCGCTGCCAGCTTTGCCTGGGACTTTGGTGATGGCACCCCCATCGTTCCCACCAACATCGATCCGGTGAAACACTATTTTACAGCACCGGGTACTTACCCCATCCGGTTGATCCTGCTGGATACCAATTATTGTAATGGCGGCGACTGGAAACAGGTAAACCTGGGTGTAGTGGCCAATGTGGAAGCCAGGGTGGAAACACCACCCACGGGCTGCGCCCCCTACGATGCGTATTTCAACAATACTTCCCTGGGCGGGCATGATTATTTATGGGATTTTGGAGATGGATCTCCCTTGTCTACTGAAATGAGCCCCACCCATCGCTATGATAATATCGGCACTTATAATATCCGGCTGATCGTAGTGGATTCCAACACCTGTAACAAAAGGGACACGCTCGATTTCAGCATCACGGTGAATACCAAACCTACGGCAGCGTTCAGTGTAACCCCTGTACCACCGCAGGTCAACAAACCAACTATTTTCCTGAATCAGTCTATAGGAGGCAACTTATACCATTGGTTCTTTGGTGACGGGGATTCTACTTCCACCAGAACCATGGAAAATGTACAGCACCAATACAATGCTACCGGTACGTATACAGCCCTGCTGATCACGTATAATGCGGCTGGCTGCTCTGATACCGCCCGCCGTACAGTAGAATCATTGATCGATCCGCTGCTGGATGTGCCGAATGCCTTTACACCGGGCAGGGGCAATAAAAGCAGTATTGTGAAAGTGGTCGGATTTGGCATTGTGAAAATGACCTGGCGCATTTATAACCGCTGGGGGCAAAAGGTATTTGAGACTACCAACCGCAATACCGGCTGGGATGGCACCTACCAGGGTAAAATACAACCAATGGACGTATACACGTATACGCTGGATGTGGTATTTACAGATGGAAAACCATTGCGAAAAACAGGCGATATAACGCTGATTCGTTAATTATTGGTTATTGGCCACTCGTCACGGCACTGGTTTATAATAGTTGTCCGAAATGATCCATTTCAGCCAACCGGAACAGTGGCAATAAACGTATATTTATAAAGAGCAATTGCAAAGGGGATACTGCAACTGTAACATTAAAAAAATGACTATGTGTGAGCAAAGTGGGATGAACCAGGAAACTACAGGCGATTCTGCCGGTACCATGTCATATTGCATCAGAACATCTTTCGTGTTTTTGCTGTGCGGGCTGCTGGTTAGCAACCGATCGGCAGGACAGGATCTGCATTTTTCCCAATGGTTCAACTCCCCGCTTACCACCAATCCGGCCAATACGGGCTTTATTCCTGATGCCGACTACCGCATAGGCGCCAATTACCGCAACCAGTGGTCCAATGTCATGTCGGTACCATATAAAACTTATAGCATCTGGGGCGACGCCCAGGTATTCCGCAACCGCATTGAAAGCGGCTGGCTGGGATTGGGCGGTGTGATCTTACGTGATGTAGCCGGCTCCAGCCAGCTTACCTCTACCAAAGTGTATGCCTCTGCAGCTTATCACCAGATGATCGGTATCTCACACCTGCTATCGGCAGGGTTCAATGTAGGCTGGTCCAATAAACGGATTAATACCAGCGCCCTGAAATTCCCTGACCAGTTTGACGGCAAGTTCTTCGATTCCAACTTCCCATCGGATGGTATACCGGAAGCTACCAATATCAATTATTTCGATGTACAGGTGGGCCTGAACTATGCTTACTTCCCTACCGACAAAATATACCTGAACGGAGGCGTAAGTGCCTGGCATATCAACAGGCCCCGGGAATCGTTCTTCAGTTCCGATCCGGCGGGTTATGATTCGCGCATATCGCCCCGTTACAATGCCTTTGTCAATGCCAGCCTGAAGGTAACGGATGAGGTGATCCTGAATCCGATGGCCTATTATAGCCTGCAGGCCAAATCCAATGAACTGGTGGCCGGCGCCAATGTACAATACAACTTATCCGGCGAAGGGGGGGAAATGCAGGTACTGGGCGGTTTGTATTACCGGCCGGGCGACGCCTTTGTTCCCATGATCGGTTTTGAATACAAAAATATACGGCTTACATTCACTTACGATGCAACTACCTCCTCTCTGAAACAATACAATAACAGCCGGGGCGCTTATGAATTTGCTTTGATGAACAGGGGCTTTTATGATGAATACAATGGAGACAAAAGGCAGTCCCTGTGTCCAACGTTTTAGCAGCAAGAATTCAGAATACAGAATACAGAATACAGAATTTAGAATACAGAAGAATACAGCGTTTAGTCCAGGGTATAGCATAATGGCTGGTGTTTAGCACCACCGCCTGATCTCTATTATGCAACCATTAAAGCATGCCATTGAACAGGAAAAAGCTCATATTCATTCCTATCCTCCTTGCCGCCCTGCGACTAACTGCACAGAGTGGAGCTTCCTCTTTTGAATTCACCGAAAATAAAGGCCAGTGGGAAAAGCAAGTGCGGTTCAAAAGCACCTTGTCTACCGGCGCTTTCTTCCTTCAGCAAAATGGGTTTACCGTAGTACAACATAATGGAGACGACCTGAATAGTTTCTTTGAAGGTAACCATGAAGGGGATCAGCGTAATGCAACCGGTAATACCCGGTTAAGAAGACCCGACAGGGGACCGCACGGACAGCCTGCTACCCCACCCCCTGCACCCGCGGTCATTCGCTCACATGCTTACCGGGTAAAGTTTGCAGGCGCTAATGAGAACAGTATAGTAGTACCAGATAAACCAATACCCACACATACCAGTTATTTCATAGGCAACGATCCCTCCCAATGGGCTACCGATGTACCCGTGTACCAGGCCATCGTGTACAAAGACATTTATCCCAATATCGATATTCGCTACTACTCCGAATACGGCCGCCTGAAATATGATCTTATTGTGCGTCCCGGCGGAGATGTGAGCAAGATAGCCATGCAATATGAAGGGGCCGATAAACTATCTGTAAAGAACAATGAGCTGATCATTAAAACATCGGTGGGTGATCTGAAAGAATTGTATCCCTATTCGTATGAGTTTGACATGACCACCGGTAAGAAAGAAGTAGCCTGTAATTACGAACTGGCAGATAAGAATACGATAAAATTCAGGGTGGCCAACTATTCCAAGACCAGTACGCTGATCATAGACCCCACGCTGGTATTTTGTTCTTTTACCGGCAGTTCGGCCGATCAATATGGGTATACGGCCACGCCCGGACCTGACGGCTCGCTGTATTCAGGTGGTATCGTATTTGACAAAGGATTTCCTGTTACTACGGGAGCTTACCAGGTAGACTTCCAGGGAGGTTCCTCCAGCGGTGGCGGGAAAGGCGTGGATATGGGCATCTTTAAATTCACCCCCAATGGCCAGCGGGCCTATGCCACTTACCTGGGAGGAAATGGCAATGACTATCCCCACAGTCTGATATGTGATGCACAGGGCAACCTGGTGATCATGGGTAAAACATTTTCTTCCAATTATCCCGGCACGCTGAAAGGCAAGGGGGGCGGCTCTGATATTGTTGTTACCAAACTGAATGCAGCCGGCACGGCGCTCATTGGATCACTGCGCATCGGCGGTACGGGCAATGATGGCGTCAATATCAAAGATCAGTTGGGCGCTACGATGAGCCCCAATGCCACCTTCCGGTTTTATGGCGATGACTCACGCAGTGAAGTGATACTGGACAAAGCGAATAACATTTATGTTTCGGCCCAAACCCAATCATCCGGAACCACGGATGGCATGCCGGTAACTACCGGCGTATTTCAGTCTGGCAATGCCGGTGGTCAGGATGGTACTATCATTAAGATCAACCCTACCTGCACAGATATCACCTGGTGTACTTACCTGGGCGGCAGTGGCACGGATGGCGCTTTTGTACTGGCGCTCAACCCTTCTACCCAGGAACTGTATGTAGCAGGCGCTACCACCAGCACTGATTTCCCGCCACTCAGCAAGCCGGGGGTTTATCAATCCGCCTTTGGCGGCGGGGTAACCGATGGATTTATTTCGCGTATCTCCAATGATGGCAGCACGCTGATCAGCACTACCTATATGGGCACTGCCTCTTTTGATGCGATCTATGGCATCCACTTTGACAAGGCAAGTGTTCCCTATATCATGGGGGTTACCGAAGGAAACTGGCCGGTGATCAATGCAGCCTATAGCATTCCCAACTCCAAACAATTTATAGCCAAATTAAAACCAGACCTTTCGGGCTTTATCTACTCCACGGTTTTCGGCAATGGCTCGGCCAAACCCAATATATCGCCCGTGGCCTTCCTGGTAGACCGTTGCGAAAATGTATACATCTCCGGCTGGGGCGGCTGGCTGGTGCCCAATCCCAACAATGCCAATATGGATGGTGTGGGCAATATGCCCATAACGCCTGATGCTATTAAAAGCACTACTGATAACCGTGATTTTTATTTTATAGTGATCAAGAAAGATGCTACCGGGCTCTTGTATGGGTCTTATTTTGGACAGGAGGGTGGCTTTGGTGAACATGTGGACGGAGGCACCAGCCGCTATGATGAGCAGGGCGTTATTTACCAGGCTGTTTGTGCCAACTGTGCACAGGACAGGGATTATCCCATTACCAAACGCTTCCCTACTACACCGGGCGTATGGGCGCCTACCAATGGCAGCAGGGATTGCAACCTGGCAGCGATCAAGATATCCTTCAATTTTGCCGGGGTAGCAGCAGGTCCCAAAGCCTATTTCAATAACCTGCCCGATACGATGGGCTGCGTACCCTTCACGCTCGTGTTTCGCGATACGGTACGGAATGCTAAAAGCTATGAATGGGATTTTGATGGAGATGGGATTACCGACAAGGTGACCACTAATTTTGAAGAGACCTTCACTTTCACCGCCATTGGCAGTTACCGCGTAAGACTGATCGCGGTTGATCCGGCCACCTGTAATGAGCGGGATACGGCCTATATTACGATCCGGGTAAGGGATGATCCGGCCGATATTGATTTTACGGCCATCAAAGACGGGAATTGTGAATCACTGATATTTAAGTTCATCAACAATTCTAAACATCCTACAGGCAAGCCCTTTGGCCCTGCCAGCTTTGCCTGGGATTTTGGAGATGGCACCCCCATCACACCTACCGGCGATGGGCCCGTTACCCATGGCTATACAGCACCGGGCACTTATCCGGTACGATTGATATTACTCGATACCAACTTTTGTAACCAGGGCGACTGGAAACCTTTGAACCTGGGAGTAGTGGCCAATGTGGAGGCCAGGGTATCCACCCCAGCCATGGGCTGTGCGCCTTATAATGCCTGGTTCAACAACACCTCTTTGGGCGGCCATGATTATTTATGGGATTTTGGAGATGGTTCTCCCTTGTCTACCGAGATGAGCCCTACCCATCTTTATCCCAATATCGGCACTTATAATATCCGGCTGATCGTGGTGGATTCCAATACCTGCAACAAAAGGGATACGCTCGATTTTGTACTAACGGTCAACAGAAAACCTACAGCGGCCTTTAGCATTACCCCTATTACTCCGGAAGTAAATAAACCAACCACCTTCCTCAATCAGGCTATCGGCGGCATCCGGTACAAATGGTTGTTTGGCGATGGCGACAGCACGATCACCACCGACATGCAGAATGTAAAACACCAGTACAATGCTACTGGCACGTATACCGCCCACCTGATCGTCTTTAACGAGTTTGATTGTACGGATACTGCGGAGCGTACGGTAGAAGCGCTGATCGACCCGCTGCTGGATGTGCCCAATGCCTTTACACCGGGCAGGGGCAACAGGAGCAGCATTGTAAAAGTGGAAGGATTTGGCATCGGCAAAATGACCTGGCGCATCTACAACCGGTGGGGGCAAAAAGTGTTTGAGACCACCAACCGGAGTACAGGATGGGATGGCACCTGGCAGGGCAAACTACAGCCCATGGACGTGTATACCTATACCCTGGACGTGGTGTTTACCGATGGCCGAACGCAGCGTAAAACAGGCGACATCACCTTAATACGGTAGACTTTGGTTACTTTGTAGTAAATAGCCTTCCATGAAAATATTACTCCCCCTCCTATTGCTCGCCAGTACTTTTTCTTTAGTGGCGCATTCGTTAGTGGCGCAGGAGCTCACAGACCCCCGGAAACAGGAAATTGTTTTCCGCAATGTGAATGTGATCCCGATGGATAAGGAGCAGGTGCTCACCAACCAGGTAGTGATCGTAAAAGATGGCAGGATCACCCTCATAGGAGATGCCCGCATGGTAAAATATGGCGCGGGCGCGCTGGTGATCGATGGCACGGGAAAATACCTGATGCCCGGTCTTGCCGAAATGCATGCGCATGTGCCGCCCATCGACGATATAGAACCTATGAAAGAGGTGGTGATGTTGTTTGCCCTGAAAGGCGTTACCACTATCCGGGGTATGCTGGGACATCCCAGGCACCTGGAGCTGCGCAGCAAACTACTCAGCGGAGAGATCATTGGGCCAAGGCTGTATACTTCCGGGCCTTCTATCAATGGGCAAACAGCCAATACAGAAGCCACGGCCATCAAGATGGTGCGCGACCAAAAAGCTGCAGGTTATGACTTTCTGAAACTGCACCCCGGGCTCACTGTTCCCAATTTCAATGCGATCGTACAAACTGCCAAAGAGGTAAATATTCCCTTTGCCGGCCACGTATCGTTCCAGGTGGGTGTATGGCGCGCTATCGATGCAGGCTATGCTTCCATTGATCATATGGATGGCTTTGTGGAAAGCCTGGTACCCGGCATTGAAAATATGACCGAGCAGCAGACGGGTCTCTTTGCCACCTTTATTGGTCACCAGGCAGATACCAGCCGTATACCCGCGCTGGTGAAAGGCTTGCGTGATCATCATATATGGGTGGTACCTACCCAGGCACTGGCAGAAAGATGGATATCTCCCGACAATACACCGGAAGCACTGAGCCAGGAACCGGAGATGAAGTATATGTCGCCCAATACACTGACCAACTGGGTCAATACGAAAAAGAACCTTCAAGGTAATCCTCAATATAAGCCGTCGGAAGTGCGGCAATTTGTTGAACTACGCAGAAAGCTGATCTATGCCTGTCAAAAGAATGGCGTAGGATTATTGTTAGGCTCCGATGCGCCGCAGATATTTGACGTACCCGGCTTTTCCCTGCACCACGAATTGCAATACCTCGTCAATGCCGGCCTTACTCCTTATGAAGCACTGCGAACCGGAACCGTTAACCCGGCTATCTTCCTGAAACGGGAAGATGCAGGCCTGATCAGGATTGGCGCCGTGGCAGACCTGGTATTGCTGAACAGTAATCCGTTGACGAATATCGGCGCTACACAGGATATTGAAGGAGTATGCCTGGCAGGCAGGTGGCTGAACAAAACCTATATTCAGCAGGGTTTGAAAAAGCTGGAGAAGAAATAAATTGTCAGGCGCTTAGTACGTTTCGACAGGCTCCTTTAGATCAGGGTGAGCCGCCCTTAGAGGGCGACCCACCCTTCGACAGGCTCAGGGTGACAACTTAAATAATATCCACCTTACCGGTGTTGATCATATTGATGCACAGGCAGCGACTGCCTTAAAATATCCAGTTCTGCATCGGACAGGATGGGTGCATCAATTGTCTTTATCGCTTCTTCCAATTGTTCTGTGGTACGTATACCCACAATAGCTGAAGTAATAGCAGGCTGCTGCAATACGAAACGCAATGCCACCTGGGTGGCGCCACGCAGGTGGGAGGTCAAAGCATGCACTTCCCTGGCAGCCTGGGAAACTTCTGCTGCTGTATAATTGAGGTAAGGTGCAGCAGGCTTGTCGATCAATAATCCTTTTGCTACGCTGCCCCTGGCCAATACACCAATATTACTTTGCCTGAGCAACGGCATACAGGACTCTTCAGGCCGCCTGTCGAGCAGGCTATACTGCATCATTACACTGGCAATGGCGGACCTTTGTGCATATTCCCTGATCACATTGGGCCTGATGGAAGAAATGCCATAATAACGGATCTTTCCCTGTTGCTGCAGGAGTTCAAATGCCTCGATGGTTTCGTCGATCGGATCATCGATGGTACCACCATGCAGCTGGTAGAGGTCTATATAATCTGTTTGCAATCGTTGTAAGCTCTCTTCTACTGCGCCCAGGATATATTCTTTACGTGGATTCCAATCCCAGCCATTTCCATCTGCCCTGGGTTGATTGCCTACTTTGGTAGCGATCAATACTTCCTGCCGCTTGCCGGCAGCAGCTATCGCTTTACCCAATGCGATCTCATTGCGGCCCTGCTGGTAAATATCTGCTGTATCAAACAAGTTAATACCGCTGGCGATCGCCAGGTGGATCAATCGCTCATTCACTGCATAGTCTTCTCCCAATGACATGCAACCAAATCCTATTGCACTGACTTCCAGTGTAGACCGGCCTAATATATGATAGTTCATATTTTAAAGTTGAGGCTTTTAACTGATCTATAACAAACTACATTATGATTTCTTTAATAAACCTTTCTTACGCTCAGGGGTCTTAATAGGGAAGCTTCCAATAATTACTTAACGCATTTAAACATAAAATTATGAAAACGATCTTAACATTCCTGATGCCGCTGATCGCTGTTGTTACAGGTTTAGCCAGTTTTAATCTTTTTGGAGAAGGTAATTATATGTTGTCTGCAGGACTGATCGTAGTGTCTTTCCTTTCAACCAGCGCCACTGTATTCCTGCTCAGCAATAATACGAAGGCGGTCTTTCAATAAATGCATTGTTTACAGGGTTTACATAGGGTTTATTTCAGGTGTTATTCATCGGGGTACCGCAAGGTATCCCGATCTTTTTTGTAGAAAGGCGTGTTCGCAGTATATTGGTGGTATGAAAAAGATCCTCCTTAACAGTGTGCTTGCCTGCATAGTATTGATTGCGCTACCAGCCATTTCTTTTGCACAAAGCAAAAAGCCTGAGCTCAATCACATCGCACTTTCTGTAAAGAACCTGGCCAAAAGCACTTCCTTTTACAGCAAGATCATACAACTTGATACGATCCCTGAGCCATTTCATGATGGTAAACATACCTGGTTCAGCATAGCCGCGCACAGTCATCTTCACCTCATCGAATACAGTGACCCTATCATTGTGCCAGCCAAAGGCACGCACTTATGTTTCAGCGTAGGCTCCATAGAAGACTTTATTCAACGCCTGGAAAAGAATAATATCCCCTATTCCAACTGGCAGGGAGACAACAAATCCGTCACCACCCGGGTAGACGGCGTGAAGCAATTGTACCTGCAGGATCCGGACGGATACTGGATCGAGATCAATAATGATAAGTGAAAACCAGTAGATGACAGGATCTAACAAGGTAACTCTGACACTTAATGATGTACGAAAACTTGATTTAAGACAAAAAAATAAAGCTCCGAAAGCATCCCGGGAAAAATAAGTAATACTACGGAGCATTACGAGGCATGTAGCTGGTAAATTGGAATACTGTTTAACTGTATAACCCAAGCCAACTAACTATGCCCGGAAATAATTATCCTTTCCAGAATAAGTCTATTAAAGATCTAAGGAATGAAGAATGGAAAGACATACCTGGTTTTGAAGGTATCTACCAGGCCTCCAGTTTAGGCCGGATCAAATCGCTCGACCGAACCATCCTACATGCCCGCCTGGGGCAACAATTTGTAAGCGGCAGGATCTTAAGCCAATCGATTGCTGAAAACAACAATATCAAAACGGGTGAACCCATGATCGACCTGCGGGTATCCCTGAGTATGGATGGGGTACAACATTACTTCAATACACGACGATTGATCTACATGACGTTTGTAAATAAAAAGATCAATTACCAGAAGGATGGCCTATATGTGATCAACAAAGACGGCAATGGCTACAACAATAAAGTAAAGAACCTGCAGCTGGTCACTAAGAGTGAAAAGCAAAAAAGGGTATTCACGCGCGACCGGCAGGATAGTTACCTCAAAATTGCCGACCGCTCCAAATGGCCCAAAACCTATGGAGGCTACACCCGCCGCAAACCTATCAAGCAATATACGCACCGCGGGAAATTAATTGCCAAATACGAAAGTGTAAGTGAAGCCTCACGTCAAACCGGTATTGGGGAAAAAGAGATCATCCAGGTAGCCAAAGGAGTTTATTCGCAATGGAATGGATACAAGTGGAAATATGTGAATGTTTAACGGTTTCGTGTTCCGGGTTTAGCGTTTCGTGTGCTGCACTTCCTGGTGGTTAACTAATGGCAGTTTTGTTGCAGCCCTTACATGCAGCCTCTAAGCCCCCCATATTTAGTCAGCCAGTTAGTTCTGAGGAACCCGAAACACCAAACTCCAAACCCTAAACTGCTTATTTCATCAGGTCTTCCCAGCGATAATAATGAAATGTTTTGTCGGTACTCATGGCTACAAAGAGGCCCTTTGTAAAGGTGCTGTTCAATGGTAGAGCCACTACATCCGAGCCATCACTTTCCAGGGTTGACAAGTGCACAGACCTTACCAGTACATGCTGGTGCGGATTCCCACTACTTCCTTCGCGTGTAAAGATCTGAAAGTGGTTGGTTTGCTGATCGGAGACCAATATATATCCTGTGCTATCGGTAACGGGATAAATAGAGATGCCTTCATGGTCCTGCCTGAACCCTTTTCTTCCAAAAGCTGCCAGTTCTTCATTCCCTTTGGCCGGATCAGCATAATATTTCCGTACACCATATCCCTCATCGGAATAGTACACATAACCTAAGGCGTCATCAACAGCGATCGACTCTATCTCCTTTTTACCGCTGAACAGACCAAATTTGCGCACCAGGGTGGCTTTAACTATGCCCCGGCCATCATCTTCCAATAAGTATTGCCATAAGTAACCGCCATTGCGGGGGCCTGTCTTCCTGCCTACGATCGCGTAGATCTTTCCTGTGGGGGCTTTATACAAACTTATACCCATCAGGTCCCGGTATTCCGGCTGCGTTTCTCCTACAAATACTTCAATGCCGCCGCCATCAATGGGCTTCATATCGGGTACGGAATAGATGCGCAACTTGTGGGTGAACCGCTCGGTGACCACGGCAATATCGGTAGCCCTGCCCTGCAGGCTCAATCCATACTCCACATCCACATTGTTGGGACGCTGCAGGTTGCGCACTACTTTATCCTGTATGATCTTCCCCTGCAGGTCAAATACATACAATGCGCCATCCTGGTCCTTATCTGTCCCCAAAATGAGGCTGGCGGCGGGATTGGCCGGATTGATCCAGATGGCCGGATCATCTGTATCATACTGTACGGTATCGGTAATGATAACAGGCTTTATGATATCCCCGGCGTTCGCGTCAGCAAGTCCTTTTGTTGATTTGCAAGCAGCATTTACAATAAAACATACTATAATAAGAGTCGTAGCAAAATTGCGCATGTGTTAAGTGTGATTACTGAGTAATTATTTTTCAAGGGTAAGAATTACAGTGCCGGTTTTATCATCATCCAGCTCGCCTTCCAGTTCCAATGTTAGTTTATTCGCCACGATCTTGAAAGAACCGGCATACACATATTCTTTAAACCGGCCATTGTCCAGCTCCAGTGTTTCGCCAAACTCTATATCGCCTTCGGTCTTATCATCATCCAGGTCTTCTATTTCGGCTTCTACCTCGATGACCTTGTTTTCTGTTTTTATTTTACCACAGTCATCTACCTGTTCTGTAGCTTTTAGTACCACCACAGCCTTTATTTCCTCAAATTCATATTCCAGGGTGATCTCTTTTACATCGGCCACCTGCAGGTTCTTAATATCTTCATTGATGAGGCCAAAGAGCTGTTTGAACTTTGCAAAAGCCACCGGATCGGTGTGATCCAGCTCCCATTCGCCATAAATGCCTTCGTCATCCTGCACCTGGTAGGTAAACTCTGCCGTCTTATTGACCTGCACCTGGGCGTTTCCTCCCCCGGTGAGTTGGATGGTCAGCTCCCGTTTTTTTGTATTGAATATATTGTCATCAAAGATATCTTCATCCACTTCAAATTCAATTTCCAGTTCTTCCACACCAGCCGGGAAGGTAACGGTTCCAATGCCGGTATTCACATCAAACTGCAGGGGAATATCGATGCCTTCATCTGCAGAAGTAGTGCAATCATCTATTTCATAAAACGCTTCGGCTCCTTTGATGTAATCAGACAGTTTTGAAAAGCCTTTGAAGTCTGTGACCTTAAAGTTGACGGTTACCGCTTCTTTCAGGGGCACTACTTTTCCACCCAGCTCCTTGCCGGAAGTATCTACCCTGTCGGCCAGGGTGATCTTAACACTGAATGCATCTTCATCTTCGAGGCCGCCATCGCCTTCGTCGGACAGGACCACCACTTGTGGGAACTGCTCAACAGACAAGGGGGTCACCAGGTCGTCATTTTCCTTGTCACAGGCTGCTGCACTTAACACAGCTGTCAGTATAGTTAGTTGTATCCATGATCTTTTCATATCAATAAGTTTGAGGGCGATGAATGAGATTTCTTTTTATAGCGTGTACTGTGTTGGGTATCAGGGTGAGCCGCCTTTCAAAGGCGACCCGCCCTTGATCCGGAAGCGGTAGCTCATACTGGTTCGAATACGGTGGGTCGCCCTTTAGGGGCGGCTCACCGTATTCGAGCTTACCAGTCGAACTTAACCCCGAAGCGTCCCCATTGCTGGTAATACTCCCGCTGAATGAGCTGGGTCTTATTATTCATGAACCTTTCAAAAGGCTGGTTGGTAAGATTAAGCGCTTCGGCAAATACACGCCAGTGGGCATTGAAAGCATAACCGGCACTGATATCGGCCTGCAGCCTGTCCTTCACAAAAATATCCTCTTCGTTGGTGGCTCCTACTTCGCTGAGGTACTCGCCATTGAAGTTGAACGAAATACGGGCGTTGAACTTTTTCCTTTCAAAAGCCAGGGAGATATTTCCTACATGGGTAGCCTGACCGGGCAGCCGTAACTTTTCTGTGGCATTGGGATCGGTTTCATCAGCCGAACGGCTTTGTAGGGTGGCTGCAGAATGAGCATAGGTATAGTTAAGGTAAAGGCTGAAATATTTAAGTGCGCCCGGTAAGAAACTCAGGTTGTTCTGAAAGGCAAATTCAAAACCTGCTACATTGGCCTTATTACCATTCCGGGCCTGTATTACATCAATGCTGTTGATATAAGGGGTACCGGTAAGGGGATAAGGACTGTTGAACAATACACGGCGGTAGATAAAATCATTCAGGCGTTTATAAAAGAAGCCGCCGGATAATACGCCTACATTACCAAAATAATGTTCGGCCAGCAGGTCGAGGTTGAAAGCCTTCACGGGTTTGAGGGCAGCATTGCCGGCAGTAGCCACTTCATCTTCGCGGTTGATCTCCTGTGCAGGGATGATCTCGCTGAAGTTGGGCCTGGCATAAGAGAAAGTAGCGGCAGCACGCAGGTTGGTGAAACGGCTCAGTTGGTATCGTACACTGGCCTGTGGCAGGAAAAAGTCGTAGTGGCTGCTGCCAGACACGGGCACAATGTCCTGCAAGTCGCCAGCGCCATCGATCACTACATCCTTTGAGTTGTAGTTCACGTTGGTTTTCTCGTATCGCACACCAGCCAGCACCATTACTTTGTTGAATTGCTGTCTGCCCATGATATACGCTGCATATACATTCTCTTCTGCATCGTATGCTTCCAGTGCTTCATCGATGGCTTTGTCTTCGAGGGATGCTTCAAACTGGGAAGGGTTGGCATTGAAATACCTGATAAAGGAACTCATATACAAGGGCCTTCCCAGGATATAATGACCATCCATGAACTTTTTCTTGGGCTGGTCTTCGTCAAATGCATCCGCACCAGGGATATCGGCAATAGCGCCATAATAATCCTGGGTAATGTTGTAGCTCTTCTCTTTACGGCGCATTTTACCACCCAGCTTGATGAGGCCATTGTTGTTGTTCAGCTTGTAAGGAATACCCAGGTCAAACTTGGCAGTGAGGTTTCGGTCTTTGGCGAGGGTATGACCAAAGCCAGCCTCGTCAAATTCGTACTCCTTGTTATCTGTAAACTTATCGGCTATAATAGCAGGGTACCTGGGATTGTTGTAGCTCAGTGTAGAAGGAAGGCCGGCAACAAATACGATCTCATTATCGTAAGGGGTATTTTGCCGTCCCATGGAATACTGGGCTTCATAGTTGAGGAAGAACTTGCTGAAGGTATGTTTGGCACCCAGGTTAATGGTAGTAATTGACTGGGCCTCAAAACGGTCTTTGGTAGCTTTCTCGATCTCATCATCTTCGGGAACGAACTTGGTAGCCCTTCTCCACTCGCGGTCGGTGAAGCGGCTGTACAAAGCACGCAGGTATATTTCGTGACGGGGATTGAACTTGTAATCGAGGGTACTGCTCAATCCCAGGCGGGTACGGGTCAATTGATAATCGCGCAGTTCCACTTCATTGTCCTGCGGTGATCTTTCCACGTTGTCCGATCCGAGGTCATTGTGGTAATAGCTGCTGTTGAACAGCAGGCCCAGCTTTTCCTTTTTGCCCAGTCTTTGCGCATACTGCAACTGTCCCTGGATATTGGTCTTGCGCATGAGCTGGTTGTAACCACCGGCCACCGATGCATTGATGCGGGGCACCTTGCTTTGCGCGGTGCGGGTGATGAGGTTCACAGAACCACCTACGGCATCGCCATCCATATCGGGTGTTAAGGACTTGCTTACTTCAATAGAGGCCAGTTGATCGGCGGGAATGGCATCGAGGGCTACAAAACGCACATCGGCTTCGGGCGATGGTATTTGTTCGCCATTGACACTCACATTGGTGAACTGGGGAGCGAGGCCACGTACAAAAACATAGCGGCCTTCGCCCTGGTCACGTTCTATATTTACACCGGGTACCCTTTGCAAGGCTTCGGCCGCATTGGGATCGGGAAAGCGGCCGATCTGATCGGCAGCCACCACATTCTTAATATTATCCGCATTCTTTTGCTGGTTGAGGGCCTTGGCCTGGCCCTGCAGCAAACCCATCACCACCACACTGCTTAAGCGGGCATAAGAACTGGACAAGCCAATATTCAAGGCACGGGTTTCATTTCCTTTCAATTGTAACGAGATCGTTGTATCCCGATAGCCAAGGTAGCGGACGACCACCTGGCGGTCGCCGGGATTGGCATAAATTAAAAACTCACCGTTGACATCTGAAACGGTGGCATTGTTGGTACCCAACAGGGAAATGCTGGCCCCTGTGAGTACCTCATTATTGACCACATCGGTCACCTTTCCTTTAATAATTGCCTGTTGCGCCCATGCACCCAAACTGGTGGTGAGAAGCAAGCAACAGGTGATCCACTTTGTTATCATAATTCGTTTTTTGTTCGATGCGCAAATATGATCGCTGGCCTGCCTGAATGGAAGAAACCGGCGTTAACAAAAGGGATACAAGGCCGCGTGCTGCGTGAACAAAGGGGCAACAAGGGCGTAGCAAATTGCCGCAAGCAATTTGAGATCAATTAGTTGAGTAAAGCGCAATTATCCATTAAGGAATTGTTACGCCTATCCGATTTCGAATGTAGAATGTAGAATTTCGGATTCTTCTATTCTAAGTGGTTGACTAATTGTCGCGGCTTCCAAAGTGCGGCAGCAATTCTACATCCTGCATCCTGCATTCGGATCTTTAGAGTCCCTGTATAAATGCCGTCAACGATTCTCCTTCGGAGAGATTGAGCTTTTTACGGAGGCGGTAGCGTGCTACCCGCAGGCTGTCCTGGGAAATGCCCAGCAGGGTAGCCATATCACCTGAGCTCAGGTTCATACGCAGCAGGGCAACCAGTCGCAGTTCGGCGGGGGTAAGATTCTCTGCATGCTGTTTCAGGTTGGTAAAAAAGGTCTGGTGCACCTGGTCGAAGATGGCGCGGAAATCATCCCAATAATTGTCCTGGCTAAAATTGAGGCTGATCTTTTGTACCAGCTGCCGCAATTGCTTTTTCTGGTCGCGCTTGTCATCTTCGGCTATTTCATGAAGCTTGCTGCGCAACTCTTCCAATAACTGGTTTTTCTGTATGAGGTGAAGGGTATGAGCAGATAACTCTTTGCTGCGTACTTCCAGTTCTGTTTTCAACTTCTCCTCTTCCAGTTGTTTGTTCCTGATCTCGGCCTGCATCAGCCCCTTCCCTTTCTCATAAATATCCTTGTTCTGCTCATTGAGTGCTTTTTCATTCCTGATCCTTAGGCGTTGGCGGCTGATGACGACAAGGCCCAGTACGATCAGTAAGACCACAACGAGTGCAATGGCAATGGTAATAATGATATTGATCCTTTTCTGTGTGGTGAGCCTTACCAGTTCATGGTTTTTCTTTTCTACTTCATACACGGTTTCCAGGAAAGCGATCTGCTGGTTATTGGCAGCGGCATAGATCTTTTCCACCAGGCTCCGGCTTTGTTCATTGTATTGATAGGCACTGTCAAACTGTTGCAGCAATTCAAATCCCCGGGCCATATCGCGGTAGGCGCTGGCCAGTTGATATTGGGATTGGGTTTGCAGGGCCAGCCGCAATGCCTGCCGGGTATAGACGAGCCCTTCGCGGTAATGGCCTGTCTTGCGGTACACATCGCCCAGGTTGTTCAATATTTCGATCTGGGCAATGGCATCATTGTGCTGTTGATTAATGGCCAGGGCCTGCTCAAAGCAAAGCCGGGCGGAATCATAACGGGCATAATCTTCCAGGATGCTGCCCATGTTCTCGAAGATCTTGGCTATGCCGATACTATCACCCAGTTGATGATACAAGGCCAGGGCCTTTTGCTGGTATTGATAGGCGGTATCATATATCAGCTTCTTTTCGTACCAGTGGCCCATATTGCCGTAGGAAAGTGCCTGTCCCTTTTTATCATTGCGGGCGATATTGATCTTAAGGGCTTCGGTAAACTGCAGGCCTGCCAGTTCGATCTGCTTGTTGGAATAGTATACGGTACCGAGATAATTCAGGGTAGCAGCCAGCCTGTCGGACTCATTGATGGCCCGGAATATCTTTTCGGCCTGCAATAAATGATCTATCGACTGGGTGAAGTTGCTGTAATTATAAAATACATGCCCTAACTGCTGGAGGCAGATGGCTTCTACTAGGGGATTATTCTTTTCCCGGGCAGTTGCCATAAGTTCCTTTAATATAATATAAGCTGAGTCGGGCTGGCGCTTGGCCAATTGCTCGGTTTGGTCCAATGTAAAAAGCCATTGCTTTTGCTGTGCGCGGGATGGACTGGTGATGACAGTAAACAGTAAGACCAGGAGCAGAGAAAGTAAGGAGTGTTTTATCGGAAAGCGGTCATCATGCATAAGCCCAGGTGAATTCAGGCCGCTAAAGTAAGCTGCCAGTGGGTTGTTTACGATTCCTTAACACAAACTTAATATCTCCTGTCGCTTATGGTTAGCTTATCCAGGCCGCATAGATATTGTTGCCATTGAACCGGGAAGGGGTTTCATTGATCTTTTTGATGGTGGTATAACCTGCCCCGGTAAACAAGCTGGTCAACGAAATAAAACTCAGGGGAAAAGGTACCCAGGGGTTGGCTTTGTCGGTATCATACTCTACGATGAGGAAGCGGCCTTCGCCTGCAAAAGAAGCTTTCATCTTATTAATAAAGGACAGTTGATCCTTTACATAGTGCAGGGAGTTGGCCATCAGGATACCTGTTAATCCCTACAGGCCCAGGTCGTCACTGATAAAGTCGGCGGGCACTTTTTCAATAGTAATATGGTCTGTGGCCCTGATCTGTTGGAGATCGGTATCCTTCCGGTCCACGGCATAAATGGTGCTGTTCTCACCGATCAATTGAGCGAGGGCCCTGGTAAAAAGTCCTGTGCCGGCGCCGAGGTCGGCCCAGACCTGTGCAGATGCGCTATCGAGCTTTGGTGTACGGATCAGTTGAATGGCCTGCTTCAATTCCATGCTGCAAAGAAAGATACTTCCTGTAAGAGTGCCATGAATTATTAAGTTATTATTAAGCCATCCGGGCATGTTAGAATCTAACATACCCCCCTTTCATACTGGGATAATTTTGGCCAAAATTCAACAGTATGATAGCAACAAACCGGCTCCAACAGGGCTGCGTGACCTTTTTTGCCCTAATTCTTTCTGCTTTATCTTTTCTTCCACTGCTTTCCTCTGCACAGGGAACTGATGCATCGGTGAGAGGTGTGGTATTGACTGCCAACAAAAAACCAGTTGAAGGCGCTACAGTAACCCTCAAAAACGCTTCCACCGGTTTCCAGGCAACCACGCTTACCATGAAAGATGGTAAATATTTTTTCCGCCAGCTTCCCCTGGGATCGCCCTATTCCATCCAGGTATCCTTTGTAGGGTTTGCGAATGCTTTGAAGGAAAACCTTGCCCTCAACCTGGGGGACCAGCTGATAGTAGATTTTGAGCTGCTGGAAAAAGCAGCTTCTCTCCAGGAAGTAGTGGTAAAAGCCAATACGGTGACCAGCCGCATTGACCGCTATGGTGCTTCTACGGCTATCTCAGCGCGCATGATACAACAGCTGCCCACGCAAAACAGGAACTTCAATAACCTGAGTGCGCTGGCGCCAACAACGAACGGCGGCAGTGTAAGCGGTCAGCTTCCTTCTTCTACCAATTACCAGATAGATGGTGTAAGCGCCCGGAACAACCTGACCAGTGGTGCAGTGGGCAGCGGTCCCTACTCTTTATCCATGGAATCGATCCGTGAGTTTGAGGTGATCACGAATGTATATGATGTAACACAAGGACGGTCCGGTGGCGGCACCATCAGTGCGGTGACCAAATCGGGCACCAATACATTTACAGGTAGTGTATTTGATTATTTCCGTGCCGATTTCCTGGCCAGCCCCTATGACATCCGGGGCAATAAGCGTACGCAAAGCTTTACCACCAATCAATATGGTTTTAGCTTAGGTGGCCCCATCATTAAGGACAAGCTGCATTTCTTTACTGCTTTTGACAGGCAGGATGAATCACAGCCCTTCTTTATCGCCGACATACAGGACGATGATGATGCCAACTCTTTGCGCATCAGCAAGGCGGCCCTGGACAATGTGATCGATATTGGCCGTCGCAAGTATGGGCTGGGCAATGGTCCGCAGGTGGGTGAGTTTGGCAGGAAAACAGTGGCCAATACTTTCTTTGGGCGCCTGGACTGGCAAATCGACAAACGCAACCGGTTAACGCTGCGCAACAACTATAGTGACTGGAAGAACCCGGTGAGCAATAGCGACAATAGCAGCATCAACCTGTATGAAGTATACGGTGATTTTAAATCCCGGGAAAACAGCTTGCTGTTGTCCTTACGCAGCCAGTTAAACAGCAATGTACTGAATGAACTGAAGTTCCAGTACCAGGTTACTACCCGCAATTATGTTCCCAACAGCGAATTGCCTTCGGCCAATATTCCCCGCGCTATTGTAACTGTGCGTTCGCAATTACCCAATGGTACGATGGGCAATACCACGGTGCAGTTGGGCGGTCAGCGCTTTAACCCGGAGGATAACCTCGAGCGTCAATACCAATTGGTGAACACCACGTACCTCAGCAAAGGAAAATACAATTTCACTTTTGGAACAGACAATACGCTGACCTACCTGGATACGTATATCTCCAATGAGCAGAATGGACGATTTATTTTCAACAGTGTGGAAGAGTTTGACAACCTCAATCCTTCGCGCTATGCGCGTGAAGTACCCTTAAAAGGAAAACCATCTGTACAGCAGTGGGTGTTGAACGCCTCTTTATTTGGCCAGGTACAGTTTGAATTACTGAAAGATGTAGATGCGGTTTTTGGCGTACGGTATGATGTGACGAGCTATCTTACCAAAGGTGATTATAATGCAGTAGTAGATCAAGCCCTGGGATTGCGTACCGACAACAATGCCAGTGACTGGAACAATGTACAACCGCGTATGCAACTGACCTGGGATGTAAAAGGCAATAAGAAAGATATCATCCGCTTTGGCGCAGGTATTTTCTCTGCCAACCCGATCACGTATGCCCAGGTAAACAATATCCAGAACAGTGGAACGAAGGTGGCAGCTATTGATGTTACGCGTCCTTCCACAGGCACCAACCTGGTACCCAAGCCCAATTTCCCCAGTTACCGCAATGATCCTTCTACAGCGCCAGGTGTAATAGCAGGAGTGCCCACGGTATCTACGATCAACCTGAACAGCCCTGACCTGGAAGTGCCCAGTATTTTTAAAGCGAATATCAGCTACAATAAAATATTTGGCAACCGCTTCAGACTGGGCTTCAATGTTCAATACGCCTATACCTGGGACAACTATGTATACCTGGACCGCAACCTGGTAGACCAACCTTACTTCACCCTGGCCAATGAAGCCAACCGTGGTGTATTTGTACCAGCCAATACGATCACTTCCGCCGGCATTACAGACAATGTACAAGGACGAAAAACACAACTGGTAGGCCGCACGCTGGAGTTTACGAATGGCGCCAAGATCAATCAACTGGCAGCCTTTATAGATGGTGAATACCGCTACTTCCGGGATGGCTATATCAACTTCAGCTATACCTATAATATTACGAAGGATAACACCTCGTATAATGGTAACGTAGCCAACACATCTACCTTCCGCCCTATTAAATCAGACCCACGCAGTCTTAGTGAGATGGATTATTCTGACAACCAGTTCAGGCATAAGGTAGTTTTGTATGGTGCTACGCCTACCTTCAAGGGCTTCTCGCTGAGCGGTCGCTTTACGGGCCTTGGTGGTTCGCGTTATTCTTTAGTAGTGGATGCAGATATCAACGGCGACTTTGTAGGCGGCCCCGGCAACGACAATGACCTGGCTTTTGTATTTGACCCCAATGATCCCAAGACAGCCACGGCCATCCGTGAATCGATGCTGAAGGTATTGGCCAATCCCAACAGCCGGGCTAAGAAGCATATCCAGGAATCACTGGGTAAAATAGCCAGCAGGAATGGCGGCGAGAATCCTTTTACGGGTACTATCGATGTAAGGCTGGCTAAAGAATTCAAATTGTATAAGACACATAAGCTGAGCCTGAGTGTCGATGTGTTCAACTTTGCCAACCTGCTGAATAAGCAATGGGGCGGCAATTACAACCTGGGCGCACAAACATTGCTGACTGTAAGCGGTTTCAACCAGGCTACGAAAGAATACCAATACCGGGTAAATGAGAATGTGGGTGTTACCACCCGGAATGGTACTCCCTACCAGGTTCAGATCGGTGCACGCTATAGCTTTTAAGGCATCACGTTTTAAGATCCAATACCGGACAAAGACATATTCAGGAATTACACAATGTGCAAAAGTGCTCCTGCCTGCAGGGGCACTTTTCATATTCCGGTAACATAGGGTAACTAATTTGGTGAATGAATTGTTAAGGCATGATACACCCCCGCGACAATGGCCTGTTTGCTTACCTGCAGTGGAAGCATGATAGCCGGATAGCTCAACATGTGCTTGTAAAGAAATACAAGAAAGGGGCCTATATCTATGCGCCGCCTACACGGATGAATTATATATGCGAGATCGTTTCAGGCGCGGTGAAGCTGGGTTGTTTCTCCGATAAGGAAGATGTGATCCATGAATTGCTGGAGCCGGGAGAGTTCTTTGGCAATTTCCGGTATTTGCCGGGCAAGCCGTTTGCAGAACATAGCAGAACGATTGTGGCCAGCGAGGTGCGACTGTATGAGATCGATTTCTTTAAAGACATTGTCAACAGAGACCCGGTAACCTCGGACTGGTTTATGGCCACGATCACCTCGCGGTGGTGCAAAACAGAGTGCCGCTTACAGGAGATCACTTCCTTTGAACCCCGGCAAAGAATACGCCGGCTGTACCAGCAGCTTTCGAGACCGGTAGTGGATGCTTACCAGCAGGTCTATCAACTTAATGAACTGATCACGTTTAAAGAGATGGCTGATCTTACAGGGACTACCCGGCAACTGGTAGCGCAGGAACTCAAGACTTACTCACTCAACGCATAAAACGCCTGGTCAGGGAGATTTCTTTTTAAACAGTCCCCATAGCTGATCGTGCCAGGATATCAGGTTCCCGATGAGGAAATATTCTTTGAGGTTGTTCTTTATGCTGCTGCGCATGATGCGTACCACTACATCTTTCTCCACCTCTCCTACTTCTTTTACGCGGAGAAGAAATTCCAGGGAAATAAAGGCCAGGACAGCACCTATCAAAAACAGGAAGTTCATATCATGCAGGGATACGAGGTGCAATACTTTATTGGCAGTGGGGCCTGCCCACTCCGCATTGATGACGAGGGAACGATTGCCAAAGTAATCGGCCAATATACCACCTATTAAAGGAGCTACAGAAGAAAAGACAGCGGTAATAATGTTTTTGGTGGATAAATAAACGATGGCATGTTCATTAGGCGCCAGCTTCAGGCCGATATTGGTAAGGGACAGGTTGATGCCCGCAGTAGCAATGCCGGTAAAGATGTGAATGAAGACAAGCAATCCGAGATTGACCATGAAGCGGGAATAAATACCTACAAAACACCAGGCTATAATACATATGATGTATACAGGCGCAGCAATGGCCAGGATGGTCTTGTTGCTGTACCTGTCGGAAAAACGACCCCACATGCGGATGGTGAAAATGCTGCACAACTGGCTTACTACGGTGAGGCCAATTACGTAGGTCATGGAAAGGCCCAGGTGTTTGAGCATGTATACGGTGAAGAAAGGGATGGCAATGTTCAAAGCAAATACCCAGGCAGAGTTGAACAGGAGTAGTTTTCTGAAATTACCATCTTTCAAAGGACGTTTAAACAGCTGGAATATATTCTCCCTGGCAAGATAAGATTGTGGCTCGGGCACTTTGGACAGTACAAACGCACCCATAATTCCAATTACACCAGCCACTGTAAACATAATGGAATAGGTGGTGAGCTCATAAGCGGGATAGTTGTCCTTTACATAATCAATGATAAAGGCCAGGCTTAGGCTTAATATCACATTGAGTATTTGCATATAGCTGCTCCTTCTGGAGAAATAAGTACCCAATTGATTGCCGGGCACGAGGTCTTTCATCCAGGCATTCCAGCTCAATCCTGCAATAGAAGCAAAGAGATAATAAAAGAAGAGAAAAATGATCAGGAATTGTATGGAGCCTTTTGTAAAAAAAGGCATTACCCCTATTATAACCAACGGCAAGCGCGCCAATAAGGCGCAGACCACACTGATGGCGCGCCTGTTGTTGTAACGCCGCACCAGCCAGATAGACAAGAGCTGGAATATATTGGTAAAAGTGGGCCAGGCAGCGAGCAGCCCAATCTGTAAATTAGAGGCGCCCAATAACAAGGCCATGGCTACCAGGAAGGCTCCGCCGGTGAGTGTGGTCATTGCTTCCGTTGCCAATCCTTCGGTGATCACCAGCCTTAAACCAGTTTGCACTTCCTGTTCAGTAAGTAATTTCTGCGGCCTGACATTCATAGGTTAATATCCATTCAACGTTGACCAATACAGGGCTACGTGCGGCCCCGGTATTCCTTTTTTCACGCACGACAGTGTCCTTTCAATAAGCTGCCGTATAAAATATTCCAGGTTTTGTTGCAAAAAAAATGCCCGCCTTTTCTACTTCACTCATTCCTGCAACCAGTAGTAAACGGAACAAATTTATGCAATCGTATGCCTAAGTGCGTCGTTGATTGATTACTACTATTTGCAGGATAAGGTTGTTGGATTATTTCGTTTTTTTGATTTACCTTGTATGAAGGTTCCAACTTACTGCTATTGCCCAACCATATGGATTACAAAGTATTTGACGACGAGATACTGCTTAAGCTGCTTAAGACAGGTGACGCTGCTGCCCTGGAGGAGATCTATAAAAGATACAGTGAAGCTGTATTTATGGCTGCCTTCCGGAAAGTACGATCAAAAGAAGTTGCAGAGGAACTTGTTCAAAACCTGTTCATTAGCTTATGGACTAAAAGGGAGCAAGCCCATATCGAAAAACTTGAAGCCTACCTTCATTCCGCTGTCCGCTACCAGGTAATTGACTATATCAGGTCGAAGATCATCCGGGAACGTTACTCCCAATTTGCCAAAGAACAATTGAATGTTGACGAAAACGCCTCTGAATCAAAGCTTTTGTTACAGGAGCTGAGTATTGCTATAGATAATACGATCAAAAGGCTTCCCCAGAAAACGCAGGAGATATTCCGCCTTAGCCGTTACGAGCACCGCTCGGTAAAGGAGATCGCCCAGTATATGAACCTTTCCGAAAAAGCTGTTCAATACCATGTAACCCAATCACTTAAATTCATGCGCCTGCACTTGCGCGACTTTATCCTCATGGGCACAGCCCTGGGTGCCCTTTCACGATTTTTTTATTAATCCCTTTAGGGTACCGCTTCTCTTAACCGACAGATAGCTAAGTCCTTCCAATTGAAGACGGATTTAACTATTACCCATGAACCGAAGCGCCTTTTATCATTTACTGCAGCGGTATTCAGACGGCACCTGCACCGACGAAGAGAAAAAGTTGGTGGAGCAGTGGTATGAATTATTGGATGATGATCATGAAGCGGCTGTTAGTAACGAAGAAATTAAATCAACAGTAGACCGGCTTTGGCCTGTTATTAAGGAAAAAACCCTTCCCCAGGCTGCTGAACAGTTTCCGGAAAGACCAGTACGGCGTATACCGTTATATGTACGCTGGATAAGCGCCGCTGCCATCCTAACGGCGGTATCGTTTGGTATTTACTGGATTGCCGGCAACTCCCATCGCTTTTCCTCTTTTGAGGAGAACGTTGTTACAGAAGACCTTACACAAACCATTAACCACCTGTCGACACCCGATACCATTTACCTGCCAGATAAGAGTATGGTGGTGCTGGAACCTGGCGCCAGGCTCTATTATCCTGACAGTTTTGCCCTGGCCAAAAGAGAAGTTTACCTGGAAGGCAATGCTTTTTTTAAGGTAACGAAGAACGCCAAATCGCCTTTTTATGTATACAGCAACAATATTGTGACGCAGGTACTGGGCACCAGTTTCTTTGTAAAGACGGATGCAGCCACGCAGGATGTGGAAGTGTCGGTGCGCACGGGTAAAGTAGCAGTCTATGAAAATGAATCACAGGGCAATAGCAATAAAAGAACGGAGGAATCAACAGGCGTGATCTTAAAGCCCAACCAGAAAGTGATCTACAACCGGAATGATGGGCATTTCAGAACCACGCTGGTAGATGTGCCCTTACCATTGCTGCCGAATAGCCAGCAGGAGGAAACGGTGACCGAGCTGAATTTTGTTTTTGAGGAATCGCCTATCTCCAAGGTATTGGCATGCCTGGAGAATGCCTATCATATTGAGATCATTACGGAAAACGATAACCTGGGCAAGAGCCTGTTTTCCGGCGATATAAAAGGACAAAACCTGTATGACCAACTGGAGATCATTTGTCAGTCGATACAGGCCACTTATGAAGTACGTGGTACCCGGATACTTATTAAAGGAGATAACTAAACGGCTAATACTTAAAACCTATCATTCACCAAAACTAGCGTATATGAAACCCCATCACTACATAACATAACCCTCACTACACAGCACTAAAAAACAAAAGCTGACAATGCTACCAACATTGCCAGCCGGGCATCCTGCGGTTAGCGGGATACATTATTGTACGTGCCTTGAAATTCAGCGAACAATAACAATCAAATTTATGAAAAAACAACGACTTGTTGCCTTAACTGCCATTGCAATGAGAATAGCGTTCATACAGATCTTCCTGGTCTCTTTTCTAACCTCCATGGCCTACGACCACCATGCTGATGCTCAGGGGGTAATGGACAAAGTAGTAACCTTGTCTGTAGACAAAGGACAACTGAAAGATGTATTCAATTCCTTAAAAACCCAAACGGGAGCACGGTTTGTATTCAGCTCTAAAACGATCGAAGCAAACCGCAAGGTTTCCATCAAAGCAAGAGACAAAAAGCTAAGTGATGTGCTGGAAGAGCTATTAGCACCTTTTGGCATTAATTATAAAATGGTCAAGGACCGCATTGTCTTGTACAGGCCCAAATCGCTGAGTGCTGCTTTTGGCGGTATGGCGGAAGATGAGGATCTGTTGGTAAACATTGTATCGGCAGACAAAGAAGTGAAGGGACAGGTAACGGATGATAAGGGAAGCCCTTTACCGGGTGTAAGTGTGGTAGTAAAAGGCACCACCAAGGGTGTCAATACAGATGCCACGGGTTCGTTCACGATCAAAGTGCCGGACGATCAAAGTATACTGGTGGTCTCTTATATCGGCTACCAGCAACAGGAAGTAGATATTGCGGGCAAAACTTCGGTGACGATTGCGATGATCCCTACTTCCGGGCAGCTGAGTGATGTAGTGGTGGTGGGTTATGGCACGCAAAAAAAGGTGACGGTAACGGGTGCGGTAACGCAGGTGAAGGGTTCTGAGCTGGCTAAATCGCCCACAGTAAACCTGTCGAATGCACTGGCGGGCCGGCTGCCGGGTGTAACGGCTATTCAATCTACCGGTGAGCCCGGCTATGACGGCTCTACTATCCGCATCCGCGGTTCCAATACACCTAATAACAGTGGTGCGCTGATCGTAATTGACGGTGTGCCTGACAGGGCCGGTGGCCTTGAGCGGCTGAACCCTTCAGATATTGAAACCATGTCGGTACTGAAAGATGCAGCTGCAGCGATCTATGGCTCACGTGGTGGTAATGGCGTTATCCTGATCACCACCAAACGGGGTAAATCAGGCAAGCCGCTTCTTTCCTACGACTTCAACCAGGGCTGGTCGCAGGCTACGCGCATTCCCAAAATGGCTGATGCGGTTGAGTATGCAACGATCGTTAATGAGTTGACGCTGTTTGATGCGCAGCTTCCTTCGAATCAATGGAAGGCAGCCTGGACCGCTTTTCAGCAAACAGGTACTTATACAAGACCTGATAATGGCAATAAAATTACAGCGGCCTATGCGCCTGATATTATACAAAAGCACCGGGATGGAACAGATCCCTGGGGTTATCCCAACACAGACTGGTTTGGCACAGCTTTAAAGAAATGGTCGCCCCAGTCAAAGCACAACCTCCAATTGTCGGGCGGATCTGAAACGGTAAAATACCTGGCATCTATCGGCTACAACAACCAGGATGGTTATTACAAGAACTCGGCTACGGGTTATAAGCAATACGATATGCGCTTTAACCTGGATGCCAAAGTAAACAAGTACATCAATACGAGCCTGGGCATCACGGCCCGGGAAGAATCGCGCTTCTTCCCTACCAAAGGCGCCGGCGCCATCTTCCGGATGCTGATGCGTGGCAAGCCTACAGAGCAGGAAGTATGGCCCAATGGCCTGCCAGGACCAGATATTGAGAACGGAGAAAATCCGATCGTGATCACCACCAACGCCACGGGTTATGATAAGGACACCAGGGATTATTTTCAAACGAATGGCAGGGTGGAATTGCAGGTACCTGGTGTAAAAGGTTTGAAACTTACGGGCTTTGCTTCACTGGACAAATACATCCGCCGTACTAAAAGATGGGAAACACCCTGGTACCTGTATTTCTGGGATAAGAAGACCTATGAAGCGGATGGGGTAACACCACTGCTCACAAAGTCGATCCGTTCTACGTTTGCCGATCCCCGGTTAACAGAGTCACACGAAGATCAACTGAATGTGAACCTCACGGGTTTTGTCAACTACGATCTTAGTTTTGGTTCGCATACGATCAACGCGATGGCGGCGGTAACAAGGGAAACGATCACCAACTCGAACTTTAATGCTTTCCGCCGGAACTATATCTCGCCTGCCATTGACCAGTTGTTTGCTGGCGGTGATCCACAGAAGGACAATAACGGAGGAGCGTTCAAACGCGCCCGCCTTAGTTATTTTGGCCGGGTGAATTACAACTACCAGGAAAAGTACATGCTGGAATTCCTCTGGCGTTATGATGGCTCCTATATGTTCCCGAAGAATGACCGGTTTGGATTTTTCCCCGGGGTGCTGGTGGGCTGGAGATTATCAGAAGAGAACTTTATGAAACCGCTCAGCTTTATTGATAACCTAAAGCTGCGTGGTTCTTATGGGCAGATGGGTAATGACAATATCCTCTTCAACGGCGTGCTGCAGGAATACCGTTATCTCTCTACCTACGGCTTCAACACCTATGTGGCCGGCGGCAACGTGGTGAAAACATTGACAGAAAGTGGGGTACCTAACCCTGGTTATACCTGGGAAGTAGCCAACAATGCGAATGTGGGCCTTGAAGGCGCTGTATTGCAAAACAAACTGAGCTTTGAACTGGATTATTTCTACAATATCCGCAGCAAGATCCTGATGGCCAATGAAGCGCAGGTGCCTGCTTCTGCCGGTATGGACCTGCCTCCCCAAAATCTGGGTAAGGTAAAGAACAAAGGATGGGAATTCTCGCTCACCTGGAGTGATAAAATAGGCAGGGATTTCAAGTATTCGGTAAATGTGAATGGCGGCTATGCCAAAAACGAAGTGGTGAAGCTGCCTGAAACACCGGGCCTGAAGCCGCACCAGCTTTCGCAGGGTCATACTTTCGGCACCAATGGGGTTGCGCTCCTGGTATACGAGTATGATGGTGTATTTCTTGACCAGGCCGAGATCGATAAGAATACGATCGATTACAGTGCAGCCACCAACCAGTTACGCCCCGGCGATATGAAGCTGCGGGATGTTGACGGCAATGGTAAGATCGATGGTGATGACCGGGTGCGGATGGACAAGAACCGTGACCCGCTATTTACGGGCGGCGTAAATATCAACCTGCAATACAAAGGTTTTGATTGTACTCTTTTGTTCCAGGCGGCTACGGGAGGTCTTTTGTTCATCGGTACTGAATCAGGAACGATCGGTAATTACCTGCAATACTCTTATGATCATCGCTGGACGGTAGACAACCCCAGCAGTGTAGACCCCCGCCTCTCCAACCGTGGTAATACGTATTATTCGAGCGGTAGTTTTGGCACTAATACTTATTGGGTAAGGAGCAGCAACTACCTGCGTATGAAGAATCTTGAATTTGGCTACAATTTCTCCAACACGCTCGTTCAAAAAGCAGGCATGAGTGGTCTGCGGTTGTATGTGAATGGTATTAACCTGTTTACGGTAGATAAAATGAAGATCTGGGATCCGGAGTCTACCAGTGGCAATGGTCAGTACTATCCGCAGGCGAGAATCTTAAATGTTGGCGCAAGAGTAACCTTTTAAAACTGAACAAGATGAAGAAACTCTTTTTATATATTTCGATCCCCTTATTCAGCGCAGCCCTGCTTACGGGTTGTAAACAGGAATTCCTCGATACAAAGCCGCTCGATAAGGTATCTTCAGCAGACGCCTGGAAGGATGGTGCGCTGGCTGAGGCATTTATTACGGGCATTTATTCTGGTCTCGGGCAAGGTGGATTTGATGAGCAAATGCTGGCCTGCCTGTCTGATGAGGCGGTATTTACGCACCCGGGCCGCGGTATCAATGTGGTCAATGAAGGCACGCTCAATCCTTCGAATATAGGGTGGGTGAATGTCAATTACCGCTGGGGTAAGGACGGCGGCAAAAATGATATGTATGGCCGCATCAGGCATGCCAATCTCGCATTGGAGAACCTGCGCACAGCTACTTTCGAAGATGTAGGCGGACTCAAAAAACGCTTACAGGGCGAATCGCATTTTCTGCGTGCTTTTTATTACCACCAGCTGGTACGATATTATGGCGCGGTGCCTATTATCGACAAATCGTATGGCCTGGATGTAGATTATTCTATTGCCCGGAATACGTTTGATGAATGTGTGAATTTCATTATCAAGGACTGCGACAGTGCTATCACGGAATTAAAAGACCTGTCGCTCCCTGCCGGCAGGGCCAATGAACTGGCAGCTATGGCATTGAAAGCACGCATGCTGCTGTATGCAGCCAGCGATCTGCATGATATTCCTACTGCGAAAGCCAAATCAGCCACTATTGCGGCTTATGCCAAACCAGAGTTGATCGGTTATCCCAGCGGTGACCGTGTGGCCCGTTGGACTGCTGCCAAGAATGCGGCCAAGGCGATTATGGACAAGGCTCCTGGCAGAGGGTATAAACTGGGGCTTGCCGCACCGGTATCGGCGGCAGATGGAAAAAAGAATTTTGTATCGCTGTCCATGGGTGGCGGCAGCAAGAGTGCGGATGTAGACAAATCTGCGGAAAGCGAGATCTTTTTTGGCCGCTATTTTACGTTGGCCAAAGAAGAAGGGGGTATGCAACTAGGTTTGTATAATGGGCCCAACGGGTACCATAACTGGGCAGGCAATTCCCCCATCCAGCAATTGGTGGATGACTATGAAATGATGGATGGCAGTAAGTTCAACTGGAACGATCCTGCGCAGAAAGCAGCTCCTTATGCTAACCGTGATCCGCGTTTTTATGCCAGCATTCTTTATGATGGCGCAGAATGGAAACCGCGTGATAAGATTTCGGGCAATGTGGATCCTGCGAACCAGATCCAAAGTGGCCGGTATGATGTGGGAGGCGGCACGCTGGCCTCGGGCCTGGATACCCGGGCGAGCACGATCGAAAACTGGAATGGCAGCTGGACGGGTTATTATATGCGCCGTTTTGTAGACCCGGATCCGGGCATTGTAGACAATACCACACGCCAAACAATTCCCTGGCCTTTCTTCCGGTACACGGAAGTTGTCTTAAACTATATAGAAGCCTGTATAGAGCTGGGAGAGGATGGAGAAGCCAGGAACTGGCTCAATAAGATACGGTTCCGCGCCGGCATGCCTGCTGTTACAGAAAGCGGCGCTGCGCTGAAAGCCCGCTACCAGAATGAAAGAAGGGTGGAAATGGCTTATGAAGACCAGCGCTATCACGATGCCCGGCGCTGGATGATCGCGCCTACTACATTGGGCAGAAAGATCCAATACATTGATATCGTAGGGACGCTGAAGCCAGGCGCTACAGCGCCTAATCCTTATAAGCGTGATGAAACGAAGTATAATTATGTGTATACACCGATCGAAGTGAATTCGTTGGAGAACAGGAAATGGGATGATAAGATGTATTTCAGGCCCATCCCTATCGAGGAAATGAATACGAATACGAAGTTGGTGCAGAATCCGGGGTATTAGATTTCGAATGTAGGATTTAGAATGTAGGATTGCGGTGTTTTGAAGCACGTGACAAATAGTTTCATACAGCAAGCCAATTTTCATTTGGTGTTTTAGTTTTCGTTTACGTACAGTCAGGTCGCTTTCCAGCGACCTGACTTATTTTAGACAACCTGCCTATGATCGCATTTTATACCGTATATTAAGTTATTAAAATTGTTTGCCTTGTATCTAACCAACTCTAACCGGGCCGGCCTCCTTGCCGCCCTGCTTATGGCAATGGCCGGTTGTCAATCGCCTGCCACCTCCAACAATGCCGACGGTCCTACTGCTCCTCTTTTTACTTTGGTGACACCGGAAAGCTCGGGCGTGGGTTTTAGCAACACGCTCACGGAAGGGCTCAATACGAATGTATTGATGTATGAATACTTTTATAATGGCGGCGGCGTGGCTGCCGGTGATGTGAATGGAGATGGATTGACGGACCTGTATTTTACGGGCAATATGACGGATAATAAATTGTACCTGAACAAAGGAAAGCTGGTATTTGAAGATATTACCAACGATGCGGGTGTAGGCGGCCGGATGGGGCCCTGGAAAACAGGGGTAACTACCGCAGACGTTAATGGAGATGGTAAACTGGACATTTATGTGTGTTACTCGGGCAAGGTGCGTGCAGAAAAGAGAAAGAACGAACTTTTTATCAATGAAGGCAATGATGGGCAGGGGAAACCTCATTTCAGTGAGCAGGCTGAGCAATATGGCCTGGCAGATACAGCTTATAGTACCCAGGGCTATTTCTTTGATTATGACCGGGACGGTGACCTGGATCTATTCCTGCTCAACCACAACCCCAATTCACTGCCTGTGCTGGATGAAGCAAGGACCTTGGTGGTATTACAGCAGGAGGACCCGGCTACAGGAGTACGGTTGTACCAAAATGATCAAAACCACTTTACAGATATAACACGCAAAGCGGGGTTAAGCAGTACTTCGCTCACCTATGGGCTGGGGGCTGGCATAGCAGATATCAACGGTGATGGCTGGGAAGATATCTATGTATCGAATGACTATGCGGTGCCCGACTATTTATACATCAACAATGGCAACGGCACTTTTACGGATAAGCTGGGCAGTAGTGTAGGGCACAATAGCCAGTTCTCGATGGGCAATGATATTGCCGATGTAAACAATGATGGGCTGCCTGATATTTTCACACTCGATATGCTGCCGGAAGATAATCACCGGCAGAAATTATTGTTTGCCCCGGACAATTACGAAAAGTTTGACTTAAATATTCGTTCAGGCTTTCATTACCAGTATATGCGGAATATGCTGCAACTGAATAACGGCAGTCGGCAGTCGGCAGCCGAGAACCGGCAATTGCCAACCGGCGGCCTGAAGACGGGAAAAGCAGGATCTGGCAAGGAAGTCTCTTTCAGTGAGGTGGGGCAGTTGGCGGGGGTATCGAATACGGATTGGAGTTGGGCGCCATTGCTGGCGGATTATGACAATGATGGCTGGAAGGACCTGTTTGTATCCAACGGGTACCTGCGTGACTTTACGAATATGGACTTCATGAAATACATGAACGACTATGTGCAAAGCAAGGGCAGGTTAAGGCGGGAAGATGTGCTGGACCTGGTACAGCGGATACCAGCTTCCAATATTGTAAGCTATCTATTCTCCAATAACGGTGACGGCACTTTCAGCAACAAAACAAAGCAATGGGGTATCCAGCATACTTCCAACAGCAATGGGGCTGCTTACGCAGACCTGGACAATGACGGGGACCTGGACCTGGTAGTCAACAATATCAATGAGCCTGCCTTTATCTACCGCAATGAAAGCAATGGCCAGCATCATTACCTGCAAATAAAATTGCAGGGAGCAGGGGGCAATACGCAAGGAATTGGCGCGAAAGTGATCCTGTACAATAAAGGTCAGCAACAGTACCTGGAACAAATGCCTTCGCGTGGCTACTTATCGACGGTATCGCCGGTATTGCATGCCGGGTTGGGCAGCGCAGCCAGCATTGACTCGCTGCGTATCGTATGGCTGAGTGGTAAAGAACAGGTGCTACAACAGGTGAAAGCCAACCAGGTGCTTACGCTCCAGGAAAAGGATGCTACGGGTCAATATGAATACGCGGATATGATGACGCCTTTATTTGCAGCTATCCCCTCTCCTATTCAACGTACCTATACGACCAATACGATCAATGATTTTAAACGGCAACCGCTGCTGTTGAACCCGCTGTCTTTTAATGGGCCTTGCCTGGTGAAAGGAGATGTGAATGGGGATGGACTGGAGGATGTATATGCAGGCGGTGGCAGTGGACAGGCAGCCGTTCTTTACTTGCAGCAAAAGGGTGGTCGTTTTATGGCCAGTCCGCAGGCGGCATTTGAGGCCGATAAAGGCAGTGAAGATGCTGATGCTGCGTTCCTGGATGCCAATGGAGATGGCCAGATGGATATCTATGTAGCCAGCGGGGGTTACCACAACTATCTGCCGGATGATGGCTTGCTGCAGGACCGGCTTTACCTCAATAATGGCAAAGGAGGATTTACGAAAAGTACGGGCGCTTTGCCTGCCATGCGGGTAAGCAAAAGTTGTGTACGCGTGAACGATGTGAATGGTGATGGGTTTCCCGACCTGTTTGTGGGCAGCCGGGTAATACCTGCCCGGTACCCGGAGATACCGGCCAGTTATTTATTGATCAATGATGGCAAGGGACATTATACGGACCAGATCGGCACCCTGGCGCCAGGCTTGCAAAAAGCGGGTATGGTAACGGATGCTGCGTGGATCGACCTCAACGGAGATCAGCAGAAGGACCTGGTTGTTATCGGCGAATGGATGCCGGTGCAGGTATATGTGCAGCAGCATAAGAAACTGGAGCTGTCTACGCGGCGGTATTTTGATAAGGATTATGCCGGCTGGTGGAACCGGCTTACGGTGGGTGATTTCAACAAAGATGGAAAACCTGACCTGGTGATCGGCAATATGGGATTGAATACGCAATGCCGGGCGAGTGAGCAGGAACCGGCCACGCTTTACTACAAAGACTTTGATGACAATGGTTCTGTTGATCCTATCTTCTGCTTTTATATTCAAGGGAAAAATTATCCTTATGTAACGCGGGATGAACTGCTGGACCAGATGAGCATCATGCGTACGCGGTTTGCGGATTATAAAAGTTATGCGGATGCTACGATGGAAAGTATCTTCACCAAGGAAGAATTAACAGGGGTCAATAATCTCCAGGCCAATTACCTGGCCACGGCTTATTTTGAAAGCGGGGCAGATGGCAGGTTTCACCTGCAACCATTGCCCTTGCAGGCGCAGCTTTCCCCGGTGTATACGATCACGCCGCTTGATTACAATAAGGATGGTGCAACAGACCTGCTGTTGTGCGGCAATATCAACCATGCGCGGCTGCGGTTTGGGAAGTATGACGCCAATTTTGGGGTGCTGCTGCGGGGAGATGGCAAGGGCCATTTCACGTATGTGCCGCAGCAGGCTTCGGGCTTTCACCTGTCGGGCGATGTACGCAGTGTGCTTGCTTTTGACAACACATTGCTATTCGGCATCAATCAACAACCTCTTACGGCTTATACAATCCACTAATATGCGTATTGTCTATACAATAGTAGTCACTTTATTAACAGGCTTCAGCGGCTGCCGCCAGTCGCCCAAAGTATTGCCCTCTTTTGCTACGGAAGATATTAGTCGTGTGGTAACGCAAATGACAGAGGTAATGATCCACGATATTACGAATCCACCATTGGCGGCGCGCTTTTTTTCTTATGCGTGTCTGTCGGGGTATGAAGTGCTGGTGCAAAATGATTCCACCATGAAAGGCATGCGTGGCATATTGAATGATTACCCGGTCATACACAAACCCGATTCGCTGCGGGGTTATCATGTGCAGTTGAGTGCTTTGCTGGCGATGATGGAAACGGCGAAGAAGATGCAACCTTCGGGCAAGCTGATCGGTGAATATGAGCAGCGGTTTATGGACTCCTGTAAGAAGACCGGTTTTCCGGAGGAGGTGGTGGAACAATCATTGGGTTATGCATCCTGGGTAAGCAAGAAGATACTGGCTTATGCCAGGAGTGACCGGTACAACCGCATCAGTAACTACCCCCGGTATACACCGGTCAATAAGCCAGGCTGCTGGTATCCTACGGCGCCAGCCTATTTGGCGGCTGTAGAGCCTTATTTCAATACGGTGAGGTCTTTTACGCTGGATTCAGCATCGCAGTTCATACCGGCGCGCCCGGTAGCTTTTGCTACGGATAAAAATTCCGAATTCTACCGGCTCATGATGCGCAATTATACGACCACGAAAGAGATGCCGATGGAATACCGGGTGATTGCGGCTTTCTGGGATTGCAATCCTTTTGCGGTGCAGGATGATGGTCACCTGATACTGGGGTTGAAAAAGATATCACCCGGGGCGCATTGGCTGGGCATTACCGGCATTGCCTGTCAGCAGACGAAGAAGCGTTTTGCAGAAAGTATGCAAATACATACGATGGTGTCGATGGGATTGATGGATGCATTTATCACCTGCTGGGACGAAAAATTCCGGAGTAACCGTATACGCCCGGAGACTGCGATCCGGCAATTGGTGGATCCGCACTGGCAGCCTTTGTTGCAAACGCCGCCTTTTCCGGAGTACCTGAGCGGTCATTCTGTGATCTCATCTGCTTCGGCCACGATCCTCTCTCATTATTTCGGCAACCAGTTTGCCTACAAAGACAGTGTGGAAGTATCTTATGGGTTGCCAGCCCGTAGCTTCACTTCCTTCCGGCAAGCGGCTGAAGAAGCGGCCATCAGCCGTTTTTATGGCGGTATTCATTTCATGGATGCCATTGAACAGGGCATGGTGCAGGGCAATAAGGTGGGGGATCAGTTGGTGCGGAAGGTGACGGGAAAGAAATAAGTGGTGGGGCGATAAGCTGGTCACAAATGGTATGCTCTCACTCCATTTACCAATGCGCAACAACCTTAATAGACCCACAGAGGTAAATTGTCTTATATCAATAATATTAAAGCCAAGCAAGATTCCGGCTTTAATATACGAAGAAGGAATACAATAACAATCTTAACCTTTTAAGTATTCAATGTTTTATCTATATTGTTGACATGAATAACTTTAGTAGCCACATAGCCAGCCGCTATAAGCAAAAAGGAAAGTTTTTTCTACCTCCTCTCTTTCTTATCTTATTCCTACTTGTCTTTACAGACAAGTTTACAGAAATTATAAAGACTATACTTGTTACGCCTTTACTTTCATCAGTAACACAATCTACCGTCATAATCGAATTAATCTTGATCTGCACGGGAATACTATTAATTCGTTACTTTATACTAAAGGCCTGGAAACTAGTGAATATGTCAGTACTTCTGGAAACCTACGCCTGGACATTTACATTCATTTATGTTTTTTTCCGCTTCCTTGCACCCACAAGATTTTTTTATATACCGTCAAAACTCATTTCAAGTTTCAACCTGACAGATGGTTTTCTTTTCTTGCCAGCAGGATGGCTTTTGTATTATATAACTTACTACATTCAATATCGCAGAAAAACCCTGATTTCGTATGATCCAAGTAAAGGTTTTTTTGCAGATGCTCCTTTCGTATTGAATGAATCTAATGATAGCTTAGGGCGGGTCGGGTATATCCAGGACTTGGCTAAAAAAATTATTTCTACGGATACAAAAGGTTATTCATTTGCAATTGGCATTATTGGGCAATGGGGATCTGGCAAAACTGCCTTTTTGAAGACGTTAGAGGAAGAATTGAAAAACAATCCCGACGTTATCCAAATTCGATTTAATCCATGGATTACTCCCAACATAAGCAATAGTACTGCAATTTTCTTTTCAGATTTAGCCAACAAGCTTTCGGAGTACGATGAAACCCTTAAAACGGAGATTACCACATATAGCCGTGAGTTATTACAATCCGTAGACAATCAAACTTTTTCATTTTTTAAGCAGCTTTTTGATTCCTCTGTAGAAGAAAAAGGGATGCAGGACCAAATTGATCTCATAAATGATCACATAAATAGGTTGAAGAAAAAAGTGGTCGTATATATTGACGATGTCGATAGACTGGAAAAGAAAGAAGTTATCGAAGTTTTAAGGATCGTTCGAAACTCAGCCAATTTTAGCAATACATTTTTTATTGTTGCTTTTGACAAATCATATGTCACTGCCTGCATTAATGAAGCGTTGATTAATAACAGCGAAAATTACCTGGAAAAGATATTCCAGCTTGAATATTACCTGCCACCCAATCCGGATAAGTTAATTTACCAGAAAGCTCTACTTTCAGAGTTGCAAAGGCATATACCATCTAATTGTCAACCTATACTTCAGTATATCGAAAATCCCTCAAAGAATACAAGTGGCAACATTTTTCTCTCCAACTTTGAGATTTTGCCTCCTATAAACAACTACATTCAGTCTTTCCGTGATGTAAACAGGTTTATGAACGTATTTCTACTCAATTACGATCGAATAAAACACAATATATATCTACCAGACTTTATCTCAATTTGCCTGTTGCGTGTGAAATATCCTGAAGTTTACCGGCTCTTATATTACAACCGAAGAAATTTCCTGATCGCAGCAGATAACTTCGGAGCTATGGAAGGCGTGGCAGGAGAATTGTACTTAAGACTTATTGAAGATAACAGTAATGGCAAAAAAGATATCGAGCTCAATGTATACCTAGAAAAAAACTATAAAGAATTGGCTTTAAACCAAAAAGACACACAAGAGGTTGAAAAATTAATCCGGTCAATCTTTAATATCGTCAATTCCGCTTCTAATCCTTTGAATAAAAGGTCTTTATTTAACCATCATATGACTATTTCTGATTCTGCATATTTTGACAGATATTTTGACTACTCAATGGCTGGGCGCCTGGACCAGCAAGAGTTCAATGAAGCATTAAAGCTTCCCATTGAAAATATTGAGAAAAAGATTGAAGAATGGAGCACAATGAGGCAAATTTCAACAGATCTCATTGTCAAGTTAGAGAATCTAACTCCTGACAGCGATAAAGACTTTTTCGAAAAAATCATTAAAGCTATTGTCTATTTAACCTATCAACCCAATCCCAATGACCCTAGAAATCTTCTCTCATTTGACAAGGTCAATTTTATTCAAAAACTCGGCATAGAATCAGACGAAAATCCTGTAATTCAAAACCTATACTTAAACAACAAAGAAGAATTTAAGAATTTTTTCAAAAGCCTTTATTTAATATATGCCGATAAAGCAATGTGGGGCTTTATACACTTTTTCGCACAAGCCCTAATAAAGGATTACGATGATGGTTATTTTATCTTAAGCCATGAAGAACTAAAGGACTTGATTAAAGATAGTTTCATAGCCTCCGTCGAATCAAACCAAGAGCCCTCGCAAAGTCTTTTGATATTTTATTCCATAGCTATAAAGCTATTTGCAACTCGAACAACCTCCAATGGCGAAATAATTCCAGAAGGAAAGGGGATTGAAATGACAGAAAGATTAAGGGAAGTTCTTGAGAAAAACCCAAAAGAGTTATTAGAATTCAACATAATCCGGCAGAGACCAAACTCAGACTATGTTGAATCAGGATGGCATAGAATGATATTTGGCTCGGATGAAGCCTTTACAAAAATCTTGGAAAGTCATGCTAATGACCCACTTGTAAATGAATACATCGAATTTCAAAATGCTTTTAGACCTCAACAACAGCCGGTAAAGTTTCAATTTAATTTTTTGAACCCCTCGTAAGCCTATTACATATTCTATATAGAAAGACTCCCACGGGCTCGGGTTTTGCGTCACAGTAAGTACTCCCACCGGTTGACCGTTGTTAGCCCCTCCGTCTTAACTAAAACTTGCCCCGTGGAAAGTCTTTCTGCTACTCATCATAGTATGCCTCCCCAATAGCAATGGGGTACGGATCATGGTCCTATTGAGCTGGCTGTTGTGGTGGGTCACTATGCAGTTGCCACAACTCGCCAAATAAATCGTTCATTTGTTCATAAAAAAAGATCAGGTTGGCACGTTCCTTCGCGTCGGAGTAAAGACAGTTCTCCCGGGTAATGCCTGCCACCAGCCAATCCCACAAGTGTTCATCTACTTCTTTCAGGTGGTAGTTGGTGAAGAAGTCTTCCAGCGATTGCCGGAATGCCAGTTGTGAATGGTCGGGTTTTGCCGCTTTAGCAGCAGGTTTACTACTTTTCTTTTTGTGGATAGGCATAGGCCTGATTAATGGGATTTAACCTATGCTGCAAAAGTAGTATAAAAAACAACAAAAAGAGCTTTATAAGACTGGGTAATACAAGACGTGGTTTTATAAAGCCCTCTTCATTTACTTTGGTTTCAGATGGCGAAAAAAGTTACCAAGAAAACCCAAAGTTCATTAGAAGATTTCCAAGAGGATATGCTAAAAATTGGTAATCGTCTAAGAGAGCTGCGTAAAAAAGCAGGTTTCGGGGCCTACGACATTTTTGCCTATCATATTGGTATGGAGCGTAGTCAATATGGCCGGTATGAACGTGGCCAGGCAAACTTTGAGATTGTTTCCTTCCTAAAAATACTAGCCGGCCTTCAAGTCTCACTAAAGGAGTTTTTTGCTGAGGGCTTCAATTAGAAGCCTGAAAGATCGAAAAACCAATCTTGCTTTACCCGCTTGGCAAACTAACTCTTCTCCTATGTCACTTCCATCTGCCCTCACTTCGCCAACTCCCACTACACTGTCTCATCCTACCACAATAGACAGCAGCCATCCATTTCATACCTAAAACATCAAAAAACTGCCACACAAAAATAATGCGGCATGCCGGGCCCACCTCTCCCGGTTAAATATACCTTCATTACCAGGTTACACCTACCAGACAGCTATCTCTCCCAAAGTATAAAGGCCGCCAAAAGGGTCGGCATAAAGCTGCATTGCTGATCCTCAGCCTTTAGTCCCGCGCCAGCTTCACCGGTCAATCAACAAGTGTAATCCGCGCATTTATTCCGCGTTCCTCTTGGCCTTGCGCTCATGCCGCATTGATCGCTGCGTGCAGCTTTTGCTGTTATTTTTTCATTTTTAAATGTTTAGTATGAAATATTATCTGGTTGCTTCTTCTACTTGCTGTATGGTAGGCATTGAGCAGTGTACTGTATTTATCGTTGGCAGGGCGCAGCGGGCTGCTTTTGAAAAGCAGTATGCAGACTACATCCTCATGGTTGCCCGCAGCAGGGAGGCGCTCCCGCCGGCACGTTTCAGGTTGTATCAGTAGGGCTTCGGCCCTATTGATATGACTGCCGAGAGTAAAACAAGTCCTAGTTGTCCCATAAATAAAATTGAACGAGTTGCGTATATTTGAAAGTTAGTACAAATTACAAAGCCAATGATCCAAACATTAGCCTCCACACGTCATTTAAATGGATTACTTGAAACATTATCCTATGTTGAATTTGAGCAGTTTGTAGCAGATGTTCTAATAGAATCAGGAAAGTTTAGCAAGGTTGAACGCTCCACCATTATCAATAACATTCACATCGATATAATCGCTCACGAAAAGGATACAATTGCTCTATCCCAATTCCCAACAAAATGGTTTTTTGAAGTTAAAAAGTCAAAACTGGTAGGTTTAGATGTTGTTTACCAATTATTAGCTTGGTTTTCTACTTTTCAGGAGCCAAATATTAGGGTTGCACTTATAACAATGGGACACCTTTCGTTACATGCGAAACAATTAGCAAAAGAAAAAGGGATAACAGTTTTAGGGCTAGAAGAAATTGCTCAACTAACTACACCTAAAATCTATAAAAAATACTTTGGTGGAGAGTTAATTTTTAACCCTACTGAAAATGAGGAATCTCAAACTACTCTTTTTGCAGATCAGCTATTGTCAATAAAACCTGGGAGAGAAGAATGGTCAAAATACCAAAAGCTTATTTCTGATATATTTGAATTGCTTTTTATACCGCCACTGGAGTCTCCAAGATATGAGCATCGCGACAGAGAAGCAGACAATAGAAGAGATATGATTTTCGAAAACTCCGCAACAATAGGCTTTTGGAAAACAATTAAAGACACCTACGAAGGTCATTATATAGTAGTAGATGCAAAAAATTATTCTGAACCAATTGAAAAGAAGCCAATTTTAGAAATTGCACATTACCTTAAACCACATGGGTGCGGCATGTTTGGAATTATAGCTTGCAGAAAAGGGTTAAGTAAGTCATCGAAATCTGCAATAAGAGAACAATGGATTGGCAATAAAAAGCTTATTGTCGTAATTAATGACAATGATCTCTTGGAAATGCTCAAATTAAAAAACCCGGAAGAAGTTATTAGGCGAAAGATTGCAGACTTCCGAATAGAGTTATGACAACTCGGAACGCTATCTATGGGAATTGATACTATAAATATGTAGACTTAATACCAGGCCTATTCTCAACGCTTTTTTTGTACATTTTGGATATGCGCTTTTGCACTAAATGTTTATCTTTAGAACAGATCCCACTACCGGAATCTTACTCGATATTCCATTTATCAACCAATGTCAACTTCTCGCTGTTGGCCAAAATTGAATGAATATGGACAAAGATAGAATTATAGAAATTGGGGAATCGATTAACACAACTCCCAATGTTCATACTTTTTTAGCAAAGCAGGCAGAAATTAAAAATTTCATTGCTGTTGTGTCTGGTAAAAACAATTCATTTTATGAGGCTGCTACTAAAATAAATATAACAGCCATTTTTGCTCCAGAACAACTCAAAGGAGTAATAGATTCCTTTCTCAAATCTGTTAAGAACGATCTGATTTCAAACGCTTCTTACGAAAGAAAAATTCAAATTAATGTAGTTAATGATTATTTAGCTCAAGCTGAAGACCTTTTAGATAAAAAAGAATTTCATCCATCAACATCAGCAATTTTGATTGGTGCTTCCCTCGAAGAATTCTTGAGGAACTGGGCTGTTGACCAAAACCTTCTTACAGAAGAAACAAAACCTTCTATCGATGGATACGCGACAATTCTTAAAAAAGAAGGGCTAATAGACAAGCAAGACCACAAAGAAATAACTGCTTGGGCTGGCTTAAGAAATAATGCAGCACATGGCTATTGGGATCTAGTATCCGATCATGACAAAATTAGTCATATGCTAAGTGGTGTTAACTTATTCATTAAAAAATACTCAACCTAGTAAATTCTGCTTGACTAAAGCCTTTATGCAAATAATACCTGCTAAATTATACATTGAATTTATTCATACGAGAAAGGACACCAAGTCCTGATCCTCACTTAAATAATAACTATACTAATTTAACAATTGCAGGAGCTAAAGGGCCATTTTTAGCCAAAGGCTATGTTAGAACTTAATAAAAAACTAGAATTATTACAAACCACATCTCGAATCTGTTCTACCCTATTTCCTCCCCTCCATCCTCCCCTCCCCATTAATCACAAAGTAAGCACCACTGGAAGCTTCCAGATAAACCGGTAAATCCTGTAGCCTCATTAGTTCCGAGCGGCCATCATCGGAAAGCTCTACCAGTCTTTTTACTTCTACCCAGCCCAGGTCTAGACCCGCCGACCGCTCCCCAAGCAAATTAGTAAGCACAGCCTCCGCAGCTGCTTCAAATGACCTGTCCACAGGCAAATAGCGCTCTGCATATATGGTAATACCTGGCCGCCCCAAATTATCTTCCAGGCAGGGAATAAACCATAAGTTATGCGGGTCAATCCCTGTATCCCCATGCTCTTGTTCAATAAAGAAATCTATTGGCCGGGGTGGGTGAAATCCATGTATTATCCATCCAGGTATAGCAGGCGCTTTGGCCACCAATGCTTCCACAGCCTTAAAGTATTTCACATTACCACCAGCGGTGATAATGAACTGAGGAGTTGATCCATCTGCCGGGATAAAAATCGTAGGATAAATATTTCTCCTGCATACTCTAAGATGTATATGAAGTTCATTCAGCCAATACCGAAACACCTTTTTATCCAATTTATCTACATGCTGGAAAATATCACTATTGCGTTGAAACCATACCCAGAAATGTCTCTTTGCTGAAAAACCCATATCATACATTTTAAGAATTAAAAATCAATAAACCTCATGTTAAGCCTTATGAGTACGGAATACAACCTTACCTCTTTTGCTTTATCTCTCCCTGTGCATCAACCACCAGTCCGGAAAAACGCATTCTCTCCAGTTGTACTGGCAACTCTTGTAGTTTATAGCACTCACCTTCCTCTTCATAGATAGAGTTCTCAAGCTCATCTACCTCAAACCCCACCAGTTCTGTACGCAAAGCATATTCACCCAGTACATTCATAAGAACAGCTTCGACAGCTTTTACAAATACCTCGTCATCGGGTTTAAAGGCTTCAGCAAACACAACAATATGAGCCTGCCCATCCTCTTCCTCATACAACTTAAACCAAAGATTGTGTGGATCAATACCCGTATGACCAAATCCTTCTTTAATCCGCCTGTCAATGGCACAGGGTGGATAAAATCCAATAATTTCCCATCCGGGAACCACCGGCGCTTTAGATACCAACTCCATTACCTGTTCGAAATAGTTAAGATTGCCATTAGCGGAAATAATTAGCTGCCGAGTTGATTCATCTTTCGGAAAGAGAATATAAGGATGTATATTCCTTCCACATGAGCGCAAATGGGCATAAAGCTCATTGAGCCAGTACCGCGCCTCCTTTTTGCTCATTTCACCTATCTTACGATAGATTTCGCTATTGCTTTTAAACCATATCCAAAAATGATCCTTTGTTGTTAATCGCATATAGTAAATGCTTAAAAGTTAATGAATAGAGTTTCGTACAGCCACTTTAAAACAGCCAAAACCATCCTGTACATTTAATAAGAGGGCATTATTTGTTCTTTAGTATATTATGTACCTCCACCTCATCAAGGTCCATGTAATCACAAAACTCAGCAATGGTTACTGGCTGGTGTCTCTTTTTTCCATAATGCGTACGGATCTTATCCAATACATTTGCCCCGTGCCGGTCAGATTTCCGGGTAAATAAGGAGACGTCTTTGGCATAGATAAATAAAATAGGTCGGTGGCTTTTCATTAGCAGTATTGTTTAATGTTAAAAAATGAATGAGAAGGCTATGCACTACCACATAATACAGTTGTATCATTACGGTACGCAACAATCAAAGTTTAAGCTCCGCGCATATTGCGGAACCGACATACGTTACCATCCATCCACATACTTTAACCAAAAACAAGAACCCATCATAAAAATTGGAACTCAAGACCACATGAAGATGCACGCAAATCAAAGCCACACAAACTTGTATGGATCACCAAACCAGGCAGGAGATAGGATTGAGCCTATAGAGTTAAGGGGGTATTGTATTATATCCTGCCTGCTTTAATCAAAGTGCAGAACAAAACTAATACTCAAACCCTACCAAAAGTTTAACAAATGATAAAAAATTGCTAAGCCGTGGGCGGCTCCTGTTTGTACCAAAGAGAATCTGATATTAGAATTAAGGCCAGAAGGAGATTATACAGGGAAATATTCAACCATTGCCTGTTTGCCAGGTCCGTGAAGTAAAGTATAATTGCCAATACTCCTACGCCAGCATTAAGTATCCCCAATAAAATATATGCAAAATGAGTAGGTTTAATAATTCGGATCATTCTCAGGAATAATAGAATAATTCCAATAACCATGGTTACCTGCCTTGTTAAAATATTAAATATAGTCAGCCCAAAAGAGTTTCCTAACTTTCCGTGCACAGTAGGTGCCAGTAGAAATCCAACTGTGACCCAAGCCACAGTTACTCCAATTGAAAATAAAAGATACTTGTAACGAAGCTGCATATAAACTGTCTCTTAATTTTCTCTATTCATACAGTTATTAAGGAACGATTGCCAGGCATCACTTTTCCTACTATCAATTTCATAATATTGTCTGTCAAAGGAATTGTAAATACAATTTCTATATTTACAAACTAGCAATTTCCCTATTTGATTTTCTTTCACTTCATATGTTAATACAAACGCCCCCATCCAAACTTCATTTTTAATTGATGGCAATATAGCGGCATCAGAAATATAATAAAGCACACTGTCTTTTGGTATAAGAGTTCCTTTTAGTAATTTAAGGCTATCCGTGGTAATTTTTATTGCTTGCCTATCCACTATATCATATATTTTCCAGTGATCAGTTTGTTTCCAATCATATTGTTGCGAATGGCTTGCTTTTATAAAGGCCACCATTGAAAATATAATAACAATAACATTTTTCATAATTATTCAATTGGAAGGCAAGAGCCCTTGTTTAAATGTGTGCCATAGGTGGTAGTCCTGCTCATATTTTCCGTCAGTGGCAGCGAACGAATATCTTCTCCCAAGTCCCCAGGATTACATCCCTGTCCATTGTGCCAAGTACCTCGTGTGGCAGGAATACCGAAGCCTGCACTATTTAATGCATTTATAGCAAAAGTAGTACAGTTATTAGTGTTTAAATTATATTGGAATATACTACTATTGGCTTGGTTAATATAATTCAAAACTGTGAAAAACTGGCTACTGGTCATTCTGATCGTCAACTTGATATCATAGCTTCCATTCTGGTCATTGTTTAAAACACCTTGATCTGAAGGTGAATATGGCGAAACACCATTAAGAGGGTAAAATCCAACATTCCTGATAATGGTCTGCGCAGGAGTAACTTGAGTTATAATCAAATAAGTATGGCCTACATAAATCGGATTATTATCATTACTAAAAGGATTTATGGTTTCCCAAGCTGTTCGATAGCCCGGCTCAGGTTGGCTTACACACAGCGCAATTTGGTACTGGTAATCGCTGCCCGGTTTATTAATAAAACATTTAAAATAGTCCTTAATATTTCCAATTGGATTAGTCGGTGAATAGACCACGAAATTTGTGTAAACTGGACTTGGCCCCACCCCGCCACTGCCCACCGCCGAATAATCGAACCCTGAAGGTTGGGGTCCCGGTCCCGGGCTTTCAGGATAATAGGTACTACAGCCAATCAGTTCAGACCAATACACCCCTTCCGGATCATCAGCAGAATAATTATACCCCTGCGTATACAGGCAGACTGGTGCGGCGGATTCTCCAATTCGCAGCAGTACTTCGCTGCTGGCCTTATCTGCAATGGCCCTGGCCTTCTTAATGGTACCGTCTTTGTGTGCCAGGTACATATTGATCAATATACCATCACAATCTTCTACCACAATAATGCCGCTGAAACTATTCCTGCCACTTTTCAGAAATACACTGTCGGGCAGGTAAGTAATAACCTGTGATTGTAGAATTCCTTTTTTGTCCCTGTAAACAAGCAGCTTACTGATGGCATTGATCGGGTAGGAATAGTTTTTTGAAAGCGTAGTTGTCAGAAGAAACGGCTTACTGTATTCAATAGGTACCATCACTGCCTGCCCTTGCATAAATTCTGTCACAATGGCTTCCTGCCACCGGGGCCAGTGTCTACTATATTTCCGTGGGTTGCTCAGTTCATGGGCATTACTCTTGCCCGTAAAAGCAGGACCTAATTGCTTGTCATTTCTTTCAAAATGTACTTTGGCCTCACTAATCAAGTTTAATGGCAATGTTTCATTTTCAGCATTTTTCTTCTGACAACTCGTTAGCCACACTGCGTCAGCCAGTATCAGGCTGGCCAATAAAAATGGTCTTCTCATAGTATTGTTTTGGATTAAACAAAAATATAAACCTATCCTCGCTGCGCCTTCAACCTGCTCAGGCTTACTTCCGTCATATTCAGGTAGGGGGCCAGGTACCGGGCTGGTACCTTTTGTAAGAGATCCGCATGATTCTCCTTCATCCACTGGTACCTTTCCATTCCAGAACACATCCGAATTGAATATAACTGCCGTGCCCACAGGGTATGATAATGTATGGTAAGTATGCGGCCTATATAGTTGAATTCAGCAAAGTGCTTGTAGATGTATTCTAGTTCTGCATGGTCTATATAAAGTATGCTGGTATCCTCCAGCGCCTGGATAGATTCATAACTGGGTGTTTGCGTATAAAAACTTTCGATACTGAATACTACGTCACCTTCTTTCATGAACCAGGAAGACACTTCCGTATCATTTTTCTCGTAAAAACAGCGCAAAAGCCCCGTAAGAATAAAGCATACATGTTTGCTCACATGGCCTGCTTTTAGTAAGTACTCCTTTTTCTTAATTTCCCGTTGCTTTAAATTTGCTTGCAGGTATATTTTTAGCTCATCCGACATAGGATGAATAGATTCTAAAAAATGCATGAGCCTCTCCATAGTGATATGTAGGATTTATTTTTACGTTTAATACAAAAAGGCAAGGTTGCAGGAAGAAGAATAAGGCGGATTTTTTCGGGCCCCTGAATATATAAACATTTCATCAAATCAAATACAAACAAAAGTTCAATTTTACATTTTATCCATGCATTGCGGTTGTATATTACCGTATTTTGTTTTATTTTTTATTCCCTCCTCCTATATAGTTCCCATATCACTCCCATATGTTTCCCATATAGTTCCCATATACCCCTCATATCGTCTCATATAGTTGTCATATGCCAGCCATGTCGCAAGCATATCCTAGTCATATGGCATGCATATGGCTGTCGTATAGTTCTCATATTCCTCCCCTATCTCTGGCATAGCTCCGGAAGGGTTCCGGCATAGCTCCGGCATATCATACCCATATCACCATCGTATAACACCAGGGTATTACCCATATAGCCAGTGTATACAGTTGCAGAATGAAATGTCGATTTCAGAATTATTTGTCGGTTTCGGAACAATTGGAAGAATACGTCTATTTCAGAAGAATTGGAAATTATGGTCGTTTTCGGAAGTGCTCATTTGGAAACCACCTTTTCACGATCGTATGTTTGCATCACGCTAGTCATGACAGCAATTATTCATTCACGTTAAAACATCATTAACATGCCAAAGCAAAAAGGAACACACAGGTTATTGGGCACCACCGGTGACATGACCTACCAAAAAACAAAAGATGGCTACAGCGCCAGGGAAAAGACCCACATCGATGGCAATAAGATCAGGACCTCCGATGCTTATGCCCGTACCAGGGAAAACATGGCGGAATTTGGGAGAGCCGGTAAAGCCAGTAAGCTGTTTCGCGCAGCCTTTGCCAAACTCGTCAAGTCGGGATCGGATACCCGCATGACAAGCCGGCTCACATCGGTTTTTTCCCGCATCATCCGTACCGATCCTGTCAACGACAGGGGACAGCGTACGGTGTATGAGGGCGATATGATGTTGCTCGACCAATTTGATTTCAACGTCGGCAATTCATTGATCAGCACCTTCGTTACACCCTTCCTGTCCTCCATCGATCGCACCACCGGGCAATGTACCGTACAAATCCCTTCCGTCTTCCTTAGTGAAGTAGTATCAGCACCGGAAGGAAGCTCTCACCTGCGTATTGTGACCGCAGCCGCGGCCATTGACTTTGAAGACCAGCAATACGTAAGCGATTTTCAGTCCAGCGTCGACCTGCCCATCGCAAACGTCGCCACGCCGGTCACTACACTTACCGCACAGTTGCCGGCCATGTCGCCCCATCCTTTGTTCCTGATCATGGGCGTTCAGTTCATCCAGATCGTCAATGGAAAGGTGTACGCCCTCAACAACGGTGCATTCAATGCCCTCACACTGATCAAGATAGATCCCGCTTAATAGCCTGGTCCATCTTTCACACAGCATAGCTGTAACCGGGTAATACCGGTGCCTGTTTCCCGGCTCCCCCACCGGACGGCGTTTTACCACGACAATCATTTGTCAGCAAAAACAGTCTCACAGGAACATTTCCTGATCAGCCGCAGGACCACAGCCCACCAGTCAACAATATAACCAGCCATTTTCCCGGTGCATGATCAATGCCGGCCAGGATCATCATGCGCGCATAGGCCCGCTGCAGCAAAGCCCATCCCGCCTTCCGGGAAGAAGCAAGGTTATAGTACCCGGTTACAGCTTTATTCAGCAACAACAATTATTCACCATTAAATTAAAAGTTATGAGTATACAGGAAAGAATGCAATCGCCCACGCCGCCTTTTTTCCAAAGACTGCGGAATATTTCGATCGCCCTGGCTGCCATCAGTAGCGTAGTGCTCACCACACCCGTAGCGCTTCCGGCCATCGTGATCAAAGTAGCCGGATACCTCGCAGTAGCCGGTGCCGCGGCAGGCGCCGTGAGCCAGGCCGCTGTACAAAAGGAGTAATCCGGAGTACTTTCTAGTGGCTGCAAATACCAGGAGGCTGTCTTCCCTGAAGGCAGCCTCTTCCTAAAAATTAACCTGCTCTTATCTCCCATTTAACTTAACTTCAATATCAAGCTCATTCAGTCAACTGGCAACCCACTCAAGCGTTCAAAACAATACCTTCATCAGTTATTAATACTGATGCTCATTTTTTTACTTAAAAGACTTCCCATGAGGTATGTAACCCCGTACGTTTTAGCATTAACTATTGTTATGTATACACACCAGGCAAAGGGCCAGGGTTGCAGTGACGCAGGATTTTGTACTATTAATGCATTGATGCCGCAGGGCCCGGAAACGGTGGAGACCAAACAATACAACCAGGTAAAATTTGGTTTATCAAACGGAAAGGCTGACCACGATATCACCATATGGAGCTTCTATATGGAATACAGCCGGTCCATAAACAAACAGTTTAGCATCGACACCAAACTTACAGGTCTCTCGCAAAACGGATCTCTAACAAGTGCTGCCGGGCTTTCAGATATTTACCTCAATGCAAACTATACAGGTATTAGTAATGCTTTTTTTACAACCGGCATTAAACTTCCCTTGACGGATGGAAATAAAAAAAAGAATGGGGCTTCACTTCCCATGGACTATCAATCGAGCCTTGGCACTACAGACCTTATTTTGGGAATAGGATACAGGATCAAAAAAGCAGAGCTGGTGATTGCCTGGCAGCAGCCCTTAACGCAGAATAACAATGCATTCCTGTCAACCGATCACCCGGGTGATCCGGCATTTACCCAATTCCAATCTACCAATAAGTATGTCCGCAAAGGAGACGTATTGCTAAGGGTATCCTATCCGCTGATCCTGAATGAAAAGTGGAAGTTAACGCCAGGTATCTTGCCCATCTACCACCTATCGGAAGATGAATTTACCGACGCCTCCGGAAAAGAAAATACCATAGCGGGCTCTCAAGGGTTAACGTTTAATGGGAATTTATTCCTCGACTATTCAATAAATAAATCAAGTTTAGTGCAGTTAAGTTTCGGCACGCCATTCATTGCCAGGGATGTAAGACCCGATGGCTTAACGAGGAAATATGTAGTGACGCTGGAATACAGGTATAGGTTCTAACCGCCTTATACCCTGGCAACCACTTGTAGAAGTACCCTTAGCCTGGAAACATTCCATTTATGCGTAAAACATACCTGATCATTGCCCTTATCCTGGGTGCAGTCCTTACTGCTCTTCTCATAGTAAAGAAAAACTATGATCAATCTCCGGAGTACAATTATCTTACGGCAAAGCTTGACATCAGGAAGGGGAATTGCCGCCTTGTAAGAGTAGGCACTCATACAATTTCACCACAGGAGCAGGCAATCGAAGGCGTGGCTTCGAAATATGGATTTAAAAATGTTTATATCGAAAAGGTAAGCGCCAGGGAACGCAAGGGCATAGACCATTACAATGAAACAATAGAAATATACTTATCCTTTCGCAATGGACCTGATTGGAAAGCCAATTATCAACACGAGGTTGACTCAATATTGAAGATAACAGTTACTTTGCAGCCTTTTATCCATATCAACAGGAACAATGGCTATAAAGATCAATGTTCATTTATTTAAGCGCTTCGTAAGTGCGGGTTCTATTGGAGGCATCATCCTTTTATGCGCCGTGCTCCTGTCACTCCTGGTAGCCAATTCTCCCTGGGCGGGCTGGTTTTCACAATTGATCAATAAGGAACTTGGGATCAATACGGCCTATATTCACCTGAAGTTTTCCATCCTGCATTGGATCAATGACGGATTGATGGCCTTGTTTTTCCTCTATGTAGGATTGGAGATCAAAAGAGCCTTTGTGGAGGGCGAATTATCCACCTTCAAGCGGGCCTCCCTGCCGGTCTTTGCAGCGATTGGGGGTGCAATAACACCGGCACTCATTTTCTATATCATCAACGCAACAACAGATACGGAGCATGGTTGGGGCATTCCAATGGCCACAGATATAGCCTTCGCAATAGGCGTGCTATCCCTATTGGGTGATAAGGTGCCCCCCTCCCTTAAGATCTTCCTGGCAGCACTGGCTATAGCCGACGACCTGATTGCCGTTTTGGTCATCGCTGTTTTCTATTCGATAAACCTCCAATTGAACTTCCTCTCGTATGCAGCAGGATGTTTTTTAGTAATGATAATATGTAACAGGCTGGGCGTAAAGAAGCTCGCGCTCTATCTGATTCCCGGCGCCTTCATGTGGTATTTCATTCATCATTCTGGTGTTCATGCTACTATTGCCGGGGTATTAACCGCTATTGCCATCCCTACCAATAAGGTGGCACAGGAATCGCCCCTGGAGCGCTTAGAACACTTATTGTCAAAACCCGTCAACTTCGCCATCATGCCCCTCTTTGCTATTGTCAATACCAATATAAGCATTGAGCCTGGCATGTTGGATGGCTTGATTGATAAACCCGGCCTGGGCATAATAACCGGCTTATTGCTGGGCAAGCCACTGGGCATTACACTTACGGCCTGGATCATCGTAAAGCTGGGATGGGGAGAACTGCCGCGGGGCGCCGGATGGGGACATATGCTTGGCCTTGGCTTGCTGGGAGGTATCGGGTTCACCATGTCAATATTTATTGCCCTCTTATCATTCGATGACCCCTTAATAAGTACCGGTTCAAAATTCTCCATACTGATAGCCTCCACAATAGCGGGTATATTGGGTTTATTGGTGCTCAACTCCGTTGGCCGTCAAACAAGGCTGATAAAGATACCCCGTTAGTATACCGGCGCCGGCGGGGTGATCTGCAACAACAATTTAAGCCGGAGCAGGCTGCTGAGCAGGTCTTCTTCACATAAAATATAATATCTTTAAAGAGTGCGATCCCCCCGCTTAATGATGCTTAACTAACAATCTGTTTGCCCATGAATAACGCTTTAATTGAAAAATTCCGCATCCGGCAGGAAAAGGAAGATGTCAGTGTGATCATTGAGAGCATCGACAAAGGGGTGGTCTTTAAAGGGACCAATCTGTGGGTATTGATCTTTGCTATTTTTATTGCCTCCCTTGGGTTGAATGTAAACTCTACGGCCGTCATCATCGGCGCTATGCTCATCTCACCACTTATGGGTCCAATCATGGGCATCGGGTTGGCAGTAGGCATCAATGACCTGCCCTTGCTCAGGAAATCTATCTATAATTATTGCGTAGCCACAGGAGCAGCCCTGGCCACTTCTACTTTGTTTTTCCTCCTCTCGCCGCTGGATGATGCCCACTCAGAGATCCTGGCGAGAACTTCGCCCAATATTTATGATGTGCTCATTGCCTTATTTGGCGGATTGGCCGGCATCATCGCTACCTCCAGCAAGCAAAAGGGGAATGTTATTCCAGGAGTTGCCATAGCCACCGCATTGATGCCCCCGCTTTGTACTGCAGGATATGGATTGGCCACCTTGCAATTTTACTTTTTTACCGGCGCTTTTTACCTCTTCATTATCAATACCGTTTTCATTGCGCTGGCTACTTTTATTACAACCAGGTTCCTCAAATTTCCTTTTAAACACCTGCCAGATAAAAAAGCAGACACTAGAGCCCAAAGGATTATATGGGGCATAGTGATCCTCACCATTCTGCCCAGCATTTATTTTGGATACGACCTGGTGCAGCAGGACAAGTTTGTAAAGAAAGCTAATCAATTTGTGGAGCTGGAAGCAAAATTTCCCAATGATTATTTACTGCAAAAAAACATTGATCCTAAAAAAAAGAGTATAACCCTTACCTATGGAGGTGCTGAAATTGTAAAAGAAGATATCGCCCGGTTACAGCAAAAACTGAAAAGCTTCGATCTGGGCAATGCCTCCCTGGAAATTAACCAGGGCTTTGCTTACCTGGCAGCAGTAAAAGGAAATACCGAAAATAATGAACAGGCTGAAAGACTCAATTTTATTCTTAAAGCAAAGGAAACCGAATTACAGGCATTGCAACATAAAATGGACAGCTTGCAGCAATTCAATGCACAGGGCAGGCAACTCTTTGATGAAATTAAAACACAATACCCCGATATCAACAGCCTGGTGCTGAGCGCTGGCAATGATTTCAAAAGCGATACCATCAGCCGGCCCACCGTACTGGTAGCGCTTTCTTTTTCAGGCAAAAGATCATCCACCGATAAAGGCAAGATTGAAAACTGGCTAAAAACCCGCCTGCGCAACAATGCATTGAAAGTTTACTTTCAATAAAATAGCAGACTCCTCCGCTGTCTGGCCTCCCTAACTGCATTAGAATAATCTTATCCCGTAGCTATTTTGACCATAAACAGCAAATAGATCATTACAAACATAAGCCCTTCCCACACCGATATCCGTTTATCCTGCGTAAGCAAGTAAAATAAAATGCCCGAGCCCGCCATCACCGGTAAAGAAAAAGAGATCAAAACAGCAGGCACGGTGATACTTCCTACCGTGGAGGCCACGGCCGGTATAACCAACGTATTAAAAACACAGGAGCCTAAAACATTTCCCACGGCCATTTCAGCTTTCCCTTGTTTAATGGCAGTAATATTTACGGCCAGTTCAGGCAACGTGGTGCCCAGCGAAAGCACTGTTAAAGCAATAATGGCCTCCGGTATACCCAGTGCCGTGGCTATGGATTGAATGGATGACACGGTATAGTTGGCTCCGAAATAAACACCAACTGCTGCCACCAATAAGATAATGGCCCCTTTCAGCGGGAATGGAGTGCGGACATCCGTACTGCTTTTTTCTCGCGGATTTACACCGCCTTTAATTAGGTAAATACTGTAAATAACAAAAATAATCAACCCTATAAACGCTTCATTAAAGGTGATCTTACCGTCGTAACTGATAATATAAAATGTAAAAAAGCAACCGATCAAAAAATTCAGGTCGATATAAATATACGTGCTACCCAGTGAGATAGGCTTTCTGTTAATAACAACAGCAAATCCGGTTACCAGTAACAAGTTGGAAATATTGGCGCCGATAATATTACCAGGTACAATTTCTGACACCCCTTGCCTCACCGACAATATACTGGAAACCAATTCAGGTAAAGATGTGCCGATGCCCACAATGAAGATACCAATTACAAAAGAGGGAAATCCCAGCCATTTACCCATCTCTTCGGCTGCATTGGTAAAAAAACGTGCAGCTATAATAAGTGCCGTTAAAGCTGCAATGAAAATGAATATATCAACAATCATGTTAATAAGGCTAATATGTAATATCGACAAATGCTAACGGCCTAAAAATACGGAAATGAATGACCATTTGCAAATGACTCAATATTACATAAAGGACCCCCAAACAATGGCTTTCCAGCTACCCCAACGTAATTCCGCTAGTTGATCACAAACTCATACAGTTCCTTTTGCTGCTCAAGTAATTTCTTATCCATCGAAAACAACTTATTGAGCAGTTTGAGCAGCGCCGATTTATTTGCCCACTTTTATATAAGCTAATGGATTATTCCTTCTTTCTCTTTTTAGCATGTACAGGATTCCCATCCTTAAGCTTGATTCCCTGCTCCAACTCCAGCACCTTCAGGGGTAAATAAACATCATACTCGCGGCCCTTGGCTTTCTCCCCATCAAGCGTCGGCGGCAAATTATGGTAGCGCCAGGCTTCTTCCGCGGGCATCCGTAGGTGCAGCCATTGAATATTGGCAAAGCTGATGAAAACACGATAGTCTTCTATGCCAAATGGCGAAGCCTGTTGACCCGGATAAAAAAGATCCACACCTTTCACCTGTTCAATCCAGGATTTAACCGTTTTATCTATCGTCTTGAAGAGCCTTTGCTCAAGGTTCCCTCCCCAGCAAAGAAATTTTACCGTATCCAATTCTTCAGAGAAAGAATGCATTAAATGCTCCTGTAAGGGCCTTTGGTGTAAGGTGGAAGCCGGCACGAAATAATAGAGCCTGGCATGGGAAGTGGTAGGGCCTGCGTAAGTGTCGTGAAACTTAGATGTATAGAAAAAACAATACCCGGATATACTTATAGTATCAACAAATCGTGTCTGTGAAAAACATACCACCGACACAAAGGGCAAAAGCATAAAGAGCAACTTGAAGCGCATGATTCTTTTTTAGTGATTACCTGGTTATCTACAGCGCACTTGCAGGATGAAAAGCCTGTCCGTTTTTCAGTTCAACCCCTGCTTCCAGGGTCCATAATTGCAAGGGTAAATAAATATCATAATCCCTGCCCTTGGCTTTATCTCCACAATCAAGTACATAGGGCCAATTAAAGACTTCACAAGCCAGTTTTCCCGGCATGCGCAGGTGCAGCCATCGCATATTGACGAAGCTGACGAAGACACGATGCCCCTGAATGCCGCAGGGGTACGATGCCTGGCCTTTTTGAAAAGGCATTACCCCCTTCACTTGCCGGGTCCATGACTGAAGCGATTCACCGGCCACCTCGTAAGGCCGGAAGTCTGTTAGCTCCGGCCAGTCCAGAAATCTTACCGTGTCTGTTTCCCTGAGATAGCCGTGTTTTATGTGATCCTGGAGTGATCTGTTTTGTAAGGCCGATACAGGTACAAAATAAAATGGCCGTGCAGACAGCCGGGTGTACGGGTTATTGGTTTTGTGGTGCTCCCATACATATGCATAAAAATAGCCGGCCATAGTAACCGTATCAACAAACCGTATCTGTGAAAAGCCAATAAAAGGCAGGAAGAGTAACGTAGCAACGATTGCTTTTCGGCGCATACAATGTTTTTAGCCTTTGTTTGGGAATAAGATCAACCATATCAGAGGATCATTGTCTTTATTGTTTCTTTGTAGGATGTACCGGGATGCCATGTTTCAATTTGATACCCTGCTCCAGCTCCAGTAACTTCAAGGGTAAATAAACATCATACTCGCGGCCCTCCGCTTTTTCCCCGCAATCAAAGGTTAGTGGCAGGTTAAAGCCATCACAAGCCACTTTTCCTGGCATCCGTAAATGCAGCCATTGAACATTTACATAGCTGATAATAATACGATGGTTCTTAACTCCACATGGGTATGACTTTTGGCCCACATAAAAAGGTCTTATTCCTTTCACCTTGGAAATCCAGGGCTTTACCGATTCCTCTGCTGTCTCCCAGGGGCCAAACTCCTCAGGTACTTGCCAGCTAAGGAATTTTACGGTGTCCTTTTCGACATAGAAGTCTTTTTGCAAATGAGCCATAAGTGTTCTTTGCTGTAAGGTGGATGCAGGAATAAAACGAAAATGCAGCGCCAGCAGACCGTTTGACGGTGTGTAGGTCTTATCATATTTCATCCGATAGGTAAAAAAATAACCAGGAATGCTTACAGTATCGATAAAACGTATCTGCGAAAACCCAAAAAGGGGAGCAAGGAATAAGTATGAAAGGATTATTTTGAAGTACATAAGCTTTTTTACTTAGTGCTTGGAATTTTCCAAATTATGCCTGCGCGTCCATCTCTCTCCTTTATCGCTTTGTCTTCTTTGGGTGTAAGGTATTTTGATTCTACCCCTCCACGAGGCGTATCCATCCTGCCAATAATCGCCCGGGTACCGTCATTATCAACGGCCTGTAGCGTATACCTAAACCTACTGGCGCTGCTGATGGAGTTTGGGTCTATGATTTGCGTAGCATTGAGATTACTCATGATATTACCGGGATCGCCATGTACGCCGCCCAGATTATGCCCGATCTCATGGATGACATTGCCCCGCCGGATATCCTCCAGGCTGGCCCCCGGCGCGTTCTGGTTGAGGTTCACCAGGTCATCGTCATCCAAAACAATATCCTGATTATCGGCACCGCCATAGGTATTCTCATCGGCTGTGCCATCTTTGCTTCTGACATTCCCTACGGTAACGGTATTGCCAAAACTATACTGTTGCTCTCCATCTTTTTCCACGTCCTCGCCGGCTCGTTTTTTAGCATCTGCTTTATCCGTAGCTTCTTTGGCACCCAGATCAAACTTCACATACACCGTCCCCTCCTTCGTCTTGATGGCCCGCGCCTTCCCGTCATTATTGTATTCCCTGATCGCTGCCATAAAGGATTTCTTCTGGTCATCATTCATACCGTAGTAATAATAATTGGCCTTTACCACATAAGGATCACTCTGACTGCCAGAGCCGGTTACAATGCCATCACGGCCCGTAGGATCTATTACCTGCAAAGGGTTGTTGAAACCATAGTTATAAGGTGATAGCCAGTTGTAGGAAGAAGCGCTGGGGTCCGGGCTGGGCCAGCGGCCCGTTTGGGGATCATACATTCGCGAGCCGTAATCATACCATTCCAGCCCGCCTTTGCGGCCCAGTTCCCGCGATTGTTTCTCCTTGCCATTGTAACCATACCGGTTAGGTGTTTTGCCAATGCTCTTGCTGCTGAGGGCGGCGATAGACAGGCCAAAAGGATAATAGTGGTTTTCTTCCAGCAGCGGGGAATGTTCGTGGGTGAGCATGAAATTATCGAAATAAACCAGCTCATCACTTTCATTGCTGAAATAGATGTACACATACCCGTTCCTGCCCACCTCGATGGCATTGGCCAGCCGCTTGTCAAAAACGCCCTTGGTATTGGGCGTATAGGCTACGGGGTACACCCGACTGGCGGCCTGGTCGAACCGAAGCTGCTCATCGAAAAAGAGTACGTTTAAATATGCTTTCGGCGCCTGGTTGCTGCCGCTCGTATTGGGCGCACTATTCAGCAGGCCGCTCAAAGCGGCATTACCACCAAGTGCAGTGGACAGGGTAGCAGCGCCGGGTTTCAGCAGGTCCGTCACCCCCGGACTGGCGCTTAGCGCGCTTGCAAATGAAGTAAGCAAAGAAGTAATACCCGAAGCCCCGGTATTATTGGTATTGGCTGCGGTATAGAAATACTCCAGGTAAATGTGGCAGCGATCACCTTTCATTACCTTCAGCAGCTTGGCCGCGCCGATAGCGCCCGTCGATTTACGTACAAGCATCACCTGTTGCCCGTTCGTACTCGTATCTCCAAAAGCCCCCGGCCTGCTGCTCCGCACCGCAGCCACATTGATGGAAGCGCCTGTCTTATTTTCCCAATAAGTATTCTGCGCTGTTATTGCTGGTGATCCTACTGCTCCTTCCAGGGTTAGCGTGGGATAAGGATCGGTGGTCAGCTCTTCCGAAAGCACCATCCGCACATTATTCAGATGGTCGGTCACAAAATAATCGTACTTGTAACCATCAATGCCTTTAAAGCGGGTACGGCCTTCTGCGTGGGTAAAGAATTGTTGCGTCTGCACCTCATCATCCGGCTGCGCCACCGCATGTTCCCTGCTTTCATACACAAAATTGTCAACATAATAAGTGGTGCTGGTGAGCACCGGGCTCACGGTAGAATCTACTACTGTTTTTTGAAGTTTGGTCCCTCTGGCATCGTACAGGTAGCTGATTGTGCCCTTACCCGGTAAGGCGATATACGCAGGCAGGTTGAGATGGTTATACCGGATAAAGCCCAGGTCCTTATTCAGGTCTTTGCTCATATTGCCGTTGGCATCGTATAGGTAATCTGTGGCGGTGGTTGTTTTCGTGCCGCCCAGTGCCGCCATATAACTGGTGGAAGACCGGAAGTCGCCCAATTGCGTGGCGGTATCATTTACCCCATCCAGCACACTCCTGAGCCGGTTGCTATGGGGGTAATAGGTGTACAGCAGACTGTCCAGCAATACCGTGCCGCCAGGCTTCCAGCCCTTTTGCAGCATTTTTTGAAGATTGCCATTGGCATCATAACTGATACCGCTTACACTAAAATCCAGTTCGCTCTGCGTGAAACCCGATCCCTTATACTGGTAAAAAGCGGCGCCCGTCAGTTGATTGAGGTTGTCATAACTGGCTTCATACTTCCTGATCTTTTGGTCACCCGCCGATTTCCACAGCACCCTGCCGATACCTCCGTCATACCGTTTGGTGGCAAACGTATGCGCCGCACCATAAATAGCCGGGCCTTCATTGTCATACCCAATATCGTATCCAAAATAACGCGATTGATTACTGGTGTCTGTGGCAAAGCCCCGGTTCGCGCCCACCAGCCAGCCCCGCACATTGTATACATAATCCTGTGTTTCCAGCGCCTGGCCCGTCACCGGGTGGGTACCCATTTTCTTCACCTTCAGTTGCCCCAGTTCATCATAGCCATATTCAGCAATTGTTTTATAAGGGCCGGAAGATATATTGATCTTTTGACCAATACTGATGATCCTGCCCAGGTCATCATAACTGTGCTTGCTATACACGTTCGTCAGGATGCTATTGGGATAATCTTTATTATGCAATTGCACCGTGCGGATCACCTGCCCTGCAAAATTGTATTGGCGTGAAGTGGTGCTGATGGCGCCGCTGACATTGCTCACCTGCTCCTGTATCAGCCGCGCCTTATCATCATAATAATTCACGGCATAGAGGTATTGCCCCGTGCCCAGCACTTTTACCTTCGTCCAGGTGATCATGCCGCTGGGGTTCACCGTTTGCGTCAACGGTTCTGCATATTCCGGACTGGTATTATAATTGGTATTGATCGTATTGCTGTTGATATTACTGCTGCTCATGGTAGCCGCAAAGCCGGCCGGCAGGCCCGCGTAGTCATCATAATGCGTTACCGTCAGTTCTTCATACGTGGCCCCCGTAAGGTTAGGGTAGCTGCTGCTGTTTTCCGCAGCTGCTTTATGGTATGTCATCAATTGATTGTTATTCCACAGCCCCGTAGAAACAGGCCGGTTGAGTTCATCATACAAGGTATACAACCATTTGGCAGGACTGCCGCTTCGTAAGTTGGCATCCTGCACCAGTACCAGCCGGTCGCGCCCGTCATACACCAGCCATACCTCACCAACACCGGGATCCTTTTTGCGGATCATCATTTTCCGGTAATTGTATTCGTACCGGTAGCATTGCTCCGCCAGGATGGCACCGGAAAGCGCCGCCGTATTCCAACTGTTTGCAGCCAGCAATTCCACTCCCACCGGCTGCACTACCAGCCGCAGATTATCCAGGTCATCATACACATAATAAGTGCAGGCCCATCCCTGGTGACCGCTGCCCGTACCCGCATCTGCCGTGGCAGTCGTTTGCATTTTACGCAGTACCAGTCTGCCTGCCTTGTCTTTGAATTCGATCGTTTGTTTGCCTTGCTCATCGGTGGTCAGGTTCTTGTACAACATACCCGCAGCATACATGCCCGTGCTGTTGTAAGTACCCCAGTCATTGGCCACATCCGTCACCTGCCACGCCCGCACACTGTCTGCAACCGTATTCACCCAATAGTTGGAGCGGATACCCCTGCCGCTGCCCACCCAGCTCATGCCAGCAGGCAGTGATTGCGTGGTCCTGTCCAAAGGTGAGCCATCATAGAGCGTTTGGTTATAAGCCCAGTTCAGCGATCCGCCGCCCACATTCGTTTCACCCGGCTGCCCCGCCAGCCGCTGGTTGTAACAACTCACTTCCTGCGCAAAGGGATTGCGCTTGAATCCGCCGTTACTCACCGAAGTATTGCCGCCCGTATTGTTGGCGGCAAACAACAGGTAGTCGATGCTGTGCCGCCCCTGCGCATCATATACCTGGCCTTTCACAAGGTCACGTGCCGTATCGTTATAAGGCAATGATCCTTTCTTTACCACCGTTTGCAGGTTGCGGCCAAGGCCATCTACGTACACCGTGGTTTGTTTTACTTCCCGTAAACCGGCAGCGATAATGCTGTCCGGATTACCAATAGGCGCCTTGGCCTGCCAGGTACGAACATAGTTGACCGGCGCAGCCCCGTATGGGTTGGGCGTGGATTGCTGGCCACTGGCCCGGCCAGTCGTCAAGGCAAGACCGATCATTATAATGAAGTTGCTTGTATAGCGCATGGAGTAAGTTTTGAAGTGGATCAATTGGTGGGCATCCGGAACTTGTATTCGTATTGCTCCAGTATTTTGCCGTTGTCATCGCGTACCCTGGCCAGCCGGCCGATCTTGTCGTACTCAAACCGGATACGCATATAGCGGGCGTCTGTCTTCTCCGTCATGCGGTTACCCACATACGTCACCGTGGAAAAATGTGTAAGGTCACCTGTATAGTTGGCTCCCATCCGTAGTTCGTCTATCTGGTTGCCATTGGTATTGATCACAAGCTGAATGCCTGCATTGCCGTAGCTGTATTGCCATATCTTCCAGCCGTCTTTTTGCCCAAGCAGCGTAGGCGTGACAGTAGTAAGGGGAATATAAGTGCCGCTGCCCTGATCATAGCGTTCCAGCGTAGGCGTGGCCCCACTGGCCCGGGCGGCCAGCAGAATGCGACCTGTAATGTAAGTGCCGTTATACCTTACCCTGCCCACAAACGAGTTTTTACCCGTAAAGGCCACCGTTGTGTCGCGGTTGCCTATCAATATCCAGGAGGGATTATCGGGAATGATCTGTACAGTCCCATAATCGTAAGCAGCCCTTACGCTGAGCGTTTCAAAACTGGTAAAAGCCGGGTTCCAGAAAGAGCCCGTACTTACGCTTTGCAGGCCAAGCGTTTTAAGTCCCCGGTAGCCCATATACACCCAGGTCTTTTGACCATCTGACGTATGCGCTTCCAATACATTAAAGAGCGAATCATATTTCTTTACATGTTTATCGAGCCGGTAGCGGGCGTCTTTGGTCCAGGCGGAAGTGGTCGGATAACTGTAGGTCACCGGTACCGTGTTCGTCATGGCAGTATACAGGAAGGGGCTTTCCACCTGTAAGCTGTACGTATTCATCGGCACAGACGCGTTGCCGGAACTAAAGGGATTGAGTGCAAACTCACTCAACAAAGCCCCCCTTACTTTTAAGGGCCCGGTAGCCGAATCTTTAAACAGGTTTATTTTTTCTATAGGGGTTGTTAACCAATAAGCACTCACCAACCTGTCGGTGACAAAGGTTGACGGATAGTCCGCAGGATATTTGATTACCTGCTGGGCAACCTTACCATTACTGTTCATGTTTTTTAACGTTGTCGCCTGCCAGTGCGAAGGGCTGTTGTATTCCATTTCCTGCACCGTAGTAATGGATTGCGCCCCATTGTCCTGGTACAGTTTGTTGGTCACCCGGGCGGGCAAATATCCATACGTGTATTCCTTGTATTGATCCGAAAAAATATAACTCACCGGTATTACTTCCCAGGCCGATACACTGCCGTTGCCATTATTAGCATCCATGATGTTGAGCGTCCAGGCATCCAGGAAAGTTTTGGCTGGCCCGCCACTGTAGGCAGGCACAATGGTGTATTCCGTTTCTGTGCTTTGGATCAGCTTACCCGTCCTGGTATATTGGCCTTCAAAGCTGATCCTGCCTCTTTCCAGCGCGCGGGAAGAATACCGCCGGTAAGGGGAGGCAAAGGGATTTATGCTGGATACCAGGCTGTCATCCGCATGCCCGTTGTCATGGTTGGTAAAGCGCCTTACCGTATAGGCTGAGTCCTGCCGCACTTCCACCACGGTACTATAGCCCACATGGTAATCATCCAGCAGCGCATTCATGGGTTGATTGGAAGATATTTTAAACTTCAGGTTTTGCAGGCAGGTAGGGAAGGGCGCATAAAACTGTCCGATCACATCCTGCCAGTGGTATACATAACTATTACTGTTGCGTACTCCGCTGGAAGGCAGTGCGGCGTTTTGCAGGAAGGTCAATGCAGGGTTGTAATCCGATACATAAAAATAACGTGTCGTATTGCCTTGCCCGGTCACTGTATCGACTGTCCTGATGCTGGCAATCCGCAAACCGCCCGTGGTAAAGTTGGCAGCAAGACTGTCCACTCCCAGCATCCTTTCCATTTTTACTTTCTTGCGATAGTTATTTTGTTCATAGGTAAATTCCCGATAGCCTCCTGTGGGATAGATCACCTTTTTTAAAACCCCTGCCAGGGTATGCGTGAAAGAAGGACTGCGCAGGGTATCCAACAGGCCATTGGTCTTGCCCATTACAGAAGCGGAGGCAGTACCATTCCAAAAGCCCCAGTGGTCATTGGCCCCGGCATTATAATCCGGAAGCGTGAGGTGGTTATTGTATTCAAACAGGTACCGTTCTCCTGTGGAAACGTTGGCAGGATCAAATCGTTCTACTTTATTCAAAAACAACCGCTGGGACCAGTTCGCTAATGGTTCATACGAAAAAGCCCATTTATAATGCATACCCGTCATATCCTTCACTTCCACCGTATCCAGCTTTTTCCATTTGAAGTTTTGCACGGCATTGGCCGTTAGTAAATTACTTTCGTTGGTGTTGCTGTACGTGAAGTTGAACTCCGCCACGTCACCAAATACCCTTTTGAGGTATACCGGCGATATGATCTTGCTGGCAGTGATCTGGCCGGGTATGGGTGCTACGGAACTGGCATTGCCGCATCCCGGGCTCTGACTGTTCTGCTGCACATCCAGTGTCATTTCACTGTTGTAAATAGTGCGGATATATTCATCGCGCTGGTAGTCGAGGTACAGCAAGCGCCCATCGGGAAATCGTACAGTCGTCAGATACCAGGCATTGGCTATCCAGAAGTCAGTGTAGTTCTGCTGCCCAAAGCCTGCCGTTCCCAGCTTATAGTTTTCGCCGATGGAAAATTCGATAGCATCCTGACCAGGTTCATAATTGCCAAAGGTAAACAGCGTTCCGTCCTCTGCCTGCAGGGTAAATCCCGCCAGCGTTTTGGGATAGTAGTTGCTGGAGCTATAGGGCGACATACCCAGCAGCCATTGCGGACAGGTAGCACCTGCCTGCGGATCGGCATTGGGCTGTAGCAAGGTAGCTGGTATAGGAATCTCAGGAGCCACCCGTTGCACCCTGAATTTCTTATCCGATACGACTACAATATCATTGCTGTCCTTGAAGTAAAATTTACCCGAATAGCCAAATACGTTGAAGGAGAATTCGTCCCGCTGTACATCCCTGGTGCCCGGGTAGTAGGGGTCCACTTCATTGACCAGCAAACTAAAATTATACCACCTGTCTGTGGTCACACAACTGGCTCCCATATAACTGCCCCGGTAAGGTAAAGGCCAGGGATATTTAACGAACTCGTGCGGAAGCCCCGCCTGAAACTTCTTATCCACCCAGTGACCCGCTCCGTTCATTAAAAAATTCAGTCCATAAGTATAAGGGGTACTCACGTCTCTTTTGAGCCAGCCCAGGTTATAGGTGGTCGATTGGCCGGGGATCACCTGGTTGAACATCGTATAGGCATATTCATCCGGCAGCCCATTCACCTGCCGGGTGATGGCGCCGCCTACTTGCAGCGACCAGCCCGTTCCCACCCACGATGCATGCTGATCGGGTTTGAATCCGCTGGCATTATAACTCAGGCCCATATTTACGGTGGTAGTCTTGTACGTGGTTTGACTCAGCGGTATCTGCAACGTAGGCAGTCCTGTAAAATGATATACAGGCACCTTCTTTACCTGGTCAAATGCAAAGGCATTGGGAGAGGGCGGCGCCTGGGGTGATTCAGGCACCTGAGAAAAGCCGCGTACTGCAATGAGCAGTACCCAAAAGGGTAACGAACGAAATGGCATATGGTATTATTTAAAATTGTAGCCGATGCGAAAAATAAACCGCTGCGTCCCATCGCGGTCCTTTGCCAGCAGATCATACAGCAATTGTAGCTGTGTCTTTGTAAGCAGCTTGTGCCGCAGCGCAATCACCTTGCTGATGCCCACCAGCCCGCTTTTTTGCCAGTCGTTCATACCAGGCAGGTCGCGGAAGTTGCCGAAGGGCTTTTGATAGTTGTATTCAAGACCTCCCGTAGCATGGAAGCTGCCTTTTATCTTATAGCTTAAAAAACTGCGCAACCCAAATCCCTGGTGTGAGAGCGCAATATGCCGTATGTCTTTTCCCCAACCGGCTTTATAGCTGCCGCCCAACCCAACAAGGCTTTTATCGTTGAGCCGGTAGCCAACCGACAAACCAATATCCGTAGTCGTAGGAAACCAGGCATTGGCCCGCGTACTTTGAAAGTTGGTGCCCAGTTCCAGCCGCTGCAAAACGCTCCTGGTCTTTTGGCGGTTGGGCACATGTTCATCCAGATCATTCAATGTCTTGTCTTTTTTAAATGCCGCCAGCTTATCCTTTATCGTTTGCAACTGACTATAGGCCGAACCCATCTGTTGTTGAAAAAGCTCATTCACATTAGGGCCGCTACCCACAGTTTGCTGTAGGCTGTTCATCACCAGGCTGCGCACCTGCAATCCGCCACCGGGATTCAACAGCGGGTTGGCATCTGGTGAAGGAGGCAACAGGGCGGCCAGCGCAGAATACCTTTGAAAGAATTGCTTAAAAATGGGTTGGGCCGAAAGAGCACTCAATAGTTTGCTGACCAGTTTATCCGGCTGGTTCAGATAGCTGCGGTACCGGGCTACCGTGATCTTGTAATAAGTAAGTTCCTGGCGGAATTTCCGGAGCTCTTTCAACAGGCCAAAAGATCGTAATTGCGTTTGTAGTAGTTCACTTCTCCCTGCAAGCAGCGCTTGTAGCGCGGAGGTTTGACTGACCTGTTGCTGAAACCCTGCCATACCAGCTTGTAATTGGCCTGCCAGGGCAGTGTTGCCTGACAACAGATGGTCCTGCAAAAAACGGAGCGCCACATTTACTGAATCCAGGTTGGGAACATATTGTTGTCGCAGGGCATGGATAGGCGGTGCATCGGTCGTCAATTGTTGACCATACAGGTAGTATCGTTCTTCAATATCGGAGAATAGTTGCCTCGCTGCGGCTGTATCTTTTTTGTAGAGTCGTTTATAAAGCCGTTGTTCCTTAGTTTTTAAGCGTTGGAGGTATTGCAAACTTTTGTCGCGCAACTGGCGGTCTGCCCGGGCGGTTCTTTCATACAACCCGCTCATCATACGCGTGGGGTTCACGGGTAGCATGCCAGTGGTTATGTCGGATTGGGCCATAAGCCTTCCGCTATGCATACTCATAATAAGCAGGCATACAAATAATGCTCTCATAAGCTGGTGTTATGTGAAATGTAAATACAAGAAAGTCCTGACCATTGCCGCTAAGGCAATACCCGATTTGGTTGGAAAATGATGCTAAAAGAAACTAATGATTATGGTGGGAATGAAAGAGCAAGATTATAAACTATTTCCCGAACTGCAAACTTTACGAGGGATTATTTTAGGTCTTTTTTGACTTTATCATAAAAGCGCTGCAGGAAGTTCGTTCCATGGAAGAATGGGCTCAACACACAATAGAACTGGACTGTTGTGTATATTTTAAAGATCGTTCTACTTTTGCTTATACTTTATGCTGAGGACTGCTGTGCAGGCGTTGAGGATCATCGATACTGCATTGGAAATAATGATGATCCAGTCTTCCTTCATGATGCCGTAAATGACCCACAATACCAATCCGGCAAAAAGCACACTCAGCATAGGCAGTGAAACACTTTCGGCTTTCTTTTCCCGGGCAACCTTTATAAGCTGCGGGAATAAAGATATACCGGTACCTATACTGGCTCCTATGCCTATAAGCTGCATTGTATCCATCACTATGCTTTGCGTGTCAGGCCAGTTTTTTGAAAGTATACTTTCCTTTGATAAACTTATTGAGGTAGACGCCTTTCTCCCTGTACTGCTTCATTGCTGCATACACGGTTTCCGGCACTTGTTGGTATTCGTAAATGCTGCCTGACCTGAAGGCTATTTTCAGCAATTCCTGTACAGGATCATATTCGATATGAGCGATCACTGTAGATGGCATATTATCGGATCACTTATTTCCGTTGTAAGTAAGCAACAATATTGGCCCGCATAGGTCCTGCCGCCTGAATGGCTTTCTTAATTTCTTCATGGGTTTTGTCCGGAAATTGCCGGTGCAGGTATTCTACTTCTGAAGGATCGTTGGCATCTACGCGGATATCGTCTTGTTTACCGATGTTTTGCTTATTGTCTGACATAACATATGGTTTTATACATAAACGTCCTGCAATCCTTATACCGGTAATATCATGGGGATTGCTTACCCCAACACCATTCTGCAGTTAGTTGATCACAAACTCATGAAGGCCCTTTTGCTGGACAAGCAATTGCTTATCCAGGGAAAACAACCTGTTGAGGAGTTTGAGCATTTTATTGTAGCCTGGCTGCTTCCTTACGAAATAGGCAGCGCCTTCGTTCAGCATCATTTCGACAAGGACCATATTTTCGGAGTTGGAAAATATGATGACGGGCAGGGCACACAAAGCGGGATCGGCTTTGATCTCACGAAGACAAGTTAACCCGTCTTTTTTGGGCATATTGATATCCAGGAATAAGGCTTCCGGCATTTGGGTGGCGGAATGCAGGTACTCCATTAGTTCTACCCCATCATTGACGGTATGAAGGGAGAGTTTAAGTCCGAGGTCTTTTACAATATCCCGGAATAGCATACGGTCATCTGCATCATCATCGGCGATTATGACGTGTTGTAGTGTATTCATTTAAAAAATTTATGGTCAATCAGCTTTTTGACTGGTTGGATTGAATGATACGACCAATTATTTCCACCATTGCGGCCGGGCGCTGTTCATCTACGCTCCATTGATCATCGTGGTAAGCGAGGTTACCGAACATTGTATCGTTGAGTACTACGTGGAAGGAACATGGCTTTCCCGATTTATTTTGTATTTCAGCAGGACTTACCCATCCGTTATATTGTATTCCGTCGTATTCGAAAGCTATATTAAAAGAGGCATCGTTCATACATATCCATTTTATATCTTCCAGCGAGTCTAATTACCCCCTGAAGAGGCTTTTGAAATAACCAATGGCACTGTCTATCATGGGATACAGGCCAATGAGGTTAATGGTATAATCGCTCGATACCAGTATAAAACCTGCACAGGCACAAAAGCACCGGTAGAGTAATGAAGAAGGTATTGTATTGAGCGTATCCATACGCTTATACCTAAAAATAAAATGCCTAACCAACCAATTAGCCAAGCTGGGGCTGCCAGGAGGGGAAATTGCGTAATTTATTCCGCAAAAAATCGAAGATTGGTCATTCCGTTCTAATAAAGGTATTCATGATCTAAAAAGCTAGAACTTATAGCTGTAGCCCAGCCGGATCACCTGGGTTTCATAATAATCGGTGCTTACATACCGGAAGCCATTGCCCCTGACCTCCCGCTTTACCCGTAAGGTATTGGCGATATCGGTCGCGTTGACAAACACTTCTCCCCGGCCCTGTTGGATGGCTTTCTTAACGCCCGCATCCATAGAAAAGCGGGAGAAGGTCTTACCCTGGGGCACGAGGTCGGGCGCCTGGTATACGACGGCCAACTGGGCTTCTACTTTATTGGGCAGGTGGAACAAGGCGTTGAACTTAGCGTTGCCGGAAAAAATGTTTTCCCTGCCTGCTGTATACATATTCTCTACGGGGTATTTATTCACTACAGTAAAGGCATCGATCACATTCTCATAGCCATTCAGGTTGAGGCTGAAAGTGGCCCATTTGGCAGCATTTTGGGAAAGCATCAGTTCTACACCTGTATTATAGCTCTTGCCTGCATTCTGGAAAATATTATAGATGATGGTACTGCCTGGTACAATACTACCAATACGGATGATGGTAGCTTCCATCCGTTTGTGGTAAACGGATGAGAACAGGTAACCATTGTGCCAATTGGTTTTGTAACCCAGCTCCACGGTGTTGGTAAACTGTGGACGAAGGGCGGGGTTGCCCACTTTAATGATCTCGGCATCATCGTACTTGGGAAAGATGCGGATATCCACTTCATTGGGCCTGTCTACCCGGCGGTTGAAGAACAGGGACAGCTTATTGTTATCATCGATCTTGTAGGCCAGGCGCAGGTTGGGGAAGGGCTGCATATAATTGTATCCGTCGCTTTTGTAGACGGGGTGGTTGGGGTTTACCTCATAGTTGAGGTGCACATATTCTACGCGTAGACCAGCTTCTATTTCAAAGCGGCTGCTTTCATAGATATAGTTGCCATAGACAGCCGGTATGGTTTCGGCATAATCGGCCTGACCGCCTGCAGTAGAATCTATAGCGGAGTGCACACCCGGCTTAAACTGCATATTGACGGGTATCCACCTTCTCCTGAACTTGAGGCCGGTTTCAAAACGGCCATGCTTGAGCGGTTGCACATAATCCACATTAACGTCGGCCACATGCTCATCCGACAGTAGCTTGAAAGAATCGAGGCCGGTATAATTGGGCTGGATATTGGTGAAATTGTATTTTTCATCCTCCCGGTGGAAGGTATAGTTGAGCCCTACATTGAGGAGCCTGCCGGGCTGTTTGAATTTGTGCTGCCAGCTTGCCGTGGCGGTGGCGGTTGTTTTCAATTCATCTTCCAGGAACTGCCAGAGGCGTTCTCTTTTTACCAGGTCCTTATTGAAGAAAGGTTCATCGCCCCGGTCCAGTATCTTTTCGGTGCCGTACAGGCCGGCAACGGTGATGGTATTGTTGCTGTTTACAAACCAATCCACGCCTGTTCTCAGGGTCAGGAAATTGGTGGTCCTGTTTCTTTTTGTTTGTTGCTTCACTACTGAGCCATCGTCATAGAACCTGTCCACGAACTCATTTTTGTTCAGGGTCTTTGTGTACAGGTCATCTCCCTGGAAGAAGAGGTTCACTTTATTTTTCCGGTAGTTGAGGGAGAGGGAAGGGTTGATCTTGGGGGTTGCCTGGTATTGGGGGCGAATGGTGGGGTAGTTTTCTTTTTTGATCCAGAGTGCTCCTAATCCCCCGGTAAGACCCACTTTGCCATTGAAACCTTCTTTCTTTTCTTTTTTGTAAATGATATTGATGATGCCTGCATTACCATTCGCATCATATTTCGAAGAAGGGTTGTTGATGATCTCTATTTTTTCAATGGCCGAAGCAGGTATATTGTCGAGACCCGTCTGGCCGCCAAAGCCGGTCAAGGCGGTCTGCTTACCATCTATTAAGATCATCACTTTGTCGCTGCCCCGCAATTGTACTTTGCCATCCTGACTGGTGGTGATGCCGGGCAGGTTTTTCATGGCTTCCAGGGCTGAGCCGCCTGACTGACTGATGTTGTCGGCCAGGTTGAAGGTCTTTTTATCCATTTTGGCGGAGACGGCGTTCTGGGCAGCGGTTACGGTCACTTCATCCATTGATCTGGCTTCTGGTTTCAGCTCTATGACACCCAGGTCGAGGAAGTTGGTTAACTGCCCGATCAATACGGGCTGCGCTTTGGAGGTATACCCTACATAAGAAATAAGCAACTGGTAATTGCCGCTGGCGATATCGGGCAACTGAAACCGGCCGTCCTCACGGGAAATGGTACCTGCCACAAAAGCGCTGTCCTTCGCTGCTTTGAGGGTGATATTGACAAAAGCCAAAGCGGCTTTACTGTTTGCATCTTTCACTGATCCGGACAAGGTTACTTTAACGGATTGCGCCTGTACCAAGGTGGTGATCAATAGTAAAGAAATATATAGAAAAAACTTTTGCTGCATGGATGGTCAATTATGGGTGCATATTAAATTCCAATTTGAAAGAAAATCTAAAGTGCAAGGCCAGTATGAGAATTTGCTGTCATGCCTGGCCATCGATACAATGATACAATGGCGGAAAGGTGGTTTCCAAGTGGCGCTGTCGCATAGTGGCGTAAGGTGTCCAAAATGTCCGGTCGTGTCCGGTATAATTTGACTTACCGGCTGTTTGGCGACGTTATGAAGCGGGCAAAAACAGGGTATATAACAGTTGGCATACGGGGATAATTGGAAGGGACCAGGGCCTGATCAGGTCCTGATGCGGCGTTGATCACCGTTTGGGCAGGACTTACCCGGGGCTTAGGCAGGAATAAGGCAGGAGTTGACCACAGGTTGACCACGACTTGATCAGGGATTGATCAGGGAATGACCAGGGAAACACCAGGGAATGATCAGGGAAACATCAGTGAATCAGTAGTCCAACACACTCCATCTTCCGGCGGATATATAGCTTAGGCGCTGAAGCGCGTGAAAGGCAAATTGCCTCCGGCAATACCAGCATATGTAGCTGGTTTAAAGTTCCTACTTTTGCGCGTTATGCAAAAAAAGACCCTCCTGTTAATCATAAGCTGGAGCCTGGGTGGCCTGATGGCACAGGCCCAGGATAGCACGCTCAACCCCGTAACCGTGTCGGCTTCCTTAAGTCAGCAACGCGCTTCGGAAACGGGCCGCAACATCACGATCATCCCCGGCGATCGATTTAATAAGCTGCCGGTACATTCGCTCGACGACCTGCTGCGGTATGTACCCGGCGTAGAGATACAGGCCCGCGGCCCCATGGGCTCACAAAGTGACATTGTGTTGCGTGGCGGCACCTTCCAACAGGTGCTCGTGATCCTCGATGGCATGCGGCTCAACGATCCCAATACGGGGCACTTCAATAGTTATATACCCATCGCTCCTGCAGAGATCGAACGCATTGAAGTATTGAAAGGGGCTTCTTCGGCGATCTATGGAGCGGATGCGGTGGGCGGAGTGGTCTATATTGTCACCAAAACCTTTGCAGCGCGGATGGGGCAAAAGAGCACGAAGGTAACAGCCGGCGCCAAGGCGGGGCAATATGGCTTGTGGGGCGCAGATGCCGGGGTGGTGTACAGCAACAACAGGCTGCACCTGGCAGGTGGCGTGCTCAGGAACCAGGCGGATGGGGTGCAACAACGGGGCACTACGGGTTATTTCAACAATACCACAGCTTCTGTATCGGCCAACTACTGGCTCAGCCCATCATGGCGTATCGCTTACCGGTTTGCCTATGATACGCGGGACTTTGCGGCGCAGAATTATTATACCACTTTCCTGTCGGATACGGCGGGTGAAAAAGTAACCTCACGCTGGCACCAGGTGCATATTGGTTATGAAAAGAACAGGGCCAGCTTTTCGGTGGATGGGGCTTTCAAATCGGTAACGGACGGATATGCTTTCAACAAATTATCGGCAGCCAACAGCAGTGTATCCAAGTTGTTCCAGTGGAGATTGTTGTATGGATACCGTTTCAGCAAACACAGCAACCTGGCGGGTGGTGTTAATTTCCTGGAAAAGAAGATCGCGTCCAACGATCGTGGCCATCATAACCTTTACCAGGTATCACCTTTCGTTTCTTTAACGCAAAAGCTTTGGGAAGGATTTACGATGCGGCCTTCGCTGCAGTGGGTATACTTTGAGAACATTACTGCCGAGTTGGTGCCACAGCTTGACCTCTCGCAGCAGGCGGGCGACTGGCAATTGCGGGGCAGTGTGGGCAAAACGATCCGGGATGCGGATTTCACGGAGCGCTACAACAATTACAACAAAGCGTTGGTAACGAGTGGCCGGGTAGGCAATCCTGACCTGCGGGCTGAGCGATCGCTGAGTTATGAAGTAGGGGGCGACTGGTTCCGGAAAGAAAAACTAAAAGTATCGGCCACCTTCTTCCAGCGTTTTCACCAGCGGCTGATCGATTATAGCACGACGGCCTATGCGGATATGCCACGCAAAACCAACCTGTCTCCCACCGGCACCTATGCCCTCGCCAAAAACGTTGCGGAGGTAAATACCACGGGTTTTGAAACAGATGCACAGTATATTCACGACTTTGGCCAGGGGCACAAACTGACGGCCGGAGCAGGACTTGTATGGCTGTCGAGCAGCAGCAGTGATAGCACGCCTTCTTTTTATATCTCTTCGCATGCTAAGTTCCTCACCAACTTCTCGCTGATCTACGAATACGGCGACCTGCTGGTGAGTGTGACGGGGCTGTACAAACAACGGCAGGAACAACAGGCAGCCGCCATCAATGCGGCGCTTTCGCGGGATTATTTCCTTATGAATGCAAAAGTGCAATATGGTTTCTTCCACAACATGCTGGCGGTCTATGCGCAGGTAGACAACATGTTTGACCGGCAGTACAGCGACCTATTGGGCACGCCCATGCCGGGCAGTTGGTTCATGGGCGGGGTACAGCTTAGGTGGAAGCGGTAAATACAAGAATACAGGAGATAGAATACAGAAGAATACACGTTTGCTTCGAGGGCACAAGTACCCTGCCGCACGAGGCTGGGCTGCGAACTTGCGTCAGTTAGGGAAAGCAGTAAGGTTGGAGGCAGCTTTCCTGCGTTCAGAATGCGTACTTCACTGTACTGAAAACCAGTCAAAATACACCACCTACATCGAACTTTAAGCAATGAGAAGGTCATTTGTTTTTACACGATCGCACTAGTGATCATTTGTTCGACTATGGGCTATGCCCAGGATACAAGGCTGGCAATTGGAAAAGATGCCGGCGGATCTGGAAACGGATTATGCATTAAGCGCCTTGCCGCCATCACTAACTACTGTTTACGGGGCCTGCCAGCAATATTGTACTTTTTGCCATTGGCGGGCTTATACTTCGAATCAAATAGGGAGCCTCCTGCGAGAAAATAATAATCATCCGAAAAGAGATTATCTGATCGACCAATGCCTGTTATTTATAGACAGATCCGATCTTTCCGAGGTTCCAGGTGGAAGCAGTGAGCATCAGCAGACTGACCGGCGTGTGTTGCTGCAAATGAGTAACGGGTATTTCATATTGGCTGCTGCAAAAAGGGAGCAGTCTTTCGATAAAAGGTTTGGACATCAGCCGCTGGGGAGTAGTTAATAAAATGAGGGCGCCTTGTTGAATAAATCGTTGCAATACCAGGTATAGCTGGTCAAACTGGCCAGGATCATAATTGATATCACTCAGCAGCAATACATCAGCAGTAAGATCATGGGGCAGGTAGTTCCAATCGATCACAGCACAGGTAATATTAGAGAGCTGTAAATGCCGGGCTGATCTATCCATCGTAGTAACGGACTCCTGCAGATAGTCGGTACAATAAACTGATTGGGCATAGCTGGCAGCTATCATCGAAGGCAATCCCAGTCCGGCAGCCAGCTCCAGCACTTTTTTATCCTGTACTATTTCCGGATGTGCATGGATAAAGTCGGCCATGGCCAGGCCGGCAGGCCATAATTTGGTCCAGTGGGGAAAGGGGGTATCCGCCTGTTCTTCTTTCTGCCGGAGATAGTTATCCTGCACTTCCTGTGGGTCTGGTACAAACAGGTCGATGCTATAAGCAGGTCTTTCCAGGTGTTGTAAGCGAAGCGATACTGACATGAGCTATTGGGTAAGCCTGTAAAGTAAATACTTTCTAAAGAAAAGGACTGCATCCAGCAGTCCCTTTCTGTTATAGCGTTATTGTTTGATCAATCGCAGTGGATTGTCGGGTAGCTTCGACAAGCTCAGCCTGATAAGTGACAGGTTACTTTAACGGGGAATCAGGAGCACTGCATCGGCTACTACTGTTCCGCCGGGGCCATCGGCAGCAATCTCTACATATGACTTTTTACCGGCAGGCAACTGGTAAGACCCAATGCTTACCCACTCGCCGGAGGTTTGACCTGCTACCTGAATGGAAGCAGGATGAACAGACGCAGGGTTCTTCTTGTTGCCATCAAATACCTGGAGCACTATTTCTTTGGCCATATTGGCAGTTTTGGGCAGGTACACATATACATCATACTTACCGCCGCGGGTAATAACAGGTGTAAAAGTGACGGATCTCTTTTCTTTGTCTGATTGTTGTGCCAGCAGGTGTGATGGTCCATAACCTCCTTTCTGTGATGTCCATTGGCCTGTTGTCCGCACCTTTTCCTTGTCGTCGTTATCAACAATGATCTCTGGTATTGATCCATTGGCCAGGGGATTGTTTTTTATTGCCGCCTGCAGTTTGGCAATGTTCACTTCCTGCACAGGTTTCTTTGCATCAATGGCCATGGCAGCGGCTACGGCAGCAGACTGGCCCAGCACCATGAATACCGGCTCCATGCGAATAGAGCCATAAGCAATGTGTGTAGCGGACAAACAAACGGGCACCAGTAGATTCTTACAATCCTCCGTTTTAGGAATGATACAACGGTAAGCAATGGGATAAGGTCCAAAACCGCCTATCTGCACATCTCCTTCATTCTTCACCATGCCATTAACGACCAGGCGCTGGCAATTGTGTGAGTCCATGGTATAGGCGGCCATACCGACGCCATCCTTCACTACTTCCTTCCCTTCGCAATTGGCCTGGGTCATTACATACTGGCCTACCATACGGCGTGCTTCGCGCACATACATTTGTGGGGACCAATTGCCGGACTCTGTGTACTCATCTTTAGGATAGCCCCATTTCAACATCAGGTTGCGCAGGTGTTCGGGCATGCGGGGGTCATGGCCAATGAAGTACAACAACCCTTTGATGTAATCGGTATGCTGATCGGTGATCTTTTTACGCGTAGCATAATCTGCTTCGGGATAATCATAGTTCATACCGATCATGTCGGTAGAGAAAGCGTTGTTGTTGTTGATATCTGTTTTTTGATTGGGCATAAGGTCGAACTTGAGGAAACCCCAGAGATCACCCACGGGCTTCTTTGCCAACAGGCGTAATAACAACTCATACCTGGCAGGATCGTAGTTGTCGGGCTGGGTGATGGGGATGAGGTTGCCGGGATTGCTGGTCAGGCATATACGGAAATTGTAGGCCTGTACTTTTTTATCGCCCTGCCCCTGTGGATCGAGGGTGGCATTGCTGACGCCCCATATCAATCCGCTCTCTGGTTTACCGGGCACCTTGTATGGATCGATGCCATCGGGAAACTGGTGTTTCTCCCTTAGCTGTACGCCATTGTAGGTTTCGTTGTACTGGCTATTGGCCTCACGGCCTACGGTATAGCTTACGCCTGCTTTTGCCAGGAGGTCGCCCTCATAAGAACAATCGATGAACATTTTGGCTTTTATCTTCCTGGCAGTTTGGGGCTTGGGCGACAAGGGATCATTGACTTCTATTTCGCGAATATATCCCTGCTCTTTTTTCACCTCAAAGAGGGCAGCATTGTAGAGTACCTCTACATTGGCAGCTTTGATATACCAGGCAAATGTTTGTTCGGCCACGCTGGGTTCAAATATCCAGGATTCAAACTTGCCGTAATGGCGGCCGATTCGCCGGTAGAAATCGAGGGCCAGGCCGGTAACGGCATATTTGTTGCCGATATCAGTGTAGCCCAGCCCACCGGAACTTAAACCACCGAGACGTTTGCCGGGTTCGATGAGGAGGACCGATTTACCAGATTTTTTGGCGGTATAAGCTGCGATCACGCCAGCGGAGGAGCCACCATAGATGCAGATGTCGACGGACTGTGTGGTTTGTGCAGCGGCGCCAAGGGCGATGCAGCTGCAAATGATGGTTGTAATTTTTTTGATCAGCATACGTGTTCTTTGAATGTTCGTGCTCGTTAGATCGGGTGAGCCGCCCTATGAGGGCGACCCACCCTTTGACTTCTTTAGCCGGCTTCGACAAGCTCGTCCCGCTGGGCGGGATAAACTCTGACAATATCAATACCCAGGGTTTTGGTCTTTCTGGGGATCAATGGCTTTATTATAGTTTGTTTCGATGTTGGGTATGGGCCAGAGGAGGTGTTTGTCGGCTACTGTTTTTCCTTTGGCAGCAAGTATCACTTGTTTTACGATGCCGAGGCGCTTCAGATCGAGCCATCTTTTTCCTTCATAACAGGTCTCATACATACGCTCCCGCACTACGAGGTCGAGGAAGGATTGCATGGTATTGTAATCGGCCAGTTTAAAGTCGATGGACGGATTGGCCACCAGGGGGTTGACACCATAAGCGCGACGATGGACCATGTTCAGTTTTTCCATCGCATCGGCGGTAGGCCCGTTATTGGCCCTATTGGCTGCTTCTGCATAGAACAAGAGCAGGTCGGCATACCGATACATCGGGTAATCGTTGCCGGCATTGCTGGCGCTGGCGGCTTTGGTGTCCCTGAACTTACGGTTCAAAATAGTATTGGCACCCAGGCCGAATGTCTTGGGATACCAGTTGTAAATATAGCGCAGATCATTCCTGTCCCAGTTTTTCATGATGGGAATGGCTTCTGCATCGCTGTAATTGGTATAGAACCCACCGGGCGGGAAATAACCTGAGCCAGGGTAGTGGGCATACATGACATAATGAAATCCCTGGTTGGAGCCGAGGCGGGAGAACTTGAGGTAAAAGATCTCTTCGGAAGTAGTCACCACTTCGGCACCAAAGACCCTTTCAAAGTCATCGGCTACAGTGATGTTTACGAGTGAATATTTTCCGGCGTTGATGACCTCATTGGCTTTGTCCCTGGCTTCGGTCCACTTATTCAGGTTCATGTATACATCGGCCAGTACGGTTTTGGCAGCCCATTTGGAAGGCGCTCCTACGAGCCTGGGTACATCGGGCAGGTTGGCCTCTGCTTCCAGCAGATCGGCTACGATGAGGGCATATACTTCGGCAGCGGTATTGCGTTTCACCTCCACTTCCAACATATTCGCTTCTGTACGGATGGGAACGCCTCCCCAGTTGCGCACCATATGGAAATAGTTGAGGGCGCGCAGGAATTTTGCTTCTGCTACAAATTTCGCAACATCGGCGGGCGATATTTGTTTTCCTTCGGGTGTTCTTTTGATAATGATGTTGGCATTGCGGATGGACTGGTAGAAATTGCGCCACATATCGCCTACGCGGGTCACGTTGGTATTATCGAGCCCGGCATAATCATTCAGGGGCGCATGGCTGCCGCGGCCATACATATAGTCTGCATAACATTCGAGCTGTATGGTGTACAGACCGGCAATGCTACTTACACTACGCCATGGACTATAGATGGCATTAACGCCGGCGGCCACTTCGGCGGGAGTATTGTAAAAAGTTTCTTCTGCTATGGAATAGGGATCTTCCTGGAGGTCCTTTGAACAGGAGCCCAGCAAGGCAATTATTGTTATGAATAGAAAAAAGCGTTTCATATAAGGAGTTGTAATCGTTTAGTTAATAGGATCAGAATGAACAACGCACACCAAAGGTGATGGATTTGGCTGTCGGATAAGAAAAGTAATCTACCCCCTGGGTAAAGGAGTTGGCCCCGCCGAATACATTCATCTCCGGATCGTACCAGGAGTAACTGGTAATGGTGATCATATTCTGGGCGCTTACATAGAACTGGGCATTCCTCAGCCATTTGGCGCGGATGCTGCTACCACTGAGGTTATAGGCAAGTTGTATGTTTTTGAACCGCAGGTAAGAACCATCTTCCACAAACCGGCTGCTCATATTGCCGGGCAGGTTGCGGGTGATCTTAGGATATTTAGCTTGGGTGTTGGTGGGTGTCCAATGATCGGTAAACACTTCGGCAGGCAGGTTGAGTCCCATACCCAGATCGAGTGTGGCAGCCTTATTGAGGTTGACCAGATCATTGCCCTGTGATCCCTGGATAAAGAGGGACAACTCAAATCCTTTCCAGGAAAGATTGGAGTTGAAGCCATAAATAAAATCGGGATTGGGATTGCCGATATAAGTCTTATCGCCGGCACTTACGCCACCGCTTTTGTCGATGTCCTCAAAAACAGGAATCCCTTTATCGTTATAACCAATTTCTTTATAGCCGTAGAAGATACCCATGGGCTGTCCTTCGCGCAGGAGGTTGACCACATCATTGATATTGCCGGTATACAAGCTGGTGCCCAGGATATCCTGTCCGCCATAAAGCTTCACTACTTTGTTGCGGCTACGGGAAAAGTTGGCGGATACATTCCATTGCAGGGGGCCTTGCAGTACTGTGGCATCTATACCGAATTCAACACCTTTATTCTCCACTTTGCCTACGTTGCGGAGTACATCGTTGTATCCCATGGAGGCGGGAAGCTGTACCCTGTTGAGGAGATCACGGGTGGTTTTCTTATAATAATCGAAGGTGAACCTGATGCGGTTTTCGAGCAAGGCGGCATCGAGACCTATATCAAACTGGTCGGTAGTTTCCCATTTGAGTTTACCGGGCAGGGTGGTGCCGGGCGCGAGTGTGTTGTACAAGGCATCACCAAAGATGGTTTTGCTGCCAAAGAGCTGGTTTAAGGTGGCATAGGGGTTGATAGAAGGATTGCCCACGGAACCGTAACTAACACGCAGTTTGAGATCATTGACAAACTTCACCGGTTCAAAGAATTTCTCATCAGACACGCGCCAGGCGAGTGCTGCTGAAGGAAAGTTGCCCCATTTTTCTGTGAATCGTGAAGAGCCATCTGCCCGAAAGCTGAGGGTGAGCAGGTATTTATCGAGCAGGGAGTAGTTGACCCTACCCAGGTAGGAAAGCATGACCCATTTTTCATAGTAAGAGCCGGGAATGCCGGGTGACTCTGCGAGGGCCAGGTTATAGGTTTGGGTTACATCGCTGATGAACCCGGTACCTTCGCCATTTTGCGTTTTATAAATATTATTCTGGTAGGTGAAACCGCCGGTTACGGTAATGCCATGCACGCCGTATTTAGCGGTCCAGGTAGCTACATTCTCGTTGAGGTAGCTGGTACGCTGGCTGTTGTTGACCCTGGCATAGCCGGTATAATTGGTAACGGTATCAATCTTTGCATAATAGTCTTCCCTGTCGGTTGAGCGTTCTACACCACCTGATATTTTGACCGTAACCCCTTTGAAAGGTTTGATGGTGAAGCCTACATTGGCGAGGATACGATCGGCATCAATTTTATCGGTTACATTGTAGATGGTTGTAAGGGGGTTGTTGATGGCGTTGGAAATGAAAGGGTACGCTGTATTGAGCCGCCTGTAGGCGCCGTTGTCTGTATAGGGGCTGAGGGTAGGCGGCGCGCTGAGCATACCTGAAATGAGGTCGGCGCCACGATTGCTGCGGCCAGAGTTCTGGCGGTTGCTGTTGATCTTCGTTAAGGCCAGGTTGGAAGTTACACTGAACATTTTACTGATCTCGTGGGTGAGGTTGGTACGCAGGGAGTAACGGTCGAAGTCGCTGTTGCGTATGATACCATCCTGCTGAAAGGCACCGGCAGAGAAAGCAAACTGTGTTTTTTCATTGCCGCCGCTCACGCTCAGGTTGGTAGAATAGATGGGGGCATTGTGCATCACTTCTTTCTGCCAATCTGTACCGGGTGTTTTGCCAAAGTCCTCTATCTGCTGGGTTGTAAAGAATGGAGCTACGCCATCATTGACAGCCTGCTCATTGTAGAACTGCGCATATTGCTGCGCATTCATGAGCTTTAATTTTTTGGTGGGCATTTGCACGGTATAGCCCGCTTCATAATCCACATAAGTGCGGCCACCTTTCTTACCCATTTTGGTCGTGATCATCACTACACCATTGGATCCCCTGGCGCCATAGATGGCCACCGCGGAGGCATCCTTGAGGATATCGATGGATTCAATATCGGCATTTTGCAAAAAGGTAGGATTGCCGTTAACAGGAAAACCATCTACCACATACAGGGGTTCATTGGTTCCATAGATGGAATTAGTTCCTCTTATGCGTACACTGATAGCACCACCGGGTGAACCATTGTTTTGCAGCACCTGTACGCCGGATGCCCTTCCCTGCAGGGCCTGCATGATATTGGTAGTAGGAAAAGTGTTCACTTCTTTTCCGCTTACCTGGGCCACAGATCCGGTGAGGTCTTTTCTCCTGACGGTACCATAGCCCACTACCACTACTTCATTGAGGTTGCGCACTTCTTCCTGTAGTTGAATAGAAAGAGAGGTTCTTTTATTAACGGATTCCTCGTGGGCTTTATAACCTATATAGCTGAATACGAGGATGGCATCTTCGGGAACATAGATGCTGAATGATCCGTCGGCAGCACTGGTAACGCCTTTATCGGTTCCCTTCTGAGCAATGGTAACACCGGCGAGGGGTTGATTTTTACTGTCGGTCACAATACCATTGACCCTGATGTCGGCATTTTTGATGGTCCTATCAAATTGCCAATTGGCAGCGGGGTTGGAATAATTTGCTGCGGTATCGCCCTGTTGTTTTTCAATGACAACGATGGTATTGTTCTTTACGGCGTATTCAAGCAGGGTATTATCGAATAACAATTCGAGCGTAGTAAGCAGGGAACGGCTACGCAGGGGCAAGGTGACCTTTTTATAGGGAGATACCTGCGATTCCACAAAAGCAAACCGGAAGTTGGTTTGTTTTTCGATCTGGGTAAATGCGCTCCTGAGTGATTCTTCGCGAAGGCCAACAGACACTTTGGTCTCTTTCAGAATTTGTGCTTTACCCGGACTGGCTACCAACAGGTTGGCGGTACAAAGCAGGGATGTAATAATGAGGCAGTTTAGTTTCATAATGAACAGCCATTTTTGTGAAACTGTGATTGGGGGATGGACACAAAAACTCCCATTCCTGGCAAGAAATCTCATACCTTTAATAAGTTTTAAATGTTACGCAATATTTAAGACCCGGCTACTCTAACTTCCACTTAGGGTAGCCATTTTTATACATAGTTGTAGTATTAATCCTTACATCCTTTTCCTTCCAGCCATATGACCTCATTGCCTTCGCTGGTCCATGTTGACCTGGTAAGCTGTCCCAACACATAGCGTATTTCCTCTAATGATTTACCGGTAAAATCGACGGTGAAGCGACAATTGCGCAAGTCATCATTGCGGAACCTAAAAGTAATATTGAAGTGCCTGCCCAGGATGGCAGCTGCGTCTTCGAACCGGATATTATCAAAGAGGAGATCATTGTTTTTCCATTGGGTAACAAGCTTCATATCTGCTTTGGCCAGGTGCGGTGTGCCGGCTTGTTTATCGATGACCAGCTGATCACCGGGTAGCAGGATGCTGAGGGATTGTTTATTGTCCTGCCGCTGTACCTGTACTTTTCCGCGCTCTACGGTAATGGCAACGAGGCTGTCTTTACTGTAGGCCCGTATATTGAAGGCGGTGCCCAATACCCTGGTGACAAAGGCGCCGGTATGCACCAGGAAAGGTTTGGCAGCATCGTGCGCTACATCGAAATAGGCTTCGCCGGTAAGGGATACTTCACGGGAAGAATCGCCAAAGGCAGCAGGATAATCGAGGTGGCTATCATGATTTAAAGTAACAATAGTGCCATCGGGCAGGCTGATGATCCGCAAGGGATTTTCTTTGGCTAATACAGAAGGCTTCGTTTTCTCCGTGGCGGTATTGCTGAAATACCACCATCCCAGGGCTATGGAGAGTAAGAGCGAAGCGGCGATGGTGATGTACATTCTTCTATTGCCTATGGGGCGTACCTTGGTGGTGTAGCCGGCTTTGGCTTCATATTTACCGATCTTTTGTTGTACCCGCTCAAATACGGTGTCGAGCTCGTCATGGCCAATGGGCCGTGCATTGTCTTCTTTTTGCCATTGCTCCTGTAATTCCTGGAGTACGAGGTCGTTCTCAGAAAGCTCTGACATGAGCTGCCAGAATTCTTCGAGGTCCTGTTTGGAGCAGGTATTGTCCAGGTATTTTTTAAAGAGGTATTTTAACCGGATGGGGTTTGAAGACATATGGCATCGTTGTTAACCATATAAGACGACAGCCGGAAGGGGGTAGTACTATTGAGGGGGAAAATAAATTTCGGCAGTCGGCAATCGGCAGTCGGCAATGCGCTTGCTTCGACAGGGTTTCGCTATTAGTTGTTTATCAGAATACCGAGGATGACGACGCCGGAGAGGTCGTGGAGCTGGAGGAAGTGACGGATGGACTTGAGGGATTCGGCGATGGTATTTCTTACGGTATTGCGGGAGAGCTGGAGGCGTTGGGCTATTTCATCGTGGGTAAGGCCTTCTACCCTGCTCATGGTAAAGACCATTTTACGCTGGGGGGATAGCTGGTCGATGGCCTGGGTAACGAGGTGCTGGTATTCGCTGTCGAGGAGTTTATAATCGGCTTCCTGCTCTCGGGTGGATTCCATTTCCTTGCGGATCAATTTGTGCATGCGGGCATCGCGGGCGGCCACTTTGAAAAAGTCGAGGGCTTTGTTGTGGGCCACTTTCTGCAGGAAAGCATCGAGGTGGCGGATGTCTTGTATAAGTTCCCTGCCGATCCAGAGTTTGACAAAAATATCGATGGCGATCTCTTCGGCTATTTCTTTTGATTTGGTAACGCGCAGGAGATAGTTGAATAGTTTGTGGTAATGCAATTCAAATAGTTGTTTGAATGCTTTTTCATTACCAGCCGACACCTCCTGCATTAAGTTTGTTTCCTCATTCATGCGTTGCAATCGTTGAAATAGGATCGATAAAAGGAAGCTGAAATTAGGAAAGATTTTCGATGAATGCCAAATTCCCGGTCTGTAGCCCTGCACAACCTGTTGAATAAGCAAAAGAGGGCCTGGACAGGGACTTGACACGGATGGTACACGGAGGATGTACGGGGCTGACTGGGAGGAGGGTCTCGACAAAGTCTCGATAAGGTCCCGATAAGGTCTCGGAAAGGTCTCGATAAGGGTCATTACCTGGCCTGGCGGCGGCTGTTTTGGGCAAAGGAAGGAGTTGAGCTGCCCAAAACATGTGAGGATTTGATAACCAACTGCTTACTATAAATCATAGCACTTTTTGTGGTTGTATGTAATTTAAGGTAAAAAGCGGGTTTTCGGGTTGAAACTCCGCTATTTTTATTTGGAGGCAAATGGCTGGGCTGTTATCTTTGCCGTCCGAAAATCAAAACCACCTGGTTTATTTCGGTAAAAGAAGGGGGATTAGCTCAGTTGGCTAGAGCGCTAGCATGGCATGTTAGAGGTCATCGGTTCGACCCCGATATCCTCCACGAAGCCGGATCAAAAGGTCCGGCTTTTTTTATTGCCCTAAACGAACAGTAAGGAGGGGGCAATCTGCAAATATGTACCTTTCGATATGCAGCACCAGGAATTTGAACCTCCTGAAGCACTACGGGACACGATCAAGTGCTTTTGGTACAACAACAGGGACTTCGGAGAAACAGTCACCAGTTTTGAAGTAGTGCCTGATGGGTACGCTGAAATTATTTTCCATTTCGGCAGTGGCTGCTACATCGCCTTCGACCAGGCTCAGGCTGACAACATTCCGCACAATGGAAAGCTGCAGGCATTGCCATCACCCTTTATGATGGGGCTGCTCAATCAGCCTGTTGTTTTTTATGCCAAAAACCGTTTGGAGATCATTGGTATCCGGTGCTTTCCCTGGACGGTGTTTGATCTGCTCGGACTACCGTCTGGCAAAGTGGGCGTACATGTATTTGAACATCCTATTACGCAGCTTCATTCCACGCTGGACAATTGGATGAAGGTGGGTAAAATAGCAGAAGCGCTGGCGCAGGTAAAGGCGTATTTCCTGGAAACCCGTTCACGAATCGCGATGGACAGTATGTTATTCAAAGCAGGGGTTGCCATGCAAAAAGCCAATGGCACGCTGCCGGTGAGCGGGGTAGCCGCCGCGGCACACGCTACAGTGCGTACACTGGAAAGGAATTTTAAAAGATCATCTGGTCATACGGTGAAAGATGTATCTGCGCTGATGCGCTTTGAACAGGTGCGAAACAGGCTATGGCACTATCCGGATACCAACCTTGCCGGCCTGGCACTGGAGCTGGGCTATACAGATCAATCTCACCTGAGCAGGGAATTCAAACGCTACAGTGGCACTACACCAGGGGCCTTTGCCCGAAAGGCCAGGAAAGGGAAGCAGGCAGTAAGCAAGGATTTTGTCGCGTTTGTACAAGCCTGACAACAGGGCATAGCAGAATTTTGTGTTTCAACTATTCTGTATGAACGCTACTCTTGAAAGCAAACAATCTGTACCTAATCAATCGACATATGATGTCATCATTTCCGGCGGAGGACCTGTAGGTCTGTTCCTCGCGGGTGAACTGGCACTGGCCAACTGTTCGGTCCTGGTATTGGAGAAGGCAGACCATCCTCAGTCCATTTTAAAGCAGGTTCCGTTTGGTATACGGGGACTCTCCGCACCTACTATTGAAGCGCTTTACCGCCGTGGATTGCTCGGAGAACTTGAGCTACATAAACGTCTTAAAAATCCACATGCCAACGCAGTACAAGGGCCTCGTCGCCAGGCAGGGCACTTTGCCGGCATACCCTTCCACGATGGTGATATTGACACCACTCAATGGAAGTACCGCCTGCCCAGCTCTACGGCAACCAGTTTGATCTCTGAGATGCAGGAGCTGGAAACGGTATTGACGCACCGCGCAGCAGCGTTGGGTGTTGAGATCAGGCGCGGGCTTGCTATTACCGGATTTCATCAAACGGAGGACGAGGTAACTGTTCAGGCAGGCACCTTATCTTTTACTGGTAAATGGCTGGTGGGTTGTGATGGAAGCCGTAGTGTTGTTCGCAAGACAGGCGGTTTTGAATTTGCCGGTACGGAACCGGCATTTACGGGTTACTCGGTTAAAGCGGACATAGCCGATCCGGAGAAACTTAAACCCGGGCGTAACGTGACAGCAAGGGGCATGTACCTGCAATCGCAACCAGGCTACCTGGCGATCCAGGATTTTGATGGCGGGGCATTTCATGATTCGGGAGAGGCAGTGACGCTGGAGTATGTGCAAGCGGTGTTGCGCCGCATATCGGACACGGATGTTACGATCAGCGCGCTGCATATCGCCACTACCTGGACTGACCGGGCCAGGCAGGCCACCAGCTACCGCAAGGGACGGGTACTTTTAGCGGGTGATGCGGCACATATTCATTCACCACTAGGAGGCCAGGGGCTAAACCTTGGCCTGGGCGATGCGATGAACCTCGGCTGGAAGCTTGCCGCCACCATTCAACAGAAAGCGCCGGAAGGCTTGCTGGACAGTTACTATACTGAACGGCATCCCATTGGCGCCCAGGTGCTGGATTGGTCGCGCGCGCAGGTAGCCATCATGCAACCGGACGCAGCGGGCCGTGCACTGAACGCCATCTTCCGGGACCTGATGCAAACGCGGGATGGCGCCACCTATATGGCAGGGCGGGTATGGGGCATTTTCACTCATTACGATCTTGGTACGGAACACCCTTTGACAGGCTATAGTGTTCCCAACTTTGAGTTGGAAGATGGCACAACCATTGGCGATTTAATGCAGGATGGGCTGGGCATACTGCTCGACTTCGACAAGCATGCATCGCTCAACGCTTTAGCGGATGCATACAGTGATCAACTGAAGTATGTTTCGGGTGCAACAGCAATGGGAGTGAAAGAAAAACTGGGTTTGCGTGCTGTATTGATCCGCCCTGATGGAATGATCGCCTGGGCTACGGAGAAAGAGCCGGATCGCAATGAACTTCAACAGGCCATAGGCCGCTGGTTTGTTGGTAACGCAGGGGTCAATCCTTAAAAATGTGGAAGATGGTCCATACCCATCCGAAAGAAAGGAAGTACAACATATTGTGTTTCCTTTTTGGCTTTACAGGTGTTGTGGCCAACTTTTGCGCTCTATGAGGTATTAAACTTCCCAGTAGTATCGCCAACCGGCGACGTACACTGTATTGATCAGTTGTAGCCAGTTTTGACTTGAGCCGGAGGAAAGGGGTTTCAATCATATAAAAAGAGAATAAGGCCATTGCTGCAACAGCCACCAGGTTTTGGGGGAATTGTGCTATCCACCAATCGATACCGCTGATAAACAGCTGCTGCCACAAATAGATGCTGAATGATATGGTCCCTATGAAACTTACCCATTTCAGGTTAAGGAAACTGAACCAATATTTGTGAGGACCGAAAACGGAATACATGAGTATAATGCCTATCAAAGCATTGGCAATAGTGCCATCGGTGAGACCTAGTGGAATAAAGATAAATCCTGCCTGCACGAGGCCGGCCAGGGATTGAAAATACCTTAGTCCCAGCAAGGCGAAGATGGAACACCAAAACAGCAGTTTCCAGTGAGCACTGAGTAAAACAAGTATCCTGTTCCTATACAATGCCAGCAAGCAACCGGTGGCGATGGCATCGATACGCCAAAAGAGGGACAGTTCGCTCATCCAGCTAATGGGATAGAAGTGTACAAAAACCCTGCATACAGGAACGAAAACAATGAGGGCCCATACAGCCAGTTTCCTGAACTTATGGCCCCTAATAAAAATGGCTGGCCAGCATAGGTAAAAGATCTCTTCAATGCTGAGTGACCAGCCGTGGGCTGTAAACCAATCGAGGCTCCAATTGAATTGCTTGGTAAAAGTAAAAGCGGTTAAAAAGGACGGGGCGCTTACATGGATCAACCCAACGGCATTCATCCCTACGTATACGAATAACATGAAATAATAAGCCGGGAAGATGCGCAATACTCTCTTCAGAAAGAATTGCTTCATGGAAACGGTATGAGTTCTCTCTTCTTCTTTTAGTAATAGGGAAGTGATCAAAAAACCCGAGATGACGAAAAATATGTTGACGCCCAGTTGGCCATCCTGGATAAACCGGAGGAAGGGCATTAGCCATTTGTGGGTAGAGATGCTTTGGAAAATATTGGTAGTCTTGCCTAGGTGGTGTAGAATAACCAAGGTGATACTGATGGCCCTCAATCCATTTAAGGAAGGGAACCAATCGTTGACAACTACCTCATTAGCAGTGTCATAAGGCAATTTAGTCCTTAAGCTTTTCACGTATATTGGATATGCCGGTGTTGGCAGTATAAATTTAACTAATATATTAACGTATTTTCAAACATATTATTGGATTTGAGAATAAAAAGCCTGGCCGGAGCTGATAGTTGGCATAAGACTGATCCATTCCCCTTCTTAAACTGTCTATTGGTCAAAGAAATTTAGCCGGGGCGAGGCTTAGAAGTAGGTTTGGGAAAATCATTTTTTATGACCATAAAAGCTCTTGTCTGCGCCTCTCTCCTGCTGGCCAGCAACCCTTATTCTTATGGACAGGCTCCGCGAAAAGCCGCAGCTGTCCACCCTGCCGGGGAATGGCCTGCCTACGGCAATGACGCCGGCGGCATGCGGTATTCACCGTTAAACCAGGTGAATGACAAGAATGTCGCTTCGCTGAAAGTAGCCTGGACCTATCAAACGGGCGAGCTGGGCCTGTATGAAGGAACGGAAGCGATGAAGAAAGCGGCTTTTGAAGCCACGCCGATCATGATCGGCCGCACGCTTTATTTCAGCACACCGGCTGCCAGGGTATTTGCGGTAGATGCGGCCACCGGCAAAGAGCAATGGGTATATGACCCTGCGATCAACCTGCACACGGGCTACTCCGAGGTCACCTCACGGGGCGTTTCGGCCTGGCCTGCAGGTGGCAGCGACAAGGGCAAAGGAGCCAGCAGGATCTTCGTGGCCACGATCGATGGCCGCCTGATCGCACTGGATGCCAAAACAGGCAAACCGATCAGCTCGTTTGGTGACCGGGGCACGGTTGACCTCAACAAGGGCATGGGCGGCACCATCAGTGTCACCTCTCCACCTGCAATTATAGGCAATACGATCATCGTAGGATCGGCCATGGGAGATAACCAGCGATTTGATTATCCTCCCGGCACGGTGCGTGCCTATGATGTGATCACCGGTGCTTTGAAATGGGGATGGGACCCGATACCGCGCGATTCTACGAATAAAGCCTGGTATACCTGGAATGGACCGAAGGCACACAAAACAGGCGCAGCCAATGCGTGGGCCACGCTTTCGGTGGATGCTGCACGTGACATGGTGTTTGTGCCTACGAGCAGCCCTAGTCCTGATTACTATGGCGGTGAGCGCCTGGGACAAAATCTATATGGCAATTCGATTGTCGCCTTGCGCGCCTCCACGGGTAAGCTGGTATGGTATTACCAGGTGGTGCACCATGACCTGTGGGACTATGACATTGCCGCACAACCGGTGCTTACAGATATTATGAAAGCAGGAAAGAAGGTACCCGCGGTAATAGTGGGTACGAAGATGGGACATATATTTATCCTGGACCGCACGACAGGCATACCCTTATTCCCTGTGGAAGAAAGACGAGTACCAGCTTCTGATATTCCCGGAGAAGAAGCCTGGCCCACACAACCATTCCCGGTATTGCCTGCACCATTGGGCATCCAAAGCGTAGGTGAAAAGGATGCCTGGGGCCCTACTGAAGAAGCAAAGGAAGGCGCTAAGAAAAGGATCGCTCAACTCAGGAACAAGGGCATTTTCACGCCGCCCTCCTATGAAGGATCGGTGATGACACCAGGCAATGCAGGCGGCATTCACTGGGGTGGTATGTGCGTGGACCCGAAAGAACGGTTACTGATCACGAATATTAACATACTGCCCGCCATTATACGCATGGTACCGCGTGAAAGGCAAGCAGAGCTGGAAGGCAAAGGAAGCGCCGTAGTACGGGGAGAAATGGGTATGCAGCGGGGAACACCTTATGTGATGAACCGGGATTATCTCTTCCAGGTAGATGAGAAAGGGGTGATGATGCAGACAACTCCCCCCTGGGGTACGCTGGTTGCCATCGACCTGAACAGTGGTCTCAAAAAATGGGAGGTGCCGCTGGGTTATATGCTGGACCCCCAAAAATATCCTGGTGCAGAAAAATGGGGTTCGCTCAATTTCGGAGGCGCCATTGTAACAAGCGGCAACCTGATCTTTGTAGCGGCTTCGCGTGATGGTCATCTACGCGCTTTTGATTCGCATACGGGTGCAGAGCTTTGGAAATACCTGCTGCCTGCCGGTGGACAAGCCACACCGATGACGTATGAACTGGATGGCAAACAATACATCGTGATGGCGGCGGGCGGTCATGGAAAATTTTCCACGAAGATGGGTGATTATGTGGTGGCGTTTGCGCTGGAGAAACCGTGAATCGGCAGTCGGCAGTCGAGAATCGGCAATCGTTTGCTTCGATAGCAGTACTTGTCCCGCACTGCGGGATTTCTCACTCCGCTTCGCTTCGTTCGAAATGACAAAAGGAAGGGTTTCGTTCGATGACAAGAAAGATCCGAAATGACAACAAAGAAAGTATAGCCATGAAAGTGGAAATGGTGAGCCGCCTTTGGAAGGCGACCCACCATTTCCACTTTAGGAAGTAACTACCTCCCGGTTGCGGGTAATAGTTCTTGTGTTATGAATATATCCTTTACCATGTTGATCTCTTTTTCATACATGGTCTTCTTCCTCGTGCCGAAGTAGAGGGTATTCTCCACGACATGATTCCCTTCCCACACCAGTTTTACTTTACCGGAATTGATCTCCTCCCGGCATAAGAAGTCGGGGATGACAGAAAATCCCTGGCCCCCACTTAAGCAACGCACGATGGAACTGATATTGGGCACAATATAGTTGGGCTTGAAATCGAGGTTGCTTTTAAAGTTCAGTTGCCAGAAGTTTTTGAGGTGGCCCATATCGGCAGCGGTACTGTACCATAACTGTTGCTTCAGCCAGCTTTCCACCTGCCTGGTATTATTTTCTTTTAGCAACGGGGTTAATGACTTCAGATTGGTCTTGGAACCACAGACCAATACAATCCTTTCTTTGGAGAAAGGCTGGTACTCCAGTTTTTTCTGATCGTCTTTGTGTGGTGTAATGATGAGGTCGAGCAAACCTTTGTCGAGGTCATGTATCATTTGAGGATAGTCTCCAAACTTGATGATGACATTGAAGGGCAGGGAAGAAATATGCTTCTCGAGGGTGAACTGGAATGTTTCAAAACACATGCCGATGCTGATGGTGGCTCTGTCAGCCTTGGTACTCCTGTAGAAAAGTTCTTCAGCCGTTTCCAGTTTACTAATGGGCTCCAGCACAAAATTATACAGCACTTTTCCTCTCTCGGTAGGGATCATCTTTTTGGCGGAGCGGTCAAATAGCTTGTACCCTGTATAGGCTTCCAATGAGTTGAGGTGCAGGCTTACACCGGGCTGGGAAATATACAGGGCCTGTGCGGCGCCTGTAAGTGTTTCCTTCTCATAGATCGCCTTAAAGGTCCGGAGCCATTCAAGATTAAGTATCATATACTATCATTTTTCTGATACAAAGGTATAATTTAAGCTATTATGATAATAGATCAATTAGTGGGAATTTTGCCCTGTTAATTGAAAAATATATGAACACAGTTACAAAATCTATTGAATTATCTGCTACTGCATCAAGCGTGCCAACCAGCGGCAGGAAATCACTTCCTGCCGCGTTGTGGGCATTAACGATCAGCGCCTTTGGCATTGGCACTACTGAGTTTGTGATCGTGGGTCTGTTGCCTACGATGGCCAAAGACCTTCACATTTCCATTCCTTCAGCTGGTTTGCTGGTAAGCCTGTATGCCATTGGCGTGGCTATCGGTGCACCCATACTCACTGCCCTAACCAGCCGTGTGCCCAGGAAGCAATTGTTGATCTCGCTCATGGCGTTGTTTGTTGTAGGTAACGGGTTGGCTTCGCTGGCGCCGGGCTTTGTTTCGCTGGTGATAGCGCGCATCATTACGGGATTTGCGCATGGGGTATTCTTTTCCATCGGCTCTACCATTGCTGCAGCCTTGGTACCGGCTGAAAAGAGAGCATCGGCCATCGCTATTATGTTTGCCGGCCTCACGGTAGCCATTGTAACGGGCGTACCCTTTGGTACCTACATCGGGCAACAATTTGGCTGGCGGGCTACTTTTATTGGCGTGGCGGTGTTGGGCTTGATTGGTCTGATAGCCAGTTGGATATTGGTACCCAACAACCTTGCCAATGAAAAAGCAGCGTCGCTGAAAACACAACTGAAGGTGATCACCAATAAACGTCTGGTGCTTGGCTTTCTAATGACGGCATTAGGTTACGGCGGTACTTTTGTGGCTTTTACCTACCTCTCTCCTATCCTGCAGGAGATAACGGGCCTGTCAGAATCGGTGGTGAACATGGTATTGCTGTTGTATGGTGTGGCTATCGCCATTGGAAATATTGTTGGCGGTAAGGTAGCCAACAAGCATCCGCTGAAAGCATTGCTGTGGATGTTTGTGGCACAGGCTGCGGTACTGCTGTTGTTTACCTTTACAGTACATTACACAGTTGCAGGTTTGATCACCTTGTTTATCATGGGCGCACTTTCTTTCACCAATGTGCCGGGTCTGCAATTATACATTGTGCAAACAGCCGAAAAGCATTTACCAGGTACGGAGGATGTAGCCTCGGCCTTTAATATTGCTTCCTTTAATATCGGCATTGCTTTGGGTGCTTATGCTGGTGGGTTGATCGTAGCATCGCCCCTGGGATTGGGTGCTACTCCCTGGGTAGGCGCCTTGTTTGTGGTGCTGGCTATTGGCATAACCTGGTGGAGCCGCCGGCTGCAATAATCAAGATGCTGTAGGGTTTGGAGAGGCAGGTACTGTCCTTGTACTCTCCCGTCCAGATGGTGTTTTTGAATAATTCGGTATAATCCCCGGAAGAAGTGTTATCATCTTTATTGCAAGCAGGCAATCCTGTAAAGGTGGGGCGGGAAGGTGGGAGAGTAAACTGCGAATTAGCCATTCACAGAAATGGGTGAGCCGGCGGGAGAGGTAAAGGTGAAAACACCTTTTTTTTTCCGGTGCTTTACACATTCAACCATATCGGCGCACTCGTTATCTTTGGATGCATTGAATCAATTAAACCAGCACTTATTACACATTAAATACATAATATGGGAAAAGTCGTACTATCCAAAAAAGAGTTTGCCATCAACGAAGGGGCAAAAATTGTGTTTGATGCCTCCAAAACAAAAATCAAGATCAAGAAGGATGGCACGGTTAGTATTACCATTAATGGTAAGCTATCGAACACCACAACAGACCTGCAGGTAGGCACGGTGGATAATGATCCCATCAAGTTTGATAGCTGCGGTGTATTCAATATGGATTCGACTGAAAACTTCAAAGATGGTAAGGTGAAAGATATTTTCCTTACGTTGGTTCCTAATCCTGCACCTGCAGATCCAGATATTGTTCTGAAGTCTTCCAGCAATGATATTGTAGCCAAAACAGACGGGGAAAAGGGTAACCATGGCAGTAATTTCCTGAGCCAGCCTACTCCGTTGAGAAAAAGCGCTCCCAAGAAAAGTGCACTATATGCGGCACCCAAAAAAGGAAAGGCAAAAGCTAAAAAGTAATTTCTTTATCTATCACTTTTTTCAGAAATTCTTTCCAGCTCTCTAAAGGACCATTTAGCAACCGATCGGACCTTACATTGTCGATCAGGTTAGGCTTATCCGCAAAGGCATATTGGGGAAAGAATAAGCTATATCCTGTAGGGGGTAGATTGATGACTGCAACAGGAAGCAGCGGATCGGGAAAGGAATATACAGCTATACCTTTAGTAGCTTTAATTTGCAAAGATTGTTTTCCGTTAACCCCCAGGATGTAATTCCTGAGTTCAATAATCATTGAATCCAAACTTCCGAAAACCTGGGAATGATCAGGCAGAAAGAAGTGATCGGCTGATTTAACGCTCATGCACCAATTCAGGAAATCAACCATAATGGTTCTATTATTGGTAAAATCAAAGCAGACAGACCTTACATATTTAAGCATATATTTTAATTCAGGGGTCGGGTTTTGGCTGACAGCCTCAATAATTGCCGTCACGAGTTGTTGGAGGCTTTGCAATTGCTGGTCGAACACTTTCTTTCCTTGTACATCGATAGTCTGTAAGTCAACCGCAATGATCTTCCAGGAATCGATCGTCTTTGGGTTTTGAGGATTTAATATTCTTGCCCTTCTTTTAGCAAATGCATTTTCACTAGTTCTTATACATTCTTCTGCCAGGCCGCGTGCAGTAACCGGGGTTTCCGAATAATAAATAAAGCTCAAAATTTCGCGGTAATTATACCCCGGATTGGCAATATCTCCCTGGGGCGCCACCAGGCATTGTACCCGATCTTTCATAGCATACATGGTATGCAAGTTCATCATCCAGCAATTCATCATCAGCAAAACCCCTACTTTACGGTCACCCAGCCAGTCGCGAAAAGCATCGGCCAGTTCATGGTTGTGCAGTAATTCGGTGACTTCAGATTCCTGAAAGCCTATTTCAGACAATGTGGGCTCAGCGGCACTGGTGTCAAAAACTAGCTTTTTTCTACCCTTTTCGATCCGGAAAAAGTTCCTGGATTTGTCGCTGGTCAGAAGAGGGATAACAGATTCAGCTATTTCTTTTTTTGCTGAGACGGCAAACAGGTCGTGCCCAGCCTGAACAGTAAAAAAAGCATAGCCGGGTTCACTTTTGAATTGATGCGCTTCCATATCCTCCACTTCCATCGCTCTTTCCCAAAAGAGCCTTAAGTAGGGAAATCGTTGCAACTCCTGCGAATCGTTAATTGGCTTTCTTATCTGAGGCAAGGGATGAGGCTCTTCCCTGAAAATGCCAAAGGCATTGCCATGATCCCAGGTAACGAAAAAGACCTCTTCATCGTCCATTACTTCAATGTAGCTTAATATATGGCTTAGTTTATTGCTATCCTGCAAGGTTGTCACATCCGCTCTATTGACCTCACATCTTCCAAAACAATTGCCACGTTTATGTTGGCACTTTACCATTTCATACATAATGAACCGGGTCTCTGTTCTGGGCGCCTTGCCTGTTGCAGGGAAGAAGTATTTAATACCATTGAATATTACAAAAAGCCTCGCTCTATCGGGATTTATAGGCACCTTAATGACAGACCTAAGCATATCATTGATCTCCACTCTCATTTCTTCGCTCATGGAAAACGACTCTTTTGTCCTGAAATCTGCATAAATTAGGAATACAATAACCCATTTCTTATCCATATGAAGTCAGTTTTGGCGGTCGTTATTTTCTTATTATTAAATTGTTTCTGCTTTGCTCAGCGGATAGCCACTACTCACTTATTAAAGTATACGCAAAAGGATGGGCTGCCGAGTTACAATGTGCGCAAAGTTCTCCAGGATTCAAAAGGTTTTATATGGGTGGGTACACAAGACGGGATCAGCCGCTTTGATGGAAGAACTTTTTTAAGTTACGCAAAAAGTGCTGCTCCCAAAAATAAGATATGTGGCGTAGATGTACGGGAGATGGTAGAAGATACGACGAAGAATTTATTATGGGTGCTTCCTGCGGAAGTGGGCATCAATGCCATCAGCACCATCACGGGAGCGGTGGTCCAAACGGCTGTGATACCGGACGCCGGTATGGAAGACTGGAATATCAGCCTGTTGAAAGATAAAGAACTGCTCTGGATCGGCACCTCCACGGGAGTAAAGGTGTTTAATACGAGTAAAGGTGTTTATGAAAAAGCGCTGCCCTTGCCCAGGCCGGCTATCGCTGCCAATGATTTTGAGGTGCGTTCGCTTGTCAAAGATGCCTATGGCAATCTTTGGGCGGCCTGCAGCGGCTATGGTATATTGATCTATTCGCCGGATAGTCGAATGATCATCAAAAGCATCCCACTCTCTTCTTTTAATGACCATGCCAAAAGCCGTGACATACGGTTTTACGGATACGCTACCCCTAAAGCCGGGGAAATATTGTTTGCCACCAACCAGGGATTGAGAAAGATAAATTACTCCTCTTCCTATGCAATAACCATTAACAATGCTCCCTGCAGCAGTATCCCTGCCTTAAATACAGGCAGCATCGATTGCATTTCTATCAACAAACAAGGGGGCATTTTTTTATCGGGAGAAGGCAAACTGTATCAGTTTGATGCATTACTGACGAATTATACAACGCTGGAAGAACCTGCCAGAACATGGGAAGCCGATTGGCTGGAGGCGGTTCAATGTGTATACCAGGACAAGGAAAACAATACCTGGCTTGGCTGTCAGGAAGGGCTGGCTTTTATACCACATTATCCCTCGCCCTTCCGGTCATTCAACTACGACAAGCAAACCAATATCAAACTGGAACATGTAAGATCTATTTATGTGTCGGATGATAAAAGTATCCTCGCCGGGCTACGCAATGGTCTTGTAAGCATTGATAATACGGGCAGGCAGTATACAAAACCGCTGAAAGAGGACCTATACCATCATATTTTCCAGGACAGGCAAGGACGTATTCATGTAGCCAGGCGCGATGGTATGTTTATTTATCAGCATGGTTCCATAACCCCCATTGCAACCATATACCCGGAGTTTAAGCCCTATGCTGCATTGCCGGTAAACAGTCACCTGTTCCTGGGCGATTCGCTGGTGGTATTGGGTACAGAAAGCAGTAATGGCATACTATTGTGGAATACCCATCAAAAGACGGTGCGCAAAATAGAACAAAGTGATGCAAACAGCCCGCTGGCCTCCAGCATCGTCAACAATATCTACCACGACCAGAAAGGCAGGACCTGGGTACTCTCGGACAATGTGATCAGCATCCTCTCGCCCGACTTTACAAAAGGAGACAGCCTCACATTGCCTGAAAAAGGGACGGGGCAGCACTACAAGTTGTTTTTTGATATGTGCGAAGCCAGGGGGCATTACTGGATCGCCTCTTATGGTTCGGGTATTATACAATTGGACTCTTCCCTTCATATTAAAAGGGTGATCAATACAGCAAGCCATTTATCCAACGACGGCGTTTATCAACTATTCAATGTGAACAACCAGCAACTTGTAGTAACCAGTAATAATGGGTTATCGGTGGTTGACCTGACTGATTATCATGTAAAAACCTACTATACAAATAATGGCTTGCATTCAAATGGATTTGAAGAAGTGGCCGGCCTGATGAAAGATGGCAAAATCTATACGGGGGGCGTAAATGGATTTACGATCATTGACCCTACGGCTTTTTCCATCAACCTTACTCCTCCTATCCTTTATATTGATCATATCCAGGTGCGCACCAAAGACAAGGTGCTTGACACGAGTGATATTACTTTACAGTCGCTGGAGATCGGCAGCGATGCTGTACAAACTACCATCTACCTGGCGGGCCTTAATTTCAGTGATCCGGAAAAGGTAAGCATTGACTACAAGATCAATGAGCAACATACTGACTGGATCAATATTGGCAACGCCAGCTCCCTTCCGCTTATTGGGATGGGTCCTGGCACTTACCATGTGCAGCTACGGGCCAGCAATGAAGATGGCGTGCACTCTGAGATAAAACTATTGACGCTTGATTTCCTGCCTACCTGGTATGAGACCTGGTGGTTCAAATTATTGTTATTATTAACAGGCCTCAGCATAATTTATACGGTTTACCGGCTTCGCATCGCCCAGCTCAGGAAGGAGAATGAGATCCGGTCAAAGCTGGCCAGTGACTTGCACGATGACCTGGGAAGCACTATGAATAGCATTAAAGTGTATACGAACCTGGCATTGATGGAAAAACAGCGGGAGGGATATCTTTATAAAATAAAAGAAAGCGCCCAGGAGGCTATTGTAAGCATCAGGGATTTGATATGGGTATTGGATGACAGCCGTGACAGTATCGAAAACCTCTTTGCTCGGATCTACCCATTTGCGGCGCCGCTTAGTGAAGCCAATAATATAATTTATAAAGAGATTGTAGCTGATGACGCCAAAGGCTACAAGCTTGGCCAGGAGGAAAAGAGGAATCTGTATATGATGCTGAAGGAATCGGTGAACAATGCGGTTAAATATTCGGAAGCTCAATCCATCACAATCAGCTGTTCTCTTAAAAGAGGGAAACCGGTCTTCCTGGTGACAGACGATGGAAAAGGCTTTGACCTGAAAAAAGAGAATGAAGGAAACGGCTTAAAGAATATGCAACGGCGGGCCGGGCAGATCCATTATCATATTACGATCACCAGCAGCCCTGGCCAGGGTACTTCTATCCTGCTACAAAAAATGAGGGTTGCCTAAGGGCCAGTCTTGATACCCTTGCCTGAATAAAAGTCGCAAGCGCCCCTTTGGAGGCCCTATTTACCCGTGATCTATTTGTGCTATAGGCTGTAACTTCACTATCTAAACAGAAAAGGTTGTGAACAGGGGAACTCAACTAAAATTTAAACAACTGGCGGTGATCATTGTAGCCTGGATGCTGATGGGGCTGCTGATGACTGTGTATGACCTGCTGGTATTGCTTACGGATAACACCCTCGGACTTTCGGATAAATATTCTTTTACGGTCTCAGCAGTACGGAATGTGGGTGCCGGATTGATTGGTGCATTGATCGGTGGGAGCCTGCTGGTGTTTTATGTGAATGTAAGATACCAGGACAAGCCTTATGGATATACGATCCTCATAGTGTGTATTTCCTTATTGCTCATAGTTGCTTTTATTTCTGTACTGATGGGTGTGATACTGGTGCCGATACGTACGGGCCGGCCGCTTACAGACCCGGTATCCTGGGCAGCTTTTCAAAAATTCCTGAAGGACAGTTCGCATATCAAGGCAGCTATATTCTGGGGATTTGTTGTAGGGGTTACACAACTGTTGTTACAGGTAAACAGCAAATTTGGCCAGGGCGATTTCTGGAATATCATCATGGGGCGGTACAATACACCGAAGGAAGAGAATAGGATATTCATGTTCCTGGATCTGAACGCCTCTACTACGATGGCTGAGCAATTGGGCAATGAAAATTACCATGCTTTGCTGAAAGACTTTTTTGCAGACATCACTGCGCCGATACTGGAAAACAAGGGGAATATTTATCAATATGTAGGCGATGAGGTAGTGATCGCCTGGAATTACGAGGATGGCAAAGAAAACCTGCAATGTATCCGCTGCTTCTTCGATATGAAGCTGCGTATCCAACAGCTACGGGATAAATACCTCCACCGCTATGGGCTGGTGCCTTCGTTTAAAGCAGGCATGCATTGCGGCAGGGTGATCGCCGGCGAGGTAGGCATTATCAAAAGGGATATTACCTATTCGGGGGATGTGCTGAACACAACCTCCCGCATACTGGACAAATGCGGCGAACTGAACGAAGAGGTGATCGCCTCCTCGGACCTGCTCTCGGAATTGTATTCACTGAGGAATTATATCACCCGTTCATTAGGCGCCATTAAACTCAAAGGCAAAGAGAAAGAGGTTATGCTGGTAGCATTAACACCAGCTTAGGCCACTACAGCTTCCTTATTGTATTTATTCTTGTAGTCAATGGGCGAAAGGCCGGTGATCTTCTTAAACACGGTGCGGAAGGCCTTGGTATCGGAATACCCTACTTCATACATCACTTCATTGACATTTTTCCGGCTGCTTTCCAGGTGTTTTTTGGCTGCTTCGATCTTTACTCGTTGAATGTATTCAACGGGGGTATTGTTGGTGGCCTTTTTAAAACGTCTTTCAAAATGGCGGCGGCCGATCGCAAACTTTACGGCCAGTTCTTCTACGGATATTTTTTCAGTCACATTCTTTTCAATGAATTCCTGGGCCAGTTTGATGGGTTCATCTTCATGGCGCTTCTGTCCATTGAACATAATAAAAGGGGACTGGCTTTTCCGGTCTATTTCTATGGCAAAGAACTTAGAGGTAAGGATGGCCATTTCACGCCCTACTTTTTTCTCGACCAGGTATATCAGGAGGTTCCAGTAAGAATTGGCGCCTCCACTGGAATAAAGGCCTTCTTCTTCTGTAATGATCTTATCATCTACGAGGGTGATCCCGGGAAACATATTCCGGAACTCATTGGCATAGACCCAGTGGGTAGAGCATTTTCTTCCTTCGAGCAGACCGGTAGAGGCCAGGAGGAAAGCGCCTATGCAAAGGCTGGCCACTTCGGCGCCCTGGGCTTTCTGGCGAATGATCCAGGGATAAAACTCTTTATTCTTTTCGATGGCTACCTGCAGATCACCGCCGATAGCCGGAATAAAGATCAGGTCAGTTTTTTTGACGTCCTGCAACAGTACATCGGTATGTACAGTAAAGGAGCCCTGGTACAATTGCACTTCTTTTGAAAGGCCCACCAGTTCCACTTTAAACATGGGTTCTTTGCCGGCTCTTTTCAAAAAGTCGTTGACCGCGGCAAATAACATGCGGGGGTCGGTGATACTTGTCAGGACAGCCTCTTCAGGCACCAGGATGGATATGTGTTTCATCTGCGCTTTTTATTATTTTTTGGGGGCCGAACGTTCCAGTTACCAATACCGATCGTTTTGGGCCAATACATGGACCTGGGCAGTTTAGTAATGCCATTTGAAACATCGAAAGGGGGAGTAAATTTATCAGCTCTGTGGAGCCAAAAGTATAATAATATGGTTACACATTCAAACGATTTTTGTGTACAATCAATAATAAGCTTAGAATGAATTGTCTCCTTTTCGGGCGCCGACTGTACGATCCAGGGATCGTAAAAGCATTGATAACCAACAACCTGCAGAGACACAGGCTACAAGACAGGCGTTTTCCCGGGCTGGTCATCTTTTCATGTCGCAACAAACCCTCTATTAGTCGCAACCACACGCTATCAGCACCGTTGTACGGAAGTACATTTGTTCATCCAATAGATGCCAGATGCGTAAAATAATTGTATCAATAAATGTAACCCTTGACGGCTTTATGGCCGGCCCCCGCGGAGAGCTTGACTGGCATTTTCCACATTGGAATGAAGAAATGGCCAGTTTCGCCTTCGAGCAGTTGTGTATGGTGGACAGCATATTGCTGGGGCGGGTCACCTACCAGGCGATGGCCAGTTACTGGCCTTATGAAGCCAACAATACCGCTTACGGAAGACAGGAATGTTCCTATGCGAATATGATGAATAACTACGCCAAGATCGTATTCTCCAAATCGCTGCGTACGGTGGAATGGAGAAATACCAGGCTGGTGAAAAAAGATATTGGGAAAGCCGTGATGGCGCTGAAAGAACAGCCAGGCATGGATATGATCATACTGGGCAGCGGGAGTATTGTATCGCGCTTAATGCATTTGGGCCTGGTGGATGAGATCGTGTTGTGGGTACACCCCGTAACCCTGGGCAATGGTATTCCGCTTTTCCGGGACATGCAGGATCGCTACCCATTGAAGCTTTTGAGAACAAAGGCTTTCAGTTCGGGTGTGGTGATACTGTATTATGAAAAGGCATCGAGGCAAAAAGGCATAAAGGCAATGAGGGGGAAAGGCAAGCTACGAGCCACGAGCTGTGAGCCGCGAGCGGAAGGCAACGAGTCATAAAGGCATCGGCGCTACCATGGGAACGAAGTATTAATTATTCGGGTAATGCGCTAACTTGCGGCCATGCATGCGCTCAATGATGTTCACCAACAGTTTGCCGAATATTTTGGGATACCGGCATTGAAGCCTTATGCTTATCTCCTATCTAAAAAACTCAGTGAAGGGCATATCTGTCTGCACCTGGATCAGTTGACTGCCAGCGCTGATGACCTACCAGCTTATTACCATCTTCTACCAGGCGGCAGCCAATCGCTGGAAACCCTCCCACTCGTGGGCAAAAACGGGGACGATCGACAACCTTTTGTGTTGTATCAAAACAGGCTATACCTGCAACGGTATTTCCGGTATGAAACGGGATTCCTGCAACGTATCCGGCAGTTCCTGGCAGAGGAACAAGCGCAACTACCGCAACGGCTGGCATTGCTGCGGCAACACAAAGCATTCATCAGCCGATTGTTTAGCAACCCCGGCAACGGATCTGCGGGAGCGTCTGAAGACCTGGCCGACTGGCCATTGGCGGCGGCCATTACAGGCATCCTCCACAATTTCACGATCATTACAGGCGGTCCCGGTACCGGCAAGACGACTACAGTAGCCAAAATATTATCCTTACTATATACCACGAACCCGGCTTTGAAGGTGGCCCTGGCAGCACCCACGGGTAAGGCAGCTGCCCGCATGGCAGAAAGTCTGCGGCAGACAACGTTGCCACTGGAAGCTCCGATACTGGAAAAATTCCAGGCATTGCATCCCTCTACGATTCACCGTTTGCTTAAACCAGTGGCAGGTACACATTACTTCCGGCACAACCAGCAAAATCCACTGAGTTATGATGTAGTGATCGTAGATGAATGTTCGATGATCGACGTGGCTTTGTTTGCCAAATTGCTGGATGCTATTGCGCCCGGAACCCGGCTGATCATGCTGGGCGATAAGGATCAGCTGGCTTCGGTAGAAGCGGGCAGCTTATTTGGTGATCTCTGTCTGGCCCAACCTATCCTCAATCAATTTTCGGCAGAAAGGCTTGCGCTGATCAATGAGTTTATTGAGGATGACCGTTATCGGCTGCCTGAGAGCCATATCAGCCATCAACATGAGCATCCCTTATTCCAGCACCTGGTAGAATTGCGGCGCAGCCATCGCTTTACAGGACATACGGGCATCGGCTCCTTCAGCAAGGCAGTGATCGGTAATGATGCTGCGGCCTTACAACAATTTCTGCCGCCTTCCAGGGATGAGCAGGTGGTTATTGACCCATTGTATTCGAATGACCTGTTTGAAAAGTTTATAGCAGGCTATGCCGCTTTCATCACCGAGAAAGACATCTCTTCGGCCCTTAAAAAGATGAATGCCCTGCGTGTGCTTTGCGCAGTAAGGGAAGGGGAACAGGGATTGTATGCGATCAACAGCAGGATCGAAAAATGGCTCGACAGCAAAAAGCTCATTCAGCATACGGTTCCTTTTTACGAGAACCGTCCTATTATATTGACGCGTAATTATTATGAACACGGACTGTTCAATGGAGATACAGGTATTATCCGTGCCAATAAACAAGGCGTATTGATGGCCTGGTTTGAAGACAGTACAGGAACGCTCAGGTCGATCATGCCTGGTTATCTGAGTGAAGCCGAAACGGTGTTTGCCATGACCATTCATAAGAGTCAGGGCTCAGAATTTGATGAGGTGCTGGTGATATTGCCGCCAATAGCCAATTCGCCTTTACTTACGCGGGAGCTGTTGTATACGGCGGTGACGCGGGCCCGGAAACGGGTATACCTGCAAGGATCGGGCGAGACGATACTGGAAGCTGCCCAACGGGTAGTAGAAAGAGCTTCGGGTATAGCAGCGCGCTTTCAACCGGGATCATCAACGCTTATTTCTTAATCACTACGAGGCAAGCATGGCATTGTATCTAAAAGTTTCCAATTCACTGGATAGCCTGGCCACCGGACTGGCCGACAACCTGCAGGAAGCAGGTGACAGTGTATTTGATCCACACTATATCGTTACGCAAACGGATGGCATGAACAACTGGCTGAAGCTGCAAATAGCACACCGGTTGGGCATTACGGCCAATTGTCGTTTTATGAAACCGAATGAGCTGGTGCATCAGCTATATTACCTGCTGGGAGGAAAATATACAGAAATGCTATCGGCCACCAACCTCAGCTGGTTATTATTCAAACTACTGGGAGAAAAAGAATTCAGCAGCCGCTTTCCCTCCATCGCTGATTATTTCCAGCACGCAGGCCAGGAAGCAGATACGCGACGTATAGCACTGGCAGAAAAAGTGGGCGATCTTTTTGATCAATACCAGGTGTACCGGCCGGAGATCATCAGGCAATGGAATGAAGGGGCCAGCCAGGATGATGCGGACCATACCTGGCAGCAGTACCTATGGACCAGGGCTAAGAAAGAGGCAGGCAATGCATTGCCGGACAAAACAATGGTGAGCACGCTGATATTGGAGAAACTGAAGCAACCTGCTACCCAGGCGCAGCTGAAGGCCCGCCTGCCCCGTGTACAGTTGTTTGGCCTGTCGATCATCACGGCATACCACGTACAGATCCTTTTTGAGCTGTCGGCCATTGTTGATGTTCATTTCTATTTTATCAATCCCTCGCCGCTGGTATACTGGTTTGAGGACCGCAGCGAAAAACAACTGGCGGGATGGCGGCAGAAAGGTTATAAAAATGCGGAAGACAGCATCATTGGCAATACCCTCCTTACCAGTTGGGGGCGTGTAATACAGGATTCATTTGCTTTGTTCTTCCAGCATGATGAATTTCTGAATGCCTATGAAGATGTCGGGATCGTGCCGCCGGTTCCGGATAGCCTGCTGCACAAAATACAAGACGATATTTTTAATGCCGCCACCACCAGCCGTCACCAGTTTACAGCAGCTGATATCAGTGACGGCTCCATTCAGATCAATGCCTGCTATACGATAGCGCGTGAAGTGGAGTCGCTGTACAATTACCTGGTATACCTGGTCGATAAAAGAAAAGAAACGCTTTCGCCGCGCGACATCGTTGTGATGGTGAGTGATATTGACAGCTACGCGCCCTATATCAAAGCGGTATTTAACAATGCCCCCTATAAAATAAGGTACGTTATTGCCGATGAAAGTTATAATGAGAGCGACAATATCTTTACGGCGCTTCGCTCGATATTGTTACTGAATGAAGAAAACTTCAAAGCTGAGGCAGTATTGCAATTGCTCGACTCCTCCCTTATCCGCAAACGTTTTGACATCACGGATGTGACACGCATCCGGCAGGTGGTAGATGCGGCTAATATCCGCTTTGGCCTCACGGGAAGAACGGAAGATGACACGCACCTGGTGAGCTGGGAATATGGTATCAAGCGTATTATGTTTGGTATTTGCATGAGTGGGGAAATGGTGTATTCCGATGGGGCTGATTCTTTCTACCCGCTGGATATGCTGGAAGGCAGTGAAGCGCTGGAGATCATCCGCTTCTGTCACTTTGCCGACATACTGATGGATACGATACGGCAGCGAAGAACCCCGCGTGCAATTGCAGGCTGGGTGGAATATGTGGAGTACCTGTTACACAACCTGGTGTTGGAACCGGCAGAAGACACAGACGAAGATTATCATACGCTGATGAAACACCTGGCGGATTATAACCTGTTGTATGAATACATGACGGAGGATATCTCCTTTGAGGTGTTTGGACATAATTTCCTGCAAATACTTTCCGGCACTACACGCAGCGGTTTATTTGCCAATGGCGGTATCACTTTCTGTTCGCTGATCCCCATGCGAAGCATTCCTTTTAAAGTAGTAGCGTTGATGGGGCTTGATTACGATAAGTTTCCACGCCGGGAACAACCAGCCAGTTTTAACCTCATCACCAGGCAACGGCAAAGGGGTGACCGGAATGTAAAAGAGAATGATAAACACCTGTTCCTGGAAACCGTTCAATCGGCCCGGGAATACCTGTACATCAGTTACCGGGGGCAAAATGCGAAAGACAATAGCACGCTGCCTCCTTCGGCCCTTATCGATGAGCTGCTGGATTATATTGAGGCGGGGGCCGAAGCACCAGAAACTGTAAGACCGCAGCTGGTTACCCTGCAACCACTGCAGAGCTTCAGCCATCAATATGCCCTGGGCAATAAGCGGCTGTACAGCTACCTGGACACGGTGGGCGCAACAGGAAAAAAGGTCATTCAAGCCAACAAACCAACAGACCCGTTGAACTTTGAAGAGATCATGCTGGACGATCTGGTTCGTTTTTTCAAAAACCCGTTCAAGGTCTATTATAATAAAGTGCTGGGTATTTATTATGGTGATGAACAAGTATTGCTGGGTGATACGGAATTGTTCAGCCTTGACAAACTGCAACAATGGGAGTTAAAGAACAGGCTGCTCACCACCAGGGATACCAATACCATGCGGCGTAAACTGGCGATGACGGGCAAGCTGCCTTTGAAAAATATGGCCCTGGTGGCGGTGAAGCAGGTGGAAGATGTGGTCATGCAGGTACGTGCTATGTATGATGCCTGTACCCAATTGGCGGAACCACAATCGGTAACAGTGGTAGTTCCTATTGGCGATAGTGTATTGAAGGGAACGATCCAGGATGTATTTGATAAAAAGCTGGTGCAGGTATCCTGGTCGCGGCATGAAACCAAATACCTGGCAGAAACCTATATCCGTTACCTGGCCGGCATCGCGGCCGGTGAACTTACCGGCGCCCATTTTATTTCCGGCGCTAAAAAGGAAGCCGCTTATGCAGCTATTCCACTCAGTAAGGCGGCCGCCATTCAAAGGCTTACGGCATTGATCGCTATTTACAAGGCCGGCTTTGCGGCGCTTACACCTTTTTATCCGGACTTTGATATAAAGCCCGGACAGGTAGCGGAACTGGATTATGAAAAATTCAGCAAGCTGGTAGCAAAGAAACTCGACATGAGTGACGACCCTTATATTGTGCCTGAGTATAAGAAAGGATTTTATGACAGGGAAGTAGTATTGGAACAATACAAGGCGGTAGCCGCCCATATCCTGGTTCCATTGGACGAAATATTTCCCGGCTATTATGATTAACAGGATGCCCACATGAGTATGTCTAAGCAATATCAGGATTTCGATGCCTCTACCGTGCCACTGGAAGAGAGTAACCTCATTGAAGCCAGTGCCGGTACGGGTAAAACCTATTCTATTGCCATCCTGGTATTGCGGCTGGTGTTGGAAAAGAAATTGTCCATTAAAGAAATATTGATGGTCACCTTTACCAAGGCTGCAGTGGCAGAGTTGGAAGAGCGGGTGCGCCTTTTTATCCGCAGTGCCCATAAGTATGCCGGTGGCGCGCCCATTACAGACGACAATATTACTCAGCTGGTACAACAGGCTATTGACCTGCGCGGTGCGGCAGTGGTGAAACAGCAACTGACCGATGCGGTCTTGTTCCTCGACGAAACATCGGTATTGACCATTCATAGTTTTTGTCAACAGGCGCTCAATGAATTTGCCTTTGAAACCTTCCAGCTGTTTGGCGCTGAAATGGTACCTGATCTCTCTCCGGTCATAGAAGAAGAGCTCAATAAATTCTGGCGCAGGAACATCACCACTTTACCCGCGGGCCTGCTGCTGCAGCTTTGGCATGAAGACCTTCAGCAGCATATCAGGGAGGTGTTGGAAAATCATTTAAGTGGCAAAATATACCCTGGCTTCCAGGATAATACGCTCTACACGATTACCAGGGCTAAGCAGGAAGCCTGGCAGCAGCAATTGGCGGCGCTGCATGAACAGGTGACAGCAGCAGAAGAAGCGCTCTACGGCTATATAACAGACAATGAGGGGTTGTTAAGGAACCTTTGTGAAAGTAATGCTTATGCCAAAAAGGGATTGTTGCCCAGCCTCTCTTCGCCAACTGCTTTTGCAGAAGCCGTACGGAGCAAAAAGAGCACGGGGTATGTGGTGAAGCTTTTCCCTGACCTGCTGCAGCACATTGCCCGGTATGATGCAGCTGCTGAAGCAAGGGAATCGGCCATTCAGTTGATCTACCACCAGCTATACTATCTTGCCATACAGGAAGCAGGAAAAGGTATAGGGCAGTTCAAAGAACGGAATAATGTACTGGGCTATGATGACCTGATCCATAACCTGCACTATGCACTCACTGCAAGAAATAGCAGCAAACTGACGGCGGTATTGCGCCGGAAATACAAGGCGGTATTCATTGATGAGTTTCAGGATACTGACCGGCAGCAATTTGAGATCTTTGACCACGCGTTTGGAACGGATACGATCCTCTTTTATATTGGCGATCCCAAGCAAAGTATCTATGCCTGGCGCAAGGCTGATATATTTACCTATTTCAAGGCAAGGGATACGGTGAAACATCTGTATGGTATGAACCACAATTACCGTTCCTCGGTACAGATGATCGCGGGCATGAATCAATTCTTTTTGCCGGAAGATGGCTTCGACACATTCTTCTTTGAGCAACAGGATAATGCCATTCATTATATACCGGTAGACAGCCCGGTACCGAATACCAAGGGCGACTTGCAGCAAGCGGGTGTAACCCTCCCTGCCTTTACTATCTTCTCCCTGCCTAAAACCAGTCTACTGCTGGAAGCAGTTGCCACACAGGTGGCCTTGCTGTTGCAGGATACCCGCTACCAGATCAACAAAAAAGGTGAACAACGCCAGGTCATTCCCTCCGATATCGGTATCCTGGTGCGTACGGGTAAGCAGGGCCGTGAAGTGAAGTCGGCGCTCACCAGGCTGGGTATTCCTTCGGTAACGATTGACGATTCCAAGGTGTTGCAATCGGAAGAGGCCAATTACCTGTTGTACCTGATGGAAGCCATTGCCCGCCCCGACCGTTCTTCTATTAACCGGGCCTTACTATCACCTTTTACAGGCTTTGATAGGGCGCAGATCCTTTTGCTGGATGATGGGGCTGTGCTGGAATTGTTTACCCGGTATAAGAACCGCTGGCAGCAGGATGGCATTTACACAGCGCTGATGGATTTTGTAGCCGACTTCAACGTGAAGCAGGTATTACTGACTTTACAATCGGAGAATGGCGAGCGCATTATCACCAACCTATACCAGTTGATGGAGTTGGTGCACCAGGCAGAGAGCCGTAAGAATCTTTCGATACCGGAATTGCTTTCCTGGTTACAGCGGGGTATTGATGGCATGTTGGCCGAGGGTGATGAATATACGCAGCGTATGGAGAGTGATGAAGAAGCGGTGAAGATCGTGACCATTCACAAGAGCAAGGGGCTGGAATACAATATTGTGCTGGCTCCTTTTCTTGATTTTACAGAGAATAAAACGCAGGAATTCGTCAGCTTCCGTGACCCCGCCAGCGGTGATTATATAGGCATAGAAAGAAGCCGGTTAACGGAAGAACAACTGGTTTGGCAACAGCAGCAGGCGGAACAGGAAAACAGGCGTTTACTGTATGTGGCCATCACCCGCGCGGTATATGTCTGTTATATTTTCAGGAACCTGTATTACAAAGCTTCTACGCTGGCCACCTTTTTAAATGCACTACCCAATACAGATAGTCCGCTGATGGTGTTCAGGAATGAAGGACCTGCGGCGCCTGTCCGTCCTTACCGGCAGGCGGCTGATGCCAGAACACCTGCGGTGATGCATCCCATACGGTTTTCTTTGCAGGAGGAAAACTGGCGAAAGATGAGTTATACGATGCTGGCTGCCAAACCGGAGCACCAGGCGCCTCCCCGCTCCTTCCCGCTTGCGGAGGCGTATGACAATTTTATCTTTCACCTGTTGCAGCGTGGCGCCAAGACGGGTAATTTCCTGCATTTTATTTTTGAGAACATCCATTTCGGCGATGACAGCCGGTGGAATAGCTGGCTGGAGGAAGCCATCCGCCGGTATGTTCCCGGACAGGAGGATGTATACCTACCGATGCTGCATGAAATGTTGCACCAAGTATTGTACACCAATATTGGTGGAGCAGGAGAACCTTTTACGTTGGCTGATGTAGCCTGGCAAAAGCGGATGACAGAATTTGAATTTGACTTTCCGGTACCCTCCTTTCCCCCGGAAGCACTACACGCGCTGTCCGATGATCAATTCAGTATATTGATCAGGAGCCTGCATGGATTGCCGGGTAATGAACTGGAAGGCATGATGAATGGAAAGATCGACTTGTTCTTTGAACACGGAGGCCGTTATTATATACTTGATTGGAAGTCCAACTACCTGGGCAATGATCCGGACCAGTATTCACCGGCGGCGCTGGTCAAAACGATGAATGAGAACAACTACCATTTACAATACCTGATCTATACCCTGGCTGTTAAGAAGTACCTGGAAAGCCGCCTGCGGCACTTCGATTACGATACACAGTTTGGTGGAGTGATCTATCTCTTTGTAAGGGGGGTAAGAGCCAATAGTGATTCCGGCATTTTTACCCATAGGCCTCCGCTGGAGAAGATACTGGCGCTGGAGAAGATACTGGGGTAAGGGGCGTGTCTGATTTTCCGCTATTTTCGTACAGTAACCAACTAACTACTAAGCCTTGGCTCGAAAGTCGCTGCTGTTATGGCTGTTTGTATGCTCCTTATCTGTGGCCCATGCCCAGCCAGCCATTTCATCTTCGCTCTCCAAAGACGAACAGGTGAAAACCATATGGGCCTGGTACAAAAAGAGCTTACTCACGCAGGATAGCGCCTCCGTCGTTAATCAATTGCAGGCTGCCGAGCAATATTATCGCAACAAAGACCTGGAATTGCCCATGCAACAGGCATGGCTCATACAACAGGTCTACCTGTCCACGCAATACCGCGGCCTGCCTACAAGTGTTGACATCATGCTGCGGGCAGAAGAAACGGCCCGGCAAAAAGGGTGGCCCATGGTAGCGGCAGAATGCTGGTACTATACCGGGGATTACTATTTTGTATTGGAAAAGTTTGGTCCGGCCTTTGAATACATGCAAAAGGCCCGTCACCTGTTTGAAGCAAAAGGGATCAACAATTACCCCTATACCAGGCGCTATGCCGGTGGACTGGCTGAATGCTATTACCGCTTTGGAGAATATGAACAGGCCATCAAGCATTATAAAGAAGCTCTGGCCGTGCCAGCTTACTGGAATAATGTTTTCTATTTTACCGCAGTAGAGAACAGCATTGCCTTGTGTTATCAGCAGTTGAAACAATATGATTCGGCGATCTATTATTTCAACAGGTCGCACGCTTCCGCTGCTGCGGTGAAAGATTCGTTTTACATGTCGCTCTCCTATGGCAACCTCGGGTATACCTATCACCTCCAGGGGAAAGATATGCTGGCCCTGCCCTTACTGCTCGAAGATTATGAAGGCAGCATGAAAGCAAGGGAATGGGGCAGCGCTATCAATGCTGCCATGGTGCTGGTTACCATTTATCTCCGGCAGGGGAAAGTCAGTGAAGCCCAAAGGTACCTCGACCTGGCCCGCCCCTATGTATACCAATGGGGAGGCGCTGTACTATACAAGAACTGGTATGAAAACCTGTACCGGTACCACCAATACAAAGGGAATGATGCGCTGGCATTGCAATATGCCGATTCGCTGTTGTTGTACAAAGACAGTCTGGCGGTGATACGTGGCAACCGAACACTCAACCAGGCCAAGCTGAAAGTGGAAACGGAGCAACACCTCAAGGCGATCAATGAACTGGAATACCAGCGCCGGCAGGAAGTATTTATCAGGAACAGCTTATTGATCGTGCTGCTGCTGACCTGCATTATTGGGCTGCTGTGGGTAAACCGGCAACGATTGAAGCGCAACAAGGAATTACAATTGTCGGCCATGGCCCGCGAGAAAGACCGGCAGCAACTGGCCTTTGCCCAACAGGAATTGACAGGTTATACGAATAAGCTCAAAGAAAAGAATGAGCTGATCGAACAGTTCAGGCAGGAACTGGAGCAACTACAACAGCATGGCCTGCAGGAAAACAAAGAGCGGATGGAAAACCTTCACCAACTGCTCAATGCCACCATCCTGACAGAGGAAGACTGGAGAACTTTCCGCGATCTTTATGAGAAAGTATACCCGGGGTTCTTTATACGCCTTCGCGAAAAAATGCCCGACCTCAGTGCTGCGGACACCCGCTTAATCGCCCTCACCAAATTACAATTACCGCCCAAGGATATGGCGGCTATGCTGGGCGTAAGTTATGATGCCATCAAAAAGGCGCGGCAGCGATTGCGCAAGAAGGTTAATCTTCCTGAAGAAGGTTCTCTTGATGAATTGGTTAACCTGATATAAAGTCAGAAAGGCGGAAAGACCGGAAGAAAACAGCGCCGCGACCGACTTTCGGACTTTACCAACTTCCGGACTTACTGACTCCCAGACTGTTTGTCCCCCATTTGTCCCCTCCCCTGTCCCTACTTTATCCCCCCCTGGGTTACTGAAATAATGACTGCCCCAACCGATATTGCTTTTAAAAGCTGCATGGCAGTTGACAAGCATTGGATATCCCGTAATTATCTGGCAGTGATCCTGGTTTGCCTGGCACTGGCCGGGCTGATCTGGTGGATCTTCCACCAGCGAATCCAACGCATAGAAGAGCAGTTAAAAGAAAACAGCCATCGGCAAACGGTTCAATCATCGCTGGTAAACACCTTTATATATGCCTGAAAAAACAATAACCGGCAGCAGCCTTATTTTGCTGCCCGGCAACTCCGGGATCGCCGTCTTAGACATTGGCTCCATCATCCGCATACAAGCCATCAGCAATTACAGCAAGCTGTTTTTCACCAACGGTAAAAAGCTGGTGGTAGCCAAAGTGCTCAAAAGATTTGAGGAAGACCTGGCGGCCAATGATTTCATCAGACCTCATCGTACACACCTGGTCAATAAAAAATTCATCCTGCGCTATATTGATGGAGAAGGTGGCAAAATCGAGCTGCACAACGGAGAGCTGATCGATGTTTCCAAACGCCGCAAACCGGAGTTTCTCCATCATTGGAGTACGAACGCCTGCTGAAAAACCCACCGCATAAAAAAACGGCTATCCATAAAGAGATAGCCGTTTTAAATAGTATGTTGATGTGCCTGGATCTGTACAGTAAAGTTGCCTTACAGCCCCTTCGACAAGCTCAGGGTGACATTGCTCAGGCTGACAATTAATTCTTAATCACCCCAGATCTCATCTTCACCATTCAGCCACCTTTTCACGAGGGCTGTGGTTACCGACTTGGGCCTTTCAATGGGGAATGCCAGTGCACGGTCCCAGATAAGGCTGGCCAGTACACCCAAGGCTCGGCTTACGCCGAACAGCACGGTATAGAATTCGTATTCCACCATGCCGTAATGTACCAGCAGGGCACCGCTGTGTGCATCGACATTGGGCCATGGATTTTTGATCTTGCCTAATGACTGCAAAATGGGTGGTACTTCTTCATAGATATTCCATACGGTTTGTACCAATGGATCATCGGCCATATGTTTCTTACCAAACTCCATTTGAGCAGTAAAGCGGGGATCGGTCTTGCGCAATACGGCGTGGCCATAGCCAGGTACTACTTTTCCTTCACCCAATGTTTTCTTTACATATTCCCCTATTTGTTCTTTAGAAGGCTTTTCAGTTTTTAATTGCTCCCTCATTTCATAGATCCACTTGATCACTTCCTGGTTGGCGAGGCCGTGCAAAGGACCTGCCAGTCCATTCATACCTGCAGCCAGGCTGAGGTAAGGATCGCTGAGGGCTGAGCCTACCAGGTGGGTAGTATGGGCAGATACATTGCCTCCTTCATGATCGGCATGAATGGTCATGTATAAGCGCATCAGTTCTTTAAAGCTTTCATCTTCAAAACCCAGCATATGGGCCAGGTTGCCTGCCCAGTCGAGCAATCCATTGGGGTGGATATGCTGGTTATTTTTATATTTCCGGCGATAGATATAGGCGGCCACCCGTGGTAACCGGGCTATCAGGTCCATCGCATCATCAAATACAGGTTCCCAATAATCTTTCTTATTGATCCCTTCGGCATAACGTTTGGCAAAATTGCTTTCTGTTTGAAGGGCCATAATACCTGTTACAAACATGGTCATGGGATGGGCTGTAACGGGCAGGGCGTCAATAGCATCAAATACGTGGTTGGGCACGTGTGAACGTCTTTGCCAGATAGAACTGATGTGCGCTACATCTTCTTCGGTAGGCAGTTCTCCAATAAGCATCAGGTAAAAAAGACCTTCCGGTAATGGCTCGCTGCCGCCTTTGGCCTTGGGCAACTTGTCCTGCAATTCGGGAATGGAATAGCCGCGGAAACGGATACCTTCCTGTGAATCCAATAAGGAGGTTTCGCTCACGAGGCCGGTAATACCCCGCATACCCTGGTACACCTGTGACAATTGTACTTCACCGATCTTTTTGGAGCCATGTTCTTTCAGCAGGTCTTTGATTTCCACTGCTGCGATATCTGCTTTTGCTTTAAACCTTTCTTTGAGAATGCCCATGATGCAACAAGATTATATATATAAAAACGAAGTATTTACAGGTATTGATTCCTTGGCCGCTAAAGTTAAACCAAACTCGTTCAATAGAACAAAATTAATTCAATGGGGTTGACGGAAATAGTAAGAAACCTTTTAAATTAATAGGCTTTTAATAAAACTAAACAATAATTTATTTTATTCTAATCTCTTACTAATCCCTTGATTATTTCAGCATTCCAACAGTATAAGGCAACAAGGCATCGAGGCAGTAAGGCAACGAGAAAGGGTTGCTTCCTGCTGTCGCAGGTGTTGCGGGGCAAGCACTAGTGAGATATAAACCCCAGGCCTTATTTAGGTGCTGTACGGTATAGCCAGATGGCGATGGTACCAAAGATGAGGTTGGGCATCCAGGCTGCCAGCAAGGGAGGGAAACTGCCTTTGGTAGAGAAAGTAAGGGAAAACTTGTCCATGACCACGAAAATAGCAGCGGTGATAATACCGGTGGCCATATGCAGCCCACTGCCGCCGCGTGTTTTACGGCATGCTACAGAAGCTCCAATTAATGTAAGGATCACTACTGATACGGGCGTGGCATCGCGCCGATAGCGGGCCACTTTAAAATCATTGAGCCCTTCCGTACCCCTCACTTCTTCCGCTTTGATAAAACGCTTCAGTTCGGGTGTGGTCATTTTATCTTTCAGGTATTTATCGGGCTTGATCTCATTGGGCTTCACATTGAGCTTAATATCCATAGAAGGTATGGCCCTGACTGTTTCGGTCAATCCGTCAATTTTCCTTTCCACGGCATTTTCCAGTTTCCAGGTCTTTTTGGCGGTATCCCACCGTACGGTCTCTGCCCGCAGGTTATAGACCACCTGTGTGCCTTTCATACGGTCCAGGAAAAAACCATTGCTGGCTGATTTTGTAGTGGTATCGTAATTGCGCAAACCTGCAAAGGTGTTGGTATCAATGCGGATATAGTAATTGCGGGACCGCTTGCCGTACTCTCCCTGTTCGTAAGAACTTTTACTATCAATATAAGTAGCCTGAAAATTACCATAGATCACATTGGCCTTGGGAAGCAGGTATTGGGTAGCATACCAGAAGAAACCGCCCAATAAGAAAGCGCCGATCATGTAAGGACGCAGCAGACGATTGAAACGAACCCCTCCGGCCAGGATGGCCACGATCTCAGAACGGCCAGCCATTTTGGAGGTGAAGAAGATCACTGCAATGAATACCATCAGCGGAAAGATCATGGATAAGATAAAGGGTACAAACCCGATATAATATTTCATGATGATCTGGTAGGTGGAAAGGCCGGATTTCACAAAATCATCGGCTTTCTCACTGGTATCGATCACTACCGAGATCAGGGAAAAGATCAATGCAATGAACAAGGTAGTAGTAAGGAATTTCTTTAATATGTACCAATCGAGTATTTTCATAATAGTGCGAACATGCCCTGCCAGAATGCTGGCAAATGTAGGGCAAAAATATTGAGCTCCCGGGTGCTGCCGCTTAAAATGCACAATCTTATAACATAATTAAGACTATGGGGCCCAGGTACTAAAATTTGTATCTTTAGTTCTATGCTCAAAACATCCTTAACCTTGCTGCTGCTGTATGTAACAGCCATTTCCCTGGCCCAGGACAACAGCCAGTATGAAAAGAAAGAATTTATTCGCCACAGCGATACTTTACGCTACCGGATATTGTATCCCGAAAATTACAATCCTGCCCAAAAGTACCCCCTCATCCTGCTCCTGCACGGAGCCGGCGAAAGAGGCAGCGACAATGAAGCCCAGCTGGTGCATGGGGCGGGCTTGTTTACCGATCCTGCCAACCGGCAGCAATATCCAGCCATCGTAGTATTTCCCCAATGCCCTAAAAACGATTTCTGGGCCAGGATCGACCGCGATCCCAACCGCAAGGACTCCCTCAATGGGTTGTATTTCCCTTCCGACCGGCCCATCGGCAAAAGCCTGGGGCTGGTAAGCGAGCTGCTCGATTCACTGGCTCCCCTGGTCAATAGTAAAAAGATCTACGTAGGTGGCCTTTCTATGGGTGGTATGGGCACTTTTGAACTGCTGTGGCGCAAGCCCGGCTTCTTTGCAGCCGCTTTCCCCATTTGCGGTGGCGGCGATCCTGCCAAGGTGAAGGAATATGCCCGTAAATTTCCGATATGGGTATTTCACGGAGATAAAGACAATACGGTATTACCCTCCAATTCAAGGTTGATGGTCAACGCCCTGAAGGCAGCGCGTGCCAGGGTGAAGTATACCGAATATCCCGGGGTAGGCCATAACAGCTGGGACAATGCATTCAAGGAACCAGACCTGTTGAAATGGTTATTATCACAAAAGAGATAATCTCGACATATAAAAAGTCCCGCTTGAAGCGGGACTTTTTATTGTTACTTATATCAAAGTCTTTGTTGAAGTATTTGTACCTGTTCATTCTTCCAGCTAAGGAAGTCCCCAGCTTGTATATGTTTCCGTGCTTCTTTGACCAACCATAGGTAAAAGGCCAGGTTGTGTACGCTGGCAATGGTAAGACCGAGTATTTCCTTGGCTTTCATTAAATGACGCAGGTAGGCTTTGGAATACAGGTTGCTCACAGTACAATCAATACCGTCATCAAGCGGACTATTATCTTTCTCCCATTTCTTGTTGTCGATGTTGATGACGCCTTTGGAAGTGAACAACATGGCATTACGCCCGTTTCGCGTAGGCATCACGCAATCAAACATATCCACCCCCAGGGCTATACATTCCAGGATATTCCAGGGCGTACCCACGCCCATGAGGTAACGGGGTTTATGAACAGGCAGCAGGTCGCAACACAGTTCGGTATACTCATACATCATATTGTCTGGTTCACCCACACTGAGCCCACCGATGGCATTACCGGCTGCATTTTTAGAAGCGATGTATTCACTGGAAGCCTTACGCAGGTCGGCAAACGTACTGCCCTGGATAATGGGAAACAGGTTTTGCGTATACCCATATTTATCGGGTGTATTGTTGAACTGGGTGAAACAACGGTCGAGCCAGCGGTGTGTAAGCTCCATCGACTTTTTGGCATATGCATATTCGCTGGGGTATGGCGGGCACTCATCAAAAGCCATGATGATATCGGCCCCGATGGTACGCTGAATGTCCATCACATTCTCGGGCGTGAAAAGATGGCGGGAACCATCAATATGGGATTGGAACAGTACGCCTTCCTCTGTTATCTTACGGCTGGAAGCCAGTGAAAAGACCTGATAACCACCACTATCGGTGAGTATTGGGCGGTCCCAGGCATTAAAACGGTGCAGGCCACCCGCCTGTTCCAGTACGTCGAGGCCCGGCCGCAGGTACAGATGATAGGTATTGCCCAGGATGATCTGGGCCTGTACATCCTCCTTTAATTGTTGCTGGGATACTGCTTTTACGCTGCCGGCGGTACCCACGGGCATAAAAATAGGGGTCTGTATCTGTCCGTGATCGGTGGTGATGGTCCCTGCACGGGCTTTGGACACCTGGTCGGTTACCTCGAGTTCAAATTGCAAAACAGCCATAATGGGACGCAAGATAATGCAAAGAAAGTTTCGGGTTCCGGGTTTGGGGTTCCGGGTTCCTTAACTCCAATTATCATGATAAAACCAACCATTCGCTAGCTTTTAGGCCCCCTTTACACTTCCCTTAACCAATAATCGGCAACCGAAAACGCGGCAGCAACCCGAAACTTTAAACTCCAAACCCGAAACTCTTATTCACAGCCTGTGAAATGATTATCGGGCTTTCTACCTGTCTGTCACCTATTTTTGTATTTTGTTTGCATTTGACCCTAAATTGTAAGTATGGCCTTTTTGTCATTAATTGACTGGTGGCAGGTATTGTTTTATGTGTTTTGCGTCGTAGCCCTAATTCAATTACTTTATTACTGGATCATTTTTCAACGGCTGGCCTGGTACAGGCCTTCCGAAAAGATACAATCACAGCAGCACCCTGTGAGTGTTATTATTTGCGCCCGTGATGAGGCAGCCAATCTTGCCCGCAATCTCCCGGGGGTATTGGTTCAAACCTACCCTACCACCCATGAAGTGATCGTGGTGAACCACAACAGCCAGGATGAGACCCGCTACCTGCTGGAAGAGTTCAAAAAGACGTTCAAGAACCTGCATATTGTAAACCTGGAACAGGAAGCCAAGGGCATCCCGGGTAAAAAATATCCATTGTCTATCGGTATCAAGGAAGCGCACCATGAGATCATCCTGCTTACGGATGCCGATTGTGTGCCGGCTACTGAAAACTGGATACAGAAAATGCAGGATGCGTATGGAGAAGGAACGGCGGTGGTACTGGGCTATGGCGCCTACCATAAGCTGCCCGGTCTGCTCAATAAACTCATTCGTTTTGAGACCTTTCATGCCGCTTTGCAATACCTCTCCTTTGCGCTGGCCGGCATGCCTTATATGGGCGTGGGGCGCAACCTGTCGTACAAGAAAGGTTTATTCTTTGCCAATAAGGGTTTTTCTTCCATCAACCACGTATTGAGTGGTGATGATGACCTGTTCATCAACAGGGTGGCCAATAAGGGCAATACAGGCATTATGATCGATCAGGATGCCATTACGCTGTCTACTCCCAAGAAGACCTTTGGCGATTGGTGGAGGCAGAAGAACCGCCATTTTACTACCGGAAAGTTCTATAAACCAACGCACCGTTTCCTGCTGGGTTTGTATTCTCTAACTCATTTTCTATTTTATCCCTTACTGATCCTCAGCGCCATATTCTTTGATTGGCGTATCAGTCTGGGTATATTCCTGGTACGCAGCATCACCCAGGCCATTATCTACCACAAGGCCATGAATAAGCTCAATGAAAAGGATCTTTTTGCCTGGTGGTGGCTATTGGATGTCTGGATGTTCATTTATTATTGCATCTTTGCCCCGGCATTATGGAAAAAGCCCAAGAAAAACTGGCATTGATCACTAAGTATTTTGGTGATTTTACTCCTGCACAACTGGAACAGTTTGCTGCATTGGAACCCTTATATACAGACTGGAACAGCAAGATCAATGTAATATCCCGCAAGGATATGGAGAGCTTGTATGAGAAGCATGTATTGCATTCCCTTAGTATCGCTGCGGCCTTTGAATGGGCGCCGGGCACCGAGGTGGTGGACCTGGGTACCGGGGGCGGATTTCCCGGCATTCCCCTGGCCATCTTTTATCCCGAAGTGCGTTTTCACCTGGTGGATAGCATCGGCAAAAAGATCAAAGTAGTACAGGCGGTGAGTGAAGGATTGGGGTTGACCAATGTAACTGCCCAACATAGCCGCATAGAAGACATCAAGAACCGCAAGTTTGACTTCGTGGTATCACGGGCTGTAGCTCCTTTGCAGCATCTTTGGCAATGGTCCAGGCCTTTGTTGAAAAAGCCTTCCGCCACCCAACACCGTAATCCCGGTTTAATATGCCTGAAAGGTGGTGATCTGGCTGCTGAAATATCTGAAAGCGGTTGCAAACCAACCGTTTTAGAGATGTATGAAATATTCCGGGAAGCCTATTTCAAAGAAAAATACCTCCTCTTCGTTCCCAACACATAAGCAGGTCTACTGATCGTTTAGTAAGCGGGTGTACAATCAATTACCCATTTAGGTATATTTATGCACAGCTTGCGGTAGTCGCTTATACAGTAAGGTGTGTATTAAAAACTACCACAAAGTGGTATTCCCTGTTTCACCAAAACCCTGAACTTTGTGTTATGGATATTAGCATTTGCATAGTTGACGACAATAAGGATATCCGTTCGGCATTGGAACAAATAGTCCTTATGTCTGACGGGTACCAGTTATTGGGAAGTTTTGGTTCTGCGGAAGAAGCCTTGCAACAGATCCCTTTGCTGAAACCTGATATAGCCTTGATGGATATAAACCTGGGGGAAGGAGAAAGTGGTATTGATTGTGTGCGGCACCTGAAAGCCGAGTACCCGGAGATCCTTTTTATGATGTGTACGGTGTATGAAGATGATGAGAAGATATTTGAAGCATTGACAGCCGGCGCCAGTGGATACATCCTGAAGAAAACAGCTCCCCATAAACTGTTGGAAGCCATCAGGGAATTACAGGAAGGAGGCGCTCCCATGAGCAGCCAGATCGCCCGTAAGGTAGTCACTGCTTTTCAACACAATAAACCTCTGGAAAAAGGAACGGCAGAATCCTCCGCACTCAGCGTACTGTCGAACCGCGAGAAAGAGATACTTGAATTATTGGCTAAAGGCATGTTGTACAAAGAGATAGCTGCCAGTCTCTTCATCAGCCAGGAAACGGTTCGCAAACACGTGTACCATATCTACGAGAAGCTGCACGTGAACAACCGGGTAGAAGCGATCAACAAATACTTTGGACGTTAACAGATAAAATGTAAGCGGCTTTGGCAGTCATGAATATAGCCATGATTACCGGGGCCGTTTTATATTTCCCTGCGGTACATAACTACCCCGGATGCAATAAGGGGCGCACTTTGCGAGGTTAGTAGTCCTGACTTTTATCAAGACTATAACCAGATCAGTGGGTTAAAAACTACCACAAAGTGGTATTGCCATACCCCCGCCCTACTTCTACCTTTGCTCCCGGGTCGCACTAGTCTGATACGTTAGCCATTATACCTTATCCAAATTTTTTCTGTCTCTCCGCTTAGGCTGATCAACAGACATTAACCAACCCACCTTATCATTAGAGCCGTCTCTTCGTTTACCGGGAGGCGGCTTTTTATATAAATGTCCATAAAAGCACTTTGTTCTTCCCGTTTCCTTTACTTTGATGGATACAGCTTCTTTACGTGCTTAAACGAAAGCAGGATCATCTTCTTCAACACTTCTTCCTTTACATCTGCCAGCTTCTTAATATACACACACCCTTTAGCTGCTTTGTGTTTTCCCAGTTGCAACAAGAGCTCTTCCCTTTTGTCGAAATTGGCCGACAGGTACAATGCAAATGCATCCTTGCGGGGAGAAAAGCCTACCAATGGAGCATCGCCTTCGCGACCGCTTTCATACTTGTAATGATAACTGCCAAATCCTACAATAGCAGGGCCCCACATTTTAGGTTCAAATCCTGTTTGCGCCTGCATGATCTCCACAATCCTGAAACCATCCTTACGTCTGGTCTCATCGGCTACCCCATTGAGAAAGCCGGTTACGCTTGCGGTCGTCTCGGTTGTTTTATTCGCCTTTGCCATGATCATTAAAATTTCAAATAAGCTACCAAATTTCAGGCACTAAAACAAAAAGGTTGCCCATCTGAGACGGGCAACCTTCGGTATGATGAGGTTACTTTAGACCAGGGTAAGCCGCCTTTGAAAGGCGACCCTCCCTTTACAGATATAACCTATTATGGTATCTCCAGTTTGTTATTGGACCTTTCCACATCAGCCATCCTTTGCGATGGATCGATCTCCATCAGTTTCAGGTCGGCCAACCTATGGTTTATTTCAAACACATAAGTAGGATGTGTCCATTTCCAGGCCTCCCTGGTTGAGTAAGGGATGGCAACATCTTCCTGCTTCTTGGCGCCAAACATCAGGTACATGGGAATGTTGACAATCTCTTTCGTACCATCTTTGTATGCCAACAGTATATCCAGGGGCATTGGCATCTTACCAATGCGCTTCACGCGGATCTTGGTTTTGTTACCTTCTTCCCACAGGCTGTCAATACCATAGTCAATGGTCTTGGTGGTATTTACAAAATACTCGCGGTACCAGTCCAGCTTCATGTCACTCACTTTTTCTGCCACCCGCAGCAGGTCATTTACATTGGGATGTTTGAAACGCCACTGGCGATAGTATTCCAGTAAGATCTTATCGCGTACATCTGCACCAACGATGTATCCCAACTGCTCCATGAATATTTCTCCTTTTGAATAAGAAGCAATGCTGTAGGCAAAATTGGTTTCGAAGTGATCGGCATGGGTAGTGAGGGGTTCTTCCAGACCACTCTTTACAAGCGCAAAATATCCCTGGTAGGCATCCTTGTGCGGATTGTCTTTCCCGATAAAGCTATTGCTTTTGGTCAGCGAATCTACTACCACCGTTTTACGGGGACCGGTACCAACATCAGACTGTGTTACCTGGTTTTTGGTAACAGCCTGGTAGTATTGTGTAACGAGGGCTTCTGCATAGCTGGTGAAGCCTTCATCCATCCACGCATATTCCGATTCATTGGTACCCAGCAACATCTGATACCAGGTATGCATCCACTCATGAAAGGCCGTGCCCAGGCTGGCGCTTACGATCAGTGTACCCATGGGATATTCCATACCACCATCGCCACCATGGATAAAAGTGTATTGCTTGTAAGGATAGGGGCCGAATTTCTTTTCAATGAAAGGCAGGACCGTCACCGCACCATCAGCAACACGCTTCCATTGATCATCATAGCTGCTGATGTATTTCTGTACATCATTTTCGTACCGGCGTTTGTTGGCGTCCGTTAATGCTTCGTATTGTTTCTTCAGCATGGCCTCATCCCTATTGTAGATCACATGGATCACGGGACCATCGGCCACGGTGCGTGTAATATGTGCATACTCAGGATCGGCAGCCCACATAAAGTCATGTACATTGGGGGCTACAAAATGCCAGGTGAGTTTATCGCCCGCTGGTTTAGCTATTTTAGCACCGGGTGCTTCATACCCATGGCCTATCTGGTTGGGATTTTGCAGGTAGCCGGTACCACCGATCAGGTAGTTTTTATCTATGGTGATCTTTACATCAAAATCGCCCCATACGCCATAGAATTCTCTGGCTACATAGGGGGTAGGATGCCAGCCTTCATAATCATATTCGCACAATTTGGGGTACCATTGGCTCATAGACAAACGAACGCCGGTACCTGGATTATCCCTTCCGCTGCGGCGTACCTGCAAAGGCACCTGTGCTTCGAAGTCCATATCGAAGGTAACAGTAGACTTGGGCAGGATGGGCTTGCTAAGTGTTACTTCCAGGATGGTTTCCTGCAAGGTGTATTGCTGGGCCACCCCATTCATTTTGAGGGATAGTATTTTCTGGTAGCCGATCTCATCGGGCTTCAGGTTGGCAATGCGGTCGCGTACACGGCCATCCCAATCGGGCCGGCCATTTACTTTTATCTGGCCCAGTGCCTGGCTGCGGGCATCCATCATACTGTTGGGCTGAAACGCATTCCAATACAGGTGATAGAATACCTTGGATAAGGTGTCAGGAGAATTATTGGTGTATTCCAATTTCTGCTTACCGGTAAACCGGTTGGTCGTAACATCCATGTTGATGTCCATGGCATACTTTACCCGTTGCTGCCAGCGATCGGGCTGCGCCACTGCTGCCGTTACAGCAAAAAGGCCAGCCATTAAAAGCATGTGTTTTCTCATTGAATTCCGGAGTTTTTGTTCTTGATACTAAAGCCGGAAGGTAGGGAAAAGTCGGAAAAAGTAGGAAAGACGGAAAGTCAGTAAGCCGGTTTTCCCTAAAAATTGTATGTACGGTAACACAAAGTCCGGAAGAAAACAGCCTTAGCGCTGCTTCCTTCCGGACTTTCCGGTCTTTCGGACAATATTATAAGGTGCTATTATCTTTCAACAACCGGCCTTCGCTATTGAACACCAGGTTCTTTTTCTGCAGGTCGCTTTTTACTACCAATACACGGTACTGCACTTTATCGCCCGGCAGGTCGATCTTGGTTACCTTTTCTATTTTCCAATCGGCCCATTTGCTCTTGTCATAGCCGTCTTTCACTCCCTTGGGTAAGGCGCTTTCTCCTACGATCTCTTCTGTATATTGCCATACCGCTTTGTTGTTGAACCGGGCCTCAAAATGACCGCCATTGTTATCAAATACGGCTACAAATGCAGAAAGTTTATCCTTCCATTCTACATTGGAAGCGCTGGGATATTTGGCCTTAAATGCTTCCGTAACAGCTGCAGGCACGCTGCGCACTTGTGCTAACATACTATTGCTCAACGCCAAAGACAATACTAATAACAGTGAAGGGATTATTCTTTTCATATCTGTTCTATTTTAGGATGTGTATACAAATATCAAACCCGGCTGTTGTAAGGAAAACTTAAATCGTGAACGGGATTCACGATTCATGGCCTGCCACTACCATTACGATCTCTCCTTTAACCTCTTTCTTCTTAAAATGTTCGCACACTTCCTGTAAAGTGCCGCGGGCATTCTCTTCGTAGAGCTTGGACAATTCCCGGCTTACACTGCAAAGCCGGTCGGCGCCAAAATACTGGATCATATCTTCCAGGGTTTTGACAAGCCGGTGGGGCGATTCATAAAAGATCATGGTACGTTCTTCTTCGGCGAGCTTTTTGAACATGGTTTGCCGTCCTTTCTTCTGGGGCAAAAAACCTTCAAATACGAAGCGGTTGGCAGGCAGGCCGCTATTGACGAGGGCGGGTACAAAAGCAGTAGCACCGGGCAGGCACTCTACCTTGACGCCTACTTTCACGCATTCGCGTACCAGCAGGAAACCGGGATCTGAAATACCGGGCGTACCGGCATCAGATACCAGCGCCATGGTTTTTCCTTCCATCAACTGATTGACCAGGTGCTGCAAAACCAGGTGTTCATTATGCTGATGAAAAGGCGACAAAGGCCTTATCACCTGGTAATGATTCAATAACTTAATGGTAGTACGCGTGTCCTCGGCCAGTATCAGGTCAACCTTTTTCAACACTTCCAGTGCACGCAGGGTTATATCCTGCAGGTTGCCGATGGGTGTGGGAACGATATATAGCATTGCTAGTTAACAGCTACTTCAAAGTATTCCATTACGGGATTGGCCAGTAGTTTTTTAGATGCTTCTTCAGCGATCTTTTTAGCCTCTTCCGGATTATTGGCCTCTACCTGCAAAGTGATGTTCTTACCGATACGTACATCCTGCACAGTATTCAATCCCAGGTTTTGTAATCCGCCCATCACGGCTTTGCCTTGTGGATCCAATAATTCTTTCAGCGGCATTACAGTAACCTGAACATTATACGTCATGTGGTTTTATTTTTGAAGGCCAAAGATACAATGATATAGAGAATAAATACGACAGGAACGGCCAGCCACTTCAATAAAACGGCTCCCAGCACAGCCCCCAGCAGCAAAATAATTTTCGGGAGATTGCCTTTCAGGGAAAAATCCTTGAATTTGAGGGCCAGCAAAGGAATATTGCTCACCATCAGGTAACTAACTATTGCAATAATTGCATATAATACCCAGGGATTGGCGAGCAGACCGCTAACAGTTGCCTGATTACCAAAGAAAAAAATCAAGGGCAGGGAAGCGATGAGTAAACCGGCTGCCGGGGTGGGCATGCCCTTAAAACCGTATTGCTGACTGGCATCTATGTTGAATTTGGCCAGGCGCCAGGCGGCCGCACAGGGCACTATAAATGCAGGCAGCAGCCAGGCAATGCTGGTCTCAAGCCCTGTTTCCTGCTGAGCATAGGCCAGCCGCAGGAATTGATATAAGATAAGACCGGGCGCTACGCCAAAGCTCACCACATCGGCCAGGGAATCCAGTTGTTTACCCATTTCAGAAGAGGCTTTGAACAGGCGGGCTACAAAACCATCCAGGAAATCAACCACGGCGCTGAGGCCTATAAATAAGGACGCCAGGGCGAGTTGTTCCGGCAAACGCACAAAGTATTCTCCCTGACCATCAAAAGCATGATCAATGCCATTCTGCATAATGAATACGATGGCGCAACAGCCAAAGAGCAGGTTTAATAAAGTGAACAGGTTGGGGATTTGTTTCATTAATTTTCAAATTAGCGAATTAGGACATTGTTTTTATTTCTTCATGACAGCTTCTATCTCTTCTACAGTGATCGGGATCCTGGCCATCAGGTCTTTGTTGCCGGTTTTGGTAAGCCATACATTATTTTCTATGCGTATCCCCATTTGCTCTTCTTCGATGTAAATGCCGGGTTCGATGGTAAATACCATACCCGCTTTTACAGGCTCTGTACGGCTTCCCAGGTCGTGCACATCAATACCCAGGTGGTGTGATATGCCATGGTACAGGTATTTACGGTATGCAAGGTTATCCTTGTCTTCATTCTTCAGGTCCTGCCTGTTGAGCAGTCCCAGTTTTACAAATACTTTGGTAGCCTCTGCGCCTACTTTATCAGTATAGATGGCCAGGGTGATGCCTGGCTTCAAAATGCTTTTGGCATAATCGTGCAGGTGCAGGCATCCGTTATACACCTCTTTCTGCCGTTTGGTGAACTTACCGTTCACGGGAATGGTGCGTGTAAGATCGGCGCAATAACCGCCATATTCAGCCCCAAAATCCATCAGGATCAATTCCCCGTCCTTACAGACCTGGTTATTTTCTATATAGTGCAGGGTACGGGCGCGGTCGCCGCTGGCTACAATGCTGCTATAGGCGGGGCCGGTAGCTCTTTGGGAAAGGAAACTATGGATAATTTCCGCTTCTATTTCATATTCCATCACACCCGGCCGCACAAACTTTAATAAACGCAAAAAAGTGTTGTGTGTTATGTCTATGGCCTGCTGCATCACCACTACTTCCTGGGGAGTTTTCACCGCCCGCAGCTCTTTCATGATCCTGGCGCTGCGCAGGTACCGGTGCAGGGGATAACGCTGTTTCATGGCTTCCGCATAGCGGTAATCACGTACCGGCACCAGGTTGGACTTGCGGTCGTTCTCATTGCTATTGAGGTAAATATTGTCGGCCAGGTGTATCCAGGGCTGCAGCAGTCCTTCCAGGCTGTCGAGCCAGAGGATGGTGGAGATACCTGAGATCTTACGGGCTTCGTCGGCCCTGAGCCTTTTCCCGTCCCATTTTTCTTTGAGCTCGTTGGGCCGTACCAATACCAGCACTTCCCTGAATTTGGGGTCGGGATTGTCGGGAAAGAGGATGACCATGGTGTCTTCCTGGCCTATTCCACATAGCCAGAAGAGGTCGGAGTTTTGTTTGAATGTATGGGTAGCATCGCCATTGGTAGGCAATTCGTCATTACTGTTGAAGATGGCAATGCTGTTTTTATCCATCCGGCCTGCAAATCGTTTCCGGTTTTGTACAAAGATGGTTGGATCAAGTGGCAGGTATTTCATGCGGTAAAAATAACCAATGAACAGATAAGCGGGTGGATTTCAGCGTTTTTTTGCCTCATTTCCTGCTTTTGAGCCTGTCGATATCCCTGCATGCTAAAAAAGGTAAAGGGGTGGGCAAGTTTTAACTAAAAATTCCTCTTTTTTTTAATGGTTCAGTGAAAGCAGCTTATTGTTGAACATATGTAAAAACTAACATTTGTTAGCAGTATAATCACTAACAAACAGGCCTTTCAGTTGAATGCTATTCAATTTTTGAGGGTTTTGGCGCTTTGCATTAGATTTTTTTAAATTCTACCTTTATCGCCTAATCTATAAAGTCGCTTGTTATGTCATTACCAACCATCGCTATTCCCTTTAATCAATTAAGCCGTCTTGGGCTTCGACAGAACCACACACTACACTATCAGCTAACCCCTGAAGAACTGGTACAGGATGCACTCCGCCTGAATGAGGGTATTTTGAATGATACCGGCGCTTTGGTGATGCGCACCGGCGAATTTACCGGCCGCAGCCCCAAAGACAAGTTCACGGTAAAGGATGAGATCACCGCCAGCACCGTACATTGGAATGAATTTAACCAGCCCCTGGAGGAAAAGTACTTTCACATCATCCACAAAAAGATCGTTGAGCACCTGAACGGTAAGAACGAATTGTGGGTACGCGATGCCTATGCGTGCGCCGACCCCCGTTATCGCATGAATATCCGCGTAGTGAATGAGCAACCTGCCATCAACCTTTTTGCCCATAATATGTTCCTCCGGCTTACAGATGAGGAACTGGAGCATTTCACCCCCGACTGGCATATCCTGTCGGCGCCCAGCCTCCGCCTCGATCCGCAAGAATGCGGCACCCGCCAGCACAATGCCTCTGTTATTAGTTTTAAACACCGTACAATATTGATCGCCGGCTCGGGTTATACCGGCGAGACCAAGAAAGGTATATTCACGGTACTCAATTATATATTGCCCCAGGAGAAGGGCGTATTGAGCATGCACTGTTCGGCCAATATGGGCAAGGATGGTGATACGGCTTTATTCTTTGGCCTGAGTGGCACGGGTAAAACAACCCTTAGCGCCGACCCGCAGCGTATGCTGATCGGTGATGACGAGCATGGCTGGACCAATAATGGCGTCTTTAATTTTGAAGGCGGCTGCTATGCAAAGTGTATTGACCTGAGTGAAGAAAAGGAACCTGAAATATTCCATGCTATCCGTCCCGGCGCCCTGGTAGAAAATACTATGTTCTATGCCGGTACCAACAAGATCAACTTTTCTGATAAATCGATCACAGAAAATACCCGGGTATCTTATCCGCTGGATTATATCAGCAATGCACAGGAGCCCTCAATAGGTAATTTACCCGCCAATATCTTTTTCCTGACCTGCGATGCCTATGGTGTGTTGCCGCCCATTTCAAAGCTCACGCCCGCACAGGCTATGTACCAGTTTATTTCCGGCTATACTGCCAAGGTAGCGGGTACAGAAGCAGGGGTAACAGAACCCAAATCTACCTTCAGCGCCTGCTTTGGCGCCCCCTTCCTGCCCTTGCACCCGGGCAAGTATGCCGCTATGCTGGGTGAAAAGCTGCGCAGGCATGAAGTAAAGGTATGGATGATCAATACCGGCTGGACCGGCGGCGCTTATGGCACCGGCAGCCGTATGAAGCTGTCTTATACCCGCGCCATGATCACGGCCGCGCTGGAAGGTAAACTGGACCAGGTGGAATTTATCAACCATCCTGTATTTGGTATGGCGGTGCCCCAAAGCTGCCCCCATGTACCGGCGGAATTATTGAATCCCCGGAATACCTGGGCCGATAAAGCGGCTTACGATGCGGCAGCCCGCAACCTCGCCCAACAGTTCATCAAAAACTTTGAAAAATATGCCGCAGGTGTGCAGGAAGAAATTCTGGAAGCAGCACCTGTCATTTAAAATGTGTCTTAGGATAATCTATCTGCTAAAGTTCCCGAAGGGCGGGACAAGTTCTGACGGATTTTAGTCTGGCCTCCAACGATTTCAGCCATAAAAGCTCTATCCTTTCAGCCGGATAGAGCTTTTTTTTGCAACTTTATGATAAGGTTTGAAGAATTTCACCAAACTTTGCCTCTTGTATCGCATAGCGTAGTATGATCACACATTTTTTCACTTTCCTGCTGGCAGCCCTTACCGGTATAGAACAAGCCAGTCTAATAGATTGGACAGCCTCCCGGAAACTTACCTGGGCTGATTTTAAGGCCCCACCCGATCCTGCATCCTCCAATGCGGCGCTTACCAGCAGTTCCATCAATGTAGAGTTTGGGTACGATGATGAAGAATTACAGTACACTATCAAATGCCGTTTTGATAAAAACAAATCATGGGTACGTATCCACAACCATGTGATCTTATCGCATGAGCAGGGGCACTTTGATATTGCCGAATTACATGCCCGCAAGCTAAACCAGGCCTTGAAGGCTTATCGCTTCAACGCCAAAACGGTGAATGATGATGTGAACAGGATCTATGACAGTGTGATGAGCATACACCATAGCGCCCAGCGTGAATATGATAAAGAAACTGATTTTTCCCGCAACAAAGAAAAGCAGGCCCAATGGCTAAAGATCATTGCCGAAAACCTGCAGGAACTAAAGGCTTTTGCACCCTATGGCGCCAAGGCGATCACTCCGGCACAACAAAAATAATCGGTTCTTTTTTGTAGGCCCTCACCGGCCGGCCACATTGTATGGCAGCCCGCCATTACCCTGATACCCCTTAAATATCTGTACGGCCAACGGGGCCAGTCCATAGCCCGGATCATTTTCCGCTTTAATATCATACACCGTAGCAAGCTGATCAGTACATTGTAGGTACCCGGTGGAATGGTTTTCGCCATTGAGTTGGGCAACACAGCGCTTCTCCATAAGGAGAATTGCTCAATATACAATGGAATCCTTCAGCATTGGCAGGCTTTGGTGAAAGAGGGTATTGAAGAGTACCCTGAACTGGTTCACATTGGTCATACCATTGTACCAGCCTTCGTATCTTTTATCAGGGATATAAACTGCATTAAGATTTTGATAAGCCAGCGATCTTTCTTTTCTTCCTGCCACCTGATAGCCATGATCGCTCATTAGTATGATCACCGCCTTACTTCCGGTGGCAGCTTTCAGCTCATTCAAAAAAGTACTGATCCGTTTATTGGTATAAACAAGGTACTGCAAAAATGCCTCGTCGATATATTGTTTATCAATGTTTCTTACTTCAGTAAAAGGAGGCATGCGTTTTCCTGTGCTATCAAAAATGAATGGGCCATGCGGCATCATCAGGTGCAGGTAAGTAAATGTCGGCTTATCCTGCTTCTTACGGGCATCTGATAATGTGGCGTTCATCATTTGCTCATTATTCATCTCAAAATCATCATGTACCTTTTTTGCCGTACCAGGAGCCCATCCATTCCTCTCCAGGAAAAGGGGAAGGTATTTGGACACACGGTAATACATTGTTTGTTGGGTTATTAACTTCACGTTATCGGGCAATAATCCGGACCGATAACCAGCCGGCACATCCTTAATGTCGAAAATAGAATAATTCACGATCTGGTAGCCCTGGCTTTCGAAGTAGCGGCATACCATGTTGTTGTGGAAGGTAGAGACTGCTGCATTATAAGCGTAATGGTTTTTTATCACGGGTGAACCGACATTTCCCAGGTATTGCATATTCAGCGTGGAGGCCATGGAAAATATAGTAAAAATATAATTGCTGTGTGTACCTGCAGTTATATGAAATCCCTGCTTACGTAAAGAAGTTTCAAATGCTGTGTTATCGTATTGATAATACTCTTTTAATCCGTCTGACCCGAGGTAAGTATCCAATAAAACGAGATAAACGGGAACCCTGGTACAGGTGTCACAATTCGTCAGACCATATTTTTCCAGCGCTGTGTTCTTCTTATCAGATGATAGCGCCAGGAAATGCTGGGTGATCATACACAGATCGATCAAGATATATATTGACAACAAACTATTAATCAATAAAACCGGCTTACCGAAACGCAGGCGGGTTTTCCTAAGCCATATTAACAGCCCTCCAATAGCTAGTAAGCATAACGGAAAAAATATGATCAGCCTGCCTATTAATGAAAACAGGTTGAATGTATTCAGAAAATCCTGAATTACGCCAAAGAAAAGCACCAAAACAAAAACGAAAGAAGTAAAGAGACCGGCCTTCTCTGCATCAGCCTTAAATATCTTCTTGCCGATACCATATAAGAGCAAACCTGCGACCAATAATATTGTCAGTAATAGCAGCAATTCATGAAAGGGGATTAGTCCCTGGTGTTCGCTATACCCATGAATAACAAAAAAAAGTATAACGCCAATGAAATGCCAGTTGGTGGTCAACAGTTTTCTCAGGCGTGCCTGTACCATGATAATGTTTTAGAACAACCCGTACAGTTGCGAATCGATCCTGCTGATGATATCTCCCAGGTCTTCTTCTTTTTCGGGAAACTTGTTTTTGTCGATGTCTATGACCAGGAGGGGACCTTCTTTGTAGCCATCGATCCATTTATTGTAATAGTCATTGAGTCGTTTCAGGTAGTCGAGGCGAATATTCTCTTCGTACTCCCGGCCTCTTTTTTGTATCTGGGCCACCAGGGTGGGCACAGATGCTTTGAGGTAAATGAGCAGGTCCGGAGGTTGTACCATCGACTTGAGGGTCTCAAAGAACAGGAAGTAGTTGTCAAAATCCCTTTTGCTCATAAGGCCCATTTCATGGAGGTTGGGCGCAAAGATGTGCGCATCTTCATAGATGGTCCTGTCTTGTACCACGGTTTCGGTGCCACGGTGAATATCCAATAACTGGTTCAGGCGGCTATTGAGAAAGTAGATCTGCAGGTTAAAGCTCCAGCGGGGCATGTCCTCGTAAAAATCAAACAGGTAAGGATTATGGTCCACATCTTCAAACTGGGGTATCCAACGATAATGTTTGCTCAGCAGTTCTGTCAGGGTAGTCTTTCCGGCGCCAATATTTCCTGCTACAGCTATATGCTTGGGTTTTTTACTTTTTGCCATCGTTATTAGTTCATAGAATCAGATCCCTGTTTCCCGGATGGTGTGACCCGGGATGTATGGACCAAAAATTTAAGGTATTGATTCTTTTTGGTTTTTGGTTTACAGAGCAGGAGTTTTTAATAATAAATCAGTCCCATGGCTTCACGCACCAGCGCCATCGTTGCTTTTGCACTGGTACGGGCCTTGTCGGCGCCTTTCTCCATAACAGCTTTCAGGTATTTCTCGTCGTTACGGATAGCCTCTGCTTTTTCGCGGATGGGAGCAATGAAATTGACCATATCCTCTCCCAATTGCTTTTTCATATCACCATAGCGGATGGTGCAATTGTTGTAATCGTCTTCAAACTTTTTGATCACCTCTTCTTTGCTTACCAGCTTCATCAGGAGGAAGATATTCTCTATATAGTCGGGCTTTACAGAATTGGGAACAGTGGGGCCACTGTCGGTCTTGGCTTTCTTAACCTTATCAAGGATCAGTTTATCAGTATCAGACAGGTAGAGTGTAGCGTTCTGGTTCTCACTCTTGCTCATTTTGCCGGCGCCATCAAGGCTGGGCACTTTTACCAATTGCTCCCCATAGTTGAAGGCAAATGGTTCGGGGAACACCTCACCATACCGGTGGTTGAACCGGTTTACATAGGTACGCGACATTTCCAGGTGTTGCTCCTGGTCTTTGCCTACCGGCACCAGGGCCGCCCGGTGCAGGAGGATATCAGCTGCCTGTAATACAGGATAAGTAAGTAAACCGGCGTTAATATTATCCGGTTGCAAACGGGCCTTGTCTTTAAAGGTGGTGGTCTTCTCCAGTTCACCTTTATAGGCCAGCATATTGAGGTAGAGGTACAGTTCGGAGGTCTCAAATACATGGCTCTGGCAATACAGGGCGGCTTTATCGGGATCCAGGCCACAGGCAATGTGTTCGGCCAGTACCCGGTGGATATTCGTTTTCAGTTCTTTTGTATCCGGATGGGTGGTCAGCGCGTGGAGGTCTGCCACCATAAAAAAGCAGGGATATTCTTCCTGCATACGCACAAAATTGCGCAAGGCCCCAAAGTAATTACCCAGGTGTAAAAAGCCGGTGGGACGGATACCGCTCATAACAATCTGTTGCTGATCACGCTTTTCCATAAGGGGGCGAAGATAAGACGATTTCGGATTTAGGATGTAGAATTTCGGATGGGGACAGATCGCTGATAAACAACTAAAGGCATGCCTATTGGGCTTAAAACAAGCACGAACAGGCAGGTAATCAACAGGCGCTGTGTACGGAGTAATACGAAATCCTAAATTCTACATCCGGAATGTTTTTTCAACTATTTTTGTTAGGTATGGAAGTCAATGACGCATTAGTGGAAAACCTCGCCAACCTGGCCCGTTTGCAGTTCAATGAAGCTGAGAAAGAAATAATTAAGCATGACCTGCAACGAATGATCCATTTTGTCGACAAACTGAATGAGCTGGATACGGAAGGTGTTGCCCCCCTGTTACACATGTCGGATAACGTCAATGTATTGAGGGAAGATGTGGTGCAGGGATCGGTATCCAGGGAGGAAGGGGTTAAAAATGCTCCCGACACAGATGGCATATTCTTTAAAGTACCCAAAGTGATCCGGAAAACGGAAGCCTAGCGTACGCATCAACCAAATATCATGATGAAGTCTATTATTCACCTGGAAGAGATCCGTAAGAGCTATTTCATGGGTAGACAGGAGATCCGCGTACTGAAAGGAATCAACCTGGATATCCTTAAAAACGAGTATGTGGCCCTCATGGGACCTTCGGGGTCGGGTAAGAGTACCCTCATGAATATCCTGGGCTGCCTGGACACGCCCACCGCCGGAAAATACATATTGAACGGACAGGATGTAAGTAAAATGGTGGATGACTCCCTGGCTGAGGTACGCAATTCGGAGATCGGGTTCGTATTCCAGCAGTTCAACCTTCTGCCCCGCCTCACAGCCCTGGAAAATGTGGCCCTTCCACTGGTATATGCCGGTGTTCCCAAAAAGCAACGGACGGAAATGGCCATGGAGGTGATCCAGAAAGTAGGCCTGGAAGAAAGAAGCCACCACAAACCCAATGAACTTTCGGGCGGACAAAATCAGCGGGTAGCCATAGCCCGGGCCCTGGTCAACAGCCCCTCCCTTATACTGGCCGATGAGCCTACCGGTAACCTCGATACCAAAACCTCCATCGAGATCATGGACATCTTTGGCAAGATCCAGGAAAGCGGCAATACCGTGGTACTGGTAACGCATGAAGAAGATATTGCCAACCATGCCCACCGCATCGTACGGTTGCGTGATGGCGTTATTGAAAGTGATAAACGCCGTAGCGATCAGCTGGTAACAGTGTAGCGTTTCGGGTTTGGAGTTTCGGGTTCTCAGGTGTAACAGGCTGAATAAATCTGTAAACCTTAACCGCTTACATTTGTCTCAACAATTCCAATTCGCGGAGCAACGCTAAACACGAAACTCAAAACACGAAACAGCATGGCCTTTAAGATCTATACTAAAACCGGTGATAAAGGCAATACTTCCCTCATCGGCGGCACCAAGGTTCCCAAATCGCACCTGCGCATAGAAGCTTATGGCACCGTGGATGAGTTGAACTCCTATATCGGTCTTTGCCGCGACCTCATAATGGACGATACCAGCCGTGCCGTGCTGCAGGAAGTACAGGACCGCCTCTTCACTATTGGCAGCGCCCTGGCCTGCGATCCCATCAAAGAGCCCAAAATGCGTATCCCCGATCTGAAGGATACTGATATTCATTTCCTGGAAAAAGAGATTGACCGGATGACGGAAGCACTGCCTCCTATGAAGCACTTTATTCTGCCCGGAGGTCATCCCACCGTATCACAGCTGCATATAGCGCGTTGCGTATGCCGTCGTGCCGAACGTTGTTGTGTAAGACTGGAACTGGAAGGCCAGGAAGTAGAAGCCATCATTCTTCAATATATCAACCGCCTGAGCGATTACCTGTTTATGCTGGCCCGCTACACCGGCCAACAGCTGCAAGCCCCGGAAATACCCTGGAAGCCAAGAGTTTAAATTACCATTTTCCCGTCTCTCATATGCAAGATCCTGTCGCTCATTTGCGCCAGCTCCTCATTGTGCGTTACGATCAGGAAAGTTTGGTTGAACTGTTTGCGCAGGTCGAAAAAGAGCTGGTGCAACTCCCGGGCATTGGCCGAATCCAGGTTGCCTGTAGGCTCATCGGCAAATACAATTTTGGGATTATTGATCAGGGCCCGGGCAACAGCCACCCGCTGCTGCTCGCCGCCCGATAAGGCATTGGGCTTATTTTCGAGCCGGCTTCCCAATCCCAGCATTTCCAGCAGCTGTACGGCCCTTTCGGCCACCTCTTTTTTCTTGCGGCCGGCCATCCAGCCGGGTATGCAGACATTTTCTACCGCGGTAAATTCGGGCAGCAAATGATGGAATTGGAATACAAAACCAATATGATGATTCCGGAAAGCAGCCACCTGCTTATCCGCAAAAAAGTTGATTTTCTGGCCGTTGATCATGACCTCTCCCTTACTGGGCTGGTCCAGGGTGCCTAAAATGTGGAGTAAAGTACTTTTTCCGGAACCGGAAGGGCCAACAATACTGGCAATTTCCCCCTGTTTGATGGTCAGATCTACTCCTTTCAGTACCCAAAGCTGGTCGTAATATTTATGTATGTTGGTGGCCGTTAACATGTATTGCGAATTGTGAAACAAAGGGTCAAGATACTACAAACCATTGGCTTCCGGCCCGGCCGGACGGCAGGTTACTTTTTTTAAGAAAATGTTGACCCCGCTTTTCAAAGATTGATTTGGTTTTTTCGCGAAGAAGGTTACTTTTGCGAAAAAATTGCCGGGTACCGTTTTGCCTGCCGGATAAGAAAACCGGGTTCCATGCAACAGTCCCCCGACAATAATTGTTAGGTTTTGCGGCTTTGTTGAAAGGATGTACAAAGCAATTTCCTGATAAAATTTTTAAAACGGGCATCCCATGTTTTGGACACTAGAATTAGCATCATATCTTGAAGACGCACCCTGGCCTGCTACCAAGGACGAATTGATCGACTACGCTATCCGTAGTGGCGCACCTATTGAAGTGGTAGAAAATCTCCAGGAACTGGAAGATGAAGGAGAGATCTATGAGGGTATTGAGGACATCTGGCCCGATTACCCCAGTCAGGATGACTTCTTCTTCAACGAAGACGAATATTAATACCCTACTTACTTAATTGATAAAGCGGACCTAAGCGGTTCGCTTTTTTATTCTGTCTAAAATACAAATGCAAAGGGTGAGCCGCCTTAAGAAGGCGACCCACCCTTTGCATTTAACATGCCCATCCTTTGCATTTAACATACCAACCCTTTGCATTTAACATACCCACTCTTTTTAATTTTAATGCGATACAACAAAAAAGAGAATGGTGGGTCGCCCTTCGGGGGCGGCTCACCATTCTCTTTTAGCTAATAATAAGCTCGTAATTATTTCTCCATCTGATCGATCACAGCTTGTGTTACACCCGTGAAAGAGAATCCGCCATCATGGAAGAGATTCTGCATGGTTACCATCTTAGTAAGATCGCTGAACAGGGTAACACAATAGTTGGCGCAGTCATCAGCACTGGCATTACCCAACGGGCTCATCTTTTCGGCATAGGTCAGGAATCCATCAAAGCCCTTTACACCACTGCCAGCAGTTGTCTTTACCGGTGATTGTGATACGGTATTAATCCTTACTTTTTTACGAATGCCATAATGATAACCAAAGTTGCGCGCTACTGCTTCCAGCAGGGCTTTGGCATCGGCCATTTCATTGTAGTCGGGGAACACACGTTGTGCAGCAATATAGGTAAGACCTACCACGCTGGCGTGCTCATTCAAAGCATCCATATCCCAGGCAGTGCGCAATACGCGGTGCAAGGACATGGAAGATATATCCAGTGTTTTTTGGTTCCAGTTATAATCGATCTCTGTATAATGCTTGCCCTTGCGCACATTCATGCCCATGGCCACGGAGTGTAAGATAAAATCAATACCACCACCAAAATGCTTCATGGCTTCTTCAAACAGCTTCTTCAGGTCATCCATATTGGTTACATCGGCAGGGATCACAGGCGCTTTGGTTGTTTCGGCCAGTTTATTGATCTCTCCCATCCGCATGGCTACCGGTGCATTGGTCAATACCAGCTGAGCGCCTTCTTCATGGCAGCGCAGTGCAGTTCTCCAGGCAATGGATTTCTCATCTAAGGCCCCAAATACGATCCCTTTCTTTCCTTTAAGCAGGTTGTACGACATAACTGGCTTATAGTTTATTGTTTTTTATGATGGTTGAGGCGTAAAAATAGGAATATTTGACAATTAAAACTCAGCTCAACCACTCATATACCTTTACCAGCGTTAATATTCCTACTACTACAATGCTTATATTGACAGCTATCAACAAGCCGGTATACAGGAGCAAGGCTGGTAAGGACCGGCTGCTAATGATCTTTTCATTGAAATAGCGGTAGGCCCTAAAACCTGCCAGGAATACGATACCACCCAACAGCGGGAACAACATTAATTTGAGGATAGGTAACATAACAATAAGCGGGTTAGTAGCTGAAGACTGTTTTTGACAACACGAATATCACTATACTGGTATATAATAGTGTGAAGGCTATCACAATTATCAGGTAAGCGAGAAATCGCAGCACGGATTCTTTCGGCCGCACCAGCTTCAATAAGTATTTATTGAGGTAATAAGCGGGCAATACACCCAGTAATACCCAGGTTACCAGGAGAAAGGGATTGAGAAAAATATTGGGGAGCAAAAACATTAGTTCATCACCATTTCACGGGCATTTTCCAGGGCAGCCGCTGTAGGCTTCTCACCACTGAGCATCTTGGCGATGGCCGTGATCCGCTCTTCCTGGGAGAGTAATTTGATATTCGTTTTGATCGTATCTCCCTTGATCTGTTTGTACACAAAGAAGTGGTAATCGGCCTTGCCGGCTATCTGCGGCTGATGGGTAATGCTGATCAACTGGCGTTTTTTGGCCAGGTCTTTCATGATAATACCCACCTGTTTGGCAGCCTCACCGGAAATACCGGTATCAATTTCATCAAAGATCAGGGTACCCAGGTCGAGGGATTGCGCTACCAGCGATTTGATGCACAACATCAACCGGCTTAATTCACCACCGGAAGCCACTTTACGGATGGGCTCAAAACGATTGCTTTTATTGGCATCGAACAGGAATTCGATCACATCTATGCCATGTACCTGCAGTACATCAGCCTGCTGGGCATCTACCTGCAGCCGGGCATTGGGCATACCTACCTGTGCCAGCAGCTTATTGACCTTATCCTGCAAAGGCTTTATTTGCTTCACCCGGTTGGCTGAAATAGTCTTAGCGATCGCCTGCGCTTCCTGCAGAGATTGCTGTACGGCTTTTTCTTTGTTGAGTATAGCTTCATCTATATTCAACACTGCCTGCAGCTTTTCTTCCAGCGTAGCTTTAATGGCCAGCAATTCGGCAGTGGTTTTCACGCCATGTTTTTTCAGGAGCTTGTAACCAACAGCCATGCGGTCATTCAGCTGCTCTATGCGCTGCGGGTCATACTGCACATGGTCATTGATGCGCTCCACTTCATCGGCAATGTCCTGCAATTCTATCTGGGCCGATAGCAGTCTTTGTAGAAGGACGGGCAAATCGGTATGGTAGCCGGTGAATGACTGCAACTGGTTGCACAGCGACTTTAGTTGCTGCACCATCGGTTGCTCGCCTTCATTCAATTCATAAGCAACCTTGGTAAGCGCGCTTTTAATACCTTCCGAATTGCTCAGCAATTTGAGGGTGGTATCTGTTTCTTCCAGCTCGTTTTCTTTCAGTGCTGCTTCTTCCAGTTCGTCGTATTGGAATTTATTGTAATCGTATTCTTTGGTGAATTGGTTCTTCTGTTGTTGCAGGCTGTCCAGTTCATGACGTGCATGTTGCCATTGGGTGAACAAACTGCGGTACTGCTGTAACAAAGCACCATGACCAGCCAGGGCATCCAGCACATCGCGCTGAAAATCTGAAGCGCCCAGGTCGAGGGTATCGAATTGACGGTGCAGGTCGACGAGGAGGGAACTCAACTGGCGCAATTGTTCCAGGTTGACTGGTGTATCATTTACAAAAGCCCTCGATTTACCATTGGCAGCTATTTCACGGCGGATGACCAGTTCATCTTCCGTATCGAGGTCATACTCCTTCAGGAAGGCTTTTATTTCTTTTTGCCCGTTGGTTTCAAAGGTTCCTTCAGCCACGCTTTTTTTGGCGCGGTCCAATAAGACGGAAGAATCGGCCCGGTCGCCCAGGATCAGGGACAGGGCGCCCATGAGGATCGATTTACCGGCACCGGTTTCACCGGTAATGATATTCAGCTTAGCCGAGAAGTCGATCTCGATCTCGTCAATAATTGCGTAATTCTGAATAAAAAGTTTCTTTAGCATAGGGAGTCAACGATTCGGCAAATTAGCTAATCCGGAAGTATTTCTATAAAGATGTTTTCCTCATTCGTAATCAAAAAGGTGAGTCGCCTTGCAGCGCGGCTCTGCAGAACGGCAGGGCGGCCCACCTTTAAATATTGATCCTATTCCTTGCATCTTCCTATTCCGGCTTTTGCCCGCTGATCGAGGGAATTTTTAAAATCATGGTCTTTCATGCTGATGCATTTTTCAAACCAGGAGATGGCAGTGGCCTTATCCTTGCGCTCTTCGTAGATAAATCCGATATGAAGGGCCGCCCGGGCGGCAAAATATTCCTTGCGGTCTTCGCCCAGGGCAATGGCGTCTTTATAAAAAATGATCGCGTCGTCATCTGCCCCCAGGTCATCGTACAGGCGGCCTACCCGGTAGGCAAATTCCAGGCGATCTTCGATCTGTGGAAAATCGGCCGTCGTTTTACCATGCAACAGGCGCAATGCTTCCCGGTGATACCCGCCGTCATTCAGCAACCTGGCTTCCAGCAACAAACGATTGGGCCAGCGCGTAGCTTTTGTTTCTTTTTGCGCCAGCTTATCGGCATCGGTATCGGTATTGCCCCTTTTGCCAATTTCCTGCCGGTACCAGCTGGCCTTTGCCTGGTCGTTCTGCAGGTAATAAGACCAGCTTAGTTTCAGCAACACATCTTTCACATAGAACTTTCCTTTGAAGTTGCGGAGGAATTGTTCAAAGTAAACAGGAGCATCCGGCTCCAGGTGGTGCAGTTTGGCATATCCCATTTCCAGGTCCCATACGGGTGTTGCCAGGTAACCTGCTGCCTGGCTCCTGGCTTCCAGTACCTGCTTTGCTTTATCGGCCTGTTGATTGTTGAGGCTCAGGTTGGCCGCCAGGTAGGTAAACAGGTGATTGTTCACTACATCCAGTTGTTGCTGCCCGATAAAGGCAGCCACCCCTTGCTTATCATTGTTGAGGTAGAACTGCAGGTAACAATAATAAAACACCGCTTCTTCATGGAACAGCTGTGCCCATTCATCTTTGGCATTCAGGAATTTCGTTACCCGTTCCATACCCGCTTTCATATTGCCTTTCATGCCCAGCAGGTTACTCAGCCATTTGTAGCCATCGGGTATGGTAGCCGTTACCATCTGCATGGCGCCATTATACAACAGGTTTGGTGAAAAAGAGGGCCAGGCTTTCAGGTTGTCCTTGGCCTGCAGGTAAGAGCGGCGGAACTCCCACCCTGCATCCCAGCGCTCGCCAAACTTAATGCGGATGGCCGCCCACTGAAAATGCAATACCGATTTGGTGTAGAGGTACCAGGGTGAATCTTCCGGCCCTTCATTCATGCGGTCCAGGCGATCTTCCAGGTGACTGCTGCTGGCTTTGTATACTGCCGGATCTTCATTGAAGAAGAGGGTGAAGAAATCAATATAGTTCTCCAGGAAATAAGGAATGAGGTTGTTGGGATGCCGGGCTTTTTCTGCATTCAATAAGCGCTGGCCATTTTCCAGTTTCAATTGAATGATCTCTTTATAGGCCTGCCGGCAGGCAATATTGAAATCGAAGGTCTTTTGCGCCACAGCGGGCAGCACCGGAATGAGCAGTAACAAGAGAATATGACAATACAGCCGGTGGTTCATAGATACTGCAATATAGGCATAATAAAAAAAGGCGCTCATTGCAGAACGCCTTTTCAATATTACAAGACACTTTGGACTACTTTACTTCCACGCTGTCAAACAGGTCGCGGTCTACCAGGATACGACCACAGTTTTCGCAAACAATGATCTTCTTACGCTGGCGGATCTCACTCTGACGCTGAGGAGGGATGGCATTGAAGCAACCACCACAGGCATCACGCTCTACAGGCACTACAGAAAGACCGTTGCGGTAGTTCTTACGGATGCGGTCATATGAATTCAGTAAACGCTCTTCTACCTTTTCACGGGCTTCGGCAGACAGTTTATTGAAGTGTGTTTCTTCCTTTTCAGTAGAAGCGATGATCTTTTCCAGTTCACCTTTCTTGGTGTTCAACACACCTTCTTTGGCAGCGATGTTCTTCTTTGCCTTGTCGAGGATCACTACTTTTTCAGCGATCTCTTCGTTGGCATCGCGGATATGCTTTTCAGCCAGCTTCATTTCCAGTTGCTGCATTTCGATCTCTTTGTTGATCGCTTCAAACTCACGGCTGTTCTTTACATTCTCACTTTGCTTTTCGTATTTCTTGATCAGGGCTTCTGCATCCTTGATCAGGTTCTTCTTGGTATTGATGAATTCCTGGATACCATTGATCTCTTCTTCAATACGCGTTTGACGGGCATGCAAACCCTGTATTTCATCTTCCAGGTCGCTCACTTCCATCGGCAACTCACCTTTCAGAACCTGGATCTCATCAATTTTAGATTCAATTTTTTGGAGGGAAACCAATGAGGATAATTTCTCCTCAACAGAATACTCTTTTACGTTAGCCATATATGCTTTATGGTTTTTTTATTTGCAGATAAGTTCCCAAATTGCTTTGGCCAGATCAGACGAAGTAACGTACCGGATTGGTTTTCACTTCGCTTTTTAGGACGGCAAAGGTAGTGAATTTTTCCTGCAAAACAGTAATCAACAGGGCGGTAGTAAACTGCTCGCTCTCAAAATGGCCAATATCGGCAATTACCATCCGGTCGTTGGCATCGAAAAACTCATGGTATTTCATATCGGCAGTGATGAAAAAGTCGGCTCCGGCAGCTAAAGCCTTGGAAACCAGAAAGCTACCAGCACCCCCACAAAGGGCTACCTTCCTTACCGGCTTGTCCAGTAAGGGCGTATGACGGATGACGGTAAGCCCGAATTCCTTTTTTACCAGGGCCAGCAGGTCTTTTCCTTCCAGCAGGTCGGGCAGTTCACCCAGCAGTCCCGATCCCATACCCGGGTGGGTATTGGCCAGTTCTACCACATCGTAGGCCACTTCCTCGTAGGGGTGTACGGCTATCAGGGCCTTCACCAAGGCCGTTTGCAGCCAGGCCGGGAAGATGACTTCCAGTTTCACTTCTTTTTCCTCATGCCGGGTACCAGGCTGTCCTACAAAGGGATTGGTGCCCTCTCCGCCCTTAAAAGTACCTTCTCCCTCCACGCCAAAACTGCATTCGCTGTATTGGCCTATATGGCCTCCCCCCGCGGTAAAGAGGGCGGACCGTACCTGTTCGGCCTGTGCCAGGGGCACAAAGGTGTAGAGCTTTTTCAGGGTGGATGCTTTGGGCGCCAGGACGGACCTTTTTACCAGGCCCAGCTTGTCGGCCATTTTCCCGTTTACCCCGGCCAGTACATGGTCGAGGTTGGTATGGATAGCATAGATGGCTATATCGTGCTTAATGGCGGCTATAACGGCTTTCTCCACGTAATTCTTTCCATTGATCTTCTTCAACCCGCCAAAAATGATGGGATGATGGGCTACCACCATATTGCATTTCCGGGCCACCGCTTCCAGGATCACCGCTTCCGTGGTATCGAGGGTGCAAAGTACGCCGGTGCATTCCCAGGCGGCATCGCCCGTAAGCAGGCCGGCATTGTCATAGCTTTCCTGCAGGGAGGGAGGCGCTATGGATTCGAGGTGGGCTATAATAGCGGCTATGTGCATGGAATTCATTTACTTTTCAAAGATAATGGCAAATGCAGCGCTTAAAGATCAGAAAAATGAAGCGCTATTTCAAAAGATGCTGGTCTCAGTCAGGCCTTTAGGTACTCTCTTCCTCCTTGTATTATAGTGTCATGCTCTATTTATCTTCAGGTCATCTTAGGTTTATTAAGAGGTATTTTCCCTGGAAAAACCCTAGGATGACCCTAAGATGAGCCTAGGATGAACCTAAGATACAAGGTAGATGAAGCCTTGAAGAGAAGAGGAAGAGGCCATGAAGCAACCTGGATACAGCCAGGGAAGGCCTGGCTCTGCGGCATAAAACAGTAAACATGGCAGTGCTAAAGTAGCAGCCGGGGTTTTAAAATAGACGATCGACGGCTAATTTAAAACCTACGCGGTTAAAATATGCGTAAAAGGTTTAAGATAGGGCCATATCGTCTTGTTATGTTATTTTTGAATAATATAGAATCCGGGTTAAACATGGATTCGTATACGTTAAGGCACCCAACCAAGGATCAGAAACTACAACCTCACTCCTTTTCAGTTTTAAACCTGTGTGTGATACCCCATTTATTGACCTGTTGGAATTTGTTTGTGTAACAAAATCGTGACTTCATGCCCAGGATCTTCCCGGCGGAAATGATGCAGGATTCTGCCTATTCCTGGCTGCCCAAAGTGCAGCCCAGGAGCCAGATCATCTATACCCTTGTGACAGGTGCTGTTGTAGCAGCGCTTATCGCGGCTATTTTTATTAAGGTAGATGTATCGGTCAATGTGCCCGGTATAGTGCGGCCCCTGACGGAAAAATCAGAATTGCGCAGCCTTACCAGCGCCAATATTGCTACGGTATACGTGAAGGAAGGAGAACACGTAAAAGAAGGACAGCTGCTGCTGGGCCTGCAGCAGGAGGTGACCAATGATAAGCTGGACCAGACGGGCTTTGAACTGTCGCAGCGGGAAACGCATATGCACGACCTGGCGCTGCTGGCCAAAGGCGCCGGCCCCGCCCGCCTCTACTCCAATCTCTACAAACAGCAATACCTGGGCTTCCAGGCCAATCTCGCCGAAAAACGCTCAGTACTGGACAAGCTGAAATCGGATTACCAGATGTACAGCAAACTGTACGACGACAAGATCATCGCCAAAAAAGAATTCCTCGAAAAGAAATATGCTTACGAGCAATCCAGGGCTGTGTACCAGGCAGCCATAGCAGCCCAAAACAGCCAATGGCAGCAGGACCTGGAACGCCTGCGCCTGGAAAAGCGGCAATTGCAGGCCGGCAAAAAGCAATTGCAAAAGGAGAAAGACCTGCTGGAGATCAGGGCGCCGGTAGCCGGCACGGTACAGCAGTTCAGTGGCCGCTATGCAGGCGGCAGTGTACAGAATGGGGAGCTGATCGGTTATATCTCTCCCGATTCGGGTATGGTAGCCGAAGTATATGTATCACCCCAGGATATTGGCTATATCTATGCTGGTATGGCGGTCAAATGCCAGGTAGATGCATTTAATTATAACTCCTGGGGGATCCTGCCGGGCAAGGTACAATCGGTAGACAATGATTTTACGCTGATCAATAATGCACCGGTCTTCAAAGTAAAATGTGTACTGGATAAAAATTACCTGCAACTATCCAATGGCGTTAAAGGATACCTTAAAAAAGGTATGACGATGCAGTGCCGGTTTATCCTGGCCCGCCGGGGATTGTTGCAATTATTGTATGAACGGGCCGACAGTTGGATCAACCCGCATTCAAAAGGCAGTAATGTCCAATAGATACCTCCATTTACCATAACCGGCACCTGCACCAATACCATGAAAAAAAACATCAAAGTAAAGCAGCACGATATTACAGATTGCGGAGCGGCCTGCCTGCAATCAGTGGCGGCTTATTACAACCTGCAGCTGCCCATAGCTGCCATCCGCCAGTATGCCGGCACGGATACCAAGGGCACGAATGTACTGGGACTCATTGAAGCAGCTCAAAAAATAGGTTTTGAAGCCAAAGGGGTAAAGGGCAGTTTCGAAGCACTGTTCAATATGCCGGTACCGGCCATTGCCCATGTGGTGATCAACAAGCGCCTGAGTCATTATGTAGTGATCTACAAGGTGACCAGGGAATTTATACAGGTAATGGACCCCTTCGACGGGGAAATACACCAGCATACGCACGAATCTTTTAAAGATATCTGGACAGGGGTGATCATTTTACTGATGCCTGCCGAATCATTCAAAGCAGGCAATGAGAAAATATCACATCTCCGGCGCTTCTGGCTATTGCTGCGACCGCACAAGGAAGTGACCTTACAGATCATCTTCGGCGCCGCGATCTATACCATCCTCGGCCTGGCCACCTCGCTGTATGTACAGAATATTGTGGACCATGTATTGATCGGCGGTAATACCCGCTTACTGAATATGATGGGTGTAACGATGCTGCTCATCCTCGTACTGCAATTATTTATCGGCGGTTTCAAGAGTGTTTTTGCCCTGAAGACCGGTCAGCAAATAGACGCCCGGTTGATATTGGGATATTATAAGCATTTGTTGAAACTGCCCCAGCAATTCTTCGACACGATGCGGGTGGGCGAGATCACTTCCCGCATTACCGATGCGGTGAAAATAAGATCATTCATCAATGAGACGGCTACCGGCCTGGTGGTCAATGTTTTTATTGTAGCCTTTTCCTTCCTGGTCATGTTTGTATACCAATGGAAGCTGGCCCTGCTGGTGCTGACCATCATTCCCATTTATATCTTATTGTATTGGGCGAGTAACCGGTTTAACAAGAAATGGCAACGCACGCTGATGGAGAACAATGCGGAGCTGGGCAGTCAGCTGGTAGAATCGCTGAATACCATCAGCACCATCAAAAGATTTGGGCTGGAGGAACATGCCAATATGAAAACGGAATCGAAGTTCATCCGTTTGCTGCAAACGATCTACAAGACCAGCATCTTCAATATTTATGCAGGTAACGTGGCCAGCTTCGCCACCAGCCTGCTGGTAGTAGCCTTATTGTGGGCGGGTGCCTACATGGTGGTGAACCGCAGCCTGAGCGCCGGTGAGTTGCTCTCCTTTTATGCCCTGATCGGTTATTTCACCGGCCCGGCAATGGGTATCATCGGCGCCAATAAAAGCATGCAGGATGCACTGATAGCAGCCGACCGTTTGTTTGAGATCATGGACCTGGAGCAGGAAGACAGTACGCACAAGATGAAGCTGGCGCCGGGCGCCACGGGTGATATTGTTTTCCACGAAGTGGGATTCCGTTATGGCACGCGGGCAGAAGTGTTTCGCCAATTCAGCCTTACCATACCAGCCGGTTGTATTACAGCTATTGTAGGAGAAAGCGGCAGTGGCAAATCGACCCTGATGTCTTTATTGCAAAACATTTACCCGGTAAGGAGTGGTCATATCAGCATTGGCGGCAAAGACATCAAGTACCTGGATATGGAAAGTTTACGTCAGCGCGTAAGTGTGGTACCGCAACAGGTGGACCTGTTTGCCGGCACGGTGCTGGAAAATATTGCGGTGGGCGATTTCGAGCCGGATATACAGCAGGTACTCAATATTGCTACGGAGCTGGGCATTATCGAATTTGTAGAACAGTTGCCGGCCGGGTTCAATACCTGGCTGGGAGAACATGGGGCCACGCTTTCCGGCGGACAGCGGCAAAGGCTGGCGATAGCCCGTGCCTTATACCGGCAGCCGGATATCCTGATCATGGATGAAGCCACTTCTTCCCTTGATCCCATTGCCGACCAACTGGTGCAAAACACGATGCAACGTTGGCGGAAGGCAGGTAAGACCATTATTATCATTGCGCACCGGCTGAGCACGATCATTAAGGCCGACAAGATCGTAGTGCTGAAGAATGGACAATTGCACGAGGAGGGTTCGCATGAACAGTTGCTGGCCAATAAAGCCATGTATGCGCAGTTGTGGGAGCAACACCAGGGTGTGATCACTGTATAACTGCTGTAAACCCATGGCGTAGCAGTTCCTGGACATGGGTGAGGCAGATCCAAATATATTCTTACATGAAAAACAAAGGCCGCCGGGACCGGCAAAAAGGGCCAATCCAAAAACCTGATGAAATTATGTTACCGCAAACCATATCAACTACTGAATCGATCGCCACCAAGATCAGGATCCTTCGACGCAACAGGGAATACTCGCAGGAGTATATGGCGGTGATGCTGCACATATCGCAAAACGCCTATAGCCGGCTGGAGAATGGCAAAACGCCCATTACCCTTGACCGGTACTATGAAGTATGCCAGATATTACAGATAAAACCCTCCGAATTACTGGATATGGTAGAAATGCCCAAGCCCGCTAAGGCAGCCTGGCGTAGAAGCAGCTACTAAGACCGTCCCGGGAAAGGAGCTCATACATAAATTTTTACAATGCATAATAAGAAACGGCAAATAAAGAGGTGACGCCTTTTCTTTGCTTTGCAAACAAAAGGCGTCACCAACAAAACAGATACTACACAAGACGAATATTAGAGCTTAATACCTTTCAGGCTACCAAGCAGATTATTTATTGCACTGGTTAGCCCGTTAATAATACTTTGCCCTGCGTTTAGTGCACCTGTAACAATCGGATCGACCAGGGTGCCCACAAGACCAAGTGGATCGTTGATGATGATAGTGGGATAGAGAAGATCGAGCAAACCACCACCATTGGTTTCTACGGCTTCCACTTCTGTTAATGCTTCGAATTGATCCACGTTGTTCATACAATTATTTTATTGAGAAAGAATATTTTACCTGTTGAGGAATACCAATACCCGCTTATTTATCTGATCGCGGAATGGCTGACCTATTGAGGTATAATAGAGCCAGGCAGCGGACGCAGGGCGCTGAGCAGATTGTTTATGAGCCCTCCCAGGTTGCCGGCAAGCGGATTAGCGCCTGCGCCGGTAAGCAGCGGATCGACAATATTGCGTAGGAGACCGAGCGGATCATTTACCAGGATGCCGGGCGCCAGGAAATCCAGCAGGCCACCGCCATTGATATCTGTTACATCTGTTGCTGTTAATGCTTCAAATTGATCAAAGTTGTTCATACAATGTATTTTAATAGTGAAGGAATCTTTTAGCCAATAAAGTTGACCTATACCCGCTTATTTACCTAACCACCGTATGTTTAAATTATAGGTACAGGTTGTAAGTAACAGGTAAAAAAAAGGCCGGCACGAAACCGACCTTTTAAGGCTTCAGAAAAGATTTCGCGATTCTTTCTGCCATCACCGTCCAAGTGAATACGTTTTATTTCATCAGTACCTAACCAGGCGTACCGCCTGCAGTATAACTGATGTGCGGGAATACGATGTCCTCCTGGATGGAGTGTGCGCTAGCGCCTACACAGTAGGTAAAGCAGGCAGCTTCAGATTAGCGAGGAAAGTAGCTACACCTGCACCGATCACGCCAAGTGCAGCGCCTGTACCGGCACCAATTGATGTGAGCGCATTGCCTGCACCGGCAGTCACACCACCTACCCCTGTAAGTGCATTACCAGCACCAGTAAGGAGGGCTGTCACACCATCCAGCAAACCACCACCATTGATGGCTGCTACTTCTGTTTCAGATAATGCTTCGAATTGATCAAAGTTTCTCATAAAAATGGCTTTAAAAATGAAGAATGTATTGATGTGTTAAAATTGCTTTTTATCCACCTTTTTACCTAACCACACAGTGGTTAAATTATAGCCATAGGTTGTAAGCAGGAGGAGGCTTACACAGCAGGAGGAGTATCTGAATGAATTGATTAAGTGAAGATGTAGCGGATTCCAGCTACCAGGAATGCATACCTGTATCAAAAAAGATATGCACAATTATCCCTTACTGAAATGAGGTAAGACCTATACCCTGTTGAGATACAATGCGTATTCCAAACATAGTTGGCCGGGGGCATAAAAAAAGGCCGGTGTGCGTTCCGGCCCTTACTGACTATATATTCCCGACATCCTTATACAGGCAGATTAAGTCCCAGTGAAGCCAGCAGTTGTTTAACTGTGTTCAAAACAGGCGTAAGCAAGGGGCCTACCAATGGAAGACCACCCAGCAGACCAGTGAGGGTATCTACCAGGCCACCGCCATTCACTTCCATCATTTCCTTTTCTGTCATAGGAGAAAACTGATTGTTTTTCATACTAATTGTGTTTTAAAGTGAAGAATGTTTTTGGGACCATAAAGTTGACATATGCTTCAATAGTAACCTAACCACCCTATGGATAAATTAAACCCGGAGGTTTTAAAACAGGCAGGCACATAAATTGTATAGATTTGTAGCACCGAACTATAAAACAGACAAGATGCGCACAACCTGGCTGATTTTATTGATCATGGTATTGGCCGGAGGCGCCATGTATTATATAGCTACCCGCCCCAAAGTGGCGGCGCCTTACGATACGATTGCCCTTCATGACACGCCCGATTCCATTCGCAGCAAATTGCGTGTTTTTGCCGCCTATGATCCTACAGACATTACCTACCGCGACAGCGCCTGGTTCCAGCAGGACTCCATTCCCCTCAAAGAGATCGCATTGGATACGATCGCCGTCTCTTTCGATAAAAATTACAAGTCTGTTACCTTTTACCTCGATTATGACCACGCCTGGTTTTATGATGTAGAGGTTAATAAGCCCGGTCAGGATGTTTCATACCAGATCAGCTTTGCGGTGAACAGGCTGAATGATTCCATGCGGGTAAGCGGTATTATCAATGACCCCCTGCATGATCAATTGCGGTTAAGCGGCCCTATGATGAAGATGTATAGCTCCTTTATACTTTCGTATAGCAGAAAACTGCCGCCGGTCACAGATTCCACACAAAAAAGCACCGCACCCGACAGTATGGAGCCAGGAAAGCCGGCCACCCCTCCCAGCAGGGTCATTACAGTATTAAAGAAATAAAAAAATCCGCTACCGGGATGAGCGATAGCGGATCAATATTTTGCTGAAGCTCCTTACTGTCAATCCTTCGACAGCCCTTCGACAAGCTCAGGGTGACATTGCTCAGGATGGCAAATTATTATTCGATCAGTTTCTCTATCCGTGTAAGCCTGCCTTCTTCATTCATACCTTCCATGATGATCTTGATGCGTTTGGTAACATCATTGTTGTAAAACTGGACAGTAACCCTGCGGTTTGCTTTATCTGTGAGCAGGTAAGGAGCCCAGTAGAGGGTAGTACGTACATCAGGCACATCATGCAGCGCTGATTCTTTGGAGTAATCCGGCTGATAAAATTCTTTTAAAGAGGCATAACCCGCCAGGAGGTTCTTTTCCATGCCACCGGGAATGGAAGCAGTGTTCTTGGCAGCATCATTACCTTTCCTGGTATAGATGGCAATGGCGCCACCGGAACCACCTCCCGACGCACCAAAGAATGGCGGACGGAACGCTTTTACATAAGCGATATCTGTAACCGGTATATTCTGGATCATGTTGGCATCCACCGGCATTTCATCGAGGAATAAAGAAGTATTGGATTGGCGCCAGGAAACGGAGGGCCCGTTGGGGCCATTCATATTGATCTGCAACCCCGCCACGCGGCCCTGCAGGTATTGGAAGATATTCTGGGCCGATTGGGCAAATGGATCATTGACCATATCAAAGGAAATGGCATCGCCGCCGGCAAAGAGGCCACGGGCGTATTTATCGTCCATCAGGTCTTTGGCAGAACGCACTTTGGCCTTTACGGTTACCGCTTCCAGCGTCTTGATCTGCCGGGCGATCTCCGGTCGTATACGTTCGGCCTCTGCTGCAATGAAACGGCTCCGGTTGAGGGCGCTGGTATCCAGCGGTACGGGTATCCGCCAGGCCGAATCCAACGGCAGGGTACTCTGCCCTTTCCAGGTTCCGTTGTTAAAGTTCACTACGGCCCGTTCTGTTAGTCGTTTATCCTTATTGAATTGGTAATACACCCGTACCGTGTCAAAGAAGATCAATCCTCCTTCCCTGAACCGGGCATGTCCATCCAATGGCAGGGAAAAGAACTGGCGGGAAGAATCTTTGCCTTCTACAAAAGCATTGATGCTGCTACCGGCTGGTATCTGGCTGGGAGGCACCCCCATCACTTCACCTTGCAAAGCCAGGTAATTATCACGGGGATACTTAATAGTGGGCAATTTGCCGGCAGCCAGGTCCTGCCATTTAAAGCGGCGCCAGCCATTGGTCATCATTACCAGGTCGAGGTAATACCGTGTGGAATCATCCACCACATTGAAATAGTAAGAAGGCTCATTGACGGTTCCCTTTATATCACCGGTGAGCATGAGGCGGGAAATGATATTGTCTTCCCCCTTATCGGCCATGGCTACATCGGTAATGGCCACAGACAGGTTGGACCGGAGGGTGTCGGGTACTTCGATCGTGATCAGGTTTTTGCCGCGCTTATTTACGTTTTTAGTACCCACATTGATGGCAGCATCAAACACATAA